>NZ_AZEY01000109.1 GCF_001434255.1 Lentilactobacillus diolivorans DSM 14421
GCACGCCAAGAGTAGTTGGGGGATCGCCCCCTGCGAGGGTAGGACGTTGCCACGCTAAAATAGAAAGTCTTCGATAGTGCAATAACTACCGAAGGCTTTTTTAGTATCAATATTGGTGTAGATATCTTTAAATGAAAAAAATGAGCTACCGATAGGAACCAAAACCTACATGTTTCCGGAAATGGATACTAACGGTTAAACCCAGTATGTCTAGGATCTTTTTATCAGTATAGTAATTAATTAATTTAAAAAAGAGGATTAGGTGTTATTAATATTGGAAAATGATTGCTACACTCTCTAACTTTAATTTCTATTTCCCATATTGCGTGGAAATAAATGAAGTGGGATAATTAAAATGCCGTTTTAGCTCAGAAGGTAGAGCATTTCCATGGTAAGGAAAAGGTCCCGGGTTCAAATCCCGGAAACGGCTTAAAAATAAAAAATCGTAAAGGTGTTGTCTTGGAATACTGCTATTTGATATAATTCAGGTGAACATGTGTTCCCTAAAAATTTAATTAAAGGAGCTTCCAAATGACATCTAAAATGCGTACTAAATTACGTGAAAAGGGAAGTAAGAATCGTTGCTACTTTTCAGGTGAATTTAAGAAATATGGCTTTAAGTATTCAGATCGAAACAAAAGTCACGCACTCCCAACGATTTTGCTAATGAATATAAAACTCTCCGAGGAGCGCTTCGCTTTTCCTCGTAACCATCAATGAAAAGAACCGTCTTCCTTTGTATAATATAGGTGAAGGCGGTTTCATTGTACATCGTTATCTTTTTGGTGCTAATAAGCCCGAATATAAAACCGATGCCCTTCGGTCCTCGAGATTAACCCATTGTTGCTTCGAGCACGCTTATAAAATTTCATTCCTCAAGGCTGTAAGGTTAACCGCCAACTTTTATTCTAAATGGAGGTGCTGACATGGATGTCATTACAGAGAAGTGTTGTGGAATCGACGTACACCAAAAGCAGATCACCCTCACCACTTTAATTGGTCGAGCTGATCAAAAGCCCCGGAAGAACAGTCGGCGTTACGGAACAACATCACCCGAATTGCGTCAATGCGCGAACTGGCCGTTAGAAAAGGGAGTTGAAGTCGTCTTAATGGAAAGTACCGGTCAGTATTGGCGGCCGGTTTGGCAAATTTTGGAACCTTATGGTTTCAAAATGGTCTTATGTAACCCCAGAATTATTAAAAATATTCCGGGTAAAAAGACTGATCAAAAGGATTCGGAATGGATCGCCGAATTAGCTCGGTTGGGATTAGTCGCTGCTAGTTTTATTCCACCACGGCCAATTCAAGAATTGCGCGAATCAACTCGTACACGCAAGTCCCTAACTGAAACGGCTACGAGTATTAAAAACAAGATTCATAATATCCTTCAACGGTCAAACATTAAGTTAACGACCTATGTAACGGATATTTTTGGTAGTTCTGGCCAGAAATTGTTAGCTTTATTAATCCAAGGAAAACCGATTAACCTGCAAACAGTTTCTAAATGTATGCACGCCAAGCTAAAAGCTAAACCGGAAATGATTGTCGCTGCTTTAGACGGCAGTCTGTCTCCTAGTGATCGCCAAATTTTAAAGATTGAACTTGCATTATTGGCAGATGTTCAACAGGCAATTCATGCCTTGGAATTACTAATTGAAGAACAACTTCAACCACTTGAAGAATTGTATCTTCGGCTTCAAACCATTCCAGGGATTAGTAAACACATTGCCCAAATTGTGATCGCCGAAGTTGGGACAGATGTAAGCCCGTTTCCGACCGCTCATCATTTGGCTTCTTGGGCTGGCCTATGTCCTGGAAATTATGAATCAGCTGGCCAATCCAAAAGCAGTCACATTTTGCATGGAAATGTTTATTTGAAAACTGCCCTGGTAACCGCAGCGCTAGGTGCGAAAAGACAAACCTGCTCTGGATTAAAAGACTTTTTCTATCGTTTAAAAGGTCATATGAGTGCGCAAAAGGCAGTAGTCGCATTAGCTCATAAACTGCTTAGGATTACCTATGCCATGATTGAAACTGGTTCAAATTATCAAGAGTATAGAAAAGACCAACGAGCGAAAGCGCTCGTTGGTCAATAAAATACTTTACCTAACTAAATTATACTAATTTTTTCGGTATTTGACTACCGTTAGGTTAGTATGTCCTTTTTTAGGTTACTTTCTTATAAAAGACGAACAACATCAATTACTAACAGACCATCTCTGGTTTAATGTAACAAAAGGATTTAGATCGTTGGGAATTTTACAGCTTGGCGATCAGGTTAGTTTTAATGGTCGAGTTAAGCCTTATAAGAAGGGCTATCAAGGTCGTCGAAAAGGGATTCAACGTGAAATTCAAATTGATTACAAGATTGATCGGCCGACACAAGTGAAGCTGATAGTATCCGTACATAATTTTGAGCGAGATCAATTTTTATCCGAAAATTGGAAAATGTGCAATCAAATATATGAAATGTATAAGAGTGATTATCAACTTCGAGGGATTCCATTGCCATACCCTGAATACTGAATTAAAGATATGTGATTGGGGGTTGCAAATATGAAAAAAAGAAATTTTGTTCAATCTTTTTAAAGTTGTGATGCAATTACTACATATCTGAATCGAAATCTCAGCATTAATTGTAAAAAAAATTTAATTGAGAAGGAGTATGTACTAAGTAACTTGTCCAAAAAGTGTGTTGATAGCCAAAAGCCTGTCAGAAATTCGGGGGAAAAGCTTGTTGGCATTAGGCATATCCCAAAACGTTCTCTGATTTTCTTGAAGTGATCTGTTATACTTATTTTTATATAATCTTATGAAAATATGATTAATACTTGAGGCAGTAGGAGAACGAGATGAAAAGTAATCACATTGGCTGGGTTTTTGTAGAGTTGTTTAGTTTGATTGTTGGGTTGGTGCTTGGCGTTCAATCTCAGTCGGTTAATGCGCGTGCGGCAACGCCTGTGGAGATTTTAAATCAGCAAATCGTTGATTATCACACTAAAATTGGTCCCAATTTAAAACACAATTGTGGGATATATTCCTCTGGGGGCTATGGAACATCGCCGGATAATTTTGAACCAATTGCGTATGGACGGAAATTTCACGAGCAAGACGTTCATATTACCCGTGAAGAGCAAACTAACCAAGGTACTTGGCTAAAGTTTACTCATCACACGTTTACCGGTTGGATTCATCAAAATGGGACAGTAAAGAGCAACTACCGATTAACTGCGCCATTGATCGCACAACGGCCAGAATTACCAACTGGTTGTGAAATAACGGCCGTTACTATGATGCTGCAGTTTGCCGGCCAACAAGTGACCAAATTACAACTGGCTAAAGAGATGCCACGAAGCCATAATCCTAACAAAGGATTTGTTGGCAGTCCTTATTCAAGGAATGGCTGGTATGTTTATCCGGCTGGCTTAACCAAACTTGTGGCTAAACACGTTGGCACTTCAGTTAATATGACGGGAAAATCGCTTTCAGCAGTTAAAATGCAAATCCATCAAAATCATTTGGCTGTTGTATGGTTGGCAAACTTTGACGGGTTTGCAAATCATGCCGTTACCGTGACCGGCTATTCCAAGTCACGTATTTATTACAATGATCCGTGGACGGTTAGAAGATCAAGTTTATCGAATCATACATTTCAAAAGCATTGGCGTTTAGATGCCTATCGAGCGTTGAGTTATTAATTGAGGGGTTAAGAAAATTGATTAAACAAATAAAAGTTTGGGGATTAAGCTTGGCAGTGGTGGCCGTGTTTCTAGGAGGTCACATGGTTGCTCATGCGAATACTCAAAACACTACCAGCTTTTTAGAGACCGAAGATAATAAATTATGGAGTGGGCAATCAACTGTCCCTTCTGTAAGCAGCAATCACCTTGATAAGGCGAATAGAAAAGCAAAAGCATATCAAAACCCTAAACGCTACTATCAGGTTCAATCGCAGCAAATTAAACCATTTGGGCACATTGGTTATACCGTCAAAAGGCATTTTGAAGGAATTAAGACTTGGCTTATTATGCGCAAAATGGGGACTTATACTGGGTACAACAATTATAACCAAGCAACCTTTAATGCTGTCAAACGATTTCAACGACGCCACGGGTTAAAGGTGACTGGCAATGTGAATGAAAAGACCTGGTTGAGAATGGGATTTACAAAACAGTCATGGACGGCAATTGATAGTTATGTTGCACCACTGAGAGCCAGTATTTGGCAAGGTCGTCAAGCACACATTCAGGCAATGATTAAACAGGCTTATCGTTATCTTGGTAATCCGTACTTAGTTGGTTCATCAAGTAGTCCCAAATATGGCACTGATTGTTCTGGGCTGGTAATACAGGCACTTTATGCAGGTGGAATTAATCCCGCACCGATCAGTGCAATTCATCATGCTTATCCAGGTAATGAGTGGAACAGCCGCAATCTTTGGGCAAGTGAGAAGTTCAAGCACGTTGCCTATCATCACCGGCAACGAGGTGACCTCGTGTTTTATTATCAACCTGGGACTCATGTGATTTGGCATGTGGCAATCTACCTTGGAAAAAATAAAGTGATTGAAAGTTGGCCACCAAGAATTATGATCCAGCCAATCAAGAATGGCCAACGATCTGATGTTGCTGGTATTGCGCGGCCATTTAATTAAGCATAAGAGATAAAATTTTACCGTTTGTGTTTCAGCTTTTTACTTAATCTGGAGCCTGACAGCAGAATAAGGATCGATTGGTTCGCAAAAAGCTTATTTATCATGATAATCTTAGAAAAATTGATTGCCAAACAATGAATAATATTGCTTTTCGATGGCACTAAAAAAGCTTCTGAATAATCTTAGTTTGAGATTATTCGGAAGCTTTTTAATTATCGTTCCAAATTAGACTGGATTGATTTATAAATTAATAGTTATTTCTTGTAAACTGATTGTGGTACACCATACCTGGATTTGCCCCAGACACGTTGTAACCAAGGAACAAACCAATAGTCTAATCCAAATGAGCGACCTGAACCATTCATTAAGGCCAATGCGACAAAGATTACCCAAACAGTTGACCAAGTCAGCATGGCACTAAAGAAGAGTACGATGATTGCTAAATTAGCCAACCATGTTAAGAAGCCCAAGAAGATGAGTCCACCAATGATTAACTCACAGATTGCCAATTCTGGGTAACCGACGACAAGAAAACCACCGGAACCATTCATATTGGCTAGACCGTCCAAGAAGAACGCCAGTCCAAAGAATAGTCGAAGTGGGACACTCCATAAAACGTTACTTCGACGTGCTGTATGACCACCAAAGACGGTTCGATCATTATCGACGCGGAAAAATTCATCTAAAATATATTGAAACATAAAATAACCGGAGCGAATACGCATGAAGTAGAGGATGTTGGTAAAATGTTTCATAATTGTGGCAATCCAACCACGAATACGTTTGCCGCCAAAGACTTGGGCAATGCCGTAGTAAGCACCGAATGAAACAGTAAAGCCCTTATTATCATCTTTAAATTCGGTATAATTCTGATTACCGTTGATATCGGCCGCCATATTGTCCGAAACAACCTTTGCTTCATTCTCGGCTTCCTGTGCTGTTTGAGGAACGGCTCTTTCGGCTCCTTGTTCAGTTGCGTTGGCATCATCACCGGCAACGTAAATACTTTTATCTTCGAACCCCTTTGCCTGCAAATACTGGTTAGTGATTAATCGGCCGCCACGGCCAGCATCGATGCCAAAATCATCAGCAATGTGATTCGTTTTGACACCCGCGGTCCAAATTAAAGTATGAGTTGAGATTGAATCCTGATCCTTGATATCAACACTATCTGCGTTGACTTTAGTGATCATTGAAGATGGTCTGATATCGATATTATTTTTTTTGAAGTAGGCTTCAGCATGGGCAGCATTTGTCCGATCCAACATCTTGATAATAGCTGGTGCAGCTTCAACCAGAACAATCTTAATTTCATTAGGGTCAAGTTTATTTTCACGAGCTAAAACTTTTCGATAATCAATTAATTCCCCAACGGTTTCGGCACCTGTAAATCCAGACCCACAAACAACCAGCGTCAACAGGGATTGACGTTTTGTTGGATCACGTTCAATCGCACCTTGCCGGATAATTTCACTGATATGAGCGCGTAGCCGCAGCGCATCTTCCATCGACCAAAGTGTAAATCCATTTTCTTTGACGCCGGGAGTCCCAAAATCGTTTGGTTCTCCACCTAAGCTAATTAATAGGCTATCAAATGGATAAGTGCCATGTTCGGCAATAACTTCCTTCTTGTCCTTGTCCACCTGGGTAACAGTATCTGTTACCAGTTGGACATTTTTTTGCTTGTGAAAGATCCGTTGCAAATCATATTGAATACTGTCTGGATCAACTCGTTTTGTGGCCACTTCATGTAGTCGCGTCATATAAGTGAAATAAGAATGACGATCAATTAAAGTAATTTTTACGTCGGAATTACTTTTGAACTGTTTAGCAAGTCGCTTTGTCGCGTAAACACCAGCAAAGCCAGCACCAATGACAACGATATTCTTTGACATAACAATTCCCCCCTCAATTAATAGTGTAATAAGATTAGTAAATAAATATACAAAATGACGAATGATTGCATTAATAAATCTTATCAACTATATTATAAAAGTCCTGTCGTGGATTGTCTAATGATAGCCATTACAATCTTTTAAGAGAGGCCAGACTGGGCTTGAGGTGACAAATTTGTTGCCGCTTCCAGATATTTCGGTTGGCTATTGGAGCCAGAACGGGGTTCTTATAAGCAAATGATGATATTTGAATGACATTTTCATTTGAATATTCGCTCACATGTCGATACAATAGACCTATATGAGGAGAACTCATAATGTATTAGTTAAGGGGGGATACAACAATGTTCAATATTGGCTTATCAGTTTTAGGCTTGTCGCGGTTTCAATTTGCGATGACCACTGTGTTTCACTTCTTCTTTGTTCCGTTTTCAATTGGATTAGCATTTATTGTAGCGATTATGGAAACGGTCTACGTTATTAAGAAGGATGATACCTACAAGAACATGGCAAAATTTTGGGGGAAGATTTTCCTATATAGTTTTGCAGTTGGTGTTGTTACTGGTATTATCCAAGAATTCCAATTTGGAATGAATTGGTCGGAATATTCTCGATTTATGGGGGACATTTTTGGTGCACCACTTGCAATTGAAGCGCTGGCCGCATTCTTCATGGAATCAACTTTTATCGGTCTTTGGATGTTTACATGGGATCGATTCAACAAGGTGATTCACTGTTTGTTTATCTGGTTAACTGCTTTTGGTTCAACATTGTCAGCAGTTTGGATTTTGGCTGCAAATAGTTTTATGCAAAACCCAGTTGGGTACGCAATTAACGCAAGTACCCATCGTGTTCAAATGACTAGCTTTTCAGCAGTTGTTAGTAACCGTCAATTGTGGAATGAATTTCCACACGTTATCTTTGGTGCTTTTCTAACGGCATCATTTGTTGTTGCAGGTGCTTCGGCATGGCGATTACTTAAGAAAGATCATGAACATTTCTACCGTAAGTCATTGAAAGTTGGCTTAATCATCGGTTTGTGCGCATGCTTAGGTTCTGTTTGGTCAGGTGATACCCAAACTCGTTACCTAATTAATAGTCAACCAATGAAATTCTCAGCAATGGAAGGATTGTACAAGAACTCAACCAATAAAGGCGAGTGGGCTGCTGCTGCGGGGCTTGACACTAAGAATCATAAAACGACTTGGTCAATTGATATTCCTTATGTTCTGAATATTTTAAGTTATCATAAATTAAGTGGAACAATTAAGGGCCAAAATCAAGTTAACAAAGAGTTAAAAGCTAAATATGACAATACACGTCAAGGCCGAAATATTAAGAATTATTATGTACCAACCAAGACGTTGTTCTGGAGCTTCCGTCTTATGGCAGTTTCGGCAGGGTTGTTCGGCTTGATTGCAATCATTGGTCTTTGGTTTAACCGCAAGAAGTCGCAAGCAATTATGAGACAGCGCTGGTTCTTATATGTTATGGGGATCTGTCTCTGGTTACCATTCATTGTGAATACCGCTGGTTGGTTCATCACAGAGTTTGGTCGTTATCCATGGGTTGTCTATGGGTTGTTAACGATCGCTGATGCGGTATCGCCAACATCAACAGTTGTCGGACTATTATTTACTAATATCGTTTACTTCTTGATCTTTGCCGGATTAGGACTAGTGATGATTCTCTTGAGTCATCGAGTTCTCAAGGCTGGTCCAGATTCTGTAACGACTGATGGTTATTCAACCAAGCCTGACGAGACTTCTAAGAAAGTAGATCCATATGAAATGGGGGCGGCTCATAATGAGTAATCTGCAATTTCTCTGGTTTCTGTTGATTGGTGTGCTATTCAGCGGGTTCTTCTTCCTTGAAGGATTTGACTTTGGCATTGGAATGGCAGTTCGCTTCTTCGCAAAGAATCGTGACGAACGAGATACCATTATTCAAACGATTGGACCTCATTGGGATGGTAACGAGGTATGGCTGATTACCGCTGGTGGTGCCATGTTTGCTTCATTCCCAATGTGGTATGCTTCCTTATTCTCCGGATATTATATCGTCTTATTCCTAATCCTGGTTGCCTTGATTTTCCGAGGTGTTTCCTTTGAATTTCGGGCAAATATGCAAACGGACCAATGGCGTAATTTCTGGGAATGGGCTGCAACAATTGGTAGTTTCTGTGCCGCATTCTTATTTGGGATGATGTTCACCAGTATGATTCAAGGTGTTCCAATGGATTCTCAAGGAAATATTTTTGGTACTTTTACCACATACGTTAACTGGTTCTCATTAGTTGGTGGGGTTGCGGTTTCACTACTGTGCTTCATCCACGGACTCAATTTTATTCGATTAAAGACCAGCGGCGAATTGCGTGACCGGGCTCAAAAATGGAGCAAGGTTCTTTACCCCGTTTTATTAGCAGGTGAGGTTGTCTTTGTTATTTTGCTCATGATGTATACTGACTTCTTCAGTCGTAAACCAATCTCTACTTGGTCGATCTTAGTTGCTTTGGTTATCTTTACGTTAGCTGCATGGTGGGGTGCTCAGGCTCGGCATGATTGGGTATCGTTTATTTCAAGTGGCTTATCGCTGATTAGTGTTGTTGTGTTAATCTTTAACGGCCTATTTCCACGAGTCATGATTGCCACAACCAATGCAAAATCAATTTTGATTAAGGATGCTTCAAGCTCACCCTATACGCTACACTTGATGACAATTTTGACATTTTCAATTTTGCCGATTGTGTTAATTTACTTCGTTTGGAGTTACTGGGTATTTTATAAGCGTTTGAAATCACCAGCAGCTGCCAAAGAGTAAGTTGATATTAGGTCTTATTAGAAGAATAAATGGATTTTATAAAGAAACGAAATTAGGAACAAACTATTCCGGTTTCGTTTCTTTTTTATATTGGTTATGAAAAATGTCATGCCAACAACACTGGGTGATTATAGTCAGTTGTCGTCTTTTTTTACAATGATCGGCATGTGATTTCGTTCTTTTTTGAAGATGGCCTATTTCATTGTGTGCAATTTTTCTCTATACTAAACATTGTAAGTATTTTTGAATATTGGGGAGTGAAGATTTTGATTGACAAAAGATTGTTCGCTTTACCGGGGATGCGACGATACGTCATCATTTTGGGGGTACTTGTCTTTTTTCAGGCAGTTGCGATTATCGTTCAGGCTCGTTATTTATCAATTGCGATTGTTGGTTTATGGAATTTACAATCATTTAAGGCGATTGTTGGTCCAACTATCATTTTTATGATTGCTTTTCTATGCCGCCATTTGCTCACGGTTTGGCAAAATCGGGTTTTCTTTCCGTACGTTGAAAAAACAAGTGGTCAAATTCGCGAAAAATTGATGGCAAAAATATTCCGACTTGGACCGGCAGAGATTGAAAAACGCGGAACCGGTAACATCGTGACCATGGCACTTGAAGGTATTGATAAAGTCCAAACTTATTTAATGTTGGTTATTATCAAGGTGTTGGATATGTCGATTACACCATGGCTGGTGTTGCTTTACATTTTGTTCCTTCGGTGGGAACAGGCTATCTTTTTATTTATTATTTTTCCCGTCATTATTTTATTCATGATCATTCTGGGGTATGCGGCGCAGGCTAAGGCGGATCGCCAATATGAAGGCTATCAGCGATTGTCCAACCACTTCGTCGATACATTACGGGGGCTCTCAACCCTCAAGCAATTAGGACTTTCTAAGCGTTACGCAGACAATGTTTACGAAGTTAGCGAGTCTTACCGAAAAGAAACAATGTCAACACTGAAGATTGCGTTGACATCCACCTTTGCACTCGATTTCTTCACAACGTTGTCTATTGCTGTCGTTGCCGTTTTCCTTGGGTTTGATTTGTTGGACGGCAAAGTAACTTTATTGCCAGCGCTCACAATCTTGGTGTTAGCACCAGAATATTTCATGCCAATTCGGAATTTTGCCAACGACTATCATGCCACGTTAAACGGGAAAAATGCATTAACGGCAGTTTTGGATGTTTTAAATGAGCCGGAAATGAAGCAACGTGATGAATTGCCATCATTTAAGTGGGATAACCAATCTCAGTTGGTGCTTAGTCACGTTTCGTTGACCTACCCTGAGAGCAAGCAACCGGCTTTAAAAAATATTTCCATTAACATTCAGGGGATGAAAAAGATTGGGATCATTGGTGCATCTGGATCTGGTAAATCAACTTTGGTTAATCTGATTGGTGGTTTTTTGTCACCTGATCAACCCGATCAAGTTGCGATTAATGGTCAAAAACTGCCCCATTTGAATCAGGAAGCTTGGCAGCAAAACTTTTTGTATATTCCACAAAATCCATATTTATTTCATGCAACATTGGCGCAAAACATTGCCTTTTACGTGGATCATGCAACATCTGAATCGATTCGAAATGCGGCTGAGCGGGCAGGCCTTACTAAGTGGATCAAGTCGTTGCCGGCCGGATTGGAAACCATGATTGGTGAAGGAGCTCGAAGTGTTAGTGGGGGTCAAGCCCAACGAATTGCACTGGCGCGGGCATTTTTAGATACCGATCGAAAAATTCTCTTGTTTGACGAACCAACTGCCCATTTGGATATTGAGACTGAGGCAGCGTTAAAAAAAGATATTTTACCCGTATTTGACAATCATTTGGTTTTCTTTGCGACTCATCGGCTTCATTGGATTGGTGAAATGGACTATGTATTGGTTATGGATCACGGTCGGTTGGTTGAACAGGGGACGCCTCAAGAACTGGCAAATCAAAATGGCGATTATGTTAAATTACGTTCAGAAATGGAGGCGTCAGACTTATGAAAGGATTGCGACAAACATTCGCACATGATACTTGGGTAATGCCGTATTTACGAAAATATAAGGGATTGCTCATCTTAGTCTTATTTCTTGGATTTATGACGTTCTTTTCCGGTGGCGCACTCATGTTTAATTCTGGCTATTTAATCAGTGAAGCTGCCCGGCGACCTTCAAGTATTATTTATATCTATGTTCCAGTTGTGCTGGCGCGGGCATTTGGGATTGCCCGGCCGTCGTTTAGATATGTTGAACGGCTTACCAGTCATAATTGGGTTTTAAAAATTGTTTCTGATTTTCGAAAGAAATTATATCAGTCTGTTGAGAAAAAAGCTTCAGCCATTCAGAGATCGCATCAGACAGGTGATATTCTGAGCATTTTGGTCGATGATATCGAACATATTGAGAATCTGTATTTACGGACGGTCTTTCCGATGGTGATTGGTTGGCTCCTTTATGTGTTCATTGTGATCGCCATTGGTGCAATGAATTGGGTTGTTGGTATCTTATTACTGCTGTTGCTTGGTGTGATTATTATTTTAATGCCTTTAATTTCGGTTACGACTAATGGGGTTCGTGAATATCGTCAGCATCAAATCCAACATACTTTCTACACGAATTTAACTGATGAAGTACTAGGATTGGGTGATTGGTTGATATCCGGCCGATATGACGATTTTATGGCTTTACAGAAGAAGCCAATTGAACAAATTGCCAAGTTACGTCGACATGATCATTACTATCAATGGTGGCGTTCTTTCTTTGTTCAAGTAATGGTGTTGTTAAGTGTCCTGGTGTTGTTGGTATGGTCAGCATATTCGTTTACAGCAACCAAATCTTTGGCTAACTGGGTGGCTGCGTTTGCTTTGGCGATCTTTCCGGCTGTTTCACCTTTCTTAAATATTAGTCAGGGTGCCAGTGAGTGGCCGGTTTATCGTCGTTCAATCGAGCGGGTTAATCAGTTGGATGCTGGCGGGGATGGCCATCCTGTTAAACAAACAAGTTTGTCAGAACCATTTAAAGACCTTTCCATCAAACAACTAAGTTTTCAGTACCCTGATGGTGATCGTAAAGTGGTCGATCATATTTCCATGACGATCCATCCAGGAGAAAAGGTGGCATTATTAGGACCTAGTGGAACTGGTAAAAGTACGTTATTAAAGTTGATGGTTGGTGACTTAACTCCAGATGATGGGAGTGTTGAGATCAATGGTCAAAACATTCTTAGCTTACAGGATGTTCGATCATCATTGTTTGGAATTTTAGATCAACAACCTTACTTATTTGATACAACCGTTATGAATAATGTTCGATTGGGAAATACCAATGCTTCTGATGATGCAGTCAAAGACGCAATTGCAGCCGTTGGTTTAAAAGATCTAATTGAGTCGTTACCGGCTCAGTACAACACTGAGGTGCAAGAGGCTGGTCAACGGTTTTCAGGCGGTGAAAGGCAGCGTTTGTCATTAGCAAGAATCCTTTTGCAGGATGCGCCAATTATTATTTTGGATGAACCGACAGTCAGTTTGGATCCAATAACGGAGAAAAAGTTATTGGATAAGGTTTTTGAATTATTACATGATAAAACGATTATTTGGGTAACCCATCATTTAGCAGGAATTGCCCATGTGGACCAGGTCCGCTTCTTGGAACACGGTAATTTTGATATGCAGGGAACGCCGCAGGAATTGTACAAACAAGAAGCAAGATTTAGACAGTTGTATGATTTGGATCGGGGAAAGTAACCAGAGTGCAAAGCTAAGCGCTTAGCTCCCAGAATATAAGGCAAAAAGACGGATATCCCCGAATCTGGGATATCCGTCTTTTTGCTTTATATGGCCGGGAGTTGCTTAGGTTTGCACGTTTCGGCCAAGCAGCATCGGTGATTATGGTTAAGTAATCAAGAGATGCGTCATATATGGCCGGGAGCTGCTTGGCTTTGCACGTTTAGGCTCGGTTGACTTGAGCGCCGGATTCTGATTAAGGGGTTATATTCCGGGAGCTTAGGTTTGCACGTTTAGAGATGAATCACAGTTAAGAAATTGAAGGGTTGTGCTGCATGTTTAAGCCAGATATCATCGATGTTAACGGGGTAAGAAACTGATGAGATCGGTGATTCCAACTTAAAAGGCAGGAAAATGAAGGCCAAGTCCAGTCAGAATGAGACACAGGGCGGTTAACTTCCAGAGTACAATTGGATTATCCCAATATTCCGGGTGGTATCGGGTGGTATAGTGGGATAATTCGGTTGTAGGTCAGGGAGTTGCCTTTTGTCTCACGTTTTTGCTTGGTAATAGCCGTGACTACAAAAATGGAGCTGGACAAAATTACTTTTGTCCAGCTCCATTTTTAGAACCGATCTTAATTGATAGATTCTGTGATCAAAAAACGGGAACGGCGAAACATACGCTTGCACCGGCCTCGTTACCGGTTAATTCTGTCCTCCCAAGGCACTTTTATGATACACCTAATTTAAATTTGAATTAACCTTTTTAAAAGTCTTTTCCAAATGATCGTCTGTAATTAAAATAAGTCGCACAGGTGATTACTGATTTCTCGTCAGCAATAAACGGGTTAATTTTGTTAAATCCTGTTTTGCGGGTTGGTCTGGCAATTGCGTAATGAGGTCTAGTGCTTCATTAGTTAGTCTATCGGCAATTTGATGTGCGCGTTTTAGGCCGCCAGACTCAACTACAATTCGTTGAATTTCAGAAATATCCTGATCAGATAAATGTTGTTTTTTATCTAGAAATGGTTTGAGCTGATTATGGGCGGTTTGTTGTGCCAAGATTAATGGTAATGTATAGACACCAGATTTGAGATCCTCCAAAACTGGTTTTTTTGTATTTTTAGTCGATCCACTGTAATCCAGAATATCATCGAGAATCTGGTAAGCTCGACCGATCGTAAGTCCAATCCGGCCGCCCAGTGCGACAATTTCCGCTGGCGCACTGGTTAGGATGGCACTTTGCTCAAAGCAGAGGCGAAAAAGTTCAGCGGTTTTACCCGTAATTTCATGAAAGTAATCGTCTTGAGTCATTTCTTGATGGTAATTAAAAGTCATTTGATCTAACTCACCATTTAAAATAAATTGCATTGCATTAACGTGACGATGCATTTCCTGTGGATCTGATGTCGATTTAAGGACTTGGGCAAAGTAACATGTAAACAGATAGTCGCCAGCGTAAATTGCGTTTTTCTGCCCATATTGCGTGTGAATCGTTGTAACGCCCCGACGAAGGGCTGATTCATCAATGACATCATCGTGGATTAGGGTTGCAACATGCAGTAATTCAACTGCCGCAGCTCCAGCTCGCAATTTAGCAGCATTGGTTTTCTCTCCGAATTCTGAAAATATGTAAAAGAAACCTGGCCGTAAGAATTTCCCCCCGGATTTAAGTAGTTCGGTAATTTTATGGTGGATTGGTCGATTAGACAGATTTACGGCTTGGAGCAAGTATGGCTCAAGCCGAATTAATTTAAATTGTATGCGTGGAAATTGACGCCAAAGTTGATGAACCATGAGATACCTCAATCTTTAAGAAAATTTTAACTACATCATCTAAGATACAAATTCCCGAGACAGATGTCAATTGAACGAGATGGATTTATCAGCTAAGACTGGTAAAATAAGTGGGTAAATAGAAATTTGGGTGGTGAGAATGTTGGTTGGCTTTGTCGATACGTTACTTAATCGAAAGGAATCGTTGCTTCAAGCGCTTGGGCAGCACTTGGAGATCTCGTTTTGGGCATTGCTGATTTCTGTGCTGATTGCGGTTCCACTGGCAATTTGGGTCCGGAAATATAAGAAAATTGCTGCTTTTTTCCTACAGATAACCGGAATTTTACAAACGATTCCTTCTTTAGCACTTTTGGGGTTGCTGATTCCTTTTGTTGGGATCGGTAAAGTTCCGGCAGTGATTGCCTTGGTTGTTTACGCATTACTACCAATATTTCAAAATACATATGTTGGCCTAACAGAAATTGATCCATCTGTGGAAGAAGCTGCTGATGCGATGGGGATGTCGCTTCCCAGAAAATTATTTCGGGTTGAATTACCAATCGCTATGCCGGTAATTATTTCTGGAATTCGAACCTCAATGGTCATGATTATTGGTACGGCAACATTAGCCGCACTGATTGGGGCCGGTGGCTTGGGAAGCTTTATTTTGCTTGGAATTGATCGAAATAATACTGATTTGATTCTCATTGGGGCAATTTCAGCTGCTTTGTTGGCAATTATAACGTCGTTTCTGATTGATTTCCTGCAAAAGATGGCCGGTAAGCATGCTCTTATTTTGTTGAGCTGCCTGGCAATTCTGGTTGGTGGTACCAGTGGCTACCACGCAATTACTCAGTTGAATGAGAAGGTTGTGATCGCTGGTAAATTGGGTGCGGAACCGGAAATTTTGATTAACATGTATCGAGATTTGATTCATGTACAGGATCCGAGAATGAGCGTTGAGCTTCAGCCCAATTTTGGTAAAACCAGCTTTTTGTTTAATGCGCTTAAAAGCAATCAAATTAACATTTATCCGGAATTTACCGGGACTGTTTTAGAAACTTTAACGCACTCAAAAACAACGCCCAGCAACCCTTGGCAGATTTATCAGCTGGCTAAGCAGCAGTTAGCGACTGACAATCAAATGACCTATTTGAAACCAATGAAATATAATAACACGTATGGAATTGCCGTTCGGACTCAGTTTGCAAAACGATATCATTTGAAGACAATTGGTGATCTGCAATCGATTCAAGGGAAGTTAAAAGCCGGGATGAGTTTGGAATTTATGGACCGACCGGATGGCTTGAAAGCCATTAAACGACAATATCATGTGAACTTTCCGGTCAAGGGAATGGAACCTGAGCTTCGCTATCGAGCCATTCATGAGGGAAAAGTCAATGTGATTGACTGCTATTCGACGGATAGTGAGCTGCGTCAATATCATTTAACGGTATTGAAGGATGATAAACGTGTATTTCCAACTTATCAGGGCGCGCCTTTAATGAAAACGAGCTTTGCCAAGCGCCATCCTGGGGTCGTTCATGCTTTGAACCGCTTAGCTGATCACATTACAGAGAAGCAGATTCAGCAAATGAACTATGAAGTAAATATCAAGAAGAAGTCACCAGCTTCGGTTGCACATCATTATCTCAATCAACATCACATGTTAAAGGGGGCTCCAAAATGACACAACCAGTGATTGAATTTAAACACGTTGTCAAATCATTTGACGGTCATCCGGTCATTACGGATTTGAATTTGAAAATCATACCTGGTGAATTTTTTGTTTTGGTTGGTAGTTCCGGTAGTGGTAAAACAACGACCTTGAAAATGATTAATCGATTACTTCAGCCCAGTGATGGTGAGGTCTTGGTGTTTGGAAAAAACGTGCGTGATTATTCATTGCCAAAGTTGAGGTGGCAGATTGGATATGTCTTGCAGCAAATCGCACTTTTCCCAACAATGACGGTTGCAAAAAATATTTCAGTTGTCCCAGAAATGCAACATTTGCCTACCAAACAAATTCATCAACTGATTAAACGTTTGTTAAAGGAGGTTGGCTTAGATCAGAGTTATCGTTTTCGGCTGCCAAATGAGTTATCGGGTGGTCAGCAACAGCGGATTGGAATTTTAAGAGCCCTGGCTGGAAATCCGGCGATCGTGTTAATGGATGAACCGTTTAGTGCTTTAGATCCGCTTGCTCGTGAATCACTTCAACAATTGGTATTGAAATTACATCATCAATATCACAATACGATCGTTTTTGTTACTCACGATATGGACGAAGCACTGCGTTTAGGTGATCGAATTGGGATTATGAAGAACGGAAAATTACTTCAAGTTGGATCACCAAAAGTCATTACAAATAATCCGACGAATCAGTTTGTCGCTGACTTCTTTAGTAAAAATAATTATTCCGATCTCAACAAAATTTTGGTTAGTCAAGTGATTGAGGCGGGCTTTCTGATTACACCTAAGCTGATTGTCAATCAGCGGAATGTACCATCCGTTGAGAAAACGTCGAATTTAAAAGAAGTCCTGAGAATTTTAGCATCCACTGCTTTAGTTGGCGTTATTGGTACTCATCAAGAGACCATTGGTTTTTTCAATAATGAAAGCATTATTCGTTTTTTAAGTACAATTTGAGGGGGTTTTGAATCGTGAAAAGTTATGAAGTTGTTATTTTAGGCGGTGGTGTTGCGGGTGGCACACTTGCACACTTGCTGCGGCGTCAAAATAAAACTGTGGCAGTGGTTGAAGATAATTTATTTGGTGGGACGTGTCCTAATCGTGGCTGTGATCCCAAGAAAATTTTATTATCGGGGTTGGAAGTCACTCAAACTGTTGATAATATGCAAGGAAATGGTATTTCTGGTCACGTCAGTGTTAACTGGCCAGACCTGATGCGTCATAAGAGGCAGTATACTGACCCAATTTCAAACGCGATGCAACATTCGTTGGTTTCGGATGGTGTTGACACCTACCACGAGCACGCTGCCTTTACGGAAGATGGTTACTTGCAAGCCGGAAATAATCTGTTAAGTGCCGATCAATTTGTGATTGCGACTGGTCAGCGGCCAAAAATTTTAGACATTGTCGGTAAAGAATTTTTTAAGACCAGTACTGATTTTTTGAATTTGAATGAAATGCCCGCAGATGTCACATTTGTAGGTGGTGGTTATATCGGTTTTGAATTGGCAGGGATCGCCCATGCAGCAGGGGCCAAGGTCCATCTAATCCATCACAATAGCCATCCTTTAAAGCAATTTGATTCACAATTAGTAAATGAAGTTGTTGCCCATTTGCAAGCTATTGGCGTTGATGTTCAACTCAATACGGATGTTAACGCAATTGAAAAACAGGGGGATCGGTATTGTATAAGCGGCGATGATAAATTCAAACTAACGACTGATATGGTGTTTTGTACGGCAGGTAGAATCCCTAATATTGATACGATTGGTCTGGAAAATATGAGCATTGATGCTGATGCACACGGGATTATTGTCAATAATTATTTACAGTCGTCCAATCGAAAGGTCTTTGCTATGGGTGATGTTGTCAGCACTAGTCGCCCCAAACTGACACCAGTAGCCGGTTTTGAAGCCAATTACCTAGCCAAACATCTTAATGGAAATTCTGGAAAAATCAATTTTCCCGAAATTCCAACTTTGGTGTTTGGTCAGCCTTCTTTGGCACAAGTTGGATTACCATCCAAAGTGGCGGATGATAATAAACATTATCTGTTAATCACAAATGATATGACTAAGTGGTACAGCTATCATCGTCTAAATGAGCCGCTTGCAAAGGCGAAAGTCGTCGTGGATCGGGATAATGAAACGGTTGTTGGGGCAACGGTTTTAAGTAATCACGCTGATTACTTAATCAATTTGTTTACATCAATGATTGATAACCAAATGAAAATTGATGATTTCAATCAACAAATTTTAGCGTACCCAACGTTGGCAAGTGATGTGCAGTATTTAATTTAAAGAGTGCAAAGCCAAGCGCTTAGCTCCCAGAATATAAGGCAAAAAGACGGATATCCCAGATTCAGGGATATCCGTCTTTTTGCCTTATATGGCCGGGAGCTGCTTGGCTTTGCACGTTTCGGCCAAGTAGCATCGGTGATTACGGTTAAGTAATCAAGAGATTTGCCTTATATGGCCGGGAGCTGCTTGGCTTTGCACGTTTCGACCGAGTAAGGTTTGGTAATTATCAAAAAGAAGCCATCAAGGGGGATTTGTCTTATTGGGGAGACGTTGAGACTATCCTTTATTTAAGCATCGCTAGGTCATTAAACATTTTTATTTTGTCAATACAGATCAATCGTCAAACTTGATGCTGTCTTCGCATAGCTTTAGCCGCATGTCTTCACTCGGTAATACTCGTGATTACCCAAAACGGGACTGGACAAAATTACTTTTGCCTCAGTCCCGGCCATTACTTTTTAAATGCCAAATCAATGTTCCCAGCTATCTTTTAATTGTTCGTTCAATTTTTACTCGACTGGTTGTTAATGACTGATCCGAGATTAACGGCGTCACATCGCCAATACTAAGTAAAGTGAGGTGATGCATGGCTCTTGTAATGATGGTGTACAGCGTTCCCAGCAGGGTTTCATCCGGATAATTGTTTTCTGATGTGTCCCAAGCAATAACCGAATCAAATTCTAATCCCTTTGCCAAATAGATTGGAAGAACCAAAACGCCCTTGGGCAATGTTCGATCAGCGTCTTTTAATAAGGTTGCGTCCAGTTTACTATGAATTCGATCGTAAACTTGTTTGGCCTCCTCCATATTTTTTGTGAGGATTGCAACGGTGCCATAAGTGCTCCGTTGTTTAGGAACAATTTTTTCAAGCCGTTTAATGGCATTGTCAAAATTTGGTAACACGATTAGTTCGGGAAGATCCCCATCCCGATTAAACGCTTCGATATCGTCGCCATTGGGTAAAATTGATTTGGCAAAGGTTGTGATTGGGTAAGTTGAACGGTAGGAACGTTTTAAGCTGATTAATCTTGAATGACGGACGTTGAAAGCAGCATTTAATTTATTAAGAATTTCCTTTGGCTGCTCAACATCTTTAAAGAGTGCCTGTTCACTGTCGCCCAAAAGTGTCCACTTGGTTTGAGGAAACGCATACCGAAGATATTTTAATTGGGCTACCGAGTAATCTTGCATTTCGTCAACAAACAAATATTTCATTGTGTTGTTTTGACCACTGCTGCAGATATAATCCCGCATGTAAAGAAGCGGTGCGCAATCATCTAATTTAATACTGTGAAATTCAATTGCATCATTAAATTCACTGGTAGCTTGCTGCCACTTCTTTTGATCAATGTTTTGTGGCAGATCAACGGTCTTTAAGAAGTTGGCATATTGGAGATAAGGATCCAAAAAGTTGTTGTTGAAGATAGCGTCATAGACAACTTCCAATCTGTCAGTAACAATTTTTTTGGCAATAAAGAATCGTTCATCATCTTCGTTTTGAAATTCGCCCAGTGCGTGACCGGCTAGCAAGTCATGATACTTTTCATTACTTAGCTGGTCGATTTCATCGTTAACCCAGTCTTTACCAGTTTCATGGTTAATTCGCTTCTTTAAACGTTTGATCAGTTCGTTCTTGGTTTTAAAGAACCGATCGGATACGGTAATGGCTTTTGGAAAGCCATCAAAGATTGAGCGGATTTCTTCTTTACTAAAGAAAACAGCTTCGTTAAAAATAATATCACTGAAGAAAATTTGGGAGGCGGATAAATGATTACAGTAATCTTTTACGTTATCCATAAACTTAGCTGATTCTTTAAATCCCCGAATCAGCTTTTGCTGAGGAGTTAATGCATCATCGGTTTCATAACGTTCAAATAAACTTTGCACGTTTAATCCCTTCAAACGATTGTCAATAAATTCGTCGAAGGTGACCTGGCGCATGTTACGCTCACCCAAACTTGGCAGGACTTCGGAAATATAGTGACTAAAAAGTTTGTTGGGTGAAAATAGGATAATTTGATCAGCTTCCAGCGTATCGCGGCTGTGGTAAAGTAAGAACGCAATTCGCTGCAAAATTGCAGATGTTTTTCCTGAACCGGCAACCCCTTGAACAACAAGCAAATTACTCTTGGTGTCCCGGATAATATCATTTTGCTCGTGTTGAATGGTTGCCACGATGTTTTGCATATAATCGTCGTTCTGCGCGCCTAATGCACTCTGAAGCATTTCGTCGCCCACAGTTTCATTTGTGTCAAACATATTCCGGATCTGGCCATTGACAATTTGAAATTGACGCTTCTTTTTAAGGGTTGTTTTTTGTTCACCCATTGGGGTATCATAAGCCACCTGGCCCAGCGTGCCATTATAATAAATACTCGAAATTGGGGCGCGCCAATCATAAACCAAGAATTCACCATCGGCGTTTTCAAATGATGCAATCCCAATGTAAAGGGTTTCGTCATCTGGTTGTCCATCATCTTGGATATCGATTCGACCGAAATAAGGTGATTTTTTTAAATCATGTAAGGTTGATAACTGGGTTTTAAGGATACTCTCGTTTTCTGTTAATCGAGAAACCAAGCCCCGTTGTTGTTGAAGTTCGGCACTGGTTTCAATTCGGTCATCGACTTCAAAATAGTTGACTGAAGTGTTATCAGAATAAGTCTGCTGAACCTTTTTGGTTTCTGTGTGGGCCCGGTCAAATTCATCTTTTGTACTGATAATTTTCTTGTCGATTTTTGAAACGACCTTATCAACCCGTAACTGTTCTTTGTGCTGTTCTTTATTTTCCAAAAGGGCTCCTCCATTCGTCTGCTATTCCGTCATCAATTCTGAACGCTTGCACAATTTTAGATTGATTTTACTTTTCTGTCAATTCAATGGACCAGATTGTTAATTTATTAGCGAATCATTGTATAATGATTGTAAAAATTAGCGATTCAGAAAGAAGAATTAACTTGAAATTATTAAATTTATTTGAACTCAGTTCGGCTAATCGAAAGCAGTTAGCTCAGATTCCTGATTTAGAAATCATTGATCCTGAACAAGTGACACCGAGTTTAATCACAAAGATTTCGGCAATCTATGGTTGGAATCAATTGGGTACAGAAGTTTTGAATCAATCGACTCAACTTCGCTTTGTCCAGTCCAATTCCGCTGGTGTTGACTATTTACCATTAAAAACCTTTAAACAAAAGGGGATTTTGCTTGCTAATGTCAGCGGCATTCACGCGGAGCCAATTTCTGAAACAGTTATCGCTTATGTGTTGGCGTTTGTTCGTGGTGTCTTGGAAAGCGAGCATGCCAAGCAGCAGTCTAAATGGATCGGCGATCAGATTCGGCCAACAATTACGACATTGCATCAAAAGGTGGCGGCCATATATGGAACTGGCCATATTGGTCAAGAGATTGCCAATAAATTAAAAGTGTTTGGTGTCAAGACAATTGGCATTAGTCGACATGGCCACCCCGCGGCCAACTTCGACCAAGTCTTTACGGATCATGATGCAATAAAGGCCACTGAAGCAGCAGACATCATTATTAATATTATGCCACTGACGGAACAGACGCATCACTTTTTTGACCGGTCGTTTTTTGAAACGTTAACAAATCAGCCCTTGTTTATTAATGTTGGCCGGGGACCCTCGGTAGATACAGAGGCACTTGTCAGTGCACTTCAGGCTGGGAAGCTATCAGGGGCAGGCCTTGATGTTTACGAACAAGAGCCACTTGCAACTGATTCGCCTTTGTGGGGGATGGCAAATGTGATTATGACACCTCATATTTCTGGTGGCTTCGTTGAATATGGTGATGCAGCATTTGCAATTTTACGCGAGAATCTCAAGTCAATTTTGAAGAATGACCGGGTTGCCCGTAATCAGGTTGATTTAAGTGAGGGCTATTAGTTAGTTCTGGGAAGTTTATCTAAAAGAAATGTTTCTTTATTAATAACTTTTTGACATTTAGACTATTAATAAGTAAAATTAAAATGTTATTAAGAAATGAGTAGAATCGTCGGCCAACAGAGAGATTGCATTAGCTGAAAGCAATCGTGACGAAACGAATTGGAAACGAATACGGGTGACTCCATATCGTCAAGAGCGGTAACTAAATACGATAGTTACAATTTAGGTGGTACCACGTTTAAGCGTCCTATTGTGAAGACAATAGGGCGCTTTTTATCAATTTGATACGCGAACCCATTTCGTGTGTGTTGGTAATTGTAGCTTGGATACCGCTGGTTTGCCAATTATCCACAAGTACATGAGTAAATGACAGGTAACGAAAGGATGAATTTTGATGACAAAAAAGATTATTTTAACAGGCGATCGCCCAACTGGAAAATTACATATTGGCCACTACGTTGGGTCATTAAAAAACCGAGTTGAACTACAGAATTCCGGTGACTACGAGACATTTATTATGATTGCTGATATGCAGGCATTAACCGATAATGCGCGTGATCCAGAAAAAATTCGACACAGTTTGATTCAGGTTGCGCTCGATTACTTAGCAGTGGGAATTGATCCCAAAAAGTCAACGATTTTAGTTCAGTCGCAAATTCCAGCGTTGAGCGAATTAACACAACATTATTCAAATCTGGTGACCGTTTCACGTTTAAATCGTAACCCAACTGTTAAGAATGAAATTAAACAAAAGGACTTTGGGCAAAGTGTTCCAGTTGGATTTGCCATGTACCCGATTAGCCAAGCTGCTGATATTACGGCATTTAAAGCAACAACGGTGCCCGTTGGCGATGATCAGGAACCGATGCTGGAGCAAACACGAGAAATTGTACGTTCGTTCAATACAATTTACCACGAAGATATTTTAGTTGAACCGGAAGGCTACTTCCCACCAAAAGGAATGGGTCGAATTCCTGGGCTGGACGGCAATGCCAAGATGAGTAAATCATTAGGCAATGCGATTTATCTTTCGGACGATGAAGATACGATTCAAAAGAAAGTGATGTCAATGTATACTGATCCAAATCACATTCACGTTGCCGATCCTGGTCAAGTTGAAGGCAATACTGTGTTCACTTATTTGGATATTTTTGATTCAGACAAGGAGCAAGTTGCTGACCTGAAGGCACAATATCGTCATGGTGGGCTCGGGGATGTTAAAATTAAACGGTACTTAAATGACGTTCTCCAGGCAGAGCTAAAACCGATCCGTGAACGACGTAATCGTTATGCGCAAGATGTTCAGAGTGTTTATGATATTTTGAAAAAAGGTAGCGAATATGCTAATCAAGTTGCCAATCAAACTTTGAAAGAGGTTCGTGATGCAATTGGAATCAATTACTTTAACTAGTTTGTCCAGAAAGGATGGCAGGGATGGAAAACCTTGTAATTTTGGATATTGGTTCTAATTCGGTTAGAATGGCAATTAACCAAATTTTAAGTGATGGTTCTTATCGGGAAATTAAACGAATTAAAAGTGACAGTCGTTTGTCGGAAGGGATGGGACGCGAAAAGATCCTTCAGCCCGAGGCCATGGAGCGAACGATCCGCGCTTTAGCCGATTTCAAAAAGATCTATACGGAATATGATGCTAAGCGAGTGATCGGAATGGCAACCGCTGCGGTACGTCAGGCAAAAAATCAAGACCAGTTTTTAGCAGGGGTCAAGTCTCGAATTGGGATTACCATTAAAGTGCTTTCGGGAAATCAAGAAGCCTATTATGATTACTTAGGTGTGATTAACCGTCTGGGAATTCGAAATTGTTTGATTTTAGACATTGGTGGGGCGAGTTGCGAACTTATTCGGGTTAACCATGGTGAGAGCACAAATTTGACCAGTATTCCAATCGGTGCTGTTAATATTACGGAACGTTATCATTTGGACGACAATATTACCGGTGCTAATTTGTTTAATGCACAATTCAATATTCGAAAGCTCTATTCAAAAGTGAAGTGGTTAAGCCGTTCCCGTCATCAACCGCTGGTATTATTGGGTGGGGCGAATCGGACACTGGCCCGAATCAACCGGCGTCGTCAAAACATGATGCGCATTGATGCAATTCACGGTTATCATTTAACCTATGAACAGGTTAACCGGACCTATTTAGGATTGTTGAAAGGAAATGTCAAGCGCCGGCAGCAAATTCAAGGCTTGGAAGTCGATCGAGCCGATATCATTGTCGGTGGTCTACTCCCTTTGATTGTCTTAATGGATAAGGTTGAAGCTAAAAAGGTTATTTTCTCGGAAAGTGGTGTCCGTGAAGGCGTTATCACGGAATACGTTGACCGTCATTATCATCGCAAAAAGTAATTTTCAATAAATGGTTTGAATACAGGGCTGAAATCAAGAGACGATCTTGGGAGAGGCCCTTTTGTGACCAAATGTCATTATCTTGGATCCAGTTATCTTTGGAGGAAATCAATGAATCAGCAATGGGATCACTTTTATAAAAAGACTTATCAGGAGCGATTACAGTTAATCGTGGCCAATGCTAAACTAGATGCTGCTCAATTTCAAAAATTACAGGCCGGGGCATCTGGTGTTTCCACTAATTTAATCGAAAATTATCTGACCGATTATGCGCTGCCGGAGGGAATTGTCACTAATCTTGTTGTTAACGATCAGCCATACTTGGTACCAATGGTCACTGAAGAGCCTTCTGTGATTGCAGCGGCCAGCAATGGCAGTAAATTATTAGCGGACGGCAAGGGGGTCTCTGCGGCTGTTTTGGATCGGCTGGTGACTGGCCAGGTTGTGATCAAGACTAGTCAGTTTGAAAAGGTTAATCGGTTTATTCAACAGCACCAGGCCGAAGCCATTGAAGTGGCCAACAAAAGTCATCAACGGATTTTACAGTATAGTCGGGGTGCCCGTGAATTGGCCGTTCGGCAACTGGATTCTTCATTCGTATCCGTTGATCTGACAGTTGATACTGGTGAAGCCATGGGTGCCAATTTAATTAACACCATGTTGGAGGCTGTTGCGAATTGGCTTCGAGAACAATTACATGTTGAGATTACGATGGCTATTTTATCAAATTTTGCTGATGGCAGTCTGGTTCGAGTTTCCGGTTGTGTTAATAGTGATAAATTAGCTACCCAAACAATGACTGGTCGGCAAGTGGCACAACGGATCGTTGATGCTAGTCGAGTTGCTCAGATTGACATTCATCGGGCAGCCACCCACAATAAGGGTATTATGAATGGCATTGATGCTGCCGTGATTGCACTTGGAAATGATTCGCGAGCAGTTGAAAGTGCGGTTCACTCGTTTGCGGCCAGGGATGGCAGCTATCGTGGCGTTAGTCAGTGGCGAATTGATCATGATCAATTGGTTGGCGAAATGACGGTGCCGATGCCAATCGGATTTTTGGGTGGTGCCACTAAAGTATTACCACTGGTGTCAGTCAATCAAGCAATTATGGGTGTTAAAAATGTTCATGAGGAAATGATGGTCATTGCAGCGGTTGGGTTGGCTCAAAATTTAGCAGCATTGAAAGCCTTGGTAACTGACGGGATTCAACGTGGACATATGAATTTACAATTAAAATCATTGGCAATGGCAAACGGGACGACTGAAGCTGAATTACCAAAAATTTTGCCGCAACTGCGCCAATTAAAACAGCCGGATTCTTTAGCTGTTAAACGACTTTTAAATCAATTACGAAAATAGGAGAATTTCAATGAATAACGAAATTAATATCGAATTAAACGACAGTGTTCACAGTTTAATTGACGCTGTTAACAGTTTTTTCCCAGGGACGGTCACAGTAACGTTTATTGGTAAGCTTCAATCTGGTTATGTCCGCCATGATCAAGCCCAAGCAGTTCAGGATGGTAAGAACATCACGGTTCAAATTGCTGATTTAAGCGCGCCAAACTATACAGCATCCCACGAGTTGCTCCATTTGCTGATGGTTCTACGAGGCTTTCCACAAGTCTTCTTTTCATTAACTACCGGTCAGGATCAGCTTGACGATCAGCTAAAAATGATGGGTACCGAATTGTATGATATTGTGTCTCATTTCGTTGTTGTTTCAGAACAGCGGAAACATGGTTTGATTAATGATGAAATTGAAAAGATGTATCTTAAGGGAATTTATGCAACCATTAAGCCCGAACCTGATCCGGTAGACGATCAAATGACGTTACGATTAATGACTTTGTTGGATGCACTTGTGTTTTATGGTGACCATTTTGATTCTGTTGCTGATAAACTCAGCGGCGATTTTCCAATTTCATTGGCTGCTGCTAGGAACCTTTATAAGGTTATTACGGAGAAGCCGACTGATTCGCCATTTGGTTTGCGACGAAATGTTGTTAAACTATTTAAGGCATTTGATGAACAGTTGCGAAAGTGGGAGCTACCGCCTTTACACAATGATGAATTCACAACATTAACGAGTGTCTTGTCAAAACGACAATTAGGGCTGCAGGTAAAACAATTATTTGAGGTGTACCATTCGGAACTAATCGAGGTTAGCAGCAACACGCGGGCATATGTTGGATTCAATCGGGTGGATGACCAAAACTCGTTCGTAATTGCTAATCCCAAAGGAAATCAAGATAATCCAGAATTTTTCAAGACGATTTACAATAAAACGGTGAAAGAGTTGTTTGATGAACTAAAAATGCCTTATATTGAACGTAAGTCATAAAAGTTGAGGAGGAATTCAATGACTGCAATTGATCCTAAAATTCAAAGCGAATTTGATAATGCAAAACATATTGTTTTTCTAACTGGTGCCGGTGTATCAACGGCTTCAGGGATTCCTGATTATCGCTCTAAGAACGGTCTTTATACAAATGATAAATCTGATAAACCCGCGGAGTATTATTTAAGTACTGATTGTTTAAACAATGAACCTAAAGTTTTCTATCAGTATGAAAAATCAAATATGTATTATCCAGACGCCAAGCCAAACGTGATTCATGAAAAACAGGCTGCCTTTACCCAAAGACGTGGGGCAACAGTTGTGACCCAAAATATCGATAGTCTGTATCGAAAAGCCGGTACCAAAAACCTGATTGAGTTTCACGGGAATCTTTATAACGTCTACTGTCAGAAGTGTCGGAAAAAAGTTGATTATCACGAGTATTTGAAGAGCATGTATCATCGAAACTGTGGTGGTGTTTTACGACCCGACATTGTGTTGTACGGAGAAGGGCTTAATCCAAGTGCCATTTCAATGAGTGTGAGTGCTGTATCAAACGCTGATTTAATCGTGATTGTCGGCACGTCGTTTAGAGTTTATCCATTTGCTGGTTTAATTGATTATCGCACCCAAAATGCTAAAGTCCTTGCAATTAACGAAGAGAAGTTAGACTTTGCATTTCCATTTACAATGATTAAGGAGAATGCCGTCGACTTTTTTGATCAACTAAGCGTTTAATCATGGTTTATCAGAAAGGGGCAGACGCATGATTACAATTGGTTTAACAACATTTTCAGAGCATCCGTCGTTGATTGATGGTCAGAAACGAAAAGTCAGGCTGACGGAGTATAGTGCTCATTTTCCAGTTGTTGAGTTGGATACGCCATTTTATGCAGTTCCTAAAACTGAAGTGATCATTAACTGGCAACAGCAAGTTCCGAATAACTTTCAATTTGTTTTAAAGGCGAATCGCGTGATGACGATGCATGATCAAGGCAGTTCGGATCCCGTGGGAAATGAAGAACGGCTTGAAATTTTTAATCGGTATCAACGGGCAATTGCCCCTTTGGTAGATGCGGGTCAGTTAAAAACAATTCTGTTTCAATTTCCACCCTATTTTGGCCGTAGCGTTGAAACAATTGAATATTTGCGTCGAATCAGCCAGTTGATGGTTGGGTATCCGATTGCAGTGGAATTTCGGAATGCCAGCTGGTTTGGCAAAGAAATCACCCGGGATGTTTCGGGTTATTTACATGAATTGGGGATGACACTCGTTGCGGTCGATGAACCCCATACGACCAACATGGGAGTTCCATTTGAGCCAATTGTTACCAATGATCAGTTGAGTTTACTTCGACTGCATGGTAGAAATGTGAAAGGCTGGACGGAAAACGGCAGTGATTGGCGATCGAAGCGGACTCTTTATCGTTATTCAAAAGAAGAATTACAACAGTTTTGTAAAACCATTTTGGCCTTGCAAAAGCACTGTAAGGAAGTTTGCGTTATTTTCAATAATAATGCTGGCCGGGATGCGGCTGATAATGCTTTGCAGTTACAGAAGCTGTTGGGAATTTCGTTTGATCATTTATCGCCGTTACAGATGGATTTGTTTTAAAGTGAATGGACTGGAATAATGGGGGATTAATCTTGGCGGCCCCAATCAATCAGTTGAAGATTTTCTGGTTGATGAAGTCGTTTAAACAAGCTTTCGTTCACCAAATTATCTCGCATACGATTACTTTTTTTGCTATACTGGATTGTAATTATTAAAGATTAATAAGTTTGGAAAAGAGGTACTTTCATGGCAGAAAGTAAGCCAAAATTTTATATCACAACTCCAATTTATTATCCATCAGGGAGATTACATATTGGTAATTCATATACAACAATTGCTTGTGACGCGGAAGCTCGTTATAAACGGGCAATGGGTTACGATGTATTTTTTCTGACCGGAACCGATGAACATGGGTTGAAAATTGAACAAAAAGCAGAACAATTGGGGATGTCACCACAAAGTTATGTTGATAAGATGGCAGGAACCATTAAAGAACTTTGGAAAAAATTGGAAATTTCTAATACCAAGTTTATTCGAACAACTGACGATTACCACGAAAAAGCAGTTGCTGACATTTTTCAGAAATTACTTGATGCTGGTGACATCTATTTAGGTGAGTATACGGGCTGGTATTCGGTTTCTGATGAAGAATACTTTACCGAGAGTCAACTCGCTGAGGTTTATCGTGATGACGACGGCAAGGTTGTCGGTGGTAAGGCGCCAAGCGGCCATGAAGTTCAATTAGTTCATGAACAATCATACTTCTTTAAAATGAGTAAGTATGCGGATTGGCTACTTCAGTATTATAAGGACCATCCAGATTTTATTCAGCCTGCTTCACGAATGAATGAGATGATTAAGAACTTCATCCAGCCGGGACTTGAAGACCTTGCCGTTTCTCGAACCAGTTTCAACTGGGGGGTTCGCGTCAAGTCTGATCCTAAGCATGTGGTATATGTTTGGATTGACGCATTGTCAAACTATATTACTGCATTGGGTTATGATGGCAAAGATGATAGTAACTTCAAGAAATATTGGCCTGCTGATGTTCAAATGGTGGGTAAGGAAATTGTTCGTTTCCATACCATCTATTGGCCAATTATTTTGCATGCGCTTGGGTTGCCATTACCCAAAACGGTCTTTGGCCATGGTTGGCTATTAATGAAGGATGGTAAGATGTCCAAGTCTAAGGGAAATGTCATTTATCCAGAGACTTTAGTTGATCGTTACGGATTGGATGCATTACGTTACTATCTGCTCCGGGCAATGCCTTACGCTAATGATGGGATCTTCACACCGGAAGATTTTGTTGACCGGGTAAATTTTGATTTGGCAAATGACCTTGGAAACTTACTGAATCGAACGGTTTCAATGATTAATAAGTATGAGAACGGCATCATTCCACAACTCAGACTTGGGGTTACAGAGTTTGACACGGAGCTGGAGAATACAGCTGCTGAAGTCACCAAGAACTATAAACAATTGATGGATGACTTACATTTCTCAGATGCGCTTGCTGAGATTTGGAAATTAGTATCCCAAACCAATAAATATATTGATCAAACCGAGCCGTGGGTTTTAGCTAAGGACGATGCTGATAAAGACAAATTGGCTTCAACTATGGCACATTTGGCAGCTAGTTTACGGGTCATCGCAGAGCTGATTAGTCCAGTTATGACTCATGCACCCAAAGAAATTTTTCAACAATTAGGTCTTACTGAGGCAATCAATCTCAAAGAACTTAGATTCGCTGACTTACCTGCTGGTGGTCAGTGTGCTGCTAAGGGAACCCCAATTTTCCCCCGGGTTGATGTTGATGAAGAAGTTGACTTCATTAAGGCCCAGATGACGAAAAATGATAAGGCTAAGGGCCGAGCAGCAATGAAGCAAGCGGCTGAAAAGGAATTTGATCCCGAAACAACCGATCTTAAGTTGACTAAGAAGGAAGTTAGATTTGATGCTTTCGAAAAGATTGAGTTGAAAGTTGCTGAAGTTCAGGATGTTAACAAGGTCCAAGGCGCTGATAAGTTACTTCAATTTAGACTAAATGCCGGCGATGATGGTGACCGTCAAATCCTTTCCGGAATCGCTCAGTGGTATCCCGACTTCAAAAAATTAGTTGGCAAGAAAGTTATCATTGTATCCAACTTAAAGCCGCGGAAAATGCGTGGACAAGTTAGTCAAGGGATGCTCCTTTCGGTTGAGCATCCGGATGGTAATGTTGAACTAGTCACGGTTGATTCCCATTTTGAGAATGGTATCACACTAGAGTAACAACATCGGCAGTTTTCGGATTAGAGCTGGTGATTGGGATTACCAATAATTACTGGGTCAATGGGCTTTGACGGCTATCTGTCGGGATTAAAAATAGTAGAATTGGTACGATTAGATCATAATTATGTATAATGAAGGGGCTGGGACAAAGCGTGATTTGTTCTGGTCCTTTTGTTGTCGCTGAGAAGCCTCCAGAGTTAGGCAATTTGGCAGCGTTTAAGTGAATGCCAAGTGATTTCGATTGCAACGGGAAAAAACAACCCATCAAAATACTGGGAGTTTAGTTATTTATCAGAAATTATTGGTATGACCAGTCACCCATATTTTGTTGTAAGTGGTAATAACGAGGTAGATCATGAAAATTTTTGATTCACATACACATTTAAACGACGATGCATTTTATTCAAACGTTGAAAAGTACGCGCAACATGCGAAAGCCCTGGGTGTTGTTAAATTGGCCAATGTCGGATCAAACCAGGTTTTAAACGATCGCTCACTGGCTTTATCAGCAAGATATCCAGATATGTATTCTATTATTGGTTGGCATCCTGAGGATTCGATTCACTACCATGACGAACAGGAAAAATTGTTGATTGAACAGTTACAAAGCCCCAAAGTTGTTGCATTGGGAGAAATTGGGTTGGATTACTATCAGACAACGTCACCAAGAGCTGTTCAGAAACAAGTGTTCAAGCGGCAAATTGATATCGCCAAGCAGTTGCATCTTCCAATTTCTGTTCATAATCGGGATGCTTTTGAAGATACGTATGCCATCTTAAAAGAAATGAATGTTTCTGATATCGGTGGTGTGATGCACAGCTTTAATGGTGATCCGGAGTGGCTAAAGAAATTTTTAGATTTAGGGATGTTGGTGTCTTACAGTGGTGTTGCCAGCTTTAAAAAGACGCGGGAGGTTCACGAATCAGTCCGGCAAACCCCGTTTGATCGGATGTTAGTGGAAACAGATGCACCGTATCTAGCTCCTGAGCCTTTGCGGGGCAAACAAAATGAACCGGCTTATACACTGTATACGGTTGAAGCAATTGCTCGGTTCTGTGATGTTAATCCTGATGATATTGCTGCTCATACTTATGCGAACGCATTGCGACTATTTGGAATTGAGGACTAGATTTGATGAAGAAAATTAAAGAAGTGATTGTGGTTGAAGGTAAAGATGACACTAAGCGAATTTTACGGGCAGTGGACGCTGATACGATTGAAACTCGCGGATCGGCAATTCCGGATGAAACGATGGCCTTAATTAAAAAATTGGCCAAGACTCGTGGTGTGATTGTTTTCACCGACCCGGATTTTTCCGGCGAGAAGATTCGCAAAACAATTGCGGCCGAAGTTCCCAACGTAAAACATGCTTTTATTACTAAGAAGCAGGGGGCTCCTAAACGTTCTGAGGGGTCGCTGGGTGTTGAACACGCCAGCGTTGAAAGTATTAAGGATGCGCTCCATCGAGTCTATACCGAGGATCAATCGGCCGAGGAATTGATTTCCCGGGAAGAGTTGATGACCGACGGTTTAATGGGAAATCCTCAATCCAAACAACGTCGTCAGCAGCTGGGGGAGCTGTTGCATATCGGGTATGTCAATGGTAAGCAACTCCAACATCGGTTACGAATGTTTGGAATTACGCACACTCAATTCGTAGATGCGGTCAAGAAAATTGATAAGGACGGTAAAAATGACTGATTATCCAGCAATTGCAAGTCCAGCACGAACCCAAGCGATCCTTAACCGGTATCGCTTGTCGGCCAAGAAGAGTCTTGGTCAGAACTTTTTAACAGATCTTAATATTTTGAACCACATTGTTGAAGCTGCTCAAATTACAAAAGCAGATAATGTGATTGAAATTGGACCTGGAATTGGCGGCTTGACTGAACAATTGGCCAAGGCTGCCCACCAAGTATTAGGTTTTGAAATTGATCAAAACTTATTACCAGTCTTGGAAGAAACTCTGTCGCCATATGATAATATTACGATTATTAATCAGGATATTTTGAAGGCTAATCTGCCCGAGGTGATCGGACAATATTTTGAACCAAATCGGCCGGTAAAAGTGGTCGCTAATTTGCCATATTATATTACCACGCCAATTGTCATGGATTTATTGTCAGATCAAATCGACTTTGAAGCAATTGTGGTAATGATGCAAAAAGAAGTTGCTGATCGGTTGAATGCCGAGCCAAGCACTAAGCCTTATGGGTCATTGTCAGTAATTGTTCAAGAATCAAATCATGTCGAAATTCCGTTTATTGTTCCGCGGACTGCATTTATTCCTCAACCCAAAGTTGACTCTGCCATTGTTCGGTTAACAAAGAAAACACGCAAAGAGTCGGTACCTTTTGACCAAAAACGGTTTGTCGGTTTTGTCAGGGGCTGTTTTATGCATCAACGGAAGACACTTTGGAATAATTTACAAGGCATCTTCGGCAAAACAACTGAGACTAAGGCAGAAATGAAAGCAATCTTGGCTACTCTTAACATTGACCCAGGTGTTCGACCTGAACAATTAACAGTGGATCAGTTTGTCATGTTAGGTAATGAGTTTCATAAACGAGGTATCTTAAACTAATCTTTATTATTTTTGTGTTGATAGATAAAGCGAAATGTGGTAAAATTTGCGTTTCTGTTCCTCACATGCTATAATGATTTATTGTGAGGTGAATATAATGCCAATTACACTGTCTGTGATCAAACATAAAATGGATGATCATATTGGGCAACACGTTTTAGTGACTTCTCAAATCGGACGAAGAAAGACCACCAAGCGCCGAGGCGTTTTGAGAGAGACTTTTCCTGCAGTTTTTGTTGTGGAGTTAGATCCAGGGAAATCTAATTTTGAACGAGTTTCATATAGTTATACTGATATCTTAACTAAAAACATTGAAGTCGATTTTGACAATGTGCAAGCCGAATAAGATGCTTACCTATTTCTGGGGCCATGGAGGCCTTTTTGTTTTGGCCATTTTTTCACTGGATTCGCTGACAATTAATAAATAATTTAGTATACTTTTGTTATTAAGCAGCCGATGAGGAGAGGTGTGGGCCATGAAGATGATTGTTCGAGCACCAGCAAAATTAAACTTAGGGCTTGACTCACCTTTTGTGCACCCCGATGGTTCAATTGAGTGGCGGATGGTGATGACTTCAATTGGTTTGGTCGATTATGTCCAAGTTGAGACAATCCAATCAAGTGCAATTAAGATTAGGTCGGATGCCGGCTTTTTGCCAAATGATCGCCGAAATCTTGCTTACCAGGCTGCAAAACTTTTTTTAAATCTGACTCACATTAAAGCTGGAATTATCATTTCAATTGAGAAACATATTCCGGTTGCCGCTGGACTTGGCGGTGGTTCCTCGGATGCAGCTGCAGTATTGAGAGCCCTCAATGAAATGTTTCAAACGGGGTTATCGCAAAAGCAACTGGCAATGTTAGGGCTCCAAGTTGATTCTGATGTGCCTTATTGTATCTACGGTCGCACAGCATTGGTGGAGGGACGGGGAGAGATCGTGACACCACTTAAAAAATTACCTAAAATGTGGTTTGTATTGGCTAAGCCTAATGTTAGCGTATCGACTCCCCGAATTATTAGACGAATGGTGCATACGAAAATTGATCATCCCAATATTGACGCGCTTTTAAGTGGTATTCAGAATGATCATTATTCCCAAATTGTTAATAACATGGGGAATGCATTGGAGTCAATCACAATTGCAAATCATCCCCAAATCTCAACGATCAAAGAACGTCTTTTAAAATATGGCGCTGATGGATCGGTGATGAGTGGCAGTGGACCGACTGTTTTTGGTATCTGTCCTAATGAAACGCGGGCTCGTCGGGTTTTTAATAGTATTTCAGGATTTTGTAGCGAGGTTTATTTGACGCAACCCGAGTGTTCGATGGACTAAGTGAGTTCAATTGGGCACGGATGTCGGTGTAAGAAAAATAACTGTTCATTTTGTTAAACAATCAACAAGTCATTGGCGATTATTAATACTTCGATCTAACATCATTTTTACTGTCGGATCGGGGTATTTTTGATTTTTGCATGATTAAACAAGCCTTTAACACTTATAACGGTAGCGGTGGTTGTAACGGATCATGAAAGCGTGGACTTAACAGGAAACTATCTTTAAAATAGTCGATCAGTGATCTATTTTGACATCAACATGACTGATAAATTTAGGCGCCGAGACAGGCACGGATTAAGGTGATATTGAAGCAATTTATGCATAACGGTAATTGACAAAATCTCAATTTACTTTAAACTAAAACAGTAATAATTACTTTTTACATACATTGGAGGCTTTCATTTGAGTGAAACATTAATTTCTGTTGAAAATTTGTCACTAAGTTTTCCTAACCATCCAGTTCTCACTAACTTAAGCTTTAAGGTTAACCGGGGCGAGTTCTTAGGGGTGATCGGTGAAAATGGGGTCGGAAAAACAACGCTTGTTCGAATTATTTTAAATCAACTACGTCCCTCAAGTGGCGAAGTCCGTTTAAAAGACGGATTGAAAATTGGTTACGTTCCTCAGTTTAGAAATGTTGACATCGAATTTCCGTTATCAATTAAGGATTTTATCGCGCTTAATTTTACCGGTATTAAGCTGCCTTGGTTATCGAAAAAAGAGAAAGCGCGCATAAAAAAAGTGATCGAACTGGTTGGCTTGACTGACATCGCTAACCGGCCACTTGGTTTAGCATCCGGTGGTGAAAAGCAAAAAGCATATTTGGGTCAAGCTTTGGTGAATGATCCTGATTTATTGATTCTGGATGAATCAACTGCCAGTCTTGACCCGAATACGAAGCAGGAATTACTGGATGTCGTTCTTCGGCTGAATAAGCAATTGGGGCTAACGATCCTTTTTGTCTCGCACGACATGCAGCTGATTCATAAATACCCAGATCATTATCTGTGGCTGAGAAAGGGGAAATATACAACAGGCGCTATGAGTGACCTGCACAATGAAAATCAGGAGGGACAATATGTTTGAGCTAGAGTTTATGCGAAATGCCTACTTTGCAGGTACATTAATTGCGATTGTGAGTGGGATGATGGGAGTCTTTGTCATTGCGAGGGATATGCCTTTTATGGCTCACACATTGTCTGAAATTGGATTTGCGGGCGCTTCCTTTGCCGTTTTCATCGGTTGGCTGCCATTAAACGGGATGCTAGCTTTTACCACTGTTAGTTCAGTTTTGGTCGGTGAATTGAGTGGGTCTGTCCAATCTCGTCGGGAGGCTGTGATTAGTGCAATCTCCGGGCTCTTTATTGGGATGGGCATTCTGTTTTTATCGCTTTCAAGCAAAAATTCCAGTTATGCAACCAGTATTTTATTCGGAAGTGTGATTGGCATCAGTCATCATGAAGTGATTCAAATGACCTTTTTATCGGGTGTCATTTTATTAATCTTATTAATGATTTATCGGAATTTAAAAGATGATTCTTTTGATTCAGTTGGGGCTAATACGAATCATATTCATCGGTCACTCATTTCGATTGTTTTTTTAGTGATGTTGGCTTTTAGCGTGAGTGTTGCCGCCCAGATTGTTGGGTCGCTGTTGATTTTTGTGCTATTAACACTACCGGCTGCCAGTGCAAAGTATTATGTTCATACGGTTGCTAAAATGATGGGATTAGCCGTTGGTTTTGCTTTGTTTGGTGTTTGGGTCGGCCTTTATCTTGGATATTTAACAAATTGGCCGGTTACATTTTTTATTGCAACGATTGAAGCAGTTATTTATGCCTTGGCATTGGTATTTAATGCGGTAAGAAAGACGAGTTTATAGCACCTTTCACCTTAATTAACCGGGTTGGTTTAGCGGCCGATTTCTTGTGTTACCCCCAAATAAACATGAATCTTTGGTTGGTTAAAATCGTAAATCATTTCGAAAACATTATATTTTGATATAGAGCCCCCAAAAGCCGAACATTTATGATAAAATCAAATAGATATTACATAAACTAGAGGTGGGATTTTTGAAGATACGAAGAAGTGATCGATTGATCGATATGACTCGATACTTGTTGGAACGGCCACATACACTTGTGCCGTTGACATTTTTTGCGGATCGTTACGACTCAGCCAAATCATCAATCAGTGAAGATTTAACGATTTTAAAACGAACATTCCAAGCCCGTGGAACGGGGTTACTTGAAACAATTCCCGGCGCTGCTGGTGGTACCAGATTTTTACCATACATGTTAAAGGAAGAAGCCCAAGATGTCGTTAGCCAGCTAATCGAAGAAATGTCTTCAGATACAAGATATCTTCCTGGTGGTTATGTTTACATGTCTGATTTATTGGGAAACCCAGCCACGTTACGCCAAATTGGTAGAATTTTTGCGACCCAGTATCTCAATCAAAACGTGGATGCTGTGATGACGATTGCAACTAAAGGGGTTCCAATTGCCCAAAGTGTTGCTGACTTCTTAAATGTGCCATTTGTGATTGTTCGACATGATACGGAGATCACTGAAGGATCAACGGTTAATGTGAACTATGTTTCTGGATCGTCAACCCGGATCGAAAAAATGTCATTGTCAAAACGGAGCTTAAAACCGGATTCAAACGTATTGATTGTTGATGATTATATGCGTGGTGGTGGCACCGTTGGTGGTATGATTTCTATGGTTGATGAATTTGATGCTAATTTAATTGGTGTTGGTGTTGTGGCTGAAAGTACTGCTCCAAATGGCCGATCAGTTGGTGATTACACGTCGTTGATGAGAGTAGATGCTGAAAATAACACCGTTATTTCACAACCAGGTAATTATTTGGAAAAGATATTTAATTAGAACGCATTGGGGAGACATTTATGATGGCAACAAAGAATACAATTATCTTGGCTGCAGGCAAAGGGACTCGGATGAAATCAAAACTATATAAGGTTTTACACCGACTCTGTGGGAAGACAATGGTCGATCACGTTTTAACACAAGTTCAAAAAGCAAATATGAACAATATTGTGACAGTTGTTGGCTTTGGTGCGGACGCCGTTCGCGAGAATCTTGGTAACCGAACCAAATACGTTGTCCAGGAAAAGCAGTTAGGAACTGGGCATGCCGTTCTTCAGGCCGAAAAGCTTTTAGGAGACCTTGATGGGATGACGATGGTGGTTAGTGGGGATACACCGCTGTTCACAACTAAAACATTTGAAAATTTGTTCACTTATCATCAAAACAAAAAAGCCAAAGCAACAATTTTGACTTCCAAGGCACCTGATCCAACAGGTTACGGTCGGATTGTTCGCAATGATTTGGGAATTGTTGAAAAGATTGTTGAACAAAAAGATGCGACGACTGAAGAACAAGCTATTGACGAAATCAATACGGGTGTTTACGTATTTGATAACCGCTCATTGTTTGAAGCACTGCATAAAATCAATAATCATAACGCTCAAGGAGAATATTATCTAACGGATGTCATTGAAGTTTTGAAGCAGGAAGGCGAGACAATTGCTGCATACAAAATGGACGATTTCAATGAGTCAATGGGTGTCAACGATCGGATTGCCTTAGCTGATGCCACTCGGATTATGCAGGAGCGGATTAATCGCCAACATATGGCTGACGGTATTTCAATGATTGACCCACAACGGACGTATATTGATGCCGGTGTCAAGATTGGATCGGATACCATTATTGAACCAGGTGTCCAGCTTAAGGGTAATACGGTGATCGGTAACGATTGTTATATTGGGGCCAATTCTGAAATTCGGAATTCGGTTATTCATGATCACGTGACTGTCACATCTTCACTGATTGAAGAGTCAGAAATGCTGGATCACTCAGACATTGGACCAAACAGTCACTTGCGACCACACGCATTGATAGGTAAGCACGTTCATTTGGGGAACTTCGTTGAGGTAAAGAAAGCCTCGATTGGTGAAGGAACCAAGGTTGGTCATTTAACATATGTTGGTAATGCAAAACTTGGTAAAAATATTAATGTCGGCTGTGGCGTTATTTTTGTCAATTATGATGGTGCTCATAAGCATGAAACGACAGTTGGCGACGATTCATTTATCGGCAGCAACTCGAATTTAATTGCGCCGCTTGATATTCAAGATCATTCATTTATTGCCGCTGGTTCAACAATTAATCGGCCTGTTAACCAGTATGACATGGCAATTGCCCGTTCACGACAGACAAATAAGCCTGGCTATTTCAAAAAATTACCATATCAGAAGGATTAACAATAATTTTCTAATAAAACATTGTATAATTAGGTTAGAAATGAGTTAACAAAAAATAAATTGGAGGATCATATGGCTCAGCAATATTTTGATTCTAAACTTAAAATTTTCGCGCTAAATTCAAATCGTCCATTAGCCGAAAAAATCGCAGAGACTGTCGGCGTGCCTTTGGGTAAAACATCTGTTGATCGTTTTAGTGATGGTGAGATTCGGATTAATATCGAAGAAAGTATCCGTGGCGACAATATTTTTATTATTCAATCAACATCTGCTCCAGTTAACGATAATTTGATGGAATTATTGATCATGGTTGATGCGTTACGAAGAGCAAGTGCTGGGACCATCAATGTTGTGATTCCGTATTACGGTTATGCACGACAAGATCGCAAGGCCCGTTCACGTGAACCAATTACCGCTAAATTAGTGGCTAATATGATTCAAAAAGATGGTGTCGATCGGGTGGTAACATTGGATCTTCATGCGGCTCAAATTCAAGGATTCTTTGACATCCCCGTTGACCATCTAATGGGTGCACCACTGTTAGCTGATCATTTTATCAAGCAGGGATTTGGTAGCAATGATGTCGTTGTTTCACCTGATCATGGCGGTGTTTCAAGAGCTCGGGCATTGGCAGAGTTTTTGAAGGCACCAATCGCAATTATTGATAAACGACGTCCTGAAGCAAACGTTGCTGAAATTATGAATATCATCGGCGATGTTAAGGGTAAACGCTGTCTGATGATCGATGATATGATTGATACAGCCGGGACCATCACGCTAGGCGCCCAAGCGCTCGTTGATGCCGGTGCCACTGAAGTCTACGCTTGTTGTACGCACCCCGTTTTGTCAGGACCAGCAATTGATCGGATTAAAAAATCGCCAATTAAACAATTGGTTGTGACTGATACAATTCAGTTACCAAAAGAAAAGCATCTTGATAAGATTCAACAAGTTTCGGTTGGTCCATTGATTGGTGATGCCATTAAGCGGATTAATGAAAACAAACCAGTTAGCCCATTATTTAATAATCGATTTCGTGGTGATCAGGATTAATGAAGGCTCTGTATAAAACCCATTTATCATTTATCTGGATCATTATCGTTGCTTTATTTAATGCGATTTGGTTATTAATAAGTGGTTCGTCAGGATTGATGTTTTTAGGAAACCTTGATTTTCTGATCGGGCTTGCATTACTGGTGATTGCTTCGATCTTTATTGTGGGATCTGGTCACCTGTTTACCGGCTGGCGATTTTCATTTCGAAAAAAGTCTGATTTGGAATCAGAAAATGGGCCTAAGTATCCTAAAGCCAAAGAAGTGGCGTCAATTAAAAACCAGCCAATTAAAGTTAATCGGTATGCCCGCTTTTGTTTATCTGTTGGTATTTTTATGATTGGTCTGGGAATTGTTTTGACTAGTATTTAAAAGAACACTGTGAGACGAAAACGGATAGTCTCCGATCGTGTTGGAAACAGAGTGGGCCAGCAAGCGGTTAGATCTCAGAATATAAGTCCCCTAACTTAATATTTCCGACTTTGGAATGTTAAGTTAGGGGACTTATATGGATGGCCGGGGGTTGCTTGTTGGTCCCCACGTCTCTACTCAGTAATCATCGTGTTTACACTCATAGAAACTGGGCAAAACAATTGTTGTTCCATTCTCAATTTCATAGTACGACTGAGGGTTGCTTTTCGTGCCCTTTTTTATTTGGCAATAATCAAGATTAAATTAAAGAAAATAGGACAAAATTAATTTTAAACCGGTCTCGTCATTTAATATAAATAATTCTTTCTGAGAGTATAATCAGGCCCCCATAAAACCAAGTTTCTAAAGAAGTTGGTTTTATGGGGGCTTGATTATTGAAATTATTTAATAAATCTATTTAAGGCATATGCAACCCCATCTTCAGAGTTGGGCTTTGTGATAAATGACGCGGCAGCTTTCACTGTATCAATACCATTTCCCATTGCAACGCCACAGCCGGCATATTCGACCATAGTGAGATCATTGCCTTGATCACCGATTGCCATGACATTATCGGCGGACATCCCAAGTTGAGTGGCTAAATCACTCAGCGCATTTCCCTTGCTGGCTTGTTTGTTCATCAACTCAATAAAGAATGGTTCGCTTTGAACCACGTATAATTGATCACGAAGTTGTTGAGGAAGGTTCTGATTGGCCTTGGTGATCAGATCCGGAAAATCGACAAACATTGCTTTTGAAATGACCATGTGTTGATTGATCTCTTCCGGGGATCTAAATTTAACCGGTAATCGAACCAAATAGCTTTCGCCAATACTATAAGGGCTTAGGTCACGGTTAAATGCATAAATACTATCCATTGTTTCAAACTGATAATGAACCCCTAATTTTCTGGCAATCATTTCGGTTTCCAAAAAGTCGTTATAAGTTAGCGTGTGATGTGCCATGACATGACCTTCGAGATCCTGTGCCATGGCGCCGTTAAAGGTGATGGCATATTCAGTCGCACCACTGATGCTTAATTTGTCCAAGTAAGGTTGAACCCCACTTAAAGGCCTTCCAGTACAAAGTACCACTTTGATTCCTTTTTTGCGAACTGAAGTAATAGCATCAATTGTTGCCTGAGCAAGCTCGTTATTTTCATTTAAAAGGGTCCCATCGATGTCGATTGCGATTAACTTGATAGTCATTCCGTTACTCCTTTGGGTCGTTTATTAATTGGTCGTTACGAATGTGATTTTTAAATTCATCATATTCGGGTTGAAAAAGATCAACATTTTCTTCAGGTCTAAGAATCTCTCTTGGGAAGAAAAAGCGGTTGTCACCGGTTTGCTTGTCAGAAATTGCTTTAACAATGGGGCTGACTGTTGAAAGTTCAACCAGAGTACCATCATTTTGCATCAATTCAATTTGTTTTTTACCCGGACGATAAGCATCATAGGGTAAATCAAAGCTATTGTCTGTTGAGGTGTAATAATCAGGATTAAAACCGGATTGTTCGATAATTTGTCGTAGCCTTGGTAATAATTCTTTAGTGTTAGCATTAAATTTAACGGACTTTAACGGTTTTCGGTCGATGAAGCGACTGGCCAGATTACTTAAAATATCATCTGGATAGCGTTTCCAGTGAATAAAGTAAGTATTTAAAACGCCATCGTCAAGCTGCAGATAATCGGCCAAATTAAAATCACCTTGGAAGAATGGTAACAGTAAATAAGGCGTTTGTGGATCTTTATGCGTTGGCGTGCTAAAGATGAATTTGGCCCGCTGCAATAGCCGGTTTAGGATAACTTCCATCGATCGGGAAACAGGGTGAAAATAAACCTGCTGATACATTTGAAATCGACTAACAATGTAATCTTCGACAGCGTGCATGCCACTCATTTCAAAGCAGATACCATCTTGATATGGTCGCATTACTTCTAGAATTCTTGAAAGATCAAATGTCCCGTATTTAACACCAGTATTGTAAGCATCCCGTAATAAGTAATCCATTCGATCCGCATCAAGTTGACTGGAGATCATTTCAACAACTTGTTTGTTAGGATAAGTTTTGTTAATCACACTTGCTACTTTTTCAGGGAAATCCGGGCTGACTTTTCTGAGCACATGATTAATTTCGGTTGAATCTGATGTAATAATTGCCTGGGTAATTTTTTCATGATTTGTACCGAAAATATGTTCAAAAGTATGCGAATAAGCACCATGACCAATATCGTGTAGTAGGGCTGCACAAAGGGTGACTAGTTTTTCGGAATCATCCCATAAGCCGTCACCTGGTTTTTGCGATGGAAAGTTCTTTTGAAATGATTCAATAATTCGCCGGGCAATTTCGTAAACACCCATTGAATGAGAGAAACGGGAATGTTCAGCGCCGTGAAAAATTAGTGATGTTGTGCCTAATTGATGAATTCGGCGTAACCGTTGGAACTCACTTGTGTTAATCAAATCAAGAATGACCTGATATTTTACGTAGACGTAGTTATGAACCGGATCACGAAATACCTTTTCTCTTTTTAGTTGTTGATGTGCGTAATCCAAAAAATTATCTCCTTAGATTCTTGGCAGTTGTTCATTTCGTAATTGCATTTTTCGCAACTGCTTTTTTTGTTGTAATAGGTACTCATCTGATGCCAATAATTCCTGATAACCGGTTAAGTCGAGTGAAATGCCCTCCTTACTGACACTTGCTAAAAATTTATTCTCAACATCCTTCAGCGTAACGGTCGGCATCCCCAGTTGTTGAATGGTGGTCATCGTTGTTTTGTCGACAACAGGAAACTTCCAGTCCGTTTGTGAATAAGCGTCGCCTGCATTGTAAAAATCAGTGACAACGTCGCTTCGGTGATCTTGATCGCCGGAAACACTGAGATACAGCATGAGGACGATGGCATCATGAGTTCGGCGTTGGGCAATACCGGCAATCTTTTGACCATTGACGCTTAGGTCATACTTGCCTGGGCAATAAGAATGTTCAATCTCGTAGCTGGCAATGTCCAGTTGTGGGAAACACATGCTAATTAATCCCTTGATAATTTCGTAAGCATCGTCAACTGTATAAATTACTGTTTCCTGGGGGATAAACAACGAAATATTTAGGATACCCAAGTCACTAATGACAGCCAATCCGCCAGAGTTTCGGAGAAAGTAATCGTATTTATTAGCAACTAGGCTTTGCAAGGCCTGGTTTAAGCGAGGCAGATGGCGGTCGTTAATACCTAAAATTAGTGTTGGTAATGCCGTTGTCCAAAAATGAATAAATGGCCGCTGATATGTGCCACAAAGTTCCAGTAAGGCGTTGGTATCAGCAAAAGCATCTAATTTATTGCTGCCGTCATAAGTTTGATCGATGACAGTAATTGGTTCATTTGTAAAGGGCATATTAAACCTCCACTTGTTATTGAATAAACAGCTATCCTAATTATAACAGAAAGTGTCCCAGGACAAGTGGGCAAAGTCAAAGAGATCAGCTTGGGTTTGCTTGAGCAATAATTCTCTTAAATATGGTAATGAAGGACTGAATTAAATTCAAAACACTTGTACTTGCGATGAATTCTTCATATAATTAATTAGTTAGATAAGTCCCAGTAAAGAAGGTGCATTATGGACAACTTAGCAACTGGCGTACCCGCGCAAATTCATTTGGAAACTAGTATTGTTCAGGATGGTAAAACGTCTGATTTTATGTTTGACGTAACCGGACAACTGGTTAAAATGGGTACCAGTATTTATATTCGTTATAATGAGGATGCTGATGAAGGACCAGTCCCCGTCACAATTAAAATTATGGAGAATGGGGATGTTAAATTAACCCGTTCTGCTCAAAATAGATTACAATTGCTGTTTAGTGATGGCAAACGAGTCGCTGCCCGATACCGAACACCGTATGGCAATTTAGATATTCAAACTGTGACGTCTTCCTTGAATATGGAAATTTTAAATCAGCCGCTTCGGGGAAATATAGAAATTGATTATTTGTTGTACGCAGGAAATGAATTACTAGGTAAGTATCATATTCGATTGCAATTTACAATTTAATCGGGTATAGTAGTTTTTAGACTGTTGAAAGGACGTGTACCAGTTTGGAATTAGAAGTCTTTAAAGGCCAAAACAAAAGTGAACTATCGATGATCGAGGTTGCCCACGCAATCTTAGCCCAACGTGGCGACACGATGCCATTTGCCGATTTGGCTAATGCTGTGCAGGGTTACTTAGGCGATAGTAACAAGGAAATTAGAGAACGATTGTCGCAATTTTATACTGATTTGAACATTGACGGTAGCTTTATTTCGCTTGGCGATAATCTTTGGGGCTTGCGAACATGGTACCCATACGAATCCATTGATGAAGCCACTGTTCATGCGGAAGATGAAGATGAGGATCGTCCTAAGCGTAAGAAACGACGCAAGGTTAATGCTTTTCTTGCCGATGCTTCCGATGATGACGATGTCATTGATTACGATGATGATGATCCCGAAGATCAAGACGACGAAGATCTGGTGGATGACGACGATGATGAAGACTCAGACGATGAGAGTGGTGAAGATCTTGGTAAGTACAATAAAGATCTTCAAGACATTGATGATGACACCGACGATCCTGATGATACCGATTTACCGGATGGGATTGAAGGCCAGTTAAATGAATTGAATGATGACGATGATGATTCATTCGACGATGACGATGACGACGATGATTTCAACTCAAAAGATGGTCATTAATCCTTGACTAAAGTTGAGAATGTATGTATTATGTTTTTTGGGCTCCTTGAAGTTTTCAAGGACATCTGAACGATGATTAAAATGTTCCCTATTCACTTTTGGATAGGGATTTTTTTATTTGTGAATTCCCCGGCTAATTATTAAGAGGAGAGGATTATATAATGACCAAATATATTTTTGTAACTGGTGGCGTTGTTTCTTCCTTAGGCAAAGGAATTGTGGCAGCATCATTAGGCCGATTGTTGAAAAATCGAGGGTTAAATGTTACTATTCAAAAGTTTGATCCGTACATCAACGTTGACCCAGGAACCATGAATCCGTATCAACACGGTGAGGTTTTTGTTACTAACGACGGAACCGAAACTGATCTAGATCTTGGCCATTATGAACGATTCATCGATAATGATTTGAATAAGTACTCGAACGTTACAACGGGTAAGATTTACGATGAAGTTCTCCGAAAAGAACGACATGGGGATTATCTTGGCGCAACCGTGCAAGTTATTCCTCATATTACGGGAATGATCAAAGAAAAAATTATGCGGGCAGCCAAAGTGACTGATGCCGAAATTGTGATTACTGAAATTGGTGGTACGGTTGGTGATATTGAATCATTGCCATTTTTGGAAGCCATTCGTCAAATGAAGACGGAAGTTGGCGACGAGAACACCTTTTATATTCACACAACGTTAGTGCCTTATCTACATGCTGCTCATGAAATGAAGACTAAGCCAACTCAGCATAGTGTTAAAGAACTTCGCAGCTTGGGAATTCAACCGAATTTATTAGTGGTTCGTTCTGAAAAGCCTATCACTGATTCTATGCGTAAAAAGATTTCTCTCTTTTGTGATGTTAAACCACAGGCTGTTGTTGAATCATTAGACGTTCCAACGCTGTATACGATTCCGCTAATGTTGCAAAAGCAAGGAATGGATCAGCAGATTCTTGATCATTTTGGCATTCAAAAACCTGTTGCTGACATGGAAGAATGGAAAGAGCTTGAACAACATGTTCAGCATTTGAAGCGAAAAGTTCACATTACCCTGGTTGGCAAATACGTTGGTCTGCACGATGCTTATATATCAGTTGCAGAAGCTTTAAAGCATGCGGGTTACCCGGTTGATGCCGATATTGATCTTGAAATGCTTGATTCGGAGAAAATTACGCCCGAGAATGTTGAAGAGTTACTAGCACCGGCTGATGGGATTATTGTTCCTGGTGGATTTGGTGATCGCGGAATCGAGGGTATGATCACGGCAATTAAATATGCGCGTGAGAAAGATGTGCCATATCTTGGCGTTTGTTTAGGAATGCAAATGGCTTGTGTTGAATTCGCCAGAGATGTTCTCGGCGATAAAGATGCTAATTCGACCGAAATGAATCCTCGGACAAAACACAACGTGATTGATTTAATGGCTGACCAAGAGGACGTCCACGATATGGGTGGTACTCAAAGACTTGGTGCATATCCTTGTAAGTTAAAACCCGGAACGGTAGCTGCCGCTGCGTATAATAATGCGGATGTCATTTCAGAACGTCATCGTCACCGTTACGAATTTAATAATGCTTATCGAAAAGAAATGGAAGCACACGGAATGGTCATTTCAGGAACATCACCTGATAACCATTTAGTAGAAGTTGTTGAAATTCCAGCTAATAAGTTTTTTGTTGGATCACAATACCATCCAGAATTTATATCAAGACCTAATCGTCCTGAAGGTTTATTCAAAGAGTTTGTTTCAGCTGCCAATGATCGATATATTGAACGATCAAAGTAATTTCAATCTACAAAAAGGAGTCAGGCCAAGGCTTGACTCCTTTTTGTGTGTCTTCAGGAATTGTTTTAATTGTTACAAATTGTATAATTCAATTGAAGGTATTGTATTTTGCAGTTATTTTCTATAATATGTTTCTTGACATGAAAAATGTTCGAATGTAAAAGTGAGGAAAGTTTCGATGAGTAAATTAATAATAAATGGTGGGAACCGTCTTTCTGGAGAGGTGTCAATTGGCGGTGCTAAGAATAGTACTGTTGCCTTAATTCCAGCGGCCATTTTAGCAGATACGCCTGTTAAATTTGACTCAGTCCCAGACATTTTAGATGTTCATAATTTAATGTTAATCTTAAAATCAATGAATGTTTCATCAGTGTTTAAAGGTGATGTTTTGACGATTGATCCAACGAATATTGTCGAAGCACCATTGCCAAGCAAAGCGATTAAAAGCTTGCGAGCTTCCTATTACTTTATGGGGGCATTACTCGGTCGGTTTCAACGGGCGACTGTCAGTTTTCCTGGTGGCGACAATATTGGTCCCCGGCCGATCGATCAGCATATTAAGGCGTTTAAAGCACTGGGGGCACAAGTGAGTGAACATGATGGTACCGTTTCGATTACCACGGGGCCAAATGGGCTTCATGGTGCTCAGATATTTTTAGACATGGTGTCGGTTGGCGCCACTATTAACACAATTTTGGCATCTGTTAAAGCACCGGGAACAACGGTGATTGGCAACGCCGCCAAGGAGCCGGAAATTATTGATATTGCCACTTTCCTCAATAATATGGGCGCTAACATTCGAGGTGCGGGCACTGATGTTATTCGAATTGAAGGTGTCCCAACCCTGCAGGCTAAAAATACACATACGATTATTCCAGACCGAATTGAAGCTGGTACTTATTTATCACTTGCCGCCGCAGTCGGTGACGGTATTTTAATCACTAACATTATTCCTGAACATTTGGAAGCGTTTGTTGCCAAATTAGAGGAGATGGGATGTGATTTGACGGTTTATGAAGACAGCATCTATGTTGGCCCTTCGAATCATTTAAATCCTATTCGCATCAAAGTGATGCCATATCCTGGGTTTGCAACCGATTTGCAACAACCTGTCACACCATTGCTGTTCAAAGCTCAGGGGCGTAGTATTATTATTGATACCATTTATCCTCAACGAATTAAACATATTTCTCAGTTAACTAAACTTGGTGGTAAGATCAAGTCGGAAGATACTGAAGAAGGCATTATTGTTGTTGATAATTCACCCCATCTAGTTGGAGCAAAAGTTGATGCTGGCGAAATTCGTGCTGGTGCATCGTTGTTAATCGCCGGACTAATGGCTAAGGGAACTACAGAAATCTCACATGCCGAAAATATTTTGCGTGGCTATGGCAACATTGTTGACAAGCTCACAGGCATTGGTGCTAATGTTAAATTGGAAATTGAAGAAAGAGTTTAATTGTTATTGATTGAATATTTCTTTTATGGTAAACTAACAAGGTTGACTAATCGATAATCTCTGGATCATCAGATTGGTTCAGGGCAAAGGAGCGATATATATTATGAAAAAGGGAATTCATCCAGAATACCATCAAGTTGTGTTTCAAGATTCAAGTACCGGTTTTAAATTTTTATCAGGTTCTACTAAGGGTTCTGACGAAACAATTAAGTGGGAAGATGGCAACACCTACCCATTAATTCGTGTTGAAATTTCATCTGATTCTCATCCATTCTATACTGGTAAGCAAAAGTTTACACAGGCCGATGGTGCCGTGGATCGTTTCAACAAGAAATATGGTCTTACAAACAACTAGCATCACTTTTAGCGGGACACTTGGTGCCTCGCTTTTTTGTTGGCTTTTTAACTTTCTTTTGGGGGAATGTATTTGTTATGCAATGATGTGAACTGGGGATGGTGGATTATTTGGCGAAAATAAAGCGTTCAAAGCACCATAGTGGTTTGAACGCCTCCTGTCTTTTTTAAACTAAGTGGTTAAAGAGATTATACGCGAGCTTTTCTCATTGCTCGGGTGTTAAAATAAACCATTGTCAGGTTAACGACAACTAAAAGGGCGGTTGAAATGAAGACACCAGCATAGTCGAATTCAGAAGAAACCACCGATCCAATCATTGGACCGGCAACGTTTCCCATTGCTTGGAACGATTGGTTCCAACTGAATACCCGACCGGTTACGTGTGGTGGGGTGTTTTTTGCCAAAATTGCTTGAACGGCAGGTAGCATCGAAGCATTGGAAATTCCAATTAGGAATCTCAAAGCAATTAGTTGCCAAACATTGGTTACAAACGCCATTGGGACATAAACGACCATTGCTAAAATTAAACCGGCAATCAGAATTTTGTCTGTTCCCAGTCGGTCTCCCAGGCGCCCCAGTAACGGTGCGGCAAATAGGGTCGCAATTCCGGGAACTGCAGCAACAATTCCACTGTAAAAAGTTGTTGCGGGACTATTATGCATAATTTGTCTGACATATAGCGCCAAGATGGGAACAATTGAGTTGTTAGCTGCTTGGATGATCATTGTTGTAACAAACATTCCAAAGACAAGTTTAGCGTTTGACAATTCGCCAATGACATCTTTAGTGTTTAACATTTTGGATTTTAAAACAGGTTGAAAATCTTCGTGAACCATAAATGTTGTGATTAGGAATACGATTAGAAAAAGAAAACCTGTAATAAAAAAAGTGACTCGATAAGTAAAGATGGAAGCGAGTGTTCCACCAAGTAAAGGGCCAAGCAAGGTTCCTGACACGTTGCCAGTAACTAATGTTCCCAATGCCTGGCCGCTTTTTCTCTTAGGCACTTGAGTTGCAATTAAAGCGTTAGCATTGCTAATATAACCTGAGAAGACACCTTGTAGTAATCGAAGACCAATGAGCTCCCAGACATTTGTGACGAGCCCCATTAAGATGAAGACGATGGCCATGCCTGCCGAGGCACGGACCAGCATCAATTTACGTCCGGTTCGATCTGCCAATTTCCCCCATAGTGGGGAGGCTAAGGCCGTCACAAAATAACTTGCTGCAAAGGCAAGGCCACTGTACAAACTCAACTCATCATGAGTAAAGTTGCCTAATGAGTCGACATAGAGTGACAGAAATGGCATAATTTCGCTAAAGCCAACGCCGGCCATGAAAGTTCCAAACCATAGCACTGCTAAATTCTTTCGCCATGAGTTTGGATTGGCACTATTTGTAGCCAATTGTTTTCTTCCTCCTAACTAATTTTGTAGTATTAATGCAGATGAGGGTTAACCATGAAAAAAAATGTGTTTTTTAAAATAACTATTAATATTGTGTTTATCTTACTCGTTTTAGTAGCGCTTGTAATGATTTTTAATCGGCCAATTAAAAATCAAATTATCAATTCTTACCATCCTAAAGTATCCAGGAGGGTCGTTCTTCGTGCTGAGCAAAGACAAAGGCAAGATACGAAACGACATCGTCATAATGTCAGCTACAACTTTAAAAAAGTGAAGTCACTTGACTTTGAAACAGCGGTCAAAGCAAGAATGGCTAGTAATCAAATTGAAATGGTCGGTCAAATATTAGTTCCTAAGTCTGGTATTCATTTGCCCATTGGGTTGGGTGTTTCAAATACAACCCTGGCGTTAGCTGCCGGAACGATGAGACCAGATCAGAAAATGGGAACGGGAAATTATCCGCTGGCTGGCCACCACATGGTGAATCATTATGTTCTGTTCGGTCCCTTATATTTCAAGACCAAAGTTGGTGATCGGATCTTTTTAACTGATATGAAAACGATTTATCAGTACCAAGCCTATCAGCGTAAATTTATTGCTGCTAATCGAGTAGACGTTGTTGATCAAACGAGAAAGCCAATTGTTACTTTAGTTACTTGTGATGCAACGGGTGCTGGCAGACTGATGATTAGAGGGAAACTGGTCAACAAGTATCCCTTGAATACTGCAACGCCAAAATTAAAGCGAGCCCTTTTGAGGCCCGCTAATAATTAATTGAAGTTAGTTTCCACGTAAGCCAACCACTTTGGCAAGGAACGTGAAAGTTGTGCGTATGTCCTGCCAAACTTATGGTCGTACCAAGGATCGGGAATGTCTTGGCCAGCTTCGTCTGGCAAAATATCCAAACAAAGATGAATCTTTGCTTGATCGGCTTTTGGAGCCATCTGTTTAAGAAAATAAACATTTTGACTATCCATACCAATAATTAAATCGGCCCAAGTAAAATCTTCGTTAGTTATTGGACGAGAAATCATTCTGGAAATATCGATGCCATGTTTTTTCATTTCTGCTTGTGCACCAGGATGAGGGGAGTTTCCCTCTTCTTCATTACTAATTCCTGCTGAATCAATGTGAATTTGATTTTCCAAATTATCATTTTTAACCATCTGATCGAACATTGCCTCTGCCATGGGTGAACGACAGATGTTTCCAAGACAAACAAATAAAACGTTAGTCATTTTCGTAACCTCATCATTATATTGAATTAATAACAATGGTACCAATTATTTAACCAAAGGGCAAACTTATGGTTTTTTAAGTTAATTGGGGACAGATGGCATGAACGAGAGTACAATAAAACTAGAACTTGATATGAGGAAATGAAACTATGAAGGGCAATTTCATTTTTATAAACACAAATCCAATCTCCAATATGATTTTATCCTCGGGAATTAGTGCCGCTGATTATATTAACGGTTTAGAGGAGTTGCCGGATAACATCATACTTTTGAATAATGATGACCAAGGGGCAAATGGCTATAATTCTCATTCTAAATTTAATTTGATTACGGGTTCATCTGAGATTAAACGTTATCTTTTGAAAAATCCAAATGAACAGAAGAAGTTTATTGATTTCGATACAGAAGATAGTGTAAATAATCTTTCGCCCTATGAGATTGCGGAATTATTGTATCTGGCACATATGGGAACGCCATTGGGACGACCATTTTCTTCCAAGTTATTAAATCATTATATCTATCTAACTCAAAACGATCATACGACACGCACTTATTATCGTCGATTCTCTGATTTTAATCATGTGCTGGAGATCGCACTCAAACGAAATTTGCGTGATACACACAATACCTTGCGAGTCTTTTTGAGACCGTTAGCCGTTAAAGACGTTGACAACTCAATCTTGATTGATTTAATAACAAAGGCAAATGATGGCCTTTTTATCCTGTTTGGGTCGTTGCACGAGCGTAACCGAACTTATCATATCCCTTTGCGGATTTTAAAAAATCCGGATCAAGCGTCAATTATTTTAAGAACTAAAACAGTTGTTGAGAACACCGACTATGCGGGTGATCTTACATATAATTTGCAAAAATCTGAATGGCATCTGGATTGGCAGAATCAAGCGGCGCATGTTTAGCCGTTTGTTTTTTGCTATACTTTGAGGTAGCTAATAAAAATTGGAGCGCAATACTAATGAAAATGACGATTGGTGAGATTGCAAAAGCAATCAATGCCGACACAACTGATATTTTAGATGATTCTTTAAACACCGAAGTTAGTGGTGTTTGTTTTGACACTCGAAAGATGTTGCCTGGTAAACTATTTATCCCACTTGCCGGTGCACATGATGGACATGATTACATTGATCGTGCGATCACCAGTGGTGCAGCTGCGACATTATGGGCAACTGACCATGTTGATCGATTACCATTAAAGATTCCCGCACTGGTTGTTGATAATCCGTTAAAAGCATTTCAAAAATTAAGCAAATATTATTTGGCCAAAATCAACCCGCGTGTTATTGCAATCACCGGCAGTAATGGTAAGACAACTACCAAAGATATGATTGCTTCAGTTCTTGCCAGCACATTTAATGTAACGAAGACCCATGACAATTTTAATAATGAAATTGGTGTCCCATATACCTTGTTGCAAATGGAGTCAAATACTGAATTCCTAGTTGTTGAAATGGGAATGGATCGACCAGGCCAGCTTGATTTTTTGTCGAAATTAGTTGAACCGGATGTGGCGGTTATCACAATGATTGGTGAGGCCCACATAGAGTTTTTTGGAACTCGGGATAAAATTGCGGATGCCAAAATGGAAATAACCCATGGATTAAAAGACGATGGTTACTTCGTTTATGATGGAGATGAACCATTACTGATTGATCGAGCAAAACAGGTTTCGGTGGCTAAATCCACATTCGGTCGGAACCATAATAATGATATTTATCCGATTAGCACCAGTGATGGTCAGTACCAAACAACGTTTAATGTTAACTTATGGCCGGATGAAGATGTCACTATTCCAATGATTGGCGACTATAATGTGAATAATGCTTTGGCGGCAATTGCAGTTGCTCAAATTTTTAGAATTCCCAAATTGGCAATTATTAATCGACTTAAAAAATTTGATCTGACCAAGAATCGAACAGAATGGTTGACTGGAAAAAATGGTGAAAAGATCTTAAGTGATGTTTATAATTCAAACCCCACGGCCGCTAAAGAAGTATTGGCTGCATTTAGCCGGACCAAAACAGCAGGTCGGCGAATTGCTGTTCTAGGTGACATGCTGGAATTGGGCACTAAATCTAAGCAAATGCATGCCTCGCTCTCAGAAAATATTGACTCAAGTGAAATTTCCGAGGTTTATCTAATAGGCGAAGATATGGTAGCATTGTTTGATCGGTTGAAGCCGTTTTTTGCGCCTGAAAATCTTCATTATTATCACGCCAGCCAGCTCCAGGATTTGACGACAGATTTGGCAAGCGACTTAAAAGCTGATGACGAAGTGTTACTAAAGGCTAGTCATGGCATTCATTTGGAAAATGTTGTTGCTGCTATTAGGGGTTAGGAGACGATTTGTGCGCGATTAATCATAAACTGTTTTGGGTAACAGGGAACAGGTATTGTTGAACAAATAATTTAGCAGTTTAACCCGCCTATTCATTTCTCTTGCTAAATAAGGATAAACGGTGTAGACTAAAAAAGTTATTTTGTAATAAATGATTTATGGTCAAGTGGCTGACGCATCACGAAAAACGGATTTTTTTCTAGTTAGCTGTGGAACCTTAATTGTTTCAATTTAGGAGGAAACATATTTGAAGTTTAGTGAATTAGGATTATCAGACCGCTTACTAACAGCTATTTCCAATAGCGGTTTTGAAGAAGCAACACCTATCCAGGCTGAGACCATTCCTATGGTCCTTAAAGGTGAAGACGTTATCGGCCAAGCCCAAACGGGTACTGGAAAAACGGCCGCATTTGGATTACCAATCTTGCAAAATATTGATTTTGACAATCCCAATGTTCAAGCTCTGATTATTTCGCCAACTCGTGAGCTTGCGATTCAGACACAAGAGGAAGTTTATCGTTTAGGTAAGGATGAAAAGGCAAAGGTTCAAGTGGTTTATGGTGGGGCAGATATTCGCCGCCAGATCAATGCCTTAAAGGGGCACCCACAGATTGTGGTTGGAACTCCGGGCCGAATCCTTGATCATATTCGACGACATACATTAAAGCTTGAACACATTAAAACTTTAGTGTTGGATGAAGCTGATGAAATGTTAAATATGGGATTTTTAGATGATATTGAATCAATCATCAAACAAACTCCTAAGGATCGTCAAACCCTGTTGTTCTCTGCGACAATGCCAGCTCAAATTAAGCGGGTTGGGGTTCAATTTATGAAAGATCCCCATCAGGTTAAGATTAAAGCAAAAGAATTAACAACTGACTTAATTGATCAATATTATGTTCGAGTTAAAGAATATGAAAAATTCGATGTCATGACTCGTTTCTTTGATGTTCAAGATCCAGAAGTTACGATCGTCTTTTGCCGAACTAAGCGTCGGGTAGACGAAGTTTCTAAGGGCCTTGAAGCCCGTGGTTACAAAGCCGCTGGGTTACACGGAGACTTAACGCAAGCTCGTCGAACGCAAATTATGCAGCAATTTAAGCAAGCTAAGATTGATATTTTGGTTGCTACTGATGTTGCTGCCCGTGGTATTGATATTTCCGGGGTAACGCATGTTTATAATTATGATATCCCTCAAGATCCTGATGGTTATGTTCATCGGGTTGGTCGTACAGGTCGTGCCGGTCAACATGGTGTTTCCATTACATTTGCAACGCCAAATGAAATGGATTATCTTCGAGAGATCGAAAAATTAACCAAGGTGCGAATGCTCCCATTGAAGCCACCAACAGAACAAGAAGCGTTTGTTGGTCAGCTTAACTCAGCTGAGAGTGACATTGCTAAGTTAATCAAGCATACTAATACTGGTAAATACGAAAAAATGGCTGATAAGCTACTTGATGAGTATGAAGCCACTGATTTGGTTGCGGCGTTGCTGAACGATATTACCCGTGACAATGTGAAGGTTAAAATTACACCTGAGCGACCGTTATCACGTCACCATGGCGGTGGCCGGCGAAATGGCGGTGGTGGTCATCGTGGCGGTGGCCATTGGAATGGTTCTCGGAACCGTCGTAATGGTGATCGGAACTCAAGTCACAATCGGAGTCGGCATGATGGTGGTAACCATGATCGGAAACGTAACGATCGATCAAATAATAAAAAGCGTCGTTTTACCATTAAAAATTCGTAATTTGACGACCATGATCTTCGGAATTTAAACTTAATAAGGGACGGCTTGACATAAAACTTTTGTTTTGTGTTCAAGCCGTCTTTTTTTGTGTTATTATATACTGTAACTTTTTATTTGTGAGGACACGCTAATGATTGCTGGAATTGGAATTGATGTTACTGATATTTGTAGAATAAAAAAAGCTGTAGAACGTAATCGTCATTTTATTAACAGAATTCTAACTTCAGAAGAGATTAATCAACTTGATTCGCTTTCTGAAAAACGTCGCTTTGAATATATTTCCGGTAGGTTTTCTGCAAAAGAAGCTTATTCAAAAGCAATGGGATCCGGATTAGGCCCGATTGTTAAGTTTCACGATTTAACAATTATCAATAATGAGGACGGCAAGCCGATTGTTTCCCATCACCCATTTGATGGGAATGCCTTTGTCTCCATATCGCATACGGATGAGATTGTTGTTACTGAAGTTATTTTAGAGAATCGAGGATAAGCAGATGGTGATTGGAAAACTTCGGAATGCACAGCTAGTCATTAATCAAGAAGCACTTTATGAAAATATTCGACATGCAAAAGAATATGCTGAGCCAGGCACGGACGTATTTGTTGTTTTAAAAGCTAATGGTTATGGTCACGGGGCTATTCAAGTAGCTCGAGTTGCTGAAAAAGCAGGTGCAAATGGATTTTGTGTCGCACTTCTTGATGAGGCACTCGAATTACGTGATGCCGGATTTACTCAGCCAATTTTAGTCCTTGGCATTACGGACCCCACTGATACTCCAATCGCGAGAGACAACCAAATTTCACTAACGGTTGGTTCGAGTGAGTGGTTAGAGCAAGCAGATCAAATTTTGAGTGCGTCAAAAACAGCATTAAAACTCAACGTTCATTTAGCCTTGGACACCGGGATGGGGCGGATTGGATTTCAAAAACCCGATGAGTTGAAATCAGCTCTCGCTTATTTGAATCAACAAGCTGACATCTTTGGTTTTGAGGGAATCTTTACTCATTTTGCGACGGCTGATAGTAAAGATGAATCGTATTTTAAATATCAATATCAGAACTTTCGTGATTTTATGGCAGTTATTGATCATCGGCCAAAATATGTCCATGTTGCTAATTCCGCTACTAGTTTATGGCATAAAAAATGTGAAGGCAATCTTATTCGTTTGGGGATTACGACTTATGGGTTGAACCCTTCTGGAAACGAAATAACTAAGTTGCCATATCAGCTTAAACCCGCTATGACATTTCAATCAACACTCATTTATGTTAAATTGGTTCAAGCCGGTAAATCAATTGGCTATGGTGCGACCTATCAGACGACTGATAATGAGTGGATTGGGACTGTTCCGGTGGGATATGCAGACGGTGTGCCAAGAAAGATGCAAGGCTTCTCGGTGTTAGTTGATGGCCATTTTTGCCCAATTGTTGGTCGTGTTTGCATGGATCAATTTATGATTAAATTGCCCAAAAAATACCCTTACGGAACCCAAGTTACCATTATTGGTACATCAGGTGCGGAAAAAATCACTACTGAAGATATGGCAAATTATCTTGGAACTATTAATTATGAAGTTGTGTGTGGTTTTAGTTCCCGTTTAAACAGAAAATATGTTTAAGCCTACTGCTTTCTGCTTGGTTTCATGGTATATTAGATATTAAAGTAATCTTGAATAATATAGGGGAATTAACGATGGAAAAAGCAACTTATCAAAAGCATTTTTCAGTTATCATCAATGATCGAATTGCCGATCGATTGGCGCAATTTTGTTCAACAGTTGGAATATCCGAAAATGCAGCGGTTGAGATTGCAATGAATTATTTCTTTGATGATCCGCAAATTGTTAACGGATTAATGAAGGGCTATCGTGAAATGGCGAACTTAAATCGTGAAATTAGTCATGACTTTTCCTGTTGTGAAGAAGACGCTGATTTTCACTTAACTCAGTATCGTCAAAGATTACAGAATTTCCATTAGCTTTTTAGATTCAACAATGGGAGGTGTGAGGGTGACTGACGTTATTTTTAAACGTGGAGACATTTTTTACGCTGATCTATCACCCGTTGTCGGTTCCGAACAAGGTGGGATGCGACCAGTATTGATTATCCAAAACGATATTGGCAATCACTACAGCCCAACCGTTATTGTTGCTGCAATTACCGCAAGAATTTCAAAGCCAAAAATGCCGACACACGTTGGAATATCGGCAGGAAATGGCATTGAAAGGGATTCAGTTATCCTATTGGAGCAGATTAGAACGATTGATAAGCAAAGGCTAAGGGATAAAGTCACCCATCTTGATAATTCGACAATGAATAAAGTCGATAAGGCAATTAAAATTAGCTTGGGACTCGGCAAGGGTTAGTGAAAGATCAGAAATACATAAGATATCTTCTGTTAGCTTAAACAGTAGGAATGATGACGTGGTAATACCATAATAGTGGCATTAATTATCTGCCAATTAAATTAATGATTTGGCAGCCCAGTTGAGCTATGTCTTGCTATGCTCAGGCTGATAATTAGTAGTAAAAAAGAGTTCCAAGAGCAATAAAAATTGCCCTTGAAACTCTTTTTCTTTTGGATCAGATCAAAAGACGAGTAAGTAAAAAGAAAATAAACTATTTATTTTCTTCTTTTAAATTTTCGACTTCTGGGACTCTAAATTCTTTTCGCTCCAAAGCAGCAATAATTCGATTTAATCGATCTTGATCAACTTCTGCCGGAAGGGTAAACATAATTCGATGAACTAGCTCACCTTCCTGTGCATCTAATGAAATAACACTGGCAATGGAGGTGTACTTCGTAATGATTTTAGCGATTTCTTCTAGGTCACCACGTTCGCCGCTGGCAACAACGGTTAAGACATAGCTGCCGACGTTGACATTCCAGGATTGAGAAAGCATGTCTAACAAACGAGTGTGTGTTAAAATACCGTAAAAGTGATTTTGAGCATCAAGAACTGCAATATACGGTAAATCTTTAATTGAAAAGAACACTTGGAAAAAAGCTGAGTTAACATTAACGAACTTGGTTGCATTTTTTAAGAGTGTCGTGACGGGTAAGGACATATCACCACCACGGGATTTATGGCGATAAATATGCATTTTATAAATGTTTCCTCTAAAAATTGTTCCGGTTTCATCTAAGATTGGCACACATCGGTATCCGGAATCTTCCAAAGTGGTTAGTGCTTCTTCAAGGGTTGCATCCTCTTTGACAGTCACTAAGCGTTCTTTAGGTTTCACAAGTGTTTTTAATAACATATTTATTTTCCTCCAGTTAAACTGTATACCTTATAATAACATAGCCCGATTTAGAAGAGTATAGGATAAAGGCCTTAATTTTAATAATATTGCAAGAAGATGAGAGAGGTATGCCGGATGTTGGCTAAATCCCAGAATATAAGGATGCACTGGGATACGTTTTAGTTTGGAAGCGATCAAAGTATGTTTAATTTTGTAAAAAACAGCTTTCGTATCCTTATATCTGGGATCGAGTGTTTACCAAAGTAAAAAGCCAAAACAAAATCGAGTTTTGCTTTGGCTTTCAAGATAAATTAAATTAAAATTAAACGATTTATAGTTGTGCCATACCATTTGCAGTAGTCTTTTGAAGCGTTTCTGCAGATGCTGTCATCTTAGCTTTTTCATCATCGTTCAATGGGACTTCAATGACTTTAGCAATTCCGTTAGCATTAATAACGGCAGGTGTCCCGATATAAATATCGGTAAGACCATATTCACCATCAAGTGGTGCACCAACAGGAAGAATTGTGTTTTCATCACGGAGAACTGCTCGTGAAATTCTCATCAAGCAGGTTGCAACACCATAGAATGTTGCACCTTTACGGTTGATGATTTCGTAAGCCTTGTGACGAGTTTGATCCTCAATTGTTGCTAGGTCGTCAGATGATAATCCGGCTTTCTTTGCAACATCCAAGAATGGTTGACCACCAATTCGTGCAGCTGAATAGGCAGCAAACTCTGAATCGCCATGTTCGCCAAGAATGTAGGCATCAACTGATTGAGGGTTGAGGTCCAACTTCTTGCCAAGAGCAACTCGAAGACGGGCACTATCCAATGATGTTCCACTTCCGAATACTCGGTTCTTTGGAAAACCAGAGAACTTTTGTGCAGCATAGGTTAAAATATCAACTGGGTTAGCAGCAACAACAAGAACACCCTTAAATCCTGAACCAACAAGTGGCTTGATAATTGATTGCATAATCTTCAAATTCTTATTAACAAGATCTAATCGAGTCTCGCCTGGCTTCTGTGGTGCACCAGCTGTAATAATAGCCAAATCTGCATCAGCACAGTCTGAGTAGTCACCAGAATAAATGTGTTTTGGTGAAGTGAATACCTGAGCATCTTCAAGATCTAAGGCATCACCCTCGGTTCTCTTTTTGATAACATCAACAATCACAAACTCTTCGGCGAGTCCTTGGTGCATCATTGCGTATGCGTATGAAGAGCCAACTGCACCGTCACCAATAAGTGCTACTTTTTGACGTTCTAAAGTCAAAACAATCATCTCCTATTTCATATTTAGTCCGATTAAATTATACCACAGAGAAGTGTGCGCTTTCACAAAATCGCTTGACTTGTAATGAATTTCTCATTTTAATCGGGATTAAATGCAGGAGGAGATTAATATGATATAATTTGTACGTTAAGTTAAACTAGACACGAGCTGAACGAAATTCGTTCGGCCTTTTGTTGTTGAAAAAAGAGGATAAATAAATGATAAAAATGATTGTTGGTTTGGGAAACATTGGCCCCCAGTATGAGCAAACTCGGCACAATACTGGTTTTATGATTGTTGAACAGTTTGCTAAACACCATGACCTTAAAATAAAAACACGCAAGATGAATGCTAAAATGGGCTCAACCTTTATCAACGGAGATAAAGTACTAGTTGTTGAACCAACCACATTTATGAATGATTCTGGAATCGCTGTAAAACCCCTAAAAGATTATTTCGGTGTGTCGACGGAAAATATTGTCGTGGTTCACGATGATATGGATTTACCGATCGGAAAGATTCGAATTAAAGATAAAGGGTCTGCTGGTGGTCATAATGGTATCAAGAGTTTGATTAACAATCTCGGGACTGAAGCCTTCACTCGGATTCGAGTTGGTATCGCTCATCCGGATAAAAGCAATACGGTTGTTAATTATGTTCTGGGAAGATTCTCTAAAGATCAGTTGCCACTATTCAAGCGGGCCGGGGATGATGCAGTAAATGCACTTGACGACTGGCTTGAAGGGATGACCATCTCTGATCTTGAAAATCGTTACAACTAAATGAAAGGACGATGGATGTGCAACTAGATCAATTGCTAACCAAGATTCCGCAGTATGACCAAATTGTATCCGGGCTTACGCCTAAAAGTCGGCAACTAGTGACTGGAATTGGCGGTTCTGCCAGAACAGTATTGATCGATAATTTAATCCATTCAACTAGTCGGCCCATTGTCGTTGTGGTTGATACACTATTTCATGCGGATCAATTGATAAATGATCTGGGCAATTTATTGCCGGATGATCAATTGTTTGAGTTTCCGGTTGAGGAGCTTGGCGCTGCTGAATTAGCCACCAGTTCGCCTGAATATAAGGCCCAGCGCGTTTTGGCTTTAGACAAATTAGCGAGTGGGGAACCAGCTGTTATTGTAACGTCGGTTTCTGGAATTCGACGACTGATTCCTGCAAAGAGCCAGTTTTTAAAGTCAAAATTAACACTTAAAATTGACGGTGATTATCATTTGGAAGCATTGAAGTTAAAACTCCATCAAATGGGGTATGTCTTTCAAAAACTTGTTGCAGCGCCTGGTGATTTTTCAATCCGTGGATCAATTCTTGATATTTTTCCACTAAACCATCAGGATCCGGTACGAATTGATTTTTTTGATACAGAAGTGGACTCAATGCGACTTTTTGATGTCGGTAACCAGCGAAGTATTAAAAATATTGATCAAATTCAAATTTTACCAGCTACTGATTTGTTAATAACCGATGAGCAACGAAAGAAAACGGTTAAACAACTTAGAGCACGTTTGACGAGGGAGCAAAATGAACTTGAAGGCGAGGGTGCCAAGAAACTTGCCGGAAATATCGAGCCGCAAATTATGGATCTTGATAATGGGTTAAGCGATCCACGGTGGTTATTATTTGCCGATATTATTTATGACAACCATTATTCATTGTTGGATTACCTCGCTCCCAGTGGGGTTGTGGTATTTGATGATTATTCACGGATTAACGAGTCGGTTCGCCAGTTAAGCAGTGATGACGATGAGTGGCTTCAAGATAAAATTAAAAATCTGGAAGTCTTAAAATCAACCAGCTATACAAACGATTTTAAGAAGGCTTTTCAAACTAATCAACACGCAACAATGATTATTTCTTTATTTCAGAAGGGATTAGGTCGAATGCGGCTCGATGGAATTGAAGACATTACGATTCGACCAATGGAACAATTTTTTTCTCAAATGCCAATGCTGCGGACCGAAATTTTAAGATGGCAAAAGCAAAAACAAACTGTCATCATTATGATTCAGGATGAAAAACGGATGCAAAAAGTTGCCCAAACGCTAAGTGATTTTGAAATTCCAGTAACCCAAACTGATAGGAACCAATTGTTACCGCAGAAAGTTCAAATGATTTCTGGAAATTTGGATAATGGGTTTGAACTACCATCTGGTAATGTTGTGATTATTACCGAAAAGGAAATGTTTGGGACAGTTGTTAAGAAGCGACCTCGGCAAACGACGTTTAATAATGCTGAACGGATTAAAAGCTATACTGATTTAAAACCCGGTGATTACGTTGTTCACGTTAACCATGGGATTGGTCGTTACGAGGGTATGAAAACGATGGAAGTTGATGGTAAACATCAAGACTACTTGACAATTTCATACCGTGACAATGCCAAACTATTCATTCCGGTCACGCAACTAAACTTGATTCAGAAGTATGTTTCCTCTGAAGACCGGCATCCTCGGATTAATAAATTAGGTGGCAGCGAGTGGATCAAAACTAAGCGTAAAGTTGCCGCTAAAATTGAAGACATTGCTGATGAATTGATTGATTTGTATGCGAAGCGAGGTTCCGAAAAGGGCTACGCCTACCCGCCAGATGATTCCTTGCAGGCTGAGTTCGAGGCTAATTTTCCATACACCGAAACGCCAGATCAATTGCGAAGTGTTACTGAAATCAAGCGGGATATGGAACAATCACAACCAATGGACAGGCTTTTAGTCGGTGACGTTGGCTATGGAAAAACAGAAGTGGCACTAAGAGCTGCCTTTAAAGCAATTGAAGTTGGCAAACAGGTTGCGTTCCTAGTTCCCACGACCATTTTGGCACAGCAACATTATGAAACGATGTTGGATCGTTTTGGCGAGTACCCGATAACTGTTCGAGTTTTATCACGTTTCCAAACTCAAAAACAAGTTAAAGAAACCTTGACAGGGTTAAAAAACGGTACAGTGGATGTTGTGGTTGGTACCCATCGCTTACTATCTAAAGATGTTAAATTTAACAACTTGGGATTGTTAATTATTGATGAGGAGCAACGGTTTGGCGTTAAGCATAAGGAAAAGATTAAGGAAATGCGTTCGGACGTTGATGTTTTAACATTAACAGCAACGCCAATTCCAAGGACCCTGAACATGTCCATGATGGGCGTTCGTGACCTATCCGTAATTGAAACCCCACCATCCAATCGCTACCCTATTCAGACGTATGTCATTGAACAAAACGCCGGGACGATCCGAGAGGCAATTGAACGAGAAATGTCTCGGGGTGGTCAGGTGTTTTATCTGCACAACCGGGTTGAAGATATTGAGCGAACGGTTGAGCAAATTCATTCGTTAGTTCCAGACGCAAGGGTTGCGTACATTCATGGTCAGATGAGTGAGAATCAAATGGAAGACATTCTCTATGATTTTGTGAATGGTGAGTATGATGTTTTGGTCACAACTACGATTATTGAGACAGGGATGGATATTCCGAATGTCAATACGTTGTTTGTTGAAAATGCGGATCGAATTGGGTTGTCACAGCTCTATCAATTGCGCGGTCGGATTGGCAGGAGCAGTCGGGTTGCATACGCCTACTTTATGTATCAGCCCAATAAGGTTTTAACTGAAGTTGGTGAAAAGCGTTTGGAGGCCATTCGTGACTTTACAGAGTTAGGCTCTGGATTCAAGATTGCCATGCGGGATCTTTCCATTCGGGGTGCTGGAAATCTTTTGGGGAAGCAACAACATGGATTTGTTGATTCGGTTGGTTATGACCTATATACGCAGATGTTGTCAGACGCGGTTTCTAAACGCCGGGGTAAGGAAGTTGAATTTCGGACTGATGCCACGATTGAACTTGATCTGGAAGCATATCTGCCGAGTGATTACATTCAGGATAGCCAACAAAAAATCGAACTTTATAAACGAATTCGTCAAATTAATAATCAAGATCAACTTCATGAGGTTGAGGATGATTTGATTGACCGATTTGGAGATTATGGTCAACCGGTTACCAACCTATTACAAATTTCAGAATTGAAGATGTATGCCGATTACGCGATGGTCGAAAAAATTCATCAAGAGACTCCAAGGATCGCAATCACTTTTGCTCAGCAGGCCACCGACGAATTTAGCAGCAAGCAATTATTAGAGGCTATTGCTCAAACAAAATTTCGGGCAACAATCAATAGTGCTAACAAAAAATATCAAATTCAGTTAACAGTTCAACCAAACATGAAGAATTGGTTAAAGCAGTTAATTGCGTTGGTTGAGCAGCTTTCAATGACACGCCAAAGGAATTATGCTGGCAAGGTAAAGCCTCATGACAAATAAATCAAGACGTAAACAAGTTCTAATGGGAACGTTATTGCTAACAGTCTCGTCATTTATTGCTAAACTATTAAGTGCAGTTTATCGGATTCCGTTTCAAAATATGGTTGGTAATATCGGTTTCTATGTTTATCAGCAAGTTTATCCAATATATGGGATTGGGATGACTTTTGCACTGACCGGCCTGCCGGTTTTTATTTCAAAATTAGTGGTTGATACTAAGAATCCAAGTGATCAGGTTGCTGTCGTGTATCGAATTCAGACGATTTTAATTTTAATTTCAGCGATTATTTTTGGTGTGCTGCAATTTGGAGCTTCATTTATTGCTTTTCAGATGGCTGATCCCCGGTTAGCTCCAGTAATAAAATCGGTTAGTTGGATGTTTTTATGGGTTCCGTTTTTGGCAACTTGGCGCGGTTATTTTCAGGGCCAAATGAATATGCGGCCGACAGCGTATTCGCAAGTGGTTGAACAGGTCGTTAGGGTATCGTTTATCTTATTGGTTGCGGGATGGTCTGTTAAGTCAGTTGTAGATCCTTATCGGATGGGGCGCCTTGCAATGTTTTCCGCTCCCATTGCCGGATTATGTGCTTTGCTGGTTGTTCTTTGGCATGTTAAACAAGTGGGGTTGCCTCATTCAAGCCATCGAAAAGTTTATCGTCATTTGTTGATTGAAACGTTAACGGTAGGGGGGACTCTGTGCCTGGTATCGGCAGTTATGTTATTGCTGCAGCTGGTTGATTCGTTTTCAATTGTGTCAGGGCTTCGTGAATATGGTTATCAGTTGGTAGCTGCCCAAAATATTAAGGGCATTTATGATCGTTCTCAAACACTGGTCCAATTGGGAATGGTAATTGGTACGGCATCTGTTACGGCTGTTTTACCAAGCCTATCGGTTGCCTACGCACATCAACAAGCCTTAACGTTTGAGCACATTGCCAAAACCAACGTCCGGACTAATTTAGCGCTATCATTAGCAATGAGCATTGGATTATTTACTTTAATGCCCGAAATTAATCGTGTTTTATTTGCCACTGCACAACTCAATGGTACGATTGGTGTCTATTGTCTGAGTATTATTTTTGCCACGGTACTTTTAACGAACAGTACGATTTTGCAAAGCCGAAATCAATATTTACCAACAATGATTGCGATTATTTGTGGGTTTGTTACTAAAATTGGAATTAACAAGTTTCTGGTGATAATTTTTGGAATCATCGGGGCCAGCATTGCAACAATGATTAGTTTGATTGTGATGATTGTTGTGATACGTTTATTGAGCCACCACCAGTTAGCAAAGATGATTTCTTTAAAGCAAATTATTAAGCTAGCTGGCGTTTTATCAGTCATGGCAGTTATTGTTCGGTCAGTTGCAATTCTCTTGCAAAGTTTTCAACTCATTAAAAGCGATCGAATCGAATCATTGATTGTGCTGGTTGTTTGTATACCGGTCGGGATTATTATCTTTTTAGGCGGATGCCGATTACTTCAAGTTTTTAGTTTGAGAGAATGGTTGGCAATTCCAATGGTGTCAAAATTTATGAAATTTAAAGGGATGAAATAGATGAGAATTGACAAGTTTTTGAAGGTTTCAAGAATTATTAAGCGGCGATCAGTTGCTAAAGAAATTGCTGATAAAGGTCGTATTTTGATTAATGGTCGGGTGGCCAAGTCATCATCCGATGTTCGATCAAATGATGAGATTGTCATTAAATTTGGTAATAAAACACTTACAGTTCAGGTTAAGGAGTTGTTGGATACAACTAAAAAAGATGATGCTCAACGAATGTATGAAATTACGTCGGAAAAATATGAACGTGATTATCGAAATGAGTGATGTTTGACATTGGAACAAATTTGTTAGCCAACATCATTCCCAAAAGGATCAGAACGAACTTGATGCTTCGTTTTCTGATCTTTTTTGATTCAGTAACGGAATAATCCTTTGAACTAAAGGAAACTTAAATGAACCGGCCGTGCCATAATTAATTGGGCTTAGGTTAGAACTAAACGTTAATAGTCATACATCTTCAATAAACTTATTGGGGAGACTTGGTTGATTACAAAATGCTTTGCTAATGTTTCATCGAATAGCCAATCACGATGTCAAAATAAAATGTTTAAGAACCTGTGAATCGTATAGACAATTTACATATTGTTGGTATAATTTACCGTAGAATGTGTGATTTGATCGGGGGATTTAACATGACACAGCATGGTGCAAAGATAAGTAAACTTGAAAATGATTTTACTCGCCGTCGCGAGCAGGAAATCAATTATTCAAGGGCAACTAATTCACTTAGTAGTCGAAGAAAGAAACGCGCAATGGTCATTGTTGGCGTGTTCCTATTTTTTGCGATGATTTTTACGATTCAGATAGTTCGTGCGAGGGCGAATTACGCGGACGTGAATGTTCAAATTGCAAAGCAACGGGGGAAGTATCATCACCAGCAAGCTGTTCATAAGTCATTAAATGCCAGAGTTAGCCAATTAAATGATAAAAATTATGTTGAAAAAATAATTCGCGATCGCTACTACTATACGAAACCGGGAGAGACGGTTTACAGTTTTCCCAATAAGGCACCCAAGGATGTTAATGATGTTGACGAATAGTCATTTTTGAGGTGGCTTTCATTGAGCGTCAATTTTTAATTGTGTATATTGTGGTAGAGCGGGACAAAGGGCCGTTAACTTCCAGAGTGTAACCGGAAGTTAACGGCCCTTTGTCCCGCGTTTTTTGCTTGGTAACAATCGTGTTTATACTAACGGAGACCAGGAAAAACGACTATTGTCCCAGCTTTTTGCATAATCACGATTACGCTGGAACTTAACCGCCCTTTGTTCCACTCTCTTAGACTGTTGATTACGATTATTTTCCGGCGACATTTAGAGTAAGAAATTTTTAGCTCTTTCTTGGTGTCATTAGTCTTCAGATGACTTTGAGAATTTAAGTATCTGAGATTTTGGGTGAATAAGATTAATTTTAGCCCCGTCTGTTTTTTAGCTATGCGGGTTTTGAAGTCTAAACTGTTTACCTTCAATACTAAAAATATGCTATACTGAATACACTTAATTAATGTAGGAGGAACATTTTTTTACATGGCAATTGAAGTTGGGGAAAAAGTTAACGGTAAAGTTTCCGGAATTACAAATTTTGGTGCATTTATTGACTTAGGAGATCACCGAACAGGTTTGGTCCACATAAGTGAGGTTTCTGACGGATTTGTTAAAGATATTCATGACGTCCTTAAAGTTGGAGACGAAGTAACGGTTAAGGTTTTGAAAATTGAAGGCAATAACAAGATTAGTCTTTCAATTCGAAAAGCTAAAGATGAAGAGTCACATGAAGAATCAAATCATGGCGGCAATTCGCGTCATAACTATCATGAAAATAATCACGAGAGTAATCATGAAGGTAGTCGTGATTATCATGAAAATCGCGGTCACCATTCTCGCAATAATTCTAATCACAACGGCCATTCAAGCAATCACAATGAAAGTTTCGATGATATGATGTCCGGCTTTCTTAAAGAAAGTGAAGATCGATTGGCTACGCTTAGACGTAATACTGAAGGTAAACGGGGTGGCCGTGGCGGTCGTCGCAGCTAATTCGTTAAGATATTCAACAATAACTATTTTACAAATCAGATACGCGTATTAAGTATCTGGTTTTTTGTTTGTGGAGGTTGGCACTTGGATTTACAAACTCAATTTAATAATTTAGTTAAACGACATCATTGGTGGTGCTCTGAGGATACAGTGGTCGTTGCAGTTTCCACAGGGGTTGATTCGATGACTTTACTACATATGCTGGAAAATTTGCCCGAAAATCGCCCTAATATTGTTGTCGCATATGTTGATCATCAATTACGTCAAGCCAGTCAACAAGAAACTCGTTTTATTCAAAGATACTGTCAGCAGAATAACTTGGCTTTGGCACAAGCAACTTGGCCTAAGCAGCAGCACCCGGTTAATGGAATTGAAGCTGCTGCCCGAAAATTTCGTTATGCATTTTTTCGGCGGGTCTTAGTGCAATATCAATCTGAAATTCTGCTAACTGCCCACCATGGCGATGACCTTGCTGAGACAATGATTATGAAATTAGTCCGTGGTGGGCAACTATCCTCACTGATCGGGATTAAACAAAAACGGCCATTTGCTAGTGCTACAATCATTCGACCTCTACTGGAATTTAGTAAGCATGAGCTTCACGATTTTGCGGTAATGCAGCATCTTCAATGGTTTGAAGACGAAACCAACCGTAGCTTAAAAATTGAACGAAATCGAATTCGGCATCAGGTCCTGCCACTTCTCAAACAAGAAAATCCGCAAATATTGAAACACGTGTATGATTATTCATCACAGATAAAGCGAGTCATAGCAACTGTGGATGATTTGGTGAAACCAATTGTTGATCGGGTAGCAACAGTTCAGGCCGAGTCAGCTTCGGTTGATTTATCTCAACTGGTTGACTATTCTAATGATGTGAGATTGAGTATATTTGAATATTTAATTCAGCAACAATTGGGTATTCACAATGTTTCTCAGCGTCAATTGCGCGAGCTGAGTCAATTGTCAGTGGCTTCTGATCATCCTCAGGGAGAACTTTATTTAGAACATGGCTGGCGGGCACTTCGCAGGTACGATCAATTAATAATTACTAAAAATTTAAAAAATCACCGACTAGAATCTGAAATCCCCTCAGAATTTATGGTAGTATTAGACCGGTGGTATTCAGTTGGAAATGGTGTCCAATTTGGGGTCTTTAAGAAGCTGGAATCGATCCAAAATGAAAAAGTGTCCTGTCTCGTTTTAAGTAAAGATGATTTTCCACTTATCGCGCGATATGGTCGATCTGCTGATCGAATTCGCCTGAAAGATGGCGGGCATCAAAAGCTCAGACGATTATTGATCAACGCAAAAGTGCCGAACGAGTTGCGGCATCAAACGATAGTTCTAGCAACTAATCAAGGCGACATTGTTTCTGTGATTGGTTTGAAAACAGCTGCTATTGACCCTCTTAAAGTTGGTGAACCATATTTTCTTCTGGAAAGGGCCAACAATAATTTATCAGAAAGAAAAGGAATTAATTAATCATGGATAACGACATCTTAAAAGTCCTCTATAGTCAGAATGAGATTAAAGAAGCGTGTGAGCGGCTGGGAAAACAAATTCAAAAAGAATATGAAGGAAAGACCCCAGTTGTGATTGGTGTGTTGAAGGGTGCTGTTTTCTTTATGGCTGACATTGTTCGGGCAGCGGATACATACATGCAAATGGATTTTATTGATGTTTCGAGTTATCATGGTGGCACTAAATCTTCCGGTGAGGTTGAATTAGTCACCGATATTACCTTGGATGCTGCGGGGCGAGATGTTTTAATTATCGAAGATATTGTCGACACCGGGCAGACCTTGAAATTTTTGATGGACACTTTTGCTAATCGGGGTGCAAATTCAATTAAAGTATGTACGTTACTTGATAAACCAGCTGGCCGGCTGGTTGAAGCAAATTCGGATTTCATTGGATTTGAGGTTCCAAATGAGTTTGTTGTGGGGTATGGTCTTGATTATGATGAAAAGTATCGAAACCTACCGTATATTGGTGTATTAAAGCCAAAAATTTATTCGCACAATTAATGGTCAAAAAAAGTCAAATGTGGTAGTATTTTGACTATCAACATGAAATAATTTTTCTTGAGGAGGACGTTGATGAACTCGAATAAAAATGGGCTTTTTAAAAATAGTCTATTTTACATTGTCATATTTTTGCTGATCATGGGTGTAATTTACTTCTTTAATGGTAGTAGTACAAATACCCAGTCGCAAGAAATTCAATCAAGCCAATTTGTTAAAAACTTGAAGGATGACAAGGTAAAAAGCTTTTCAATTCAGCCTTCGGGCGGTGTCTATAAAATCACAGGACAATATAGGCAAGGTCAAAAGGCAAAAGTCGAAACTGGTTTTCTAATTGGCGGCAATTCAAGTCAATCTAAGAAAGTCACGAAGTTTACCACAACGGTTCTCGAGAATAACTCCTCAATTGCTGAAATCACCAAGGCAGCGCAATCTAATGATATTAAGATGAATGCAAAGCCTGAAGAGTCCAGTGGCTTTTGGGTAAATCTTTTGGTTTATGTCTTACCACTGTTACTGTTTGTTTGGTTCTTTTACATGATGATGGGCCGTGCTGGTGGACAAGGCGGTGGAAATGGCAGAGTGATGAACTTTGGCAAATCTAAAGCCAAACCAGCCGACAGTAAGCAAAATAAGGTCCGATTCTCAGACGTTGCCGGTGAAGAAGAAGAGAAACAAGAACTGGTCGAAGTTGTTGAATTTCTAAAAGATCCAAGGAAATTTACAACTTTGGGAGCTACCATACCACATGGTGTCTTACTCGAAGGGCCTCCTGGTACTGGTAAAACATTACTTGCTAAAGCCGTTGCTGGTGAAGCTGGTGTGCCGTTCTATTCAATCTCTGGCTCTGATTTCGTTGAAATGTTCGTTGGTGTTGGTGCCAGCCGTGTTCGTGATCTTTTTGATCAAGCGAAAAAGGCAGCTCCGGCGATCATCTTCATTGATGAAATCGATGCTGTTGGGCGCCGGCGTGGTGCCGGAATGGGTGGCGGTCACGATGAACGTGAACAAACCCTAAACCAACTATTGGTTGAAATGGATGGTTTTAGTGGTAATGAAGGTGTGATTGTGATTGCCGCTACCAACCGTGCTGATGTTTTGGATCCAGCTTTAACTCGTCCTGGTCGTTTTGACCGGAAGATTTTAGTTGGCCGTCCTGATATTAATGGACGTGAGGCAATTTTGAAGGTTCATTCCAAAAATAAACCGCTTGCAAGCGATGTTGATTTGCATGAAATTGCCAAACAAACTCCAGGCTTTGTTGGTGCTGATTTGGCTAACCTTTTAAACGAGGCCGCTTTATTGGCTGCCCGACGTAACAAGACTGCGATTGATGCGAGTGATATTGATGAAGCTGAGGATCGTGTTATTGCCGGCCCAGCCAAGCGTAATCGGGTTATTTCCAAAGAAGAACGGGATACCGTTGCCTTCCATGAGGCTGGTCATACGGTTGTCGGGCTTGTCTTAAACGATGCTCGAGTTGTTCATAAGGTCACAATTGTTCCGCGTGGCCGAGCTGGTGGTTACGCCATCATGTTGCCACGAGAAGACCAACAATTAATGTCTAAACGTGATGCTATGGAACAAATTGCTGGTTTAATGGGTGGTCGTGCGGCTGAAGAGATTGTTTTTGATTCACAATCATCCGGTGCCTCGAATGACTTTGAGCAAGCAACTAATATTGCTCGAACAATGGTGACTCAGTATGGGATGAGCAAACGACTTGGCAATGTTCAGTGGGAAAATCCTTCACAGGATACCTATGGACCACGTTATTCTCAAGAAACTGCGGCTGCTGTTGATGAAGAGGTTCGCCGAATCACCAATGAAGCATACGAAACAGCTAAAAAGATTATTGAGGAACATCGCGACAAGCATAAGTTGATTGCTCAAGCACTTTTGAAATATGAAACACTTGATGAAAAACAGATTCTGTCACTTTGGAACACTGGTAAGATGCCAGAAAATTCTAAGACTAGTGAATTTCCAAGTGAACGAGCGGCTACTTTTGAAGAAGCCAAACGTGAATTGGAACGTAAAGAAGCTGAACGTCAAGCTGATTTGGAAAAGGATCATCAAGAAGGCAAGAAGCCGGATGATCAGACTCAATCAGACCAAACAAATGATGATAATCAAGAAACTGGTCAGTCAAATGATTCTTCAAATAATCATTCCGATCAGCCGACGGACGATCATCATAAAGATGATAATAATTAGTTGAATATTTAAAAAAATGAGTTTAGAGTGAAACCGTCTCTAAACTCATTTTTATTATGTTGAGGTGTAAATGTTATGAAAGATTATTTAGTCAAAGCAACGACAACGGATGGGATGTTTCGGGCATATGCCGTTACTGCCCAAGAAATGGTTATGACTGCTCAGAAAGACCATGATACATGGTCTGCGTCTTCAGCTGCCTTGGGGCGGACCTTGATTGGGACGGTCATGTTGGCCGCATCAGTTGATAAGAGTGGCGAAGCAATTACTGTTAAAATTGATGGTAAAGGGCCGGTTGGTGAAATTATTGCCGATAGTGATTCCAAAGGAAATGTAAAAGGGTATATTCAAAAGCCACATGTTCATTTGCCATTAAATGTAAATCACAAGATTGACGTTGGCAAGGCGGTTGGTGTCAATGGCTTTTTGGAAGTTACCCGAACTTCTGATGGTGAAGATCCATACACAAGCAGTGTGCCACTGGCCTCTGGGGAAATTGGTGATGATTTTACTTACTACCTTGCCCAGTCTGAACAAATTCCATCAGCCGTTGGTGTTTCGGTTTTTGTTAATGACGATAATTCAATTGGCGCTGCCGGTGGTTACTTAATTCAAGTTTTACCCGGTGCCAGCGATGAGGCGATTTCAAAGGTGATCACGCGAATTAAGCAAATTCCGATGATTTCTGAATTATTGTTGGATCATCAAACGCCTGAGGAAATTCTTGAATTGATTTTTGGAAAAGGCAAGCTTCACTTTTTGTCAACCAATCCCGTCGCATTTTATTGCAATTGTTCAAAGACCAAATTTGCCCGTGATCTTGAAGGAATTCCGGTTAGTCAATTGGAGGCTATGCTCAAAGAGGACGACGGATTGAGTGTAACCTGTAACTTTTGTCAGAAGCACTATGATTACGACGAAGACGAACTTGCAACGATTATTTCTGTTGCTAAATCAAGAGGAAAGAACTGATCCGGCACTATCCATTTAATAGTAACTGTGATAATATAACAATCGAATTTTAAAGAGATAAAGGCTAGCTTGAGGTGAATTTTATGGAATGGAAAATTGGCGATGTTACAATTCCAAATCAGGTGGTTGTTGCACCGATGGCAGGAGTGACTAATTCTGCTTTTCGGATCATTTGTAAGGAATATGGTGCTGGGTTAGTGGTTTGTGAAATGATTTCTGACCGTGGTATTATGTATAAAAACAAAAAAACATTGGATATGATGTTTGTTGATCCACGGGAACATCCAATGAGTATTCAAATTTTTGGTGGGACTAAAGAAACTTTGGTTCAGGCAGCAAAATTTGTTGATCAAAATACTGCTGCAGATATTATTGATATCAATATGGGATGTCCGGTGAATAAAGTCGTTAAAACCGATGCTGGAGCACGCTGGTTATTGGACCCTAATAAGGTCTATGAGATGGTGTCCTACGTCACAGACGCTGTTAAAAAGCCAGTAACGGTTAAAATGCGGACCGGTTGGGACAAAGATCATATTTATGCTGTTGAAAATGCGTTGGCTGCTGAACGTGCTGGAGCATCTGCCTTGGCAATGCATGGGAGGACTCGTAAGCAGATGTATGAAGGTCACGCTGACTGGAATATCTTAAAGGAAGTGGCCAGCCAGCTTCATATTCCGTTTATGGGTAATGGGGATGTTAGAACTCCCCAAGATGCCAAACGGATGTTAGAGGATGTTGGTGCTGATGCGGTTATGATGGGTAGAGCAGTCGAAGGAAATCCTTGGATTTTAAAACAAACGACTCATTATTTACAAACGGGTGAGTTATTGGCTGAACCAACTCCTGAAGAGAAGATTGCAACTGCCAAGGAACATCTCCATCGGCTATGTGAACTTAAGGGAGATCGGACGGGGTCACATGAGTTCCGTGGTCAAGCAACCTATTATTTAAAGGGAATTTCACATTCGGCAAGAACCAAAGTAGCACTTTGTAATGCGGATGGTGAAGCTCAAATGGATGAGATTTTTGATAAATTTTTAGAAAAAAACGCACAAAGAAAAGCACGTCAGCAACGGATTGCTCAATAAATCCGTGCTTTTTTGTGTTATGATAATTAATAGTTTATTATCACCTAGGAGGTTTGACATTGGCCAAAGATAAAGAAATGAATGATCAAATGATCGTTCGTCGCCAGAAGATGAATGAATTACGCGAGGAAGGAATCGATCCATTCGGACACCGCTTCGTAAGGTCTCATCTTGCCGTCCAGTTACATCAAGAATTTGACGGTTATGATAAAGACGATTTGATGAACCTTGATAAAAAGGTTACAATTGCCGGCCGAATGATGGCAAAACGGGGCAAGGGTAAGGTTGGATTTGCTGATTTAAAAGATCGATCTGGTAAAATTCAAATATATGTTCGAAAGGACATTGTTGGTGAAGACGTTTACCATATCTTTAAACGTTCGGATATTGGGGATCATTTGGGGATCTCTGGGCAAATTATTAAAACTGATATGGGAGAACTAACGGTCCGCGCTGAATCCATTACTTTTCTTTCAAAAGCATTGCGGCCACTTCCTGATAAATATCATGGCTTACAAGATAAAGAACAAAAATATCGTCAACGCTATTTAGACTTAATTTCTAATCAAGATAGTTTTGATCGGTTCCATAAGCGAAGTCATATTATTACTGCTATTCGAAAATATTTGGATTCTCATGATTATCTTGAGGTTGAGACTCCGGTATTGCATAATCAAGCCGGTGGTGCTAATGCACGTCCATTTGTCACTCATCATAATGCTTTGAACATTGACTTGTATTTACGAATTGCTTTGGAATTGCATCTGAAGCGTTTGATTGTCGGCGGTATGGAACGAGTGTACGAAATTGGGCGTGTCTTCAGAAATGAGGGTATGGATACTCGACATAATCCTGAATTTACAATGCTTGAATCATATGTTGCTTACTATGATTTTCATGATGTCATGGACGAAACCGAGGGGATCTTTAAAGCAGCAGCTTCTGCCGTGACAGATGACAATATTGTCACTTATCAAGGTCATACGATTGACCTCAACAAACCATTTGCAAAAATGCACATGGTTGATGCAATCAAGAAGTATACAGGAATTGATTTTTGGCAGCCGATGTCAGACGATGCCGCTAAAAAGTTAGCTGATGAGCATCATATTCATTATGAAAAGTGGTGGAAGACCGGTCATATTATTAATGCTTTCTTTGAGGAGTTGATCCAACCTAAATTGGAACAACCAACGTTTATTTATGGACATCCGGTTGAAATTTCACCATTGGCTAAAAAGAATGCCAAGGATCCTCGTTTCACTGACCGATTTGAATTGTATATTGTCGCAAGCGAATTTGCTAATGCTTTCACTGAGTTAAATGATCCAATTGATCAAAAGCAACGATTTGAAGCACAGGTCAAGGAACGTCAAGAGGGAAATGATGAAGCTGAGGGAATCGATGAAGACTATGTTGAAGCCCTTGAGTATGGTATGCCGCCCACTGGTGGGTTAGGTATTGGAATTGATCGGCTTGTCATGTTAATGACTGATGCACCGTCAATTCGTGATGTGCTTTTATTTCCAACAATGCGTCCGGATGATAATTCTCAAAATGAATAATTAGACCAATTTAAGTCGAGACCAGTTTCAATGGTTTTCGGCTTTTTTTGTAACCAAGTTTGAACAGTGTTAAAGTCTAAAACAATATTAGGATGCTGATTGTCATTTTTTATAGTTAAAAGTAATTTTTCTTAATTATAATCAGATTTTTTTACCTTTTTAAAAAGAAAGAATGCTGATAAATCAGCACTCTTGTTAGTGCCACTTATGTTTTGAATATTTAATTGGTATTTTCTCTTGACGAACGACGAGATTTTCGGTATATTTATTTATGCTGTTTCAGTGAGTGAGCGCAACAAGCAAATTTAGTTCTTTGAAATTTCTTGTTGACACCGCTTGATCAGCATGGTATATTTAAATGGTTGTCGCAAGCGATGAACAAGCGCTTCGATGACAATGGTAGACCTTTGAAAACTGAACAAAATTTTCGACAAACGAATGTGTAGGGCGCTTCGATTTTTAATTGAAGCCAAACATTTGCGAAGTCAATTCGCTTTGAATAAAAGTAACAACAAAAAATAATCATGAGCTTATTTCGAGCTTATCATTTTAACTATAAGATGAGAGTTT
>NZ_AZEY01000019.1 GCF_001434255.1 Lentilactobacillus diolivorans DSM 14421
AGTGAAGCCGGAATCACTTTATGTAAAGCAGTCGAACTCGAACCCTTGCTAACTAGTCCAGAAATGACAGCTAAATGGGAGCAAGCGTTACAGCAAATCAGTACCGAAGAACGCACTCCGGATAATTTTTTGAGCCAAATCAAGAATTTTGTGGCGAAGTTAATTGCTGATGTTCCCACGCAATTGACTGGCAGTGCAGCCATTAAGCAACAAATCAATCACCAACAGCAAGCACAAAAGCCCGCCGAGGTCTTCTTAGAAACACCACAAGTAACTGTCATAAATAAACAAAAGTTTTACATCGTGAAACCCAAGCAAGGCGAGGACTTTACCCTACCCAAGAAATGGAGCAGTAAGACCCTCGGGAAGACCGCAATTAAAGCGCTGGTCACCAAGGGGGGAAACCAGCAAATTAAAGGGTTTCAAGAGCAAAAAGGGGAAGTCGTTTGACGCCAAGTTAAAGCTTGACGGCCATAAATTAAGTATTGATTTTGATTAGAACCTGCCTACCGCCCTTCACGTTGTTCCGGTTGGTGAACCCGTCATTTAGGTTCACTTTTATAAAGCTAAAAGTAAACCTAAACAACGGGTGAGATTAGCAAAGCAAAGGAGATCATAAAATGGATAATAAATTAGAAGTCATTGGGAGTGAATTACCAGTTTTGCAGGCTAAAGGAACCTACAAGTATCTAAAAGAAATCACTGGTAACGGAGCCTATTATCAAGTGGCTTGGCAAAAATTAGCTGATGGCTACATCGCCCTTTATGGCACGACTCCGATTCAAATCAACGTAGCCCCTATATTGAATGATATTTTTGAAGATGAGGAGGGGTAGACAATGCCGAGTAAAGCAGACGTTAAAGCCTGGAAAGCACAATTAGTCGCCCAGGCTGAACAGCAAATCCTAAAATTAACCGATAGTGACCGATTTAAACAGTATCTTAATACCCTGGCTAAATTTCATTATTATAGCGCCAGAAACATTGATTTGATTTATGCGCAAAATCCTCAAGCCACTCAAGTCGCCGGTTTTAAGCAATGGCAGAA
>NZ_AZEY01000020.1 GCF_001434255.1 Lentilactobacillus diolivorans DSM 14421
AGTTCTATAAAAGATTTAATTGTTAAGAATATGGCACAACTAGCACAACGCGTTAAGTAAAAACATTTTGAATGGTCGGTATTGACCAACTTTTTGGTCAAACTGATACAAAGCTTTAACAATTCCCTGATAGTCTAAACGAACTATAGGTTGCTGTTCCTTGTTAATCGATTCATCCAGAAACCCACCATTGGAAACAATTTTCCAGCGGGTCTCATCTAGAGAATAGACTGGATAATGACGCAATGCTTCTGACAATGGCTGAAGAACTTCGTCTAAAGTGTCATTTTCTACAGCTGTATTAACTTGAGCCAGCGTCACACATTGAGATAAATCAAACCCACCACTCTTAATTCGCGTTAAATCCGACATAACAGCCGGCACACCAAGGAGCTTTCCAAAATCAACTGCTAAGGTTCTCACGTAAGTTCCTTTTGAACACGCCACTTCAAAATAAATCGTTTGAGTGCGCCGCTCGTCATCAAATATAGTCGGCTTAATCTGTTTAAAATAAGCGATATGAATTTCTCGAGGATGACGTTCAACACTCAATCCCTTTCGGGCATATTCGTAAAGTTTGTGACCATTCACCTTCACTGCTGAGTACATTGGTGGGATCTGCTGAATATTTCCGGTCAACTTAGAAAGGGCATAATCAATCTGTGATGCAGTGAATGGTCTTTCAATAGGTTGTTGATTAATAACTTTTCCATCCAAATCTTCGGTGTCATAGGCAATCCCCAGTGTAATTGCCCCACGGTATACTTTCCCGGACCGCATCATCAAATCACTAATCTTGGTAGCTTGTCCAATGCAAATCGGTAAAACACCATCAACATTGGGGTCCAGCGTACCAGTATGCCCTACCTTCTTTGTGTGTAAAATTTTTCGCAGTTTGCTAATACAATCATGACTAGTCATCCCACGTTCCTTAAATAAAGCAATTACGCCATCCATATATCGTTTCTCCTAATCGTTTCAGTAATAAAAGTATATCACAAAATCCAAGCACAACAGAAGGCGGATAAATCCCAAAAATCACGTTAACTATCAATGATTTCAAAGATTAGCTCAAAAGTTTTTCCGGTTGATTAAGAGCAATGAGCCAATTGGAAACTTTCTGTTAATTCGTACTTTTGCTTAAATATCTATGACTATAAAAAAGACCGGACAAAATATCTGCCCGGTCTTTTTTATAGTTCAAGGATTAGTTTTTATCTTGTTTTAACTTGTTGATTAAGCGATCAATCTTATCGCCGTATTGAACTGACGTATCGAGTTCAAACTTAATTTCAGGGGTCTTGTAAATACTTAATCGTGATCCTAATTCTCCACGAATCAGACCAGATGCTTTCTCAAGCCCTTGGGCAGTTTTTTGTTCGTCCTCCGTCTTATCTGAGAGAATACTGTAAAAAATAGTTACTTGCTGTAAATCACCAGTAACCTCTACCCCAGTTAATGTGACACCTTGAACCCGAGGATCTCTCACTCGTTTCAGCAAAATATCATTGACTTCTCGTTGAATTTCTTGTTCCAATCGGCCAACACGATAATGAGCCATAGAAACACCTCCTAATTTGATGTTTTAATGGAAAAATTAGCAATTAATGTTATTTAACCGGAACCTCTTTCATGACATAGGCTTCGATAACATCGCCAACCTTAATATCATTATAATCCGTAATCGTCAAGCCGAGTTCAAATCCTTGCTTAACTTGGTTAACATCATCCTTGAAACGTTTCAAACTACCTAAATCACCAGTATATTTGACAACGCCGTCCCGAATTAGTCGAACCTTGCTACCCTTTTCAATATAACCATCTACAACCATTCCGCCGGCAATTGTGCCAACTTTAGAAGCCTTGTAAATTTCACGAACCTCAACTTGACCGGTTACTTCTTCCTTATAGGTTGGTGCAAGCATCCCTTTCATCGCTGATTCAACTTCGTCAATCGCATTGTAAATAACTTGATGAAGACGAATATCAACATGGTCACTATCCGCTTGTGATTTGGCTTGTGGGGTTGGTCGGACATTAAATCCAATAATGATCGCATTGCTTGCTTCGGCCAAGGCAACATCACTTTCATTAATGGCACCAACGCCAGCATGAATAATGTTAACCTTAACACCCTCAACTTCAATCTTTTGAAGACTGTTAGACAAAGCTTCAACCGACCCTTGAACGTCAGCTTTAATTACAATGTCTACTTCCTTCATTTCGCCTTCTTTAAGTGAGTCAAACAAGCTATCCAAAGTCACTCGGGTAGTCTTTCGGCGTTCTTGAACTTGGGCTTCCTTAGCTCTTTCTTCACCAACTGCACGAGCAGTCTTTTCATCGGCGAAGACAACGAATCGATCACCGGCTTCTGGAACATCATTTAAGCCAGTAATTGAGACCGGCATTGAAGGGGTTGCTTTTTTCAATTCCCGGCCACGTTCATTTGTCATCGCACGAACACGACCAAAGGTATGACCAACAACAATTGGATCACCGACACGTAACGTTCCTTGTTGAACGAGTAACGTTGCCATTGGTCCTTTGCCTTGGTCAAGTCGGGCTTCAATAACAGAGCCAACAGCTTTTTGCTCGGGATCAGCCTTCAATTCAAGCATCTCAGCTTCCAAGCCAATCATGTCCAATAGCTCGTCAATATTCTTGCCGAATTTGGCGGAAATATTAACGAAGATAGTGTCACCGCCCCAATCTTCAGGAATTAAACCATATTCGGTTAATTGTTCGGTAACATGTTGCGGATTAGCATCCGGCTTATCAATTTTATTGATCGCAACAATAATTGGTGTCTTGGCAGCCTTTGCATGATTAATGGCTTCAATTGTCTGAGGCATGACACCGTCATCTGCAGCAACAACCAAAATGGTAATATCGGTAATGTTAGCGCCACGAGCTCGCATTTCAGTGAAGGCAGCATGTCCTGGAGTGTCCAAGAAAGTAATCACTTTATCACCATGGCGTACTTGATAAGCACCCATTTTCTGAGTGATTCCACCTGCTTCACCTTCTGTAATATGGGAATGACGTAAATGATCAAGTAATGTTGTCTTACCATGATCAACATGTCCCATAATTGTAACAACTGGAGGTCGGGAAACCAAATGTTCAGTATTTTCCATTTCCTTTTCAAAGATCTTATCCAAATTAGATAAGTCTTCATGAACTTTCTCCTGAGCGGAGATCCCATAATCGTCAGCTAAAATTTCAATTGTGTCTTTATCCAATGATTGATTTTGGTTGACCATGACGCCTAACATAAATAACTTCTTAACAATTTCAGCTGGTTCACGATGGAGTAACTTTCCTAAGTCCTGAGCATTCATGCCATCCTGGTACTCAAGCACTTTTGGTAATGGTCGATCTTTACGTTCAGGTGCGCCATGATGTTCAACTTGACGTAATCGCTGATTCTTTTGCTTACGTTGTTTTTTGTTACGCTTTTTATTAGCCTTTCGTGAACCGCCGCCTCGATTCAAACTTCCACCAAATCTCCCACTACCAGTGTTATTACGAGAAAAATTATTGGAGCTGCTAGTGTTATGGTTACTATTGGAAGAAGTTCGACTTTGGGCATTCGCAGGATTAGGTCGACTCGAGGTGTTCGTGGTTGGCCGGCTATTTTGCGAACTGGTGCTGTTACGCCGGTTATCATTTGAAGCTGAACTACGTGCGTTGTTTGGTCGACTGGCATAATTGTTACTCCGATTAGAAGCATTACTCCTAGAGGAATTATTGTTTCGACTTTGATTGGAACTTGAATGTTCGTTCCGGTTGCTTGAATGCGTTGACTGATTATTACGAGTCAAACTATTTGTGCGACTGTTGGTATGACCTTCAGAACGGTTATCTTGATTTTGATGCTGAGTGCGATTAACAGTCCGCGAATTATTATTACTATGACTGTTGGTATGACCTTGCTCATGATTATTTGACTGATGGTTATTTGCATTCACTCGATTATGATTGCGTTGATCTGAATTTTTAGAATTATGATGTTGAGTTGGTTGATGGGAATTGGTTTGTTGAGTACTGTTATTTCCACTCTTACTAAACATCTTTCTAATTTGTTTTTCTTGATTGTCGTCAACCGTTGACATGTGATTCTTTATTGACATTCCGGCCTTATCAGCTCGGTCAACGATTTGTTTACTGGAGACATTAAGTTCTTTAGCTAATTCGTAAATTCGCTTTTTCCCCATATCATCACTCTCCCTTAGTATTATTGGTTAATTCAACCAATTTTTTTGCCATACCCCGATCAGAAATTCCAACGATCGTTCGTTTCATACCAATCGCATTACTAAGCACTTCTTTAGTGTACATGTTATTAACCGGGACATGATAGTAATTTGACTTATCTGTAAATTTTTTCTTTGTTGATTCTCCGGTATCCGATGCAATGAACAGAAAATGAACTTTGCTATTACGAATTTCTGAAAGTAATTTATCTTGCCCGGAAACAAGTTTGCTTGCACGCCTTGCAATTCCCAAAAAATTCAAAATTGCTTGTTTATTTTCCATCTTCAAACAACTCTTTTCGAGCCTGTTTATGATCTACATAAGCAATCAGTTCATCGTAGAAATTATCTTCTAGTTTGGTTGAAAACACCCTTTCAAAAGTATGCTCTGACTTGGCCCTTTTGGCAATATCGACATTAATTGAAATGTAAGCACCCCGACCGGATTTCTTGCCTGTTTCATCAATAGAAACGTTACCGTCAGAATCACGAACAATTCGCACTAATTCTTTTTTAGGCGCCATTTCACCAGTAACAATATCTTTACGCATTGGAATTTTTCTTTTTTTCACTAGGATCGCCTCCTAAAGTTTAATTAATGTTTTGTTCGTTAACCGTTGTTGAATCTGATGGATCATCAACAGTTGCCTTGTCAGCATCCGTTTGAGAATTATCAGGTTTTTCTGTCTGTGAATCTTCGTCTGATTGATCATTTGTAATTGACTTATCTTGTAATTGATCATTTTCATCACCAGTCTCATGGGTGTCATCACTGGTCTGTTTAGTGGCAAAGAACTCTTTGGCTTCAGTTTCAGACTTAATGTCAATTTTGAATCCTGTTAATTTAGCAGCTAACCGAGCATTCTGTCCTTTTTTACCGATAGCTAATGAAAGCTGATAATCCGGAACAATTACCGTGCAGGCCCGATCATTGTCATCGTCAAAGATCACATCGATGACTTCAGCCGGGTTTAAAGCATTGGCAATATATCTGGCATTATCTTCATCCCATTCGACAATGTCCATGTTTTCACCGTGAAGTTCATTAACAATTGTCTGAACTCGCTGTCCTTTGGGGCCGACAGCAGTTCCGACCGGATCAATATCCTTACTGTTAGAACGAACCGCCACTTTAGCACGATCGCCAGCCTCTCTGGCAATTGAAACAATCTCTACAGTGCCATCATAAATCTCTGGAACTTCTTGTTCAAATAGCCGTTTAAGCATTCCGGGTGCAGTCCGACTGACAAACACTTGCGGTCCCTTGGTTGCATTTTCAACCTTTGTCACATAGACTTTGATTCGGTCTTGAGGACGATAAACCTCGTTTGGCATTTCGTCCTTAGCCCCCATTACAGCTTCAACTTTGTCCAAGTTGATATAAACAAATCTAGTATCTTGTCGTTCAACGGTTCCGGTAACTAACTCATCTTCATATTTTGAATACTCATCAAAAACATTTTCGCGTTCAGCTTCTCTAACTCGTTGCATGATGACCTGCTTAGCGGTTTGGGCAGCAATTCGGCCAAAGTTCTTTGGTGTTACTTCAAATTTAATTTCGTCACCAAGTTCATATCCCTTATTAATTTGAAGGGCATCATCCAGTGAAACCTGTAATTGGTCGTCCGTTACATCATCAACAACCGTTTTGACAGAATAAACGTGCATGTCACCTTTCTTCTCGTCAAATACGACTTGAACATTTTGGGCCTGACCGTAGTTTCGCTTGTAAGCAGATACCAAAGCAGCTTGAAGCGCCTCGATAACGACTTCTTTCTTGATGCCCTTTTCTTCTTCTAGAGCTGAAAGGGCCCCTAAAAGTTCTTTACTCATTATTATTGTCTCCTTTAACTAAAATTGGATTGCCAAGCGTGATTTAGCGACCAAATCACGTGGAATAGTGACGGTATCAGGTTCCCCCCATTTTTCATTTTTCATGACCAGTTGATCATCATCAACGGATTGGAGTGTTCCTTCAAAGGTTTTACTGCCATTTAAATTTTTATACAGTGATACGTGAATATATGAGCCAACCGCCTGTTTGAGCTCCTCTTCATTTCGCAAAGGACGTTCTGCACCAGGGGACGATACTTCTAAAAAGTACGCTTGTGGGATTGGATCAGGATCCATTGCATCCAATTTTTCACTTAATTCATCGCTCACTAAAACACAGTCATCAATGGTGATGCCATCGGGTTTATCAATGTAAACCCTTAAGTACCAACTTTTATTCTCTTTGACAAATTCAACATCAAAAAGGTAAAACGAATGTTCCTTTAAAATTGGTGTGACAACTTGTTTGACCGTTTCAACGACATTGCTCAAAAATAGGCCTCCTAAAAATTATCCATTAAAAAGAGCGAGCATTTCTGCTCACTCCTTACAAGTTATTTAGTAAAGTTAGTATACCATAGATCATTAATCATGACAAATGGATTGGTCGGTGTCTGGCCCCGCTTTGTGGAATCGTTAAAACATTCTCACAATTTCCATTACATCATATCAAATAAACTTAACTGGTTTTCATCCGGTAATCCATCTAAAACATGATTTTCTGTCATAAAATCAATTAATGTTTTTGAAACTTTACCACGTTTAGCCAAATCTTCCTTCGAAATAAACGGCTTATCTTCGCGAGCAGCTACAATTTGCTTGGCAACGTTCAATCCGAGACCCGGAGCAGAATTAAATGGTGCAATCAGCTTATTCCCATCAATCAGCCATTCGCTGGAATCGGATTTTGCCAAATCAACCATTTCAAAATCGTAACCCCGTTCAAGCATCTCATTTGCAAGTTCCAAAACGGTTAGTAGATTTTTTTCTTTGGCAGAGGCTTCCATGCCTTTATCATTAATTTGACGCATCGCATTTTTAACCGCCTCTTTACCACGGCACATTGAAACAATATCAAAGTCATCAGCTCGAACTGAAAAGTATGCCGCATAATAAACTAATGGAAAATAGACTTTGAAATAAGCAATTCTCAGCGCCATTAAAATATAAGCAGCAGCATGGGCTCGTGGGAACATGTACTTAATCTTTAGACAAGATTGAATATACCAGTCAGGAATTTTTGCTTTTTTCATCTCTGCCTGCCAATCATCAGGAATTCCTCGACCGTGTCGGACACTTTCCATAATTTGAAATGAAAGTTCTGAATCAAGCCCCCATTGGATCAAATCGGTCATGATGTTGTCTCGACATCCAATCACATTAGCAATTGTTGCGGTCCCGTTTTTGATTAATTCGTCGGCATTTCCAAGCCAAACATCAGTTCCGTGTGACAAGCCGGAAATCTGAAGCAGCTCCGAATAATTACTTGGATGGGTTTGCTCTAACATGCCACGAACAAACCGAGTTCCAAATTCCGGTACCCCTAACGTTCCAGTTTTTGATTGAATCTGATCTTCTGTTACCCCCAAGATTTTAGGACTTGAAAAGATCGACATCACACCAGGATCATCCATTGGAATTGATTTCGGATTAATACCGGACAAATCCTGTAGCATCCGAATCATGGTTGGATCATCATGCCCCAGAATATCGATTTTCAAAATATTATCATGAATCGAGTGGAAATCAAAATGAGTGGTTTGCCAAGCAGCATCTTGATCATCGGCTGGATACTGAATTGGTGTAAAGTCATAAATATCCATATAGTCAGGGACAACAATTATGCCGGCAGGATGTTGGCCAGTTGTTCGTTTAACTCCGGTTGCCCCTTTCGCCAAACGATCTTCCTCGGCTTGACGATAGGTTTTTCCTTTATCTCGTTCAAACGCCTTAACGTAACCATAGGCAGTTTTGTCAGCAACCGTGCCAATTGTTCCGGCTCGATATACATTCTTTTCACCAAACAAAACTTTTGTGTAATTATGGGCAATTGGTTGATAATCACCTGAGAAATTAAGATCAATATCAGGCACTTTATTCCCTGTAAAACCTAGAAAAGTTTCAAAAGGAATATTATGGCCATCGCCAATCATTTGTGTGCCACATTCTGGACACTTTTTTCGTGGCAAGTCATAACCTGAACTATACTCACCCTTAGTAAAGAATTCAGTATGTTGACAGTGAGGACAACGGTAGTGAGGGGGCAATGGATTAACTTCTGTGATCCCGGTTAAAGTGGCAACCAAGCTGGAGCCAACAGACCCCCGTGATCCTACCAAGTACCCATCCTTGTTACTTTTAGCAACCAATCGCTGGGCAATTAAATAAATCACGGAAAAACCATTACCAATAATACTTTTCAACTCAGTTTTTAGACGGTCATCAACAATTTTTGGAAGCGGATCTCCATACCATGCATGAGCAGTATTCATTGTGCGAGTCCGAATTTCATCTTCAGCTCCCGCCATTCTCGGTGTATAAAGTTTATCCTTTAATGGATGAACATCCTCAATCTCATCAGCGATTTTATTGGTATTTGTCACAACAATTTTTTTGGCCTTTTCTTCGCCTAGAAAAGAAAAGTCATCCAACATTTCATTAGTTGTCAAAAAATGAAGATCCGGGAGCTCTTGCCGATTTAGTGGATTAGCACCACCTTGTGAATTAATTAAAATCTTACGATAAATATAGTCCTCAGGGTTAAGAAAGTGAACATCACCGGTTGCAACAACCGGTTTATCCATTTCATCCCCAAGCTTAACCATATTGGATAATATCTCTTTAAGGTTATTCTCGTCAGCAATCAATCCCTGCTCGATTAGCGGTGCATATGCTCGCTTAGGCTGAACTTCCAAGTAGTCATAAAAATCAGCTTTCTTCCGAGCTTCATCAATTCCCTTTTGGGTCATTGCGGTAAAGACTTCCCCAGATGCACATGCTGACCCAACGATAATGCCATCTCGATATTTCTCCAATTGGCTACGTGGCACCCGTGGCACTCTGAAGAAATAATGAACATTGGACAAGGACACAATTTTGAACATGTTTTTTAAGCCCGCTTGAGTCTTCGCCAACAAAATTGCGTGTGATGGCCGTGCGTGCTTGTACGCATCATTTTCGGTCATGTGATGGTTCAATTCATCAAGATAAACAACACCATAACGATCCTCGGCATCTTTTAAGAATATGTGATTTAAATGTCCAGTTGCTTCAGCGTCATAAACTGCTCGATGGTGATGTTCCAAATTGACATCAAACTTCTTCGAAAGTGTATTTAAACGATAACCACGCATGTGGGGATACAAAAATCGTGCTAAAGGTAATGTGTCAATAATTGGATTAGAAATTTCCGGCATCCCGTGACGAACGTAACCAGTATTCATAAAACCAACATCAAATGTGACATTATGGCCAACAATCACAGCGTCACCATAGAACTCTCGAAAAAGTTTAAAAACTTCTTCTTCTGATTTAGAACCATGCACCATATCGTCAGTAATAGAGGTTAAATTAGTTGTTTTTTCGGACAAGTGAAACCCTGGATCAATAAACTCTTCAAACTGATCGATTACATTGTTATTTTGCATTTTGACAGCTGAAAGTTCAATAACCTTGTCATAAATTGCAGAAAGTCCAGTTGTTTCAACGTCAAAAACAACATAAGTAGCATCCTTTAAGGGAATATGCTTGTCATTATAGGTAATTGGAACACCATCATCCACTAGATTGATTTCAACACCATATAGCATTTTAATATCATTTTTTTGACCGGCATGAAACGCATCAGGAAAACCTTGAACACCAGCATGATCGGTGATTGCCAATGCTTTGTGGCCCCACTTCTTTGCTTGCTTGGCAAAATCGGCAATATTATTAGTGGCATCCATCTGACTCATTGTCGTGTGCAGATGTAATTCGACTCTCTTTTCATCTTCGGCTGCAGTATCTTGGCGAGAAACTTTCTTCACCTGATTAATATCATAAGCATTTAGAGTTAATTCGTGTGAATAATTATCTTCTTGAACACTGCCGCGAACCTTTACCCAGTCACCTTCATTGATCCCTTCAAATAAAGCTTCTTCGCCTTTATTAGAAAATTTTTTGACCTGAATTGAAGATGTGTAGTCAGTTATTTTTAACATCAATAACTGACGGCCGGATCTCAGTGATCGAACTTCTTTATTAAAAACATATCCAGAAACGACGACTGAACGTTCTTCCTCGGTAATATCCTGCATCTTCATAGTTGGCAAATCATCTTTGATCTTTCGTCCAATCATACTTTTACCATTACTTGATCTTTTTGCTCGAGATTGGTTATTCTGCTGAATTGCCTGTTTTGCCTTCTTAACCAGAACTGCATTGTCTGCTTCTTTTTTCTTTTGTAAGGCCTTGATATTTTCCTGAGATGAACTTTCATCCACGATCGTATGAATGGTAAAATCCGGAAAGCCGGCTCGCTGATACATGTCCTCAATTGGACCAAGTGCCGTATTTGTTAGAAAGTTTTTTACAATATCATTTTCCGCTATAAACTCAATTCGGGAATCAACAATTGAAGGGTATCGGTCTTCACACAATTCTTGAATAAGAGGTGATGTCACCCCACTATTTACCACTACCCATTGCCAATATTGACGAAGTAATTGTTCATCAAAATGGTTATTTTCAGGTGTAATATTCAATGAAACTTTTGCAATTTCTTGAAACGCAGATTTAAGTCGTGCGTTAAAGTCATTGAAAATTTCAAATGGTAAAATTCTCGGCATCACAATATCAAACTGCCAACGTTGACTTTTTTCATGAACCTCTAGTTTCTGGATTTTGGCATCTTGAAAATAGGGTTTATCTTTTGCTTCTGTCCATCGAATTTGTTCTAATAGTTTTTCAAACAATTCATTTTGATCCAGACTCACAGCAAATCCTCCTTAATCTAACAAAGAGCATCATACAACTACTGAAATTAAGTAACATAATAAAGGGACCGCTTCAAAACGTCAGTTTTGGCACAGTCCCTTTATCTAACCGTGACGATAATATACGTTAATAGTAGTGAGTAATCCTACTCTTCGTCAAGATTTTTCAACAAAATTTTTATCGTTTCGCTTAATTCTTCTACTTTGCTTTCTACTGTTTCACCATTTTTTCGGAGTTTAATTTCAACAATTCCTTCATCCGCTTTTTTACCAATCGTAATTCGCAGCGGGATTCCCATTAAATCAGAGTCGGCAAATTTAACTCCGGGTCGTTCCTTACGATCATCAACTAAGACTTCCAAGCCGGCGCTGGTTAGTTGAGATTCAATCTGGTTTGCTAAATCCATTTGGACCTGTTTTTTAACGTTAATCGGGATGACATGAACCGCGTATGGTGCAACCGAGACTGGCCAAACCAATCCGTTCTCATCAGCATTTTGTTCCGAAATAGCTGAGAGTAACCGACTAATTCCAATCCCATAAGATCCCATAATAACTGGAACAGTGCGACCATTCTCATCTAATACAGTTGCGTTCAGAGATTTTGAATAGCGGGTTCCTAATTTAAAGATGTGGGCAATTTCAATTCCTCGGGTGAACTTCAACTTTCCCTTACCATCGGGTGAAACTTCACCTTCTTTGACCACAATAAAATCATCAACTTGATCGATTCGAAAATCGCGCCCAGGATTAGCATTGATGTAATGATAACCATCTTGATCCGCGCCAACAACTGCATTTTTCATCCCAGAAACGTGTTGATCAGCCAAAATTTGAACGTCTTCGCTAACCCCAACTGGTCCTAATGAACCAAAGTCTGCACCAAGGTACCTCACGGCTTGATCATCGGTGGCAAGGTCAAGAAAATCAGCATGTAAGTAATTCTTTAGTTTAACATCGTTAACGTCATAATCACCACGAACTAAAACCAATACTGGCTTTTCGTCGGCAATATACAACATTGATTTAATCGTTTTATTATCCGAAACATTCAAAAAGTTGGCAACTTCTTGAATTGTCTTGGCATTAGGCGTTGCAACTTTTTCAAGATTCTTAACCGGGTCATCAGAAGGCTCGTCGACATTCTTGGCTTTTGCCATTTCCAAATTAGCAAAGTAATCACTTTGGTCGGAGTACACAATGGTATCCTCACCAACAGGGGCCATTGCAGAAAATTCTTTTGAATCGGAACCACCCATTGCACCACCATCACCAATGATGACTCGATAGTTAAGGCCAATTCGATCAAAAATCCGACGATAAGCTTTCTCCATCGCTTGATATGACTTATCAAGATCCTGATCATTGGTTGCGAATGAATAGGCATCTTTCATAATAAATTCTCGACTTCTAAGTAGTCCATAACGAGGCCGATTTTCATCACGATATTTATTTTGAATTTGATATAAAACTAGTGGCAATTGTTTATATGATTTGATTGAATCCCGAATAAGTGCCGTAAAGGTTTCTTCATGGGTTGGTCCTAGAATAAAATCAGTGTCGTGACGGTTCTTAAATTTGAAAAGTTCGGGTCCATATGTATCATATCGCCCTGATTCTTTCCATAAATCAGCAGGTAAAATATCTGGCATTAACATTTCGTGTGCGTCAGTTTGAGTCATTTCTTGCCGAACAATTGTTTCAATCTTTGTTAATACCCGATAGGCAAGCGGTAAATACGCGTACATACCAGCCGAAATCTGTCGAATATATCCAGCTCGAACTAACATTCGATGACTCAAAGCCTCGGCACCCTTAGGTGTTTCCTTAAGTGTTGGCACAAGAATTTTAGATTGCTTCATATTCCGTTATTTCTCCTTTTAAATCAAGTTTATTAATTAGTTAGTGAATAAAATAGCGTTCAATATCATTCCATGTCACTAAAATCATTAATAGCATCAAAAATGCAAATCCAACTAAGGTGACAATTGTTTCAGTTCGTTGAGAAACAGGCTTTCGACGAATTGCTTCGATGATATTCAAAATTAATTTACCACCATCTAGTCCTGGAATCGGAACCAGATTAATGATGGCTAAGTTTAGCGAGAGCCATCCCAAGAATCGAAGGACACCGGCAATACCCATGCTGGCCGCTTGAGAAGTCGTTGCAAAAATAGCAACTGGTCCACCTAAATCATTTAGGCTGAAATGGCCACTAATCATTGACCAAAGTGCCCCCAATAATGTTGTCCCCATTGTCCAAGTTTGAGTAAAGCCTGACAAAATCTTTGTCTTAAAACTTGTATCAAGAGACTGAGTAATCCCAATCATTCCAACATTTTTGCCGTTTGACTTTTGGGTCTTGGGCGTCATTGACAGAACTTTTGACTGACCGTCGCGATTAACGGTGACAGATATTTTTTTATTAGGATTGGATTGAATCTGGACAGATAAGTCTTCCCAATTTCGTGTCTTATGGCCATCAATCGAAGTAATCTGGTCGCCAGATTTCATGCCGGCACTTTTGGCTACAGAGTCCTGTGGCATTACGTTGATTTTATTGGTATTGGTGACCACTCCGCCCTGAACGAAACTAAGAATTGTGAATACTAAGATCGCCAAAATAAAGTTATTAAAAACACCAGCAAAATTAGTAAGCATTCGCTTACCCAATGATGCTGATTGAAATTGTACATCTTCAGGTGCAATCTGAAGCTCTGTCCCATCAGTTTCAATAATTGTGGCATCGTGATCAACGGGATACGTTTTAACTTCTGATTCATCACCGTTTTCATAACCTTTGATATAAAGTCCCTTGGACAGGTCAGTTCCGGTAACAGTTAAAGGGATTCCTTGAAAAAGCGAATGTTTATTACTTGTATTTATCTTTGTCACAACACCTTGATCATTAGTTTGCAGGGTAACGGGAGTCCCAGGTTGCAGTTCTTCCTCACCATCATCAACCTCGCCGGCCATCCGAACATAACCGCCTAAAGGCAGCAAACGGAGTGTAAAAGTCGTACTACCACGGCGATAAAAGAATACTTTCGGACCCATTCCAACTGAAAATTCACGAACCATAATTCCAGATCGTTTTGCAACTATATAATGGCCAAACTCGTGAAAGATCACCAGAATACCAAAGACAATGATGAAAACAATAATTGTAGTTATCAAGTGAAACTTTCCTCCTAAATTAACCTAAATGATACCAACTAAATGTAACATTGGCAGCACAAACAATAAACTATCAAATCGGTCTAAGATGCCACCGTGACCGGGTAAAATCTTACCGGAATCTTTGACACCATAATAACGTTTCAGAGCAGACTCAATTAAATCACCAAATTGGCCAGCAATTGACAGGAAGATCGTAATGAAAAACATTTTGGTAATTGAATACCCGGCAATCGGGTAAAAATAAACGAAGGCTGTACAAATGATTGTCGCAGCGATTGATCCGTAAACTGACCCTTCCCAAGTTTTATTCGGGCTAATTCTTGGAGCAAGCTTATGTTTACCAAACATCCGACCAAAAATATAAGCACCACTATCCGTACACCACACAATAAACAGTGCGTATAAGAGGACGGTCAGTGAGTCCGCCCGAGCAGCAACAAAGTAATGAAATCCCATTCCAATATATAGCATTCCTAAAGCGATGACTCCGGCATCATCAAATGAAAAAAGATTTTTGCTTAGAACCGTCAGCAACAGGAGCATTAATACAAATAGGAAAAAAACAAACATTTGCTCTACCCTGCCTGGTAAAATCGCAGTCCAAGTATCAGGTAGTATCAAAACACTAACCCCTAAATATGCCAAAATGGATTCGGTCGATACTAAAATCCTTTTTTTCATAATTAATATTTCAGATATTGCCACAATTCCAAGTAGCATTGCAGCAATATCAACCCAGATATGCCCAAGAATAATGATTGGTATAAAAATGATTAACGCAACAATTGCGGTTATAACACGTTGTTTCACGTTTGTCTCTCCTATTTACTAGTATTTAAACCGCCAAATCGACGATCACGATGCTGATATTCTTTCAACATATCCACAAATACCTGCTCGGTGAAATCGGGCCACAGAATATGAGTGAAAACAAGTTCACTGTATGCAATCTGCCACAATAAGAAATTTGAAATTCGTTCTTCACCACTTGTCCGAATCAACAGGTCAGGATCCGAATAATCACCCAAGAACCCAGTCATCAAATGTTTTGAAATTAAAGGATCATCGATTTCATTTGGCACTATTTTACCATCTTTTGCTTCCTGAGCAATCTTCTGGACAGCCATTCGAATGTCTAATCGACTGCCATAGTTCAAGGCGAAGTTCAGAATCATCCCAGTGCATTGACTGGTATCATCAATCGCATCTTTGACGGCCTTTTGAGTTGCTGGGGGCAACTGGTCAATTAAGCCCATTACTTTAACTTGAACATTATTAGCGATCAAGTCTGGGACAAAATCATTAAAAAATTTAACTGGAAGGCTCATCAAAAAACTAACTTCATCAGTTGGCCGCTTCCAATTCTCTGTTGAAAAGGCATAAAGTGTTAATACCTTAACACCAAGATTGCTTGCTGCCTTGGTAATTGTTTTAACTGTTTCCATTCCTCGTTTATGGCCTGCAATCCGAGGTAAATGTCGTTTCTTTGCCCAGCGCCCATTCCCATCCATAATGATTGCAACATGGTTGGGAATCCGTTCGGAATCAAGTAATTCGCCATCAACTGATTGATTCTTATTTGTGTTTTTAAACATGGCATACTCCTTTAAATCGTGTTAGGGCAAAAATAAAGGATGAGAAATTAAACTCATCCTAAAATGCACTTAATTATTAGTCGTTTGCACCATCCGGACGTTCAACCATGCGCCATTCTCCACGTTTTGCCTCTGCCAATGTATTGAAATACTTCAATAATTTGTTGGCATCTGCTGGACTTTTTTGACCTAAGAGGTTAAGTCCTTTGCCAGTTGTTACAGGTTCTGACAAATCAGTGATCTCGTTGCCATTTTCGATCTTGGCATTTGAAAATGCAATTACCCAATCATCCTCAACTAGCTGAGAGACGATAAAAAACAAATTAAAATCATCAGTTACGAACGCAGGCATCGCATATAAATCATTCTGAACCGGTTGTAGCCGGCTGCCATTATAATCTAACACACCCAGATTATCTTTGGTGACGGGCGTATTTAACTTAAAAAGCATTTTTTCAAATTCGTCAGTTCCTGGTACTACGGAAATCTCATCGTTATTTTGATTATTATTATTATCTGCCATTGTTGTTTCCTTCCCTTTACCCATGGACGACTTCGTTCTCTTTATCAGCAACAATTTTGTCGACACTCTTAATCGAGTTGTCAGTCAATTTTTGAACCTGATCTTCTAATCTGTGGAAGTCATCGTCAGTAATTTCTTCTTTCTTATTGCTTCGTTTGAGGGTATCCATTGCCTCACGACGAACATTTCTAACAGCAACTTTACTTTTTTCACCGGTTGCTTTAACCTGCTTAGCAATTTCTTTGCGTCGGTCTTCCGTTAAGGCAGGGATTGCTAAACGAATTGCAGTTCCGTCGTTAGCAGGATTGAGTCCTAAATCAGCTTCATAGATGCCCTTTTCAATATTATCCAAAGCACTCTTATCATATGGTGTGACTAAAATAACACGTGCCTCAGGAATTGAAATTGACGAAATTTGGTTAAGAGGGGTGGGCGCACCATAATAATCAACCATAACGCCGTTTAACAAGCTAGCGTTGGCTTGACCGGCCCGAATTTTACCTAATTCGCGTTCAAGAACTTCTTGAGCCTTTTGCATTTTTTCTTTTGTTTCATTTAAGACGGTTTGTGAATCTGCCATTTTTATTTCTCCTTCACGGTTGTTCCAATACTATCGCCTGCAACAACTTTACGAATATTACCTGGTTTATTTAAATTAAAGACAACCAATGGAATATGATTATCCATTGATAAGGAACTAGCGGTAGAATCCATCACTTTTAATCCCTTTTCTAAAATATCCATATAGGTTAAAGTGTCAAATTTAATGGCATCTTTATGTGTCCGAGGATCTGCTGAGTAAATCCCGTCAACACCATTCTTAGCCATTAGGATTGCATCGGCACCAATTTCGGCTGCCCTTAGTGCTGCAGTTGTATCAGTGGAGAAATATGGATTACCAGTTCCGGCCGCAAAGATAACAACCCGTCCCTTCTCCAGGTGTCGAATTGCTTTTCGCCTAATGTAAGGCTCAGCAATTTGTCTCATTTCGATTGACGTTTGAACACGTGTTGGAACACCTAATGATTCAAGATTATCCTGTAAAGCCAGCCCATTCATTGTCGTTCCAAGCATACCAATATAGTCTGCCTGGGCTCGTTCCATTCCCATTTCGGCTCCAGCCTCACCACGCCACATGTTGCCACCGCCAACAACGATACCAATTTGAACACCAAGTTCAAAGATATCCTTGATTTCTTGGGCGACGTTTTTTATTACTGGTGGATTGATGCCATAGCCGCGTTTTCCAGCTAACGCTTCACCACTCAATTTTAAAATTATTCGGTTGTACTTCACTTTAGACATCTAAGTGCCTCCCATAGTTAATCATTACTATTAATTTTAGCATACTAAAGATGTCAACAACAATAAAACTGCCAATTTCAATAATTCTTAGGAATTAAATGTAAAAAAACAGAATCCGAAAGCAACTTACTAATCTTTGCTCTCAAACCCTGCCAGAAAAACTTTTTAGTTATTTAGTTGTTCACGAACTTCATCCTCGAAGCTGTCCTGTTTCTTTTCAATTCCTTCGCCAACTTCATAACGAACAAACTTAACAATTGATCCACCCTTTGAAGCAACATATTTGGCAACAGTTTGGTCCGGATCTTTAACAAAATCTTGGTCTTCTAAGCAAATTTCTGCCAAAAACTTGTGAAGACGCCCCTCGACCATCTTCTCAACGATTTTTTCAGGCTTACCCTCGTTCAAAGCTTCTTGCTTGAGAACTTCACGTTCATGAGCAAGTCGATCAGCTGGAACTTCAGCTTTGTTCAAATACTCAGGATTTGTGGCAGCAACGTGCATGGCAATGTCTTTTGCAGTTGCCTCATCAGCACCTTTTAATAGTACAAGTGAACCAATTAAACCACCATTGTGTAAATATGATCCAAAGCTTTCATCATCGCTTTTTTCAACGATTTCAAAGCGACGTAATGTAACTTTTTCACCAGTTACTTGGGTTGTCTCGATCAGGTCATCTTTGACAGTGCCCTTATCTGTTTTTAATGCCAAAGCAGCATCAACGTCAGCTGGCTTACTAGCGGCGATTGCGTCACTAACCCGCTTAACCAATGCCTTGAATGGATCACTAGTGGCCACGAAATCGGTTTCTGAGTTGATTTCAACGATTGCTGCAGTGTTACCACTAACGGCAATTGTTGCTAATCCATTGGCGGCAACTCGATCACTCTTCTTTTCGGCTTTGGCAACACCTTTTTCGCGTAAAACATCAATTGCTTTATCGAAATCGCCATCAGTTGCGACAAGTGCCTTCTTAGCATCCATCATGCCGACACCAGTCTTTTTACGTAATTGCATTACTTGTGATGCGGAAATCTTTGCCATTTTAATGGCCTCCCTTTTCATTAATAAAAACTGACTCTTCACCAAGGCCAAATTGGTCTATAGCGATAGAGTCAGCCTAAGTGCTACTAATTATTTTTTAGTATCATTGTCGCCTTCAACGGCGTTCGCAATATCTTCGATTGAATCTTCTTTTTTATCTTTCTTATCAGCATCTTTGCCTTCAAAAGTCTTTTCGTCAACGTCATCTTCACCTTGACGACCTTCAACAATCGCATCAGCCATTTTAGAAGTAATCAAACGAACGGCACGAATTGCATCATCGTTTGAAGGAATGACAACATCAATCTGATCAGGATCAGTATTGGTATCAACCATTGCAACAATCGGAATGTTTAATTTTTGAGCTTCGTGAACCGCAATTTGTTCCTTGCGAGGATCAACAATGAACATAACGTCAGGAATCTTTGGCATATCTTCAATACCGCCTAAGAATCTCTCGAGTTTGTCACGTTGCTTAATTAATAGTGATACTTCCTTCTTTGGTAAAATATCAAAAGTACCATCAGTGCCCATCTTCTTCAAATCCTTAAGACGCTTAACCCGTGACTGGATAGTTTCCCAGTTGGTTAAAGTTCCGCCAAGCCAACGATTATTAACATAGTATTGGCCTGCCCGGGTTGCTTCTTCAGCAATCGAATCCTGGGCTTGCTTCTTAGTACCAACGAATAATACAACGGCACCTTTTGCTGCTTCATCTTTCATGAAGTTATAAGCAACATCAATCAACTTAACTGTTTTTTGTAAGTCAATAATGTAAATACCATTACGTTCCGTAAAGATGTATTGCTTCATCTTTGGATTCCAGCGACGCGTTTGGTGACCGAAATGAACTCCGGCTTCCAATAATTGTTTCATAGAAATTACAGCCATGATATAGCCTCCATATAGTTTTTTCCTCCCTAATGATCATCTACGTCAAGAACCGTAACGGCACTAGTTGACATATTACATTAGGTGTGTATTTAAAACACCTTTAAAAGTATATCTGATATTAACTTGAAGCGCAAGCATAAACGTCCTTTTGTCATTGAATTGTTACAAAAATTGTTATAATTCCGTAAAGTGTGTTAAGATACTATTTCGTGACAAGGAGGAATATGTCTATGATTAAAGCCATCGTTTTTGACGTTGACGACACATTATATGATAAACAGCCATCGTTTGAAAAAGTTTTTAGCGATGTTTTTGGTCTTAACTTAACCGATGATGAAATGAATGACGTTTTTGCGAATTACGTTCAACAGGAACAATTAGCAATCGCAAAGTCCAACTCAACCTCAGATTTCGACCTGTCAAAACAGGAAATAAACTTTCACAGCCTGCATCACACATTCAAGAAATTTAATTTAGTCGGACTCAGCCAGGCTACCGCCGAACAATTTGAGCTTGCTTATGCAGAGGCATGTCAAAACATTCAATTGTTTGATGGCCTAACGACCGTGTTTAATACACTTCTTTCTAAGTTTAAGCTTGGAATTATTACAAACGGCAGCACAGACACTCAACTTGCGAAGATCATGAAGCTAAAATTACACCACTGGTTTACCAGAGATCAAATCATTACATCTGAAGAGGCCAACGCAAAGAAGCCGGACCCGCTTATTTTCACATTGATGAATCGGAAGTTCAATCTTCGTGGTAATGAAATGATGTATGTTGGCAGTTCTTATTTGGAGGATATGGTTCCGGCAAAAAAGGCTGGTTGGCAAACTATTTGGTACAACCATCAGCAAAGTCCAATCACCGATCCAAATATCATTCCGGATCAAACCGTTAACAATCGAGAAGAACTTAAGGATCTTTTAATGGACTTGGCAGCTCAAGTTTAAGAAAATGAGACTTAATCAGAATAATTTAACGAATCCGCCGTACCATGACAATTCAAAAAGCCTCTCAACATTTTATTATTACCAAAATGTTGAGAGGCTTTTTATACAAGACAAAAGTTGTTGACAATTTAAAAGATGGCCAAATCCAGGAAAAGATCATCATAGTTGAATAAAAAATTCATTTCAGTTAGGTAAGGATGGCCTTACAATCACAGAAATTTCTAAATTTAAATGCTGAGTCAGCTCATTTTCTAAATTGCTACCGAATTTACAGCTTTACTAGCTTATCTGATTTACCCGTTTGAATTAATGATTTGTTGGCATCCATTGCAAAATAAACCATGTTACGAACGGCACGCTTGGTATAAAAAGCAATATGTGGCGTTACCAGAACATTTTCCCGTTTCATTAAGTTCTTGAGCCGTTCATCTGGAATCTTATCAAAACTACCGAAATCAGTGTTGAAGATGCCAACCTCATCTTCATAAACATCAAGTGCAGCTCCGGCAACTTTACCAGAATCAAGCGCACGAATCAAAGCATCGGTATCAACTAATGTCCCACGGGCAGGGTTAAGAATATAGACACCATCTTTCATTTTACTGAAGGCATCATCATTTAACATATGCTCGTTTTCCTTGGTAGCAGGCGCATGAATTGAAAGAACGTCAGACTTGGCGTATAGCTCATCTGGGCTATCAACATAGATGCCCTCTTTTTCTAACTCTGGATTATGAAAAATATCATAAGCAATGACTTTGGCGCCAAATCCCTTATAAATTTGAATCGCAGCACGACCAATTCGACCAGTGGCAAACACACCAACAGTCATTTGGTTTAATTCGTCAGCAATATCTGGAGCCCAACGAAGATCACCATTAGCTTGTTTACGATCAAATGTGGGTGTTCGACGTAGTAATCGCATTAATTCAGTAACTGTAAACTCAGCAATTGCTTGTGGGGAATATGCTGGAACGTTGGTTACTTGAATGTTATTACGCTTAGCTGCGTCGGCATCAACATTGTCAACCCCAACGTTTCGAAGAGAAAGAAACTTAATGCCAAAGCTTCCTAATTTGTCCAAAACAGCAGCAGTATAAGGCTTTTGTTGGTATGTTACAACACCATCAGCACCCTTAGCTTGATCAACAGTTGATTCATCGAGGAGTTTACCGGTTGATTCAACTTCAACATCAGAATTTTCCTCACTCCACTTGTCTAAATATGGTTTCTCATCATCACGAATGCCATATGCAATAATTTTCACGAATATTACCTCCCTAAATTAGTAAGTTCATTATAACACTTTCACTTGCTGATTTTTTAGGCTTAAAAACGCTTACTTGAATTTAATGGATTAAGATTCCATGTTGAGCCAAATAAGCAATCTTTTGGGACCGAGAGAGCTGCTTAAATGCATACTCAGCGCTTAGTGCGTCATGCTTACTTTCAAATTCTCTCTTGAACAAAATTTTAATTGGTCGATGCGAGCGAGTGTACTTAGCGCCTCTGCCACTCCGATGTTTTAAAAACCGTTTTTCAACATTGGTCGTGAAACCCGTATATAAACTATTGTCTTCACAAAGCAACACATACATAAAATAATTATTTGTCTTGACCATAAAGCATCTTCTTCACTTCATCAGTATAGTGATCGCCATCATAAGTAATCAAATCTGCCAATACTTTGAGACCATCAGGTTTCCCATCTTTTATTGCTTCAATTAGAACCATGTTTGCTTCCATCCCTATTCGAGGCCTCACAAACCGCAATTTCTTGGGTTCAAGACGATTTTTACGCAAGCTGACCATTAAGTCAGTTAGCCGATCGGGTCGGTAAACCATGAAAAGTTTGGCGTTCATTTTTAATAAGTCAGCTGATACTTTAACGATTTCATTCAAATTAGTTTTAATTTCATGGCGGGCAATTGCTACATATTGATTTGGATTTTTGACACTTGTCTCGTAATTAACAAAATATGGTGGATTACAAGCAACGATATCTACAGAGTCCTTTTTTAAATAAGCAGTGGCATTTTTTAAATCATCATTAACAACACTAATTTGCGAACCCAAATCATTTAACTTGATGCTCCGAGTAGCCATATCGGCCAATTTAGGTTGAATTTCAATCATCGTTATATGAGCTGCTGTTTTTTCACTTAAAAACAATCCAATGGCACCATTCCCCGCGCATAGATCCACGACTTGACGGGTTTTATGCCCATTTATTCTCACAAAATCTGCCAATAACACAGCATCCAATGAAAATGAGAAAACGTGGCTACTCTGAATAATAGAAATATTTTTACTGTATAATTGATCAATCCGCTCATCGCTGTTCAGTTTAACTTGCATGTTTTAAGAACCTTTCACTAAGATATGTTTGGTAAATTGACTTGTTTTAAGTTAAGATTATTCTATCAGATAAGAAAGAAGGAAATGAGATTGTTCTATTCATTTGTCCGGGTGCTTGTTCGCGGCCTGGTATTTATTATTAACGGCAATGCTCATTATTTGCACAAAGATCGATTGCCAAAAGGAAATTATATTTTGGTTGGCCCCCATCGGACCTGGTTTGATCCAATTTATTTTGCACTGGCTGCCAGTCCCAAAAAATTCAGCTTTATGGCGAAACGAGAACTTTTCAAAAATCCAATATTAAAGTGGATTTTAGATCATGCAAACGCTTTTCCAGTTGATCGGGACCATCCCGGACCTTCTGCCATAAAAAAACCCGTTCGAATTTTACGAAAATCAGATCTATCACTAATTCTGTTTCCATCAGGAACCCGTCATTCCGAACAATTAAAGGGCGGTGCAGCTTTAATTTCACAACTTTCCAACGTTCCTTTAGTTCCAACCGTTTATCAGGGACCTCTCTCTTTTAAACGATTATTTACACGACAACGGATTACTGTTGCTTTCGGTGACCCAATCTACATTGATCGTCATCAGAAATTAAATGATGATGCCCAAAAGCAAATCGAAAAGGAAATGCAAAGTGCCTTCGATGCACTGGATTATTCCGTTAATCCCGAATTTAAATACGTGGACGTATCAAAGAAAAAATAATTGACTGGTACTGAATTCCGAATAAAAAGGTGGCTGAGACAGATTTACATTGTCTCAGCCACCTTAATTTTGCACGACACACTATCCAAACTACTTACGACTCGATTGATTTTGCATAGAGTGCATCATTTGATTCAATTTCTTTTGGGAAGGTTTTTGACCCATTTGAAGCATTAGTTGCCGCAATTGCTCTTCGTTAAATGGCGGATTCTCTTTTAAATATTTTTCCATGTATTTACGAGCACCGTAAAAGCCACCAACTAAACCAACAACCAAGGCCAAAACAACGATTAAAATCCAAATCCAAGTTGCCAAGACAAGGCCTCCTTATATAATCTCAATTGTTAATTTTACACAATTATTAGGTAAAATTAAAGGGCAATCATGAAACCAAACCAATATGTCATCGGAATCAGACTAATTAATCATCGCGGAGTCCTTTATGACGTTGAATTTGCTTCACCTTTTTTGAAGTGACTTCTTTTCCGTCTTTATCGTAAACTTTGATCATTTCAATCTGTTTTTTGAAATTATCACGAAAACGAGAAACATACTTTTTCCTGAGTTCCGCTCGCTCAACTTTTTCAACCTCAGTTAATCCTTCTTTTTTAGCTTTCTGGGCTAATTCGTTGATTCTGGGAACAATTTCTCGTAATACACTATCACCGATTTTACTTTGTAATTCCTTTTTTTCTTGCTTATTCATTTAATAAACCTCCTGTTTATATATTATAACTCATCTTTCCAAAAACATGCGAACGTGTGTTTGAAAAAGTTGTTAACTTATGATACGATTGACACAATTAATAAATGAACTTATGAGGTGTCAACAATGACAAAAAGTCCCCAAAGTAAACAATTTGAAGTTTTACATTATATCTGGGAAAAAGTGAATGAACATGGTTACCCACCGACCGTCCGAGAAATTGGCGAAGCTGTTCATCTTTCTTCAACGTCTACGGTTCACGGCCATATTTCCCGACTAGAAAAAAAAGGATATATCGTTAAAGATCCTTCTAAACCGCGTGCGCTGGAAGTGACTTCCGCGGGTATGGATATTTTAGGCATCACACCCAAACAAAAGCAGATTCCAGTACTTGGAATCGTTGCGGCTGGTGAACCGATTCTTGCTGTCGAAGAAGCGACAGATTATTTTCCGTTACCCCCAAGTCTTTCACACACTGACCAGCCATTATTCATGCTACAAATTCGTGGTGAAAGTATGATTAAGGCCGGTATTTTAAATGGTGATTACGTCGTCGTTCGAAAGCAGTCTTATGCTGATAATGGCGACATTGTTATTGCCATGACCGATGAAAACGAAGCGACCTGCAAACGATTTTATAAAGAGAGTGACCATTTTAGGTTGCAACCAGAGAACGATACGATGGCGCCAATTATATTAACAAAGGTTAGCATCTTAGGTAAAGTAGTTAGCTTATATAGAGATGAAATTTCATAGAACACTTTTTTCCAATAAGCCAAGACGATTTTTCAAGTAAATGTTTAGTCGTCCTGGCTTTTTTTAGTCTGATTGGGACAGCTGAGCAATCGCTCCAGTCTGTTATCTGACATTATATTTCCATTAAATGCGATTTTTAGTATCTTTATATAATCGGCGGTTGGCTTTTCTACCTGCTAAAACAAATCGATTATGATCCTTGGTGATATCAAACTCATAGTCACGACCGTTCATTGGCAATCCCTGCTGGTACATTTTCTCGTACTCACTAATTGTTAATTTTATCCGATTGTTCAGCAAGTGATTCACTGGTTCTGCTAACTTTTGTGATTGTAAGTCAGCAATAATTTTGCCGCTGTAAAATTCTCCTTGGGCACCAGATCCATAGCTAAATAACCCAATCCGGTCACCCGGTTTAAGATCATCGGAATTTGCTAATAACGAAAGTAAGCTAAGATAGAGTGATCCTGTATACAAGTTCCCAACTAAGGCATTATATTGTCGAGAAAATTCAAATTGTTCCAATAGTCCAACCGCACTTGGATGGTCATGCACTACCGAACGTAACGCTTTTAATCCCATCTTTGTAAACGGTAAATGAAACGCGATAGCTTTAAAATCATCCAAATGACGATTAGTTTGTGCCTGATATTGATTCCAAGTCCGATTAAAAAAGTCAATATAAACATCCGTTGAATAGTGACCATCAACTAAAGCTTCGCGCCGATAAGCAGGCCGCCAAAAATCCATGATATCATCTGAATAAAAAGCACTCTGCCCGTCCAATGCTAGGATATCTGGTTGCGCCGTTATTAACATTGCAACTGCCCCACCGCCCTGTGTCACTTCACCCGGTGTATTTAACCCATATCGGGCAATATCAGCAGCCAACACAAGAACCTTGCTTTTGGGATGCTGTGTAACATGATCAAATGCCATCTGAATGCCGGCCGTGGCGCCGTAACAGGCCTGCTTAATTTCAAACGAACGGGCACTTTTACCGATTCCCAAAAGTGATTGGACATAAATTGCAGCTGACTTTGATTGATCAATACCACTTTCGGTCCCAAAAATCACCATATCAATCGCCTGTTTGTCTGCTTCATCCAAAATCTCATCGGCTGCGTTTGCCGCCAAGGTTACCACATCTTGAGTTGGTGGGATTACAGATTGTTTTTGCTGACCAATTCCAATCAAATACTTGTTGGGATCTTCGCCACGAGCATTCGCCAAATCAGTCATGTCAATATAATAAGGTGACGTAAAAAAAGCAATTTTGTCAATTCCAACGATCATAAAAATCTCCTTTACGAAAGAATGAGACCGAGATATCACGAGTTAACACTCAATATCTTGGTCTCATTATGTATCACTTATTCAAATGGCATTATTCCTGAACAAAATGAACTTTATATTGATCATTACCGTTCATCGAGTTGATCACGAGACCTTCATGCAAATCACCAGCATATACAAACCCTTCATGCTTGTGCCCCGTTGAAATAAATGTCCACTGAATTACTTGATTACCACCAATCACAGAGCCAAAAATTCGAACTCCAGTTAAAGTACCAGAAGTATTATCAGATAACATAACTTCTTGGTTCCCTAAATTTCCATTCACATTTATAGTTAACATTGAATTAAATTCTCCTAGCGATTTCGTTTATCTAACATAATAATATAGCATAATTGATATCTGATTGCGAATCAGGTATGGTTAATTTGAACAAATCTAAAAAAGTGAGGGATCGTTATGAAAATTAATATTCACCGTTCTAGAAGTAATCGTGTCATCGGCGGCGTCTTAGGCGGTTTGAGTAAACATTATCATTGGAATCCGTTGTTAGTCAGAGTTTTGTTTGCACTTTTAACATTGACCCCACCTTTTCCCGGAATCATTGTTTACTTAATCTTGTGGATTGTTATGCAAGATCCCGAGTGATCTTTTGCCAAGCCAGTATATTAACCCCAACAGGCCAAAGAAAAAGAAAAAAAATAGCATGAAACATTCAAGAAAAAAAGTGTCGGGTAACATGTTAATGACAGGATCAAAATTAGGGTCAAAAATCCAGTCTTGGTTTCGAAACAATAATTCATGAAAGTAAATAAATACTTGATTAAAATTAACAATCATCAATGAAATAATTACTAACGAGGCGACAACCATTAATTTAATGGGTGTTATTAATAGCCACGTTAGTGATTTTTTATTTAGACTAACTAATGCATATCCACATATGGGGAGTAAAATAATGCCCACTGAATTATTGATCATGACCAAGTGTCGCACATCTTTAAAATGTTGTAAGCCATTTGGCGAACTTGTAAAGTAAAGGAATTTTAAAGCTGTTTTCCAAGGATTCTGTAAATAATTAATAATTTGAACATAATCAGTATGCATTTGACTTGCCGTCAACCCAGTTGCGGTTCTCAAATGTAAAAATGAAATGTTAATATCAAACAACCAAATACTGTTAATTGTTAAAAAAACAGCAGTTGCTAAACATCCAAGAAAAAATAGAATTGCTAATCCAGTTTGCTTCAATGTTAGTTTCACATTATGGCCGCCATTCATCTAAACTATCAATCTGGTAGGTTGGCATAATTTCTTTTTTGGCGACCTGTTGTTTAGTTGATAGCCCAGAATATACAAGGCAGGTATCAATGCCGGCATTGATGCCTGCCATAATATCAGTATTGTAATTATCGCCAACCATTACGACGTCATTTTTCGCCAATCCAATCTTCTGAAGCGCACTATTAAGAATTTGGGCTTTGGGTTTACCAATCATAATAGGTTCTGTTTGTGTGGCATATTCAACAAACTTAACAACTGAGCCAGCTCCTGGCATCATGCCACGCTCCTTGGGGATGTTTGTATCAGGATTGGTCCCAATAAACCGGGAACCATTTCTAATGGCCAAAACAGCCTCTGACAGCTTCTCATACGTAAGATCTGAATCTAGTCCCACCACAACGTAATCTGGCCGATCAGCTTCCAGACGATAATGATGAGCCAAAATAACTTGCTTTAAACCGAGTTCACCAACAATATAAACACTTGGTGAGTCGGTTTTTTTGTCAGCATTCATAAAATCAACGGTTGCCATCCCCGAAGTATACACATTTTCAGAGTGAACATGAATATCATGATTTTCAGCCAAGTTTTTGACAACATCTTTTGGTAATTGCGTGGAATTGTTAGTCACGAATAAAAACGGGATTTGTTTGGCCTGCAAACGTTCGATAAATCGCTTGGCCGCTGGAATTCGTTTTTTACCAGCATAAACCGTGCCATCCAAGTCGATGAAATACCCCTTATAATTTTTCATTGCAATCATCCCTTCAATCAATTTTTACTTTCACGAATAATGAAGTGGTGATTATTCGATTTTTCTTCAGTCTTCACAACTAAATTTTTACGCTTTTCAATAGGCGGTTTGCGTGGTGTCACTTTTTGTTCAATAAATGCGTGATTTCGACGAGCTTTATGATTTCTGCCGCGTCCACGACTAGACCGTCGATGACTTTTAGGATTCTGATAATTTCTTGATTTCCTGATAATTGGCCGAGCTTCCAAATTGTGAATAACAAAGTAAGCCGCACCGAAATTAACACGTTCCAGCAGATAATCATTCAAGGCGGATATAAATGGGCCGTTGGTTTCATCTTCCCGATCATCCTTATAAAATCCGCGCAAACGTAGCTGACCATATCCCCAATCACCAACAATGTAATCAAATTGACTAAGCGCTGGATTATAACGTTTGACGAATGCTTCAAAGTTAAAACCATTGGCATGATCATCATCAAGCTGATATTGATGATCATTAATTGTGAACGTTGTTTCTGTTAATTGACTAATTCGCGCAAGTGGTCGCCTTTTTTCATCATGATCGGCAACTAACTGGTCTAATTGTTTTCGATCCACGAGCAATCTCCTTTCATTTAGTTAACGGGTAATGCCTTGACATATAATCACCAAAAACGTCCCGTAAATTTTGATCATATAAAATATCATTTTTACCGATAATACTTAAAGTCGGAAAGAACGGAATAAACAAATAATGATCCGGCATCGCAATTTGATACGTTTTAATTGGTGAGACTAATTCCTCATGAAAATACAACTGGCCGGCTTCCCGATCATACCTTAATCCGGCATAATGAAGCTCGCCAAAATATTTTCCTCGAAATCCCATTCCCTTTTGTTCAAATTTAATGAGGAAGTTTCGGTTGTGTTCCATTTCTTGGATTAATCGCCATAAGTTATAACCGTCTAAAGTAACCCGCATAACGTGCATGGCATGGGGCAACATCTGATGCAGCTGATTTCTGTCCACAACGCCTGCCGGTAAATCTTTAAGAAATAAACCTGAGCTAAGAATGGCTGCCTCGGTTCCTGCCTTGTCCATGATGGCATGCAGCCCCTCATTTACTAACCGCGAATGGCCAATCAGACTAGTTGTCATTGGTGTTTTAATTCGAGCAAGTTTATTCCTTGCCAACAGTTTTTCACCATGGTCTTCATATCCTTCGATCTCTGATTGATCAGAAGGATCCTCAGGCAAGCTAACTGTTTTAACAACCCGAGCTTTATCAGCATATATTTTGTGAGAATCATCTAATTCTATCGTGATCACACCGATATAGTGACCCCATTTTTCGGCAGCAGCGAGTAGTGACGTGTTAATGCGTTCGCCCATTGCCAACAAATGATGAGTGTGAGCACCAATAATGATATCTAACTGGGGAAATTTTCTTGCTAAGATGCGATCTTTAGGGTGACCCAGATGTGATAATAACACCACAACATCATATTTACCCTTATTCGCTGCCAAAATTTTAGGAAGTACTTTCTCTGGATCAAGTGGCTGCCACCCTAAAATCGGATAAGTTAATGTATAAGGAGCAGTAAGCCCGATTAACAAGACTCGGGTTCCCTTTGGGGTTGTGATAATTTTGCTTGGCTTTGCCCATGCGGGAATTTTCTTGGTTTTAATATCCAGCAAGTTCCCCAAGATAACATCGAAGTTGGCATCTTGGTATAATTCATTTAATTGTTCATGCGTATTGGTAAGCCCTTCGTTATTTCCAATAGTAGCGGCATCATAGTGAATCTGATTGAGCAAATCAACGTTTGCCTTACCATTGGTGACTTCAGTTAGTGGATGCACCCGATCAACAGCATCCCCTAAATCAACTGTGATCACCGAAGAATCTTTTTGCTGGTTTAATTCACGACGTCGTTGTTCAATAAAGCGTCTGATTCGTGGCCAGTTTTCAAAATGTGAATGTAAATCGTTTGTGTGTAATATCGTAATTTTTTCATTCATTCTATCCACCCGTTATCGTTGTCGTTTTGCAAAATCAATTTGTTTACCGGTCACCATTTCTTCAACTTCTGATTCAGAGAATGGTGTTCCAAATGGCGGCTTATGTTTAAGATAATCCGATTCGGGTGTATCAACCCCAACGTTAATATTCTCTTTAACCGGAACCGCATAATGGTGAATATGCCCGTGCAAATTAACGATTTGCTTAACGATTCCCAACATCATCGGATAATGGGTCATGTAATACTGTCTGTGATTCATCTTAATTAAGACACCGACATCATGAAATTCGAATTTCATATGATTTCCAACAGGATGATTATGCTTCTCAAGGTATTTAAATAAATCTCGTGAATCATGGTTCCCCTTAATTAAAACTAGTCGGCCATGTAAACTATCAAGAACTTCAAAAATTTTCTGAAGGGCAATTTTTTCTGGCCGCGTATGCAAAATAGCAATGTCACCTAAATGATAAACAACATCATCAGGTGCCACTCGCTTGTTCCAATTATCAATAATTGTCTGGTTCATGTCTTCAACAGTTAAAAATGGTCGGGGAGCAAATTCGCTAATTCCCAACAATCTTTCATGAAAAAAATGGGTGTCCGCCGTGAAATATTGCATTGTTCAACTCTTCTTTCACATTGTCATTATACGTTTAATCATACCACTCAGTTAGTTTGCTATATTGCCAGTTATGGCAACTTAAGATTTTAATCCATCATATCCTTATGACAAAAAATATGGCGTGTCATAAGAAAAGGGACCGAACAAAATTACTTTTGCTTGAGCCCCTCTTGCCTTAACCGTTACACCTTATTCAACGTATCTATGATACCACATGACATTATTATTTTGTTTCCATCCGGTCTGAAAACCCCTTTGCCACAAATAAAATTGTTAACCAGATAATCGATCCAATCAATGCAATTAAGGTATCGGTTTTTAGAACCAACACACAACCGACGAAAATTAAAAACGCCAAGACAAAATAATCCGAAAACGGAAAAAGTGGCATTTTAAATTTGAAACTCTTTGTCTTACTCAAATCAACCGTCTGTCGATATTTAATGTGAGCTAAAATGATCATTCCCCAAACAAATAAGAAGCAGGTTGTGGTAACGCTGGAAATAAAACTAAACACATTCCCTGGCATCAGAATACTCACCACAACAATCAATGCAATCACACATGTTGAAAATAGAATTGCGTTAAACGGAATCTGCCGCCGCGATAATTTTCCAACGGTTCGATGAAATTTTGATTTGCCACTGTACGTTAACGAAAACATCATTCGGCCTGTGGTAAAAATTGAACTGTTACAGGCTGAAATTGAAGCAGTCAATACAACAAAATTGATAATTGTGGCGGCCGATCGAATGCCGATTCCGGAAAAGACTTGGACGAACGGACTTGAGGTCGGTGAAACATGCTGCCAAGGAAAAATACTCATTAAAGCCAGCAGAGACCCGACGTAAAAAAGCAGCACTCTAGTTGGGACCTCGTTAATACTCTTAGGAATTGTGACCTCTGGATCCTGTGTTTCAGAAGCAGTCATGCCAATCATTTCGATTCCGGCAAATCCGAAGAGAACCATCTGAAACGATAGGATAAACCCTGAAACTCCATTGGCAAATAGTCCTCCGCTGACGATGTTAGACACCTCAGCATGGCCATACGGGGTTTTATAATGGACTGACACTAATATGATACCAATCACAATTAATGCAACAATTGCGGCAATTTTGATAATTGACAACCAAAATTCAGTTTCACCAAATGCTGACACCGCAATGATATTTACAAGAAACAAGACAGATAGTACAACCAATCCTGTCAACCAAACCGGTATCTTTGGAAACCAAAATTGGATATATAATCCTGTTGCCGTTAAATCAGCCATTGCAATCGAAATCCAGCATGTCCAATAAGTCCAGCCAATCACAAACCCGGCTCGTTCCCCTAAATACTTCTTAATAAAGTAGACAAAGGAATTGCCACTCAAATCTGATAGCAAAAGTTCTCCTAAGGCCCGCATGAGTAAGAAGCACGCAAAGCCAGCCAGCAGATATGCCAAGATAATAGAAGGCCCAGCAAGGTGAATCGATTGCCCCGCACCTAAAAACAGACCAGTTCCGATCGTTCCACCAAGTGCAATTAATTGGACGTGACGGTTCTTTAAACCACGAGATAAGTGATGGTCATCATTTTGATTCTCCAAAAAGGTTTCCTCCCTTTAATAGTTATTGTTAAAATTTAATAATAATTCGGCATGATGTCAACTCATAAATCATCAGTTTAATAAAAAAAGGGGCGGAGACAAAACACCGTTTTGTCGCCAGCCTCTTCTACGCGATAATTTTGAGTCAAAACGTGAAACCCAAGTAGTTGTATACCCGGTAATCACCATAAACCAAGAACACATTGACTAAATATCATCTTAGATGACCGCGTCTTTTTTCATATTAACTCAGTAAATGGATCATTCGAGTATCTTAATGTTACTTTTGTTCAGTTTTGCGTAATCGTTCAATATCACGGACAATCATTAACTCCTCATCAGTTGGAATTAAGAGTGTCTTTGTGGTCGAGCCATCAGCAGAAAGGTCACGTTCAACACCACGAATATCGTTTTTCTTTGGATCAACTTTAATGCCAAAATAGCCAAGTTTGTCAGAAACTTCTTGACGAATCATGATATCATTTTCGCCAATTCCGGCAGTATATACTAATGCATCAATGCCGCCCATTTCAGCAACGTAACTTCCAATATAACGGATAATCCGATTCTTGAAGATCTCACGGGCTAACATTGCCCGATGATTTTCATGCATGACACCTTCAATTTCTCGCATATCTGCTGAAACACCAGAAACGCCGACTAATCCAGATTTATGATTAAGAATATCAATCATTTCGTTCATATCCTTAACATCCGACTTATCGATAATATACTGAAGTGCAGACGGGTCAACATCCCCTGAACGAGTTGCCATAGTAATTCCGGCAACCGGTGAGAAGCCCATTGATGTGTCAAAGGATTTGCCATCTTTGATCGCATCAATAGAAGCGCCTGCGCCAAGATGAAGAATGACCAACTTAAGGTCTTTAAGTGGTTTGCCAAGCATTGCAGCAGCTCGTTGCGAGACATAACGGAAGCTGGTACCGTGAGCACCATATTTACGAACGCCAAGATCAGAATAATAATTATATGGCAAACTGTAAGTATAGTTCACTTCAGGCAATGTCGTATGGAATGAGGTATCAAAAACGGCAACACTAATTACGTTTGGCAAAATCTTTTTGAACGCTTTGATTCCCAAAACATTTGCTGGTTGATGAAGTGGGGCAAAATCTGTTAACGACTCAATCTTCTTAAGAACATCATCGGTAATGACCACTGAATCATGGAAGTCTTCACCACCAGCAACGATTCGGTGCCCAACCCCGGTGATTTCGTTATAATCCTTAATAATTCCCAAACTCAACAACTTATCCAAAACAAGCTGAATCGCCTGCTCATGATTATCAATGTCGATTGTGTCCTTGTACTTTTTACCATCATCATACTTAATCTCAACTAATGATGATCCCAAACCAATTCGGTCAATGGCACCACTCGACAATACCTTTTCTTCAGGCATTTGAAATAATTTGTACTTTAAAGTTGAACTACCAGCGTTAATTGCAATCGATTTTCCCATAATTAGTATTACTCCTCTAAATTTTTTATAAAAGATCCCGTTGCTGCCAATCATCAATTTCAGTCAGGAACTTCTTAAACGCAGTTTGATCTTTGAAAGAAGGAAACTCACCAAGCATAACCGGATTGGATTGTTTTGCCTTTTCTCCAGTATTTTGTAAAATTAAAATTGCCTTCTGAGCCGCCTTGTTTTCAAATAATTCACCGGGGAGATTCAGCAGACCTTGTAGATAAATTCGACCTTGCATCCACTTTAATAGTTGCTTAGCTTCCTCTGTTTGAAAAAGCTGGCTTGGAACCAGGAAGAAACCAAATCCACCTTTTTTTACATGGTTCATACTATATTCGATTAATAGGTGGTGAACATAGGAATGTCCTGTTTCAGAATGAGTGTTGAACCCCTTCGCATTCGCATCAATTGGATAATAGCCAATTGGCAGATCACTGATGACAGCATCAACGACCGGAGCCAATACATTTTGAATGGCATCTTCATGAAACAGCTCAGCATGGATATGTTGGATTTCAAATGAAGAAGCAGCAAGTTCAAACATGGCATCATCGTTTTCAATTCCCGAAACGGTAGGCTTAACTCCCAAACTTCGGTCGAGTTGATTATAGATAGCTGTTAGTAGATTACCTGTTCCCATCGCAGGATCCAATAGACTGATTTGTTTTTTATCATTAAAGATCCCAGCTACAATATAGCCAATCACATTTGCAATTGTATCTGGCGTAATCTGATAATTTGCTTGGATTTTATCGAGTCGAATTGCCTTTAAAATGGCCATCTGAATTGACTTTCTAAGTGTCTCAGCATCATAATCGTCGCGATTGAATTTTGCATAAATATTAGTAACCCTTTGGGCATCTGAAGCAGTTAACCCAAGATGCCGGCCATCCCCATCCTGAACAGCATCTAAGGTCTCAATCAGTGAATCCAAATAGGATTGATCCTTTGCTTTTTGAATGATTTCACTAGACTCATTCAAGATGTTAAAGAAACGTTCAATTTGTTCTTCAGTCAGAACACTCAACTCCCTTTCACAATACTTGAATACTATTAAATACTACCAGAAAAGGCTTTAATAATTCAAGTAGCTTTAGATAATTTTGAAGTTAACGTAAAAAAGACCAGGACAGATATTAGTTTGTCCTAGTCATTAAAGTTTTAGTAGCACCCAAAATTGCCATATTTAGCAAAGCCGTAATACAGAGGTCTTTTATTAAGTATGGTCTTTGCATAATTCTCTATGATTCAGTTACTAAAATGAACTCATTTTTTTAGCTGCCTAACCAATGTCGTGTTTTGTGCAGTAGTGTCAACCCCTTTCAGTTTTATACTTCTTTTTGTTTTAACCGTATTTTTTAGTTTTTCCTGATTAATAAGTCGAATTTCTTGAATCGTCGACATTTGTTCCTGGAAAGAACGACATTGAAATATAATACAACTAACGATTATAGTTGCAAAAATAACCGCAACCACAGTGAGTGATCCTTGTCGACGCTGATTACTTCTTAAACTCAAGACGAGAATATGCCACGTATTTCTCGCCATTATTAAAAATGACACGCGTTTGTAAACACCCCTCTTTTTTCTCAAAATGAACATAATGGACATCTGTCAGTGATCTCAGATGTCCCTTTCGATCCCCGGTTAGCCGAAGCATATTACTATACTTTTGAAAATGATAGTACTTATGGGTCTTGGGACTATATAGCACTACTTCCCAATCCGGTTTTACCTCGCAAACTTCAAATTGATAATGATCCGACTCCAATAATTGAACACATGAATAAAAATTGAGGGTTTGATTTTGTTGATCATGATTGTTTGCCCAAATAGTTGTCGTGATTAACCAGATGCCCAGCACACAAATCATCATACTCATCATTCCCTCAACCAAGAGATACCCATACTTGAAATGCCCTGAACTGTTTGAAAAACTATTTTTTAATAATGAGTTCTTCATAGTTATGCCTTTCATTGATCATCACTTGCTGGGCCTCTTTGAGTTGTTGATTCATCTGATGGACAGTTTGAAAATATAAAACGCTGAATATCGAAATAATCGTTAAACCAATCAACGAATCAATCATTGTAAATCCCGATTTAAAATTTTTGCTCAAGTTCATAGCCACTCCATCCCATTTGAATTTTTTGAACGTATTTTACCCTGCCGTCTTTTGTCAACCAATTGATGGTATTGGGACTGACAAAGCCATCAGCATTAATGCGAAGTGTAATGACCTTTCCGGGATGCAATTCTTTTGGAATTTCTACTAAAAATTGTTTTTCCTTCTGATTTCCGGGCACAAAAACAATTTGATGGGATTGGATTTGCACAAAGTAGGCTCGTTTATGAAGTTGGGCATCATTATCTGCCTCGGCCCAAGAATTATGAACTGAGCGCCAAAAAGATGTCTCTTGCGTGCTGCTGACGTTTATAACTCTGATTAACGTTAGATTTATTAACAGCGTCCCTGCAATAACGCCAAGATAAACGATTAATTCAACAACCGTAAATCCACTTTTATTTGGATACTTCATTATGATCAATCCTTAAGCCTTCATCTTTTGCCTGCTTAATTTGCTTTTTCGTTAAATAACCATCCTTAGCTAATTCTGGGTAGCCGATGCTGCCAGCGCTTGGATGCTGACTGGTATATGCATCAACTTGCGCCTGAACAACCGAACCCATCGCAGATGTATGAATTGTCTGTGCATGCTTTCGTTGACTGGAAAGGTTTGGAATAACAATCATAATTAATAGTGAAATAATGAATAAGACAATGGTCATTTCTATTAAAGTAAATGCTTGTTTAGTTTTCTTAATTTGTTTGTTAATTTTAATACATTCCTTTCACACCATTATAAATTGGCGTTAATAATTGAAAATATGTTCCCACGATGGTAATGCCAATAACGATAAACATTGACGGCTGAATGAATCCAATTATTTTATTGGTTGTTAGCATCATTTCTTCAAACATTAAGCTTGAATAGGCAGTCATTGCGTTTGCCATTTCTGTAATTGGATCTCCTGAATTGAGAAATTTGATAATTTCATCTGGAACAAATTGGGTCTCATCAACCACATCAGTTAATGACTGACCGTTAGTTAATGCGGCATCCAATTTTGCTCCCAGTGAATAAATTAAAGAGCCTTTATCAAATTCCGCCAAAGTTATTGAAATTTCTCTTACACTGAGACCACTTTTTAAAAGTGTTGCCAAGTTACTTGCCAAATAATAAGCAACGTAATTTTGAAATAGCTTGCCAATAAGTGGTAATTTAATCAGCAACTGAACTTTCCTGATTGGCGATTGTGTGAACCAATAAACAAAACTGATTCCCGTTAAAAGGACTATGCCAATCAGAAAATATTTGATGAGTCTAAAGTTTCTCGTCAAGGACGTTGACTGATGAATATTTGGCATCAATTCCTGAATTTGAGGAAATACGAACAAGCGAATCATGATCATCAAAACGAATAAAATAAGACATAAAAATAACGGATATACCATCATTGACTTGATCTTTTTAATTTGTTTTATTTTCAATCGGTCAAACTTGGCCAATTCTTTTAAGACGTCTTTTAACCGGCCATGCTTTTCAGAAATCAGCAGTTGATGATAGGCCCCAATATTGATTAGTGATCTAACACTTTCCGAAAAACCGTTGCCACTTTTTAACCTGGTCACAATCAAATTAACCTGCGGTCGCATTCGTTTATTGGTTTGGACAATAAAATCAAGGGCAGCTGTTAGGGAAAAACCAATTGTTAATAGATTTGCCAAAAGCGCAAAAAATTCAGCCTGCTGGTCGATTGACCATTTTTTAACCAAGTTGGAACTTTTCGGCCACTTGTTTGGTAACCATTTTTCGGTTGACCGCTTTTTCAAGTTCACTATTCCACTCCTTCCAATCGTAACGATTCATTCTGCTCAATTCGGCATATTCATGAGCCATTAATAGCGCCTTCTGCTTTCCTTGGATGGTTGGAATTAAACGCTGGTAGGCAACAGCAGTCACTGCTTGTGAGATAAATGACTCATCAACGCCCAGCTGCTTTAATCGACTAATAACGCCGAGAGGATTTTGGGCATGAACGGTTGTGTAAACCAAATGTCCACTCAGGGCTGCTTTGATAGCCGCCTGGGCAGTCATTGAATCTCTAATCTCGCCAATAATAAAAATATCTGGTCGGTGCCTAAGGCCAACTTTTATGAGCTCTGAGTAACCCATTCCTGCATCATTGTTGACCTGGAGTTGTAAAAACCTTGGATCTTTAATCTCGATTGGATCTTCAATTGTCATCACAAATTGATCCGCAACTAACTGATGAACCAAACTATAGATCGTTGTCGTTTTTCCTGAACCAGTGGGGCCCGAAAAAATGATTAATCCTCTTCTGCTGCTTAGCTCTTCAAGAAAATGCTTCTGGGCTTCATTAAAAAAAGCAGTTGACAAGTCTGCCAGTGAATAGATAATTCTAATGACGAGTGATTCCTTACCGGCAAAGTTCCCAACAGCTGACAACCTTAAATCATATTTTATGTCGTCTATATACCATTCCATCGCGCCAATCTGCGGTCTTCTCTGCTCACTAAGCGCCATATCAGCTAAATATTTACAATAATTCATCATTCTCCGGGCGTTCAAATATTTAATTTCATCCCAAATAATTATTTCCTGAACACCACGAATTTTAATGACATACCCATCCTCAGTAGGTAAAAAGTAGATATCACTGGCTTGATGAGTAATAGCGTTCATTAATAAAGCATTCACCTGTTCACTAATTTCCATGTTGTTTCACCTCTCAATAATTAGTTACGTAAAAGAATAAAATTTTCCTTGAAAACAACTAAAAACAATGGAACACAATGTGATTAGTTTCTAAATTCTCGTCAATAATAATTTGAATACGATAAAGAGACTGGCTAAAACGATTCCAGCAGAATTATCCCTTTATGAAATTCGTGATCCCCCAAAGAATTCAATCAGTAATTAAATGACATCCTTACCATTTGTTTTTCTATTATCAATTTTTGATAACCTGCTACTCAAAATTGAATAAAATTTTCGGCAAAAAAAGACCAAAGTGAAATGGATTTTTCACTTTGGTCTTTAAATATAGTTATAATTAATCTTGACTTTCTGGCAAAACAGCAGCTTCATAAACGTCTTGAACATCATCATTGTCTTCAAGTTCGTCAATCAAACCAGTATACTGTGATGTCTTATCACCGGGCACTTCGGTGGTTGTTTCTGGGAATAACCGGACTTCAGCAGTATCCAGATCATAACCGGCTTTTTGCAATGCATCACGAACAGCAGCCATCGATGATGGATCGGTAAAAATCTGAAATTCATCATCAGTTGTCTTCATGTCATCAGCACCTGCATCCAGCGCGTCCATCAACATGTCGTCTTCAGTCTTATCCAAGCCATCGCGAAGAACAACAATATAGCCCTTTCGATCGAACATATAAGACACTGATCCACTGGCTCCAAGTGAACCACCATGATGAGTAAATGCCGAACGAATTGCTGCAGCTGTCCGGTTCTTATTATCAGTTAAAGCAGAAACCATGATGGCTGTACCGCCGGGACCGTAACCCTCATAAGTAATTTCTTCAAACTTGGCTCCACCAACACCTGAAGCCTTATCGATGGCCCGTTGAACATTGTCTTTTGGCATGTTAGCGGCACGAGCCTTTTCCATTACTAAACGTAACTGAGGATTATTTTCTGGATCAGGATCACCTGCTTTAGCGGCTTGATATAAGTCACGTGAGATCTTTTGGAAAATTTTTCCACGTTTAGCATCTTGGGCGTTCTTCCGCCCTTGGATGTTATGCCATTTTGAATGTCCTGACATAAATAACTCCTCTTTTCTAAAATTTAATAGCTAGTTTCAAACATACAGCAACATTCTACCAGATACGAACAGCGGTTTCAAGGCAAGTTATATGATCCCAATTGTCACAGTGATTTCAACCCCTACTTCTCATTATGCACAATAAATAAACCCAATATCTCTGAAGTTCAAATACCAGGTTCATTTGTCCAAATAATGGTTATTAAACTTTTATTCGTTGAATCAGTTCCTTGCAAATTACCAAATCAGCCAATTCCAATTGCCATTACCCGCTGACCGTACCTAATTAATAATTACTTAGTTGACTCACGCTTCATCAGTCCATATGGCAGTAAAACATTCTTTTCATCAACCGTTTCATTATTCATTAACTTGGTTAACAATCGCATTGCAACCGCACCAATATCGTACAACGGTTGTGTGATAGATGACATCTTTGGTCGAACCATCTCAGTTAATTTCGTATCATTACTGGTAATAATTTCAAAATTATCGGGAACTGTAACATCCGCATCAGACATGCCATTCATAATCCCAGCGGCTAATTCATCATCAGTTACCATTGCAGCAGTTGCATTAACTGACATAAGGGCTGGCTGGAGCAGCGTTCCGGTCTTGTATGTATCGTCCGTTTCGAAGACCAGTTTTTCGTCGTAAGGAATCCCTGCACTCTTTAAAGCTTGCTTGTATCCCTTTAAACGATACTTCCCATTGATTGCCTGTTCTAGTGGACCACAAACAAAGGCAACCCGCTTGTTTCCCCGATCAATCAAATTTTTGACTTCTTCCTGAACAGCTGCCACGTAATCAATGTTGACGCTCGGATTCAAGTCCTGATCATCAACTGAGCCTGCCAATACAATTGGTGTCTTAGTTCGTTTAAATTCTTCACGTAATTGATCAGTAATTTCATTGCCCATGAAAACAATCCCATCAACTTGTTTTGACAAAAGTGTATTCAGAACTTTAATTTCCTTTTCGCTGTTGGAATCAGAATTAGTTAAAATGATGTTGTACTTGTACATCGTGGCAACATCATCAATACCACGCGCTAAAGACGCAAAGTACATATTGGTTACATCAGGCACAATTACCCCAACGGTTGTCGTCTTTTTACTTGCCAGACCACGGGCAACAGCATTGGGCCGGTAGTCTAATTTTTCAATGACATCCAGAACTTTCTTTCTGGTTGCAGGTTTCACATTTGCATTTCCATTAACCACTCTTGAGACGGTCGCCATCGAAACGCTAGCTTCTCTGGCAACATCATAAATTGTTATCGTTTGTTTATCCATAAAGATAGCCCTTTCTTTCAAGACAAAATAAGTTTTCATCGATTTTCAAAACACCATTCAATATACCAAATAAACGACGCTTCGGCAAACTGAAAACGTTTTCAACTAAATCATAAACTATCAAAACTGAAAATTCAAGTGAAAGCGCACTTTTGATGACATTTATATGTGATATACTATTCCTAATCTATAAAGGATGTGTTAATTGTGAGTAAGATAGAAAAAGTACAAAGATGGCTGGCTGATAATGGGCAAGACATTGCTTTAATCAGCAATCCAAAAACCATACAATATTTGACTACCTTTTACAGCGATCCTCACGAACGTGTGCTGATGCTGATTGTTTTCAAAAATAAAGAACCGTTCATGTTTGCACCAGCCCTTGAAACTGAAGCAATTAAGGATAGCGGTTGGACAAGTCCTGTATATGGTTACTTAGACCATGAAAATCCATGGAAAATCATTGCTGATCAAGTTCATGCACGTAACACTGCAGAAGATCAAATTGCAATCGAAAAAGATGCATTAACGATTGACCGTTTAGAACTGATTCAAAAATGTTTCCCAACAAGTCATTTTTCCGCTGATCTAACGCCACTCATCAACAATATGCGTGTGATTAAAACATCTGATGAAATTGAAAAATTAAAAATCGCTGGCAAATGGGATGATTTTGCACTTAAATCTGGTATCGAAGCTGTTAAAGTCGGTCGAACCGAAAATCAAGTTGCAGCGGAACTTCAATATGCGCTGATGAAAAATGGTATTATGGAACTCAGTTTTCCATCACTTGTCCAGTCAGCTGCTCATGCCGCAGAACCCCACGGTGCGACTAGCAATAAAAAAATTGAAAATAATAAACTCGTCCTGTTTGATCTTGGGACAGTCTGGGATGGCTATATTAGTGATGCTTCACGAACAATTGCCGTTGGAAAGCCCGATCAAAAATCCTTAGACATCTACCACGTCTGCCTGGAAGCACAGTTGACCGCCCAAGCGGCCGCAAAGCCGGGAATAACAGCTGAAGAACTCGATAAAGTTGCTCGAGACGTCATCACTAAGGCTGGTTATGGTGACTACTTCATTCATCGTTTGGGCCATGGTATGGGGATGAGCGAGCACGAATTTCCGTCAATTATGGAGGGAAATAAGATGCAACTCCAACCCGGCATGTGCTTCTCGATTGAACCCGGAATTTATATTCCTAATGTTGCCGGTGTTCGAATTGAAGATTGTGTTTATATCACTGAAAATGGTTGTGAACCATTTACTCATATGACAAAAGAACTTCAGTATGTTGAAGGCTAAGCCCCAGCATTCTTAAACCCAATAAAAAAACTAAAAAGGAACGAAGCGCCGCAAGATTTTCTTTGCGTTGCCTTCATTCCTTTTTAGTCTAAAAGTAATTAATCAACAAGCTTTCATTTAAGAGAACCAAATAACCGACGTTAACTTATTTATCTTGAGAATGATCATGGTCTGGGGTCGTCGGGTCCAGCGATGGATCATCATTGGATGTTGTCCCACTTGGATCTGCGTTAGTACTTGAATCTGGTGATGTGGTGCTTTGATTGACTGAATCAGTTGAATCCGTACTCTTGAACGCCTCTCGAGCATCGACAACGATGTCATCCTGTTGTGGTGCAGATTCGTTAAGATCATCAGCACCCCTTTGTGATTTAGAAGTTGTTGCTTTTTCGGTAAACTGAGAACTGGCATCCTTGACAGTTCCTTTGGCGTTATTCAGCTCATCTTTAATGACATCTTTAAAATCACTGACAGCATCGTTGGCATAGAATGCATAATCGACTGCCCGATCACGGACCTCATCTGTTTTTTCACGGAGATTCCGTTTCAATTGGTTCTTCTTATTCTCATCTAGTTTTTGATAGGCAGCGTACAAACCTGCCCCAAGAAGCCCTGCAACTAAACCACTAACAATTTTTTTACCCATTAAAATCATCCTTTCACAATTAGTATGAACTATTCTTTCTGCTTATTCGAATGGCGGTGATTCCGGTACATATTCCAAGCAGTCTTGCCAAACTTACTGGCAACACCAGCTGTAACACCTTTCTTGCCACTATCTTTGACCTTTGATGTTAAATTTTGAGTCGCAGTATTTAAATCAGACACGCTCTGTCCTAAGTCAGCTGCAGCCTGAAAAACAGGAGTCACAATGTTTAGCTTATCATCAACATCTTTGACTAAGGTATTAGAAGTTGCCATGATTTTATCTGTTTGCTTAACAATTACATCCACGTTACTGGTCATTGATCGAATTGATGAATTAACTTCAGTAACTGTTTTACTTACTTTCATCAAAAATAATCCAATGAACAGCACCAATAGCAAAAATGCAATTGCAGCGATGAGTCCTGCAATTTGCCCAACAGTCATCTTTTCTCCTCCTTGTGCAACAATTTACTTTAGAATAGCATTACCACAGTGGTTTGACAATGAAATTGTTTTTTTGGCGATGGTTTTATTTCAAGTAGTGGTTTGATAGTATGGAAATATATTAAAAAAACGAGGTCCTGCATAATGCGTGCAATCACGATGAAACTAGCAATTAATTGGAAGCAATATCTTAATTATTTTGATTGGCAAAAAATATTAATCACAGTGACAGAAAAGATTATCATGATCATATTACTAAGTATTTTAATGTTAACTTGTCGGCGAATCGGTAAGTCTCTCATTAATCATTTTTTTAAAAAATATCATCAAAAATATCGTGATACTGTGACCGAAAAGCGCGTTCGGACATTTCACACCCTCTCGATGAACATTTTAAATTACTGCTTATGGTTCTTCTGGATATACTCGGTTCTTTCAACAATTGGCGTTCCGGTCGGAACACTAATTGCCAGCGCCGGTGTATTCAGCTTAGCAATTGGCCTTGGTGCTCAAGGATTCGTGACTGATATCGTGAGTGGGTTCTTTATTTTGCTGGAAAAACAAATTGAGGTAGGTGAATACGTACAGATTAATACAATCAAGGGAACAATTACCGCCGTGGGTCTTCGAACAACTCAAGTCGTTGCTGATGATGGCACACTGAACTTTATTCCAAATCGAACAATTACAACAATTTCAAATATGTCGCGTAATAATATGACCGCCATGATTCAGGTTGCAATATTACCTGAAACGCCAATTGATAAAGTGATTAAAATCATTCGCGAAGTTAACAAAAGCCAACAGGCTAAATATCCTGACATCGTTGGTGATCCCAAAATCCTGGGAACCATTAATACGCCAGATGGTAAGCTTGTTGTTCAAGTTAATATCACAACAAAAAATGGCGCGCAGTACAATGTTTCCCACGATTTCTTGGCAATGTATCTATCAGAGTTAAACAAAAATAATATTCAATTACCCTCAAGTCCCGTAGTCGTTCAGGGAAGCCCAAATAAATAGCCTCAAAAAATCAGGTAGTCAAGTCGAAACTAACGTTCACTTGACTACCTGATTTTTAGTGCCTGTTTCACATAAAATTGTCAATCGACGACAAACGAAAACACAAATAACGCTGACGTCCTCGCGGCACCTAAGCAACGGGTTGAAAAACGATTCAATCGCAACTTTAGAATCATCTGAATTCTTCAATAATGATTACTTGGTAAAATGGCTTAAGGTGTTCCCAAATTGACTTTAATTACATGCTCTTACTTTTAGTTTCCTGATTCAATTTCTTCTCTAAATATGCCGGCAAAGCAATATAGTGTTTTGAAAAATTATGAGCCAGAAAATTAACCTCTTTAAATATTTCGCGACGCGTAATAATACCTTTAAAGTGGTTTTCATGATCAACATATGGTAAGAAATTTTCGTCTATCAAATACCGAAGAATTGCTTCTAAGTTATCCCGTTCATAAATCGTGGGGACCTCGGTTTGCATAATCTCCTTGACCTTCATTGTGTCAAGACAACGACTCGTAATTCCAGTATTGCCTAACATTTTCTCCGTGATCATTGGTAATGAAACAAGACCTTTAAAATGACTATCATTGTCTAAAACAGGAATCTTTGCGTATTTAATTTTGGTTAATACTAGAAAAACGTGCTGTAAATTATTTTCTTCATTAACGGTTGCAACGAGATCAGCAGGAATCAGAATGTCTCGTTTACTTTCACGCATCACTGCTTCAATAGGCTTATCAATCATTTGTGGTTAATACTCCTTTACTGTGAGGAACTAAATCGAAATTTCAACTCAGGGACAGGGGTCAATTGACGATCAAAAAATTGAATCAAATAATCATGATTATCAGTAATAATTGATGCATACGTTCCACCGATTGATGCATACCGTCCCCGGGGATAGGAAATGCTCCCGGGATTGACAAACAGAATCCCCTTGTCAAAGCTTACCCCAAGTTGGTGAGTATGACCAAACGTGACAATATCGGCCGAATGTGACTGCGCAAATAGTTCCAACGTCAATAGGCCAGAATTTACATTTTGAAGATGACCGTGGGTAATAAGAATGTTTTTTTGATCAATGCGTAATGCCCTAGATTCTGGAAAATGTTCAAAATCCATATTCCCCATTACAATCTGTAATTTTGAAACTAGAGGATCGTCGGCCTTTAATTCCGAGTCACCACAATGGACAATTGCATCAACCTTACCTTCATACTTATTAATAATTTGTTCAATAATTTGTCGATCACCGTGATTATCACTCATAGCTACAATTTTCATGAGTCCCACAACTCCAGTAATTTCCGAATCAGTACCCGAATGGCATTTCCCCGGTGACTGATCATATTCTTGTCATGAGTTGTCATTTCTGCCAGGGTTCTTTGCTGTGCTGGTACATAGAACAGTGGATCATAGCCAAATTCATTATCACCACGTGGTGCGCGTAGAATTTGACCCTCAATTCGGCCAACGGCTTTAACTTTTTCTCCTTCTGGTGTTAAATATATCAGAACAGATTCAAAATAAGCCTCTCGGTCCGATTTATTTTGCATTTCCTTAAGAAGTTTTGCGTTATTCGCATCGTCATCGTGATCACCGGCATAACGTGCCGAATGAACTCCCGGTTGCCCATTCAATGCGCCGACAACCAACCCAGAGTCATCCGCAATCACTGCTTGGCCGGTAAATTTCATGATTTGTTGTGCTTTTAGCGTTGCATTTTCTTCAAAAGTTTGACCCGTTTCATCGACATTTGGAACATCATTATAATTTGCTAATGAGTTGACAGTAATTCCTGTGCCGCCAAATGCCTCTTCAAATTCAATGACTTTATGCGGATTCTTTGAAGCAATCACAATTGATGCAGGTTTTTTCAACTTAAACGATCTCCCTTTTAAATATCAAGATGATCAGCAGCAATAGCATTTCCTAAAATATTGTCTGCAAGCTTGGCAAATTCGTCCGGATCGCCGGTAGTAAAGAAACGACGACTTGCGTCAGAACTGGCTGGGTCACAAAGTGCGCCATGTTGTTTCAAGTAATCGTAAACATCTTGACCAGCCGCAATTCCCGGATCAACTAGGGACATCTTTGTGCCCAAGACATTTGTAATTTCTTTTCTTAAAACAGGAAAATGAGTACATCCCATGACAAGCGTGTCAATTGGTTTATCAGCAAAATAAGCAAGCCGCTGATTCACAACCAGCTGAGTTTCTGGCGTCCCTGCCAAACCCTGTTCGACCATTGTGACGAATTCCGGACAGCCCAATGAATAAACATGGCTGCTGGGAGCAAGCTTCTTAATAATGCGCTCGTAATCCCCCGATTTAACAGTTCCATTGGTGGCAATCACACCTATTTGACCATTATGAGTTGCTTGAACTGCTGAACGGCATCCCGGTTCAATCACACCGATAACCGGAACGGAAAGTATTTCTGATAGATAGTCAAATGCGGCAGCAGTTGCCGTGTTGCATGCCATCACGAACATTTTAATATCTTGCGTTATCATGTAGTCAGCAATCCGTTTAGTTAATTTTCTGACTGTTTCTGAACTCTTTTGACCATAGGGTAAATTGGCTTGGTCGCCAATAAAGATATACGATTCATTTGGAAGTAATTTGACGATTTGTTTGAGAACCGTCAAGCCACCAACCCCTGAGTCCATGACGCCAATTGGGCGATTATCCAAGTGAATTCCTTCTTCCTTTATATTATTAATATTATCTTTCAATTGTCAGATAGATTCAACTAACAAAACAGATCTTATAAGATTATTGTATAATAGGATTATTACATTTTGCATTGATGGAGATTAAAAAATGGATAACGAAGCATACAACAAATTAATTACGAATAATCACTTATCAGGCTTACTGGGCCAAGAGCTAATTCGAGATGATCTCTTACCCAGCATTTTAGGAAGTGACTATCATGAAATATCTTATTGGGCTGGCAAACATTTGGCACGAACCCACCAACTAGCCAATTATGATGATCTAACCACATTTTTTGACCAATTTAAGATGGGTCACTTAACCTTGCTAAAACGTTCTGGAAATCAAATTAAATGGCAATTAGATGGTGATGTAGTCACAAATCGACTCGATCTTTTTGATGATCCTGACTTTTTCTTGGAAGCCGGATTTATTGCGCAGAATTGTCAGACTATTTTAAATCGACAAGCTGAATCGGAAATTGGGAAAACAAATCCATCAAAGGGATTTGTTTTAATTACAACGTTTATAAGTAAAGACAAACCAATTGAGGGATCAAATTCAACCCAACCTTTCAAAATCATCAATCCTTCCCAACAAAATAGCGATTCGGAGCGGTCATAACAGATCAGTAGTTTTAATTAATCATTACTATAATAGAAAATATAAAAAAGGAGCTGGACAAAATCATTTTTGTCCAGCTCCTTTTTAGTTAACCCTGATGATGCTTAGTCAGTATATTGATCCAATACCTGCTTAACCTTAGCCTTTGGATGATAACCAACAATGGTATCCACAACTTTACCATCTTTTTTTACGAGTAAAGTTGGAATACTCATAATTCCAAATTTAGAAGCCGTGTTTGGATTTTTGTCAACATCCATCTTGTTAAAGGTCACATTATTCATCTCTTCAGACAACTCTTCAACAACTGGTGACTGCATCCGACATGGACCACACCAAGTTGCCCAAAAGTCAGTTAATGTCACACCCTTAGCAGTGTCATTTTCAAAAGTTTGATCCGTTGTTTCTTTAAGCATATCAAACACTCCAATCCGTTAATGATTTTATACTAACAATTATATAGCAAAATGCAAACAAATTGCACGCAATTTATTATTTGAATTTCGCTACGGTTGAACCATCTCCACCAGCATTAGGGGCTGAATAACCAAAGCTCTTCACCCGTGAGTTGCGCTTCAGGTATTCATTAACTCCCTTTCGAAGCGCACCAGTACCCTTTCCATGAATAATTGTAACTGATGGATAACCGGCTAGTAAAGCAGAATCAATATAACGATCCAATTCATACATCGCCTCTTCGTAACGATGACCACGCAAATCTAATGTTGGTGACATTCCCGTCGAGCGGGTTCTTGAAACTTGAGTCTGGTAACGTGATTTTTCAGGTTTATCAGAACCACTTTTTTCCAAATCAGACTCATTAATTTGCATCTTTAAAATTCCAAGCTGAACGTCCCAAACACCATTTTTTTCTTGACGCAGTAAAGTCCCCTGTTGACCATATGATTTAACTAAAACATCATCACCAGCATGAAAATTATGCTTAGCTTTTTCTTTTCTAAGCACTTTATTTCTCTTTAAGCTGGGTGCCACTTCAAGCTTATTCAAAGCGCCCTTTGCATCAATCAATTCATTCTCTTTTACGGCAACCTTGCCAATTTCAGCTTGCTTTTTGTGCAGATCATCAATAATTTGATCAGCTTTCTTTTTAGCTTCCTCAACAACTTGATTAGCCTGCTCTTTAGCTTGTTCAACCAGACGTTCCTTTTGACTTTGGTATTTATTAAATTTATCAGTCAACTCACGCTGCAGTTTAGTTGATGCTTCAAGTTGTACCTTCAATTCATCAGCTTCATCGTGAGCACGCTTAGTTTGAGCTGTCAGCTCTTCAATCATATTATTGATATCTTGGTTTTTGGTATCTGTAAACGCACGAGCTTGCTCAATAATCGCCTGTGAGAGGCCTAATTTATGGGCAATATTTAATGCATTACTTTGCCCTGGAATTCCAAGTAAAAATCGATACGTCGGTCTTAGTGTATCAACATCAAATTCCATTGAAGCATTAATAATTCCTGGGCGATCATACGCAAATGCTTTCAGTTCTGGATAATGAGTTGTGGCAATGAGTTCGCAACCCGTCTTATGAATTGCATCAATAATCGCCATCGCCAAAGCTGCCCCCTCTTTGGGGTCGGTTCCGGCTCCCAATTCATCCAGTAGAACAAGACTGTTATGGCTTAAGCGACCCAGAATGGAAATAATATTATCCATATGTGAAGAGAACGTACTTAAATTAGCTTCAATCGATTGATCATCACCAATGTCAGCGAAGACATCGTCAAAAACACCAATTTGACTATCCTCATTTGCAGTGATAAATAAACCAGATTGGCCCATCAATTGAAGTAGTCCAACAGTTTTAATCGTAATTGTTTTACCACCTGTATTGGGACCCGTAACAATAATTGTATGATATTGATCGCCAATCTCAATATCATTGGCAACCACTTTCTCACGAGGAATTAGTGGGTGCCTGGCTTGACGTAACTTGATCACATTTCGGTCAGAAATATTCGGTAATACACTCCTGGTTTGATGGGCATACTTTGCTTTTGCGTTTACAAAATCCAACTGACCAATTAAATTCATATTTTCCAACAGTTCAGAACGATATGGCCGAATTAAATTGGTTAACTCTGCTAAAATTCGCCGTTCCTCAGCTCGCTGCGCTAATTGATCCCGTCGGAGCTGATTGTTCATTTCAACTACATTACTTGGTTCAACGTACAACGTTTGGCCTGATGCACTTTGATCATGAATAATACCGCCAAAGTGTTGTTTATAATCCGCTCTAATGGGTAAAACAAAACGTTCATCTCTAACAGTAATAATCGGCTCACTCAAATATTTCGCTTCAGAACCCTTAATAAATTTTCCCATCTTAGCACGAATGTCATTTTGCGTACGGACAATCGTTTTCCGAATGGAACTTAATTGCGATGAAGCTGTATCTAAAATTCGACCATCATCATCAATCGATGAAATCATCTGTTGAGTGATTTCGGGCATGAGTGTTAATTGATCAACAATCTTAGGAATTGATCTGAGGTCAACCGCCTCTGCTTTAAAGTCTTCAAAGAACTGATGGACAACTTGGCCAGCCCGAAGTAGTTTAGTGATGTGGGAAAGCTCAGTCCCACTTAAAGCAGCATTTTCGATTCTTAATCGCTTCATATATGGCGCAATCTCGATTAGTTTAGGAATCGGGATTTCTCCCTTTAATCGAATAATATCAGCGCCATCGGCTGTCTGATCGAGACGATCCTTCACCTGATCAAATTCTGAACTTGGTTGCAATTGATTAACAATTTCATGGCCTCGATCGGTCGTCAAATAAGCAGCCAGTTGTTGTTTTATTTTATCGTACTCTAATGTTTCCAATACCTTTTCATTCATTTAAATTTTAAACCTCGTTTGAATGCTCGTCCCAAATCTGAATCATTTTATCTGAGAGAATTGGGGTTTGTTTAACAATCCATTGGGAAACTGTCGACTGTTCGTATTGATTTACAATGGCCTGATTTGGAATCATCAGGAGTAAATTCAGCAAGAAAAAAATCAGTAAATAGCTCGACAAAACGTTAATGCCACCACCTAGTAGTGCATTCAGTTGATGAATTACCGGTAGCTTCGTAACTGGTATTAAGATGCTTTTAACCAGTCGGACAATTTGCCACACGCCAATTACAAGAATACCAAAAATAAGCCACTTAACTGCCCTTTGGGTACCCAATGTTGAATTTCCATGGTTCAACCAGTTAAGTGCAAATTCAGCAATCGGACTTGTATAAATAAAGCCGACAACTGTCGAAAGCAAAATTCCTGCTAGATTTAATATCTCAACAACTAACCCTTTGTGAAGCCCCCGTGTAAATCCGAACACTAAGATCAAAATAATGATAATTGTAAAAATCATTTCTTGATCACCGATCCTTCGGTGTTTCCGGTTTATTTTTTGGCATTTCTTCAAGTTGTTTTTCAACATCGAACTGCTTCGATATGGCATTAAAGGCAATTAAGACTGCTCGCTGTTCCTCTGTTGATTGGGGCATCGCTGTGTGTAGTTGATCCAATTGCTCGTTCAACAGGTCTGTCACAGCTTGCATGTGGGTAATTGAACTGTGACCAACCAAGACGTAGTCTTTTCCGTCAATCGTTGCTTTAAATCGTCGTTTCTCCTTATCAGACATTAAATCACATCCTAATATTTTTCAATTAAAAAGGACCGAGACAAAACTGACGCTTTGCACTCAATCCTTTGACTCAATAATAATCTAATTACTTATTATCGTTACTTGGTTGATCGTCTTGATCGTCGCCATCTTTTCCAAGGAATGTGTTCAAGACAGATTCAATCATATCCCATTCTTTGTCCGTTTGAATAACCTGAAGCTCGCCACCTTGTGGGTCACTGGGATCATCACCCTTTGGCAAAGCAAAGGCTTGGATTTCTACTTCCTCATCATCTTTTTTACCAGCTGGGTAAATTAAGATGTATGAACGATCAAAATCCTCCGATTTAAAAGTAAATAAAACGTCATATAACGTTTCCTCGCCGTTCTCATCAACTAATGTAATTTGTTGTTGAACTGGTTCATCTGCCATAATTTGTTTACCTCGCTATATTTTAGTTAATTTTCCTTTACGATCCAAATAGTTTTGAAGAATCAGACCTGCAGCTAATTTATCAATGACCTTCTTTCGTTTCTTTCGCGAAATATCGGCTTCTTCTGTAAGCATACGCTGCGCTTCAACGGTAGTTAATCGCTCATCTTCAAAATCTACCGGTAGATCAAATTGTTTCTCTAATCGTTTTCCATACTTTTCCGATGCCTCAGCACGAGGTCCCAAAGAGTTATTCATATTCTTTGGCAATCCCACTACAAAGCCATCCACTTGGTACTTATCGACCAGTTGAGAAACCCGGTCCAACCCAAATTCCCCATTTTCCTCATCGATCGGAATAATTTCAACGCCTTGCGAGGTCCAACCAAGTGAGTCACTAACAGCAACTCCGACGGTTTTTGAACCGACATCTAATCCCATTAATCTCATTTTTCACCTTTTTTGGTCTCATTTGGATGATTATCCAAATAGAAACGAACTAGTTCTTCGATTATCTCATCACGCTCATGACGGCGAATAAGATTTCTTGCATCAAGATTACGCGGAATGTAGGCTGGATCTCCAGAAATCAGATACCCAACAATTTGATTATAAGGGTTATAGCCCTTTTCTTCCAATGCTGCATAAACAGTCAATAAAGTATCTCGAACATCCTTCGGTTGGTCTTCATTGAAATTAAAAAACATGGTTTTATCTAACGAACTCATACGATTCACCTCTATGACATAAGGTCATTTGTATTAATTCTAACTGATTATAACCAAAACTACAATCAACAGACTCAATGTAACCGACATGTAATCGTGGTGTAATAATTATTTGTTGATCAACCATGATACGGCAGCATTCATTGCCTTGTCCAGACCCGATGGATCCTTACCACCGGCTTGAGCCATGTTTGGTCGACCGCCACCGCCGCCTTTAATATTACCAGCGATTGATTTAATTAAATCACCAGCCTTAAGACCACTCTTTACTTTATCATCAGCAACCGCCACGATTAAATTAGCTTTTTGACCGCTGCCAGTTCCCAAAACCAAGACGTCTGAAAGTTTCTTAGAGCGCCAAGTATCTGCTAGTTGCCGCAGCTGTGCCATACCGGCATCTTTTATAACACCTGTAATAATTGTGTAATTACCAGCTGCTTTTTTATCAGCAAAGACGTTTTGGGCTTGTTGTCCAGCCAGCTTGGCTTCCAATGCACTTTGTTTCTGTTCGAGCGTTTTTACTTCATCTTGAAGTTGTTCAATCCGATGAGGGACATCTTTAATTTGAGTGACTTTCAAATTAGCAGCAACCTGTTTTAAAGCTTTTTCTTCCTTATTCAATAGTTCAAAGGCATTCTTTGAGGTAACAGCTTCAATTCTACGAACACCTGCACCAACTCCAGATTCTGAAACAATCTTGAAGAGACCAATGTCACGGGTGTTGGACACATGCGTTCCACCACAAAATTCAACTGAAAAATCACCAATACTGACAACCCGAACTTTGTCACCATATTTTTCGCTAAATAAAGCAATTGCCCCCATCTTTTTACCAGTCTTTGGATCTGTAATGGTCGTTTTAACGTCGATTTCTTTGAAGATCTCTTTATTAACCAGATCTTCAACTTTTTGCAAATCCTCATCCGTGACTTGGCCAAAGTGGTTAAAGTCAAACCGTAAATAATCGGGCTCAACTAATGAACCAGCCTGCTGTGTATGGCCGCCAAGCACATTTCGTAATGACTGGTCCAACAAATGAGTTGCTGTATGATTCTTTTCAACTCGGCTATGAAACAATGGATCAACAGCCAAATGGTAAGTCTGCCCCTTGATCAACGGCTCTTGTGTTTTAACAGTATGGAGATTTTGGCCATTTGGTGCGTGTTGCACATCAACCACGTCAGCCACTTTGTCACCATCATCGTTTAGGATGACGCCCCTATCAGCAACTTGTCCACCCATTTCAGCATAAAATGGCGTTTGATCAAAAACAAGTTCAGCGGTATCAGCTTTGGTTTCACTAACCAACTTTTCATTTTCGACAATTGCAAGTAATTTGGCTTTAGCAACATCAAGTGTTTCGTATCCAACATACTCACTATGATCCTTAATTTTAATTAGCAGATCACGTTGCACGCCCATTGATTTAGCACCACTACGAGCTTTACGGGCACGATCTTTCTGCTTTTGCATTTCAGCTTTAAAGCCCTTTTCATCCACATCCAGATTGGCATCATTAGCTTCTTCGCGAGTTAATTCAAATGGAAACCCATAAGTATCATAAAGCTTAAATGCCGTTGGGCCATCGATAGCTACTTGATGATTATCCTTTGCTGACTGAATAACCTGGTGAAGTAATTTCAATCCATCTGCCAACGTTTCATTAAAGCGATCCTCTTCAGACCGGACGACTTTGGCAATATAATCCTTTTGTTCCAAAACTTCAGGATAGTAGGTCTTCAACGTTTCACCAACAACGGGAACTAGTTTGTAAAGAAACGACGTTTTGATTCCCAAGCGTTGACCATTTACAATGGCACGCCGAATTAGTCGACGAATAACGTATCCACGGCCCACATTTGACGGCAATGCACCATCACCAATGGCAACGGTAATTGCTCTTGCATGATCGGCAATAATCCTGAATGCGACATCATCTTGCTTACTCGTATTGTACGTTTTATGATCGCTAAATTCTTCAGTTTTATGAATCATTGGCAAAAACAAATCAGTTTCAAAGTTAGTGCGGGCATGCTGAAAAATTGAAACGACTCGTTCCAGTCCCATACCAGTATCAATGTTCTTCCGAGGAAGTGGTTCATAAGTATCCTGAGGCGTATGGTTAAACTGTGAAAATACAATGTTCCAGACCTCTAACCACCGGTCATTTTCACCGCCCGGATAATTTTCCGGATCATCATCAGCAAGGTTATCAAAATCTTTACCCCGATCGTAGAAAATTTCCGAGTCCGGACCAGAGGGGCCCTGACCAATATCCCAAAAGTTATCTTCAATTTCAATGATATGATCAGGTGAAACCCCAACGGCTTCCCAATATTTTTTGGCATCCGTATCCTTTGGATAGACAGTCATGAATAATTTGTCCTTATCCCATCCAAACCATTTTGGAGATGTCAGCAGCTCAAAGGCCCATGCAATAGCTTCCCTTTTGAAATAATCGCCAACCGAAAAATTACCCAGCATTTCAAAAAGGGTATGGTGCCGAGGCGTTTTACCAACGTTTTCAATATCATTTGTTCGAATACTCTTTTGAGAACTTGTCATCCGTGGATTCTTTGGAACGACAGATCCATCAAAATATTTCTTCATTGTCGCAACGCCAGAATTAATCCAAAGCAGGGTTGGATCGTCAACTGGAATTAATGAAGCACTCGGTTCAATTGTATGACCCTTTTCCTGGAAAAAATCTAGAAACATTTGTCTAATCTGACCACTACTTAAACTTTTCATCAGCAATTCTCCTCTTTGACAAAATTAAAACACCGTTGCTAACAGAGACGCCGATTGACGCGGTACCACTCTGATTGCAACGATGTTTATCGTAACCACTTAATCTCTATAACGTAGAGTTTGCGTAACATTAATCATTTAAAAAGTAAGAGAGCACCAACTAATTTAAATCGTTTTTCGCATCACCCAAAACGTTTCTTAAAAATAAAGTTAGCTAGCATATTCTTAGACATTTCAAAGTATACTTTTTTGTGAATTTTATGTCAATCACGTTTTTGATTAAACACCAAAACTTTAATAACCAGGTTCTTTAAAAAAGGACAATTCCCAATGAACTTACTGGTACCGATTGGAACTATTCTTACGTTGCTTACGCTTCGAACGCGCTTCTTCACGTTTCTTAATTCGTCGATCCATCTCATCTTTACGGGCGATAGTCATTTTGATTCGCCGCTTGTAACCAGGCTTAATTTTTTTCTTTTTCTTCTTGATCATGCCGATCATGGTTGGATCGAGGCGATCATGATGTTTTCGATGGGTTTTACGTCGGTTTCGATCATAGGAATCAATAATTTCACCGTGTTTTAAAGCTTTTGGTTTGAAGTGAATTCCCATATCTTCTAATTCTTCGACTTCTTTTTCCTCATCAGGAGAATAAAGCGTAATAGATGTTCCAGACATCCCATTCCGACCGGTTCGGCCTACCCGATGAATAAAGAATTCTAAGTCCTCAGTCGGAATGTCATCGTTAATGACATCAGAAACTCCTTGAATATCAATTCCTCTAGCTGCTAAATCGGTGGCAACCACAAACTGAAAATCAAGGTTCTTCACTCGTTTCATTACCTGTTTACGTTCACGAGGTCGCATACCACCGTGAATCATGGCAACTTTAAGTCCTTGACCTTTCAAGTAGTCAGTTAATTCCTCAACCCGTTTCCGCGTATTGGCAAAGATCAACACCAGATAAGGCTCTCCAATTGTGAGCAGTTTATAAATCAGCTGGTTTTTATCTTGGCCCTTCGTCGAAATTAACCAATTATCAATTGTCGGGCTGATAATGGTTGAAACTGGAATTTCTTCAATAACTGGATTATCCATATATTTCTTTAAAAAGACATTGATTTTTTGAGGAATTGTTGCTGAAAAGACCATCATTTGAACGTCTTTTCCAAAGCTGGCCGCAATGTGATCAACAACATCTAAGAAGCCCATATCAAGTGTCATATCAGCTTCGTCAATGACTAACTGAGAAGCTGTGTGGACGTCTAGACCGCCATTTTTAATCAAATCCCAAATTCTTCCGGGTGTCCCAATAATTAACTGAGGCTGTTCACGTTTTAATTTGTCCTCTTGACGAACTTTATCGGTGCCACCAACATATGCGCCGGTCGAAATCGGTTCAGGACTGAATTTGGCTAATTGTTTAGCCGCTTCGATAATTTGATAAGCTAATTCTCGACTGGGCGTTGTAATAACTGCTTGAACCTTTTGAACACTGGGGTCAATTTGATTAAAGATAGGCAGCAGGAAAGCGTGGGTTTTCCCACTTCCAGTTGCCGATTGACCAACAACATCTCTATGTTTCATAATAACCGGAATTAACTTCTCTTGAACGGGTGTTGGATGGTCAAATTTTAAATCTTTGATTGCTTCCAGTAAAAATGGCTTTAAATTAAATTCTGAAAAATTGGTCATATAATCTCCTACTTGTTGTTTGTGACAAGGTCATTTAGATCCTTTACAAAATCTTTGATTTGGTCTTCATTTTCAACAACGGCACCGCTGGCAAGTGGGTGACCACCGCCGCCGTATTTCTTAGCCAACTCATTAATTGCGGGCCCCTTTGAACGAAGCCGAATCCGAAATGTGCCATCCTTTTGCTGAACAAAAATTGCCCAACTCATAACCTCTTTAATTTTTCCAGGCAATGGCACAACTGCTGATGTGCTATCGTCTCCTAACTTAAAGGGCTCCAGGACATCGTTTGAAAGCACCAAATATGCCGCGCCGCTATCCAACATCGTCAGGTTTTCATAAACATATGCCGAAAGTCGAGCTAATGGGATATCGATTTCATCTTCGATTTTATTAACCTCGCTTGCCGAAAAATCATAAGTTGTTAATTTGGAAGCAACAGCTAACGTGTGCGGCGACGTTGACGGATACATAAACCGGCCGGTATCACCAACAATTCCAGCATATAAAAGCCGGGCTCCTTCAGCCGGTAACGTCAGCTCTTTTTGATTGGCATCAAAGAAATCATAAATTAATTCTGACGTGCTCGAAGCTTCTGGGACAACCCACATTAAATCTCCAAATGCATCATCGTTTGGATGGTGGTCAATTTTGATAAGCATCTTGCCCTTCGAATAACGATCATCATCAACTCGGGGCTGATTAGCGGTATCTACTACGATAACTAATGCTTCTTTGTACTGGTCATCTGAAATTTCATCTGTTTTTCCCAACCAGTCAAAACCGTGATACTGTTTGCCGGCACACAAAACAGTTTTGCTTGGAAATGATGCTTGAATAATTTGAGCTAATCCCATCTGTGAACCGATAGCATCCGGATCCGGTCGCTTATGCCGATGGATGATAATGGTTTGATATTTTTTAATTGCATTTAAAATTTGATCTTGAATTGACATTTTTAATTACTCCATTACTTTTTTGTTGAACACTTAAGTATACATTAGATTAAATATAATATAAACCATCATGGTTACTCTCATTTAAACTAATGAAACAAATCGAGAATAATATTTTCATAAGTTAAATCAGCCAAATTGGTGATTGTAATCCCAAGCAATCTAACTCCTACAGATATATCAGGCATCTGAGCTAATAAGTCACTGGCCATTGCAAAATAATCTGCCGCATTATTGGTTAAAAAATTATCTGAGGTTACCCGTTTGGTAAACGTTGAAAAGTCTTTATAGCGAATCTTTAGAACAAGTGTTTTACCATGCTTCTTTTTCTCGTCCATTGTTTGCGCAACCATCTCGGCAATTCGTTGTAGTTGGCTGTCAATTGCCGTTTGATTATCGATTGCCGGTCCAAATGTCCGTTCCTTTCCAATCGACTTTCGTTCCCGCAGGTATTCTACTGGGCGTGGATCAATTCCTCTGGCACGCTCGTATAAGACATAGCCAAATTTACCAAAGTGTTTAATAAGATCCATCTGCGACCACTGTAACAAGTCGGCACCGTTAGAAATCTGAAGAGCCTGCATTTTTGGTGCAGTCTTTTTACCAACACCACGGAAACGTTCAATTGGCAATTTTTTTAAAAATTCGATAGCATCTCGCTGATCAATAATTGTTAATCCAACCGGCTTTGCATAGTCGGATGCCTCTTTAGCTAAAAACTTGTTATAAGACACACCGACCGAACAAGTTAAATGTGTTTGATCCCAAATTTCTGATTGAATCATCCTAGCCACTTGAATTGAATCAAAAATTTTTAGCTTATTATGAGTAATATCCAAATACGCTTCATCCAGTGCGACTGACTCAATCACGTCCGTATACTCGCGAAAAATATCGTGAATTTGTTTCGATACTGCGCGATAAAGATCAAACCCCGAGAAGCGAAAAACTGCCTGTGGGCATAATTCCAGAGCTTTTTGCGAACTCATTGCTGAATGAACACCAAACCGACGAGCGTGATAGTTTGCAGTCGCCACAACTCCTCGGCCACCAGTTCGACGCGGATCCTTAGCGACAATCAGCGGTTTAGTTTTTAACGACGGATCCTTACGTTCTTCAATCGAAGCATAAAAAGCATCCATATCAACATGAATAATTTTTCTTTTAATTGCATCCATGGTTATCAACTCTCACATTCCGTTTACAAACGTACGTTCTTGTTGGCGGTAAAAAAATGGTTGGGACAAAACAAATTGTTCTGTTTCCAACCAGATCGTTGTTGCACTCAATTATTTTGCTTCAGGTTTACTGTCATCATCAGTATCAGGCTTTGAATCAGCAGCATCACTTTTAGCAGCATCACTGGACTGACTGTCAGCTGTATTCTGATGAGTTGCAGTATCACTAGCATCAGTTTGATCATTTGCGTTAGCAGTCGCCGTAGCGGTAATGGCCGGTTGTTTAACTTGCGCAATGGCACTCAAATCAAATACCAGATAAATCCCATCACAATCAAGGGTAACCGTCTTTTCTGCTTCGTTAATTTCATCGACCACACCATGTAACCGGCCAATTGTCACGACCTGATCACCTGGCTTAATCTTAGATAATTGATCACGACGCTTTTGCTGTTGTTTTCTCTGAGGACGAATCATCAGAAAATACATTAAAGCAAACAAAACAACGATCATTAAAATCGAGGTATACGAACCATTCAATATTTTTCACCCACTCTTTCTAATATACATACTGTACCAAATAACTGACTAATCGTCCATAGTTAAAAGTTTTTAGCATTGGGTTGATTGTAACCATATTGTTCAAATACTTCCGCTCTAAGGTCTAATAAATTATCATCCAAAATGGCTTGCTGAACCCGTTTCATCAGATGAATTAAATAATACAGGTTATGGTAACTGCACAGTCTTAGACCAAATGTTTCATTTGATTTAACCAGATGTCTGATATAAGCTCTGGAATAATTTCGGCAGGCATAACAATTACAGTGATCATCAAGCGGTCGAAAATCACGCGCATATGCTGCGTTTTTAACAACCAATCGACCGTGAGAAGTCATCACTGTCCCATTTCTGGCAATTCGAGTTGGTAGGACGCAGTCGAACATATCAACGCCACGAATCACACCATCAATTAATGAATCCGTTACACCAACACCCATTAAGTATCTTGGTTTGTTTTCCGGAAGTAATGGTGTCGTTGCTTCCAGAATTCGATTCATTTCTGACTTCGATTCGCCTACTGATAACCCACCAATTGAATAACCGGGAAAGTCAAGACTGACTAAATCGTTCGCCGACTGTTTACGAAGATCTTCAAATCCAGCACCTTGAACAATTCCAAATAATCCCTGCCAATCTGGATTTTGATGGGCTTTGAGTCCACGTTCCGCCCACCGACTGGTTCGCTCAACTGATTTTTTAACATAATCATAGGATTCAAAGAATGGTGGGCATTCATCCAGACTCATCATAATATCAGGACCAAGTGCATTCTCAATTTGAATTGCCTTTTCTGGAGATAGAAACATTTTAGCTCCGTTAATTTCGTTTTTAAAGGTGACGCCCTTTTCAGTAATATCCCTATTTTTAGCTAGCGAAAACACTTGAAAACCACCAGAATCAGTTAGAATTCCCTTGTTCCAATTCATAAACTTGTGTAATCCACCTGCTTGCTGGACAATATCTTCTCCAGGACGTAGCCAAAGATGATAGGTATTCGCCAAAACAATCGTGGCACCCATTTTGTCCAATTCTTCGGGGGCCAATGTCTTAACGGTTGCTTGAGTTCCAACGGGCATAAAAATTGGTGTTCTAAAAGTTCCGTGAGGTGTCGTAATCTCCCCCAACCGGGCACCCGTGTGTTTTTCTTTTTTGATCAAGCGATATGTGATCGCTGGTTGCATAAAAATCCTCCTAGTGGATGTACATAGCATCCCCAAAACTAAAGAACCGATACTTCTCTTCAATGGCATGTTGATAAGCGTTCAAGATATTTTCTCGACCTGTAAACGAAGCAACCAACATCACCAAAGTTGACTTCGGTAAATGGAAATTGGTAATAAATGAGTCAACAATTTTCCAGTCATAACCGGGCTTGATAAAAATATCCGTCCATCCCGAATCAGCGTGAATAGCACCATCAAACTTTGTCCCAACGGTTTCCAGTGTTCGAATTGAGGTCGTCCCGGTCGCAACAATCTTGCCACCACTATCCCGGACCTGATTCAATGTTTGAGCAGCATCCTGGGAAAGTCGATAAAATTCACTATGCATTTTATGATCTTCAATATTCTCTTCATCAACTGGGCGAAAAGTTCCTAAACCAACATGCAAAGTTAAATAAACAAGATGAACACCTTTATCGGCCACTTTTTGAAGTAACTCTTTGGTCCAGTGCAGACCGGCAGTGGGCGCAGCGGCTGAACCCATCTCTTTAGCATAAACCGTTTGATAACGATCTGGATCATCCAATTTTTCCTTAATGTAAGGTGGCAGTGGTGTTTCTCCTAAACGTTCAAGAATTTCAATAAAAATTCCCTTATATTTAAACTCAATTTCTCGGCCACCATGGTCTAATTCTTTGGTAACAACCGCTTTTAACTGACCTTCACCAAAGTCAATAACCGTTCCCACCTTGGCCCGTTTGGCAGGCTTCATCAATGTCTCCCAGCGATCGCCTTCGATATTGTGTAGGAGAAGGACTTCTAAATTTGCGCCAGTATCCGCTTTGACGCCATAGATTCGAGCAGGCATGACCTTTGAATCGTTCATAACCAATGCATCTCCGGGATTTAAGTAATCAATAATGTTGTAAAATCGACGATCCTGCATATCACCAGATTTTCGGTCAAGAACTAATAAGCGTGATTCATCACGATCTTTAATCGGTGTCTGGGCAATCAATTCATGTGGCAGGTCATAATCAAAGTCCTCAAGTGTATAGTTAGTTTTCAAAATTCTAATTCCTTTCGTCCGGCTTAGGGACTGGATAGTTTAAATGCTTATAGCCCTTGTGAGTCACCATCCGACCCCTAGCTGTTCGCTTAATTAATCCAATCTGTAATAAATACGGTTCATACATTTCAGCAATTGTATCCGTTTCTTCTCCAATATTAGCAGCCAACGTGTTTAATCCTACAGGACCACCATCGTAATAACGAATCATCGTTTGAAGTAGCTTAGTGTCAGTATCGTCCAGCCCAAGGTCATCTACCTTTAACTTTTGAAGGGCATACCTGACAATATTCAGATCAATATTTTCTTTTTTAGCAACTTGTGCAAAATCACGAATTCGTTTTAATAGGCGATTGGCAACTCGTGGTGTTCCTCGGGAGCGTAATGCAATCTCATGGGCACCGGATTTTAATATTGGAATTTGGAAGATGTCAGCCGTTCGTTTTACAATGCTTTCCAGATCGGCAACGTGATAATAATTCATATGTTCGACAATCCCAAACCGATCCCGTAATGGTGCAGATAGCATCCCCGCCTGGGTTGTTGCCCCAATTAAAGTAAATGGCGGTAACGGAAAGTGAATTGGGTGAGCTCCTGAACCCTGACCAACAACAATATCCACATAAAAATCTTCCATTGCCGAATACAGCATTTCTTCGACAACTTTTGGCAACCGATGAATTTCATCAATAAACAAAACATCTCCAGGCTGAAGCTCATTTAATAATGACAACAAATCACCCGGTTTATCAATTGCCGGTCCACTGGTTGTTCGAATGTGAACGCCCATTTCATTCGCAATCACCATTGCTAATGTCGTTTTTCCAAGTCCAGGTGGGCCATATAGCAAAACATGGTCCAATGATTCTTCTCGCTGCTTAGCGGCCTTGATATAAACATTCAATTCATTTTTAACATCATCCTGACCAATATATTCATTAAGCATCTGAGGCCGAAGTGTTTTTTCAATATTCGATTCCTGTGAATCCTCGGTTTCTGGAGAAATCAGTCGATCGTCTTTTGAATTGGTCAATTTTCTTACCTCCTCAATGCATTAATAGCTTTAGGCCTAAGCTCAAATATTGATCGGTTGATAAACCATCCTTTTGAGATAGCTCAGCTTTAATCCCATCAATCTGTTTAGTACTATATCCTAATGCAGCAAGTGCTGAAAGTGCATCAGATAGTTCTTGAGAATTTGAATTTTGATTGGTATGACTTATTGAATCCACCGTATTGGGTAAGATACCTTCAAATTTTCCTTGCAAGTCCAGGATAATTTGTTGCGCCGTTTTTTTACCGACTCCTGGAAATTTAGTCAGAAATTTAACATCCTTATTGTTAACTGCTGCTACCAAGCCATCTCGGTCGTTGCCGGCCAAAATAGCCAAGGCGCTTTTCGGCCCAATTCCGGAAACAGCAATTAATTTTTCAAAAATTTGTTTATCTTCCTGATCATAAAAGCCATAAAGTAAAATTGCCGTATCACTAACTGATTGATAAATATAAACCCGAACCTTTTTTTCAGGATCAACCGTAAACCGATACGGATCGGCCGTATAGACTAGATAACCAACACCACCGACCAGTAACACAATGTGTGTGGGAGTGACATCGACTACATTTCCTTCTAAGAATTCAAACATTGGCTACTCCTCTTAACTAAACATATGTTTGCCAATAAATTGTATCATAACTCGCAATCCGTTCGAAACCAATTTTAAAATATTTCTTCATCGGTGCGATGAGAATCCTGAATTCGCTTAAACATTTTTTCAATATCCTCATTACTAAACTTAACTAATGTTGGTCGACCATGCGGACAATTGTATGGATTTTCGCAACTCGGTAATCGTTGAAGAAGGGCCTGTGCTTGCCGTTGATCTAAATGGTGATTAGCTTTGATAGCCCTTTTACAACTCATCATGATGGCCGTCTTTTCTCGAAAAGCTGCAACCGAAATTTTATGATCCGACAAAATCCAATCGATCATTTCCCGAATTGTATCTTCTTCCTGTCCTGCTTTGAACCACATTGGGTGCTCGCGAACAATAAAGCTGTTTTGACCAAACGGCTCAAGATGAATTCCCAACTTTTTCAACAGATCAAAATGGTCACTAATTAGAAGAAAATCAGCGGTTGAATAATCTAACACAATTGGGACTAATAATTTTTGCTGATCTTCGGATACTTCACCAATTGCTTTACGATAATGTTCATAATTAATCCGTTCCTGTGCCGCATGTTGATCAACCAAATACATGTTTTCGGCCGTCTGAGCAACTAAATAAGTGCCATGAATTTGGCCAATGTATTCTAATTGGGGGAATCCGGATTCCGCGACCAATTCAGACTGTTTTGGCTGAGATTTTGTGATTGAAGCAGCATCACTAAAGCTTGAGTGGCTGCTGTTATCAAAGATTGGTACTGACGTTGGCTCAGCTTCAAGTAAGGAATCAAATTTTGCCACTTGATCACTTTTTAAGTCTTCCTTTGTCCGGACAACAATTGGATCAACTTCAGGCTGATCAGCAACTGAGACGGGCTGAGGTTTGGCAGTAAATAGTGGTGCTTGATCTGCCGGTCGACTTTGGTCGGCTATTGGGACGTTAAATTGTCTTGGAGTGGCATCAAACGGTTTCTTGAAGTCACGAGTAGCATCGGGAATTAGGTTCTTATCCGATAGCATTTGCTGAATCGCCGTTGAAATTAAACTGCCAATTTTAGGCTCATCACTTATCCGCACTTCTTGTTTCGTTGGGTGAACGTTAACATCAATCAAAGCAGGATCAGCATTGATGGTAATAACTGCAATCGGAAAACGACCAATCATCAACTTTGAACCGTAGCCGTTGATTACGGCTTTAGTTAACGGAAAGTTACGAATGAACCGGCCGTTCAAAATAAGTGAAATGTAATTTCGACTGGACCGGGTTAGTTCAGGCAAACTGACATAACCACCAATTTTAATATCAAGGTCATCTCCCTTGATTGGCTGCATTTTAGCAATCGTTTTAACTCCGTAAATTGAGCCAAGGACTTGGAGAAGATCACCCCTTCCAGAGGTCCGCAAAAGTTCACGGCCATTACTAATCAATGAAAAGGCCACTTCAGGATGACTCAAAGCCAATCGATTCACGATATCGGATATTTTAGATAATTCGGTATTTGGTGAACTTAAATACTTTAATCTTGCCGGTGTGTTATAAAATAATGAACTAACGGCAACCGTGGTCCCTTTACGAGATTCGGATGCCTGTTGGGAAACCAGTTTGCCCCCTTTGTAAGTGACTTCAGTGCCTACTGAACCGGTTGAAGTCTTCATGGTAACGTCTGCCACAGAACTAATACTTGGCAAAGCTTCACCACGAAAGCCCAATGTTCGAACTCGAAACAGATCCCGTTGTTCAGAAATTTTGCTGGTCGCATGGCGTAAAAACGCCGTCTGCACCTGAGACTTGTCAATTCCGTTACCATCATCAACCACTTTAATCAACTTAAGGCCGGAATTTTCAATAGTCACATCAATTTCTGTACTATCGGCATCGATTGCATTCTCTACCAACTCTTTGACAACTGAGGCGGGACGTTCGACCACTTCACCAGCCGCGATTTGATTGGCTAAAATTGTTGGTAATTCACGAATCTTTTTCAAATCAACCACCTTATTCTTTGTTCATCTTTTGCTGCCACTTATAAACTTGATTCATAATTTGCATTGGGGTTTTAGACATTAAATCCAAATTTTTTAACTGAGAAACAACATCGGCCTGTGTATCATCAATCTGTTCCAGTGGAAAAAGTGAAATTTGCTCTTCTGATTCCCTTTGCGGTGTCTCGGCCTTGGCTGCCATTGTCTTGGCGGTTTGCTGATAATTCTTACGCTCCTGCTTCTCATCAGCCTGCTCCTCTAATCGACTGAGAATTGCGTTTGCCCGGTGTAGCAAAGGGTTGGGTAAACCCGCTAATTTAGCAACATGAATACCGTACGATTTATCTGCTGGTCCCGGCTGAATCTTGTGAAGAAAAACAAGTTCCCCGTTTGATTCAGTAGCACCAACATGGACATTTCGCAACTGTTTTAATGACTCATCCAAAACGGTTAATTCATGATAATGAGTTGAAAACAGTGTTTTAGCACCAATATTATTGTGAACATACTCAATAATTGCTTGGGCCAATGCCATCCCGTCATATGTTGCAGTTCCGCGACCAATTTCATCAAACAGAATCAAGCTATTTGGAGTTGCATTTTCAATGGCGTCGTTAGCCTCTTTCATTTCAACCATGAATGTGCTTTGCCCAGAAATCAAATCATCGGCCGCACCAATTCTAGTAAATATTTTATCAAAAACGGGTAATTCCGCTTTTTTTGCTGGAACAAAACAACCCATTTGATTCATAATAACGGTTAATGCCATTTGACGCATGTATGTGCTCTTTCCTGACATGTTGGGTCCGGTAATTAACAACACACTGGTATCTTCCCCTAAACTAACATCATTGGGAACATATTGCTGATGGCCCAAAACTTTTTCCACAACTGGATGACGGCCATCCTTGACTGTAACCTCATGTTTGGTTGTCAAACTTGGACGAATGAACCGATACTCCTCACTCACCGCGGCAAAGCTTTGCAAAACATCAATCGACGCGATTGCATCGGCTAAATCCTGAATTCGTTTGATGGACTTCTTTATCTCATCTCTGACGGCAACAAATAGTTTGTATTCAAGTGTTTTACTTTGTTCCTGGGCCTCTAAAATTAAAGCTTCTTTTTCTTTTAATTCAGGTGTTGAGAATCGCTCAGAATTAGCCAATGTTTGCTTTCTTTGGTAACGGTTGGCCGGAATCTTGCTTAAATTAACTTTGGTAACTTCGATGTAATAGCCAAAAACGTGATTGAAACCAACTTTTAGGTTATTAATTCCCGTTACCTGGCGTTCCTTAGCTTCAAGTTGTGCCAGCCATTTTTGACCATTATTAGTTGCATCCCGGTATTTATCCAGTTGATCATTATAACCATCTTTAATAACACCGCCATCGGTTACCGAGATTGGCGGTTCCTCAACAATTGCCGAATCAATTTTATCGACAATATCATCAAGTGGCACAACGTTTTTTAATATGTCATCAAAACTATGATCAGCGATTTGATCCAAAATATATTTAATTTTAGGGACTTGTTGTAATGAAGTTTTCAGTTGAATCAAGTCGCGCCCATTAACACTGCCAAAAGCAACCCGACCAGCTAACCGCTCTAGATCATAAACCTTAATCAGCTCATCTTGAAGCTGATTTCGCTCAAAATAATGATCTAATAAAATAGCGACAGCATCATGACGCTCATTTATCTTTCTTCGATTGACAAGCGGTCGTTCAATCCACTGCTTTAATTTCCGCCCCCCCATAGCTGTTTTTGTTTGGTCCAATAACCACAATAACGTCCCCGCCTTTTTACCAGTGCGAATATTTTTTGTGAGTTCCAAATTATACTGCGAATTATGGTCTAATTCCAAATAGTCAGACGGTTCATAGACAACAGCTCGCTTTAAATGTTGGAGACTTCGCTTTTGGGTTGTCTGGATATAATCCAGTAACAACTTCACTATCTGCTTTAAGGCTGAATTAGAAACATCCTGTGAGAGGTAACTGGTTGATGCTTGAACAGGCAATTCAGGTTGATGAGAAATCAAAATTCCCAGTTTTTTGATGGTCTCTTCAATTTGTTGAGGTAGATCCTTATCAACCACCGTTTCCTTTGTCTGCAATGAGACTAATTCATTAATTAGCTCAGCCTGACTCGTCAGCTTGGCTACCTTTAGTTCACCAGTTGACAAATCTGCATACGCAAATGCAAATCCTTGAGATTTAGGGTCATACTGAGCCGCCGTTAAATAATTATTTGTTTTCGCATTTTCAGTACCAATATCAATTTGGGTCCCTGGTGTCACTAACTGAATTACCGCACGTTTAACCATTCCCTTAGCTAATCGAGGATCTTCCATTTGTTCGCAGATTGCAACTTTGTACCCTTGGTCAACCAAGATATCAATGTAATTTTGAACCGCTTTATGAGGAACGCCACACATTGGAACAGGGTTGTCTGCATTCCGGCTGCGATTAGTAAGCGTCAATTCAAGCAACTGTGACCCTTTAATCGCATCATCATTAAACATTTCATAAAAATCACCAAGTCTGTAAAATAAGAATGCATCAGGGTACTGATCTTTGATTTTCTGATACTGTACCATCATTGGTGTTAATTCTTTTTTTGACAAAAATAGGTCCCCTTATTTAAAAAATATATGTGCAAATTATTCAGACAAACTTTCTTGCATAAATCTCGATCTATAAAATAAACTTAACTCATTCGGTCATCGGTATACATCACTGGTTCAATATGAGTTGCATGACCCGATTTATCATCAATATCAACAAAGCATCCAGAAATAATGCCCCGGCCATCCTCAAGCACTTCAAATCTTGCAGGACGCTGATTCAAAAATCTGCCAATCACGTTTTCTGGACGCATTCCTAGCATCCCATCAGCCGGACCAGTCATCCCCGCATCCGTTAAAAAGGCCGTCTTTCCTGGTAAAATTCTCGCATCATTGGTTTGAACGTGAGTATGTGTCCCAACCACTGCAGAAATTCGGCCATCAAGATACTTCGCCATTGCTAATTTTTCACTTGTCGCTTCTGCATGAAAATCCATAAAAATACATTTTGTTTGTTGACTGAGTTTGTCAACCAGTTCATCTGCCAAGGCAAATGGATCATCCAAATTATCCATAAAAACCCGGCCTTGGAAATTCAAAACAGCCAATTGCTGACCGTTAACGTTAATCATGGTATATCCCTTACCTGGTGTTGTTCGCCGTGGAAAATTATATGGTCGGATTAATCGTTTGGCATCATCAATAAAATCCAAGATTTCATTATTACTCCACGCATGATTCCCTAAGGTGACCACATCGACACCGTCGCTCATTAATTCCTTATAAATGCTCAGACTGATTCCTCGTCCCATCGCCGTTGCATTTTCACCATTGACAACTGTCACTTGTGGTCTGACGCTTTGCTTAATCTTCGGCAAATAATTCTTGATCATTGAGACACCCTTGTTACCCACAACGTCACCAATAAAAAGCACTCGCATTAAAATTCCCTCGATATCCTCTAGTTTTCTTTTGCTAATTTTAACATTTATAAAAGAAAAAAGATCAGAATAACTGATCTTTCACCTTGCGTATTCGACTGAACGAATCTCTCGAATCACAGTTACTTTAATATGACCCGGATACTTCATCTCAGTTTCAATCTTTTGTTTAATCCTGCGGGCAAGAACAATTGCCTGAGTGTCCGTAATCTCTTCGGGTTTGGCAATCACTCTGATTTCTCGACCAGCTTGAATTGCATAACTCTTTTGAACCTCGTCAAAGCCATCGGTAATCTTTTCCAGACTATCCAAACGATGAACAAAGCTTTCAAGGGAATCACTATGCGCGCCTGGACGCGACACTGCAATCTTTTCAGCAACAGATACAAGCTCAGAAATAATAGTTTCTGGTTTGTGACCTTCTTGATAACCTTGAATTGCATCAATAACTACGGGGCTTTCATGATACTTTTTGGCCAAATCAACGCCAACTTGAACATGTGAACCTTGGACACCGTTGTTAACAGCTTTTCCGATATCGTGTAATAATCCTGCGCGTTTAGCTAAAGTAACATCCTCACTTAATTCTGCAGCAAAAGCACCAGCCAATTTTGCAACTTCAATTGAATGGCCTAATAAGTTCTGACCATGATAAATCTTAAAGTTCAATTGGCCCACTAACTTGATCATTTGAGGACTCATTGAATGAATTCCCAAATCAAATAGTGTCTCTTCACCAATTTCTTGAATTCGTTCGTCAAGTTCCTTCCGACTCTTATCAACCATTTCTTCAATTCGTGCCGGATGAATTCTACCATCCTTGATAAGCTTTTCAAGCGTCATCTTGGCAACCTCTCGCCGAATCGGATCAAAACCGCTTAATACAACTGCCTGCGGCGTGTCATCAATAATTAGATCAATACCAGTCAATGTTTCAAAAGTTCGAATGTTACGACCTTCACGGCCAATTATTCGACCCTTCATATCCTCATTCGGAAGACTGACAACTGATACAGTCGTTTCAGACACAATATCAGCAGAACTTTGCTGAATTGCTTCAACAATTAAATTCTTTGCGTTTTCATCAGCTTCGGTTTGAGCCTGATAGTAACTTTCTTTTACCATCCTTGCTTTCTCCTCCGCCAACTGATCGCTAGTCTCTTTTAAAATTAAGTCACGTGCCTCGTCTTGAGTAAACGCAGCAACTTTTTCAACTTCAGCCTGACGCTTTGCAATAAGTGAGTTTGCTTCTTCTTGTTGTGTAATTAAATTCTGTTGTTCACGATTAATCTTTTGCTCTTTACGATTGAGGGTACTCTCACGATGTTCGAAAGCACTATCTTTACGATCGAGAGCTTCTTCTCGCTGCAACAATCGATCCTCTTGTTTTTGAATTTCCGCACGTCGCTCTTTTAATTCCTTTTCAATCTTTGAACGATAGCGATGATTCTTTTCTTGAGCGGATAAAGTTGCTTCTTTCACGACTGTCTCGGCTTTTTTCTTAGCTTCAGCCAAAATACCATTTGCCGAACCAGTTGCTGTATGAAGTTCTCTTTCCTGAATCTTTTTTTGTGCAGACTTTCCGATAACAAAACTAATAATACCAACAAAACCGACAACAATAATAGCGATGATTGCGAGGATTACTCCAGCCATACTCATGGCTTCACCTCCAAATCATCATAAAATGATTGTTTCTAAATCAATTATAAGATGTTATTTGATTATTGACACAACTCTCATTTTAATGTTTATGCACCGCAGTGTCAATCATCTTATCGCGTCGGAAACAATAATTGGGTAATACAAATAAATATTAATAATTGATTTGTTATATGATGTGTTTAATTTGCTTCCTGAGGTTGGGAAAATAATCGTTTTGACCAGTGTCTGTTAATATAAACAAACACGATTATTACAGAGCAAAATGTGTGACAAAAGTCAACTTTCGGCCGCGTCATCTAATATTCAATTATTCCGTTCAGAGTACATTCGGATAATCCTGTTATCTCTGGAAGTTAAGCGCCTTTTGTCCCGCTCCGCTCTCACCCATTAAAAATCTTCGCTAAGTTTTGTTCCATTCAAAAAGGACTAAGATGTGAGTATGATACTCAATCTCAGTCCCAGGATAATTCAAATTCACGCTTAATGAAATTTCACAACAGTCAGTTACTTACCAATATTTAAATCGATATTGTCAGCCGGTTCTGGCTTCTTATCTGGCTTTTGAGGTGTCTTTTTGTCAGAAGGTTTGCTGGATGATTTACTATTGGCTTTATTATCAGTCTCATCTGGAATGCCATAAGCATCACGAACCTTCCTAAGAATTTCATCATACATATCCTGATGCTCTTCAAGATATGACTTAGCATTTTCACGACCTTGACCAATTCGCTCATCACCATACGAATACCACGATCCAGATTTGTCAACGATATCCTTATCAACAGCCATGTCAACCAATTCACCTGATTGAGAAATTCCCTTGCCATACATAATATCAACTTCAGCCTTTTTAAAGGGTGGCGCTACCTTGTTCTTAACGACCTTAATCCGTGTCCGGTTTCCAATGATATTTGTGCCATCTTTAATTTGTTCTGCACGACGGATTTCGAGGCGAATCGTTGCATAAAATTTCAATGCACGTCCACCAGGTGTCGTTTCTGGATTACCAAACATAACACCGACTTTTTCACGAATCTGGTTAATAAAAATTGCAATTGTTTTTGTCTTACTAATGGTTCCGGACAATTTTCTCAACGCTTGCGACATTAGTCTAGCCTGCAGTCCAACGTGAGCATCGCCCATCTCGCCTTCAATTTCAGCACGTGGAACCAATGCTGCAACTGAGTCAATGACAACAATATCCACAGCACCACTTGTAACCAAGGCATCAGTAATTTGTAATCCCTGTTCACCAGTATCAGGTTGTGATAAAAGCAGATCATCAATGTTGACCCCTAAATGGGTTGCATAAACAGGATCCAAGGCATTCTCTGCGTCAATGTATGCGGCGGTTCCACCACGCTTTTGAACCTCGGCCACTGCATGAAGTGCAACAGTTGTTTTTCCAGAACTTTCTGGTCCGTAGATCTCCACAATCCGACCACGGGGATAACCACCAACGCCAAGAGCTTCATCAAGTGCCAACGAACCAGTTGGGATTGTTGAAATCTCTGTATCGGCTTTATCACCCATTCTCATGATGGAACCCTTACCAAATTCTTTTTCAATATTTTTTAAAGCTTTATCTAAAGCTGCTTTCCTTTGGTCAGCCATTGAATTCCTCCCATTTTCTAAAACAGAAAAGTTTACCAGTTAACTATACTAATGATCATTAGAAAAATCAATAAAAAAGCGAACAAAAGTTCGATTAATTTGATTATTGAATTGCTTCAATTGCCATTTTTAGTCCAGCAACCACCGCAGCTTCGCGAATATCATTACGTTGACCCTTAAACTGAAACTTTTTAGCATAAGTTTGATGGGTTCCAAAAGCAATGCCAATCCAAGTTGTCCCAACCGGATTGCCTTCTAACGAGTCTGGACCGGCTGCGCCAGTGAATGAAACCGCTAAGTCTTTGTTCATAATGCTCCGTGATTGATTTGCCATCCAAATAGCAGTTGGTTCGCTCACCACACCATTTTCATCAATGACTTCATTGGGAATATTTAATAACTGCTCCTTGACATGGTTTGAATAAGTAACAAAGCCACCCTCGAACACTTCTGAAACACCTGGTACATTACCTAAAGTGCTTTGAAATTTACCAGCAGTAATGCTTTCAGCGGCAGTAATTGTAATGTGCTTTTTAAGTAATTGACTCACTAACTCTTTTTCTAATGACATTTGTATCATGACTCCCTTCATACTATATAACTACGAAGATTAAGGCTCTTTTCATTTAAAAGATGCCACTTAATTTAAAATTAAGCATCTGGATTACTTGTAACTATCGTTAATTAAATGCTACTAGTAATTATTGAAAAATAATTACCTAAAAATCGATTAAAGACACTAACCCGTTTTGACTGGTTGCTTGCTTTGAGCCAAATTAAGACTGGCAACAAATTTTCTTTGTCCCAGCCTTAATTGTGCATCCAAAAATAATAGATTGTAAAGTTATTGCAACAGTTAAAAACATTAATTTTTGAAGAAATTACTTTTGAGTCTTTGCCTACTAAATATATCCAAAATGAAATTTGAAAACTTCTAAAAGGAATCTGAAAAGACTGATCGGTTTTGAACAAAATAATCGATTCCTGAGTAAATTGTGAAAAATAGGCAAATGTACAAAAGAATTTGATCAAGTGGTATGTGAATTGCTGAAAAGAGTACGTTATTCAAAAACAACAGAATAATTGCCAGCATCTGGGTTGACGTTTTAATTTTACCTGGCCACGCCGCCGCCATCACCTGACCATCATTTTCAACTATTATTAATCTAAGCCCTGTCACCGCAAGTTCCCGACAAACAATAATTGCAATCACCCATGCGGGAACTTTATTGAACGCTGTCAAGAAAATAAAAGCAGTCATCACTAGCATCTTATCCGCTAACGGGTCGGCAAACTTGCCAAAGTTGGTCACTAAATTATTACGACGGGCAATCTGACCATCTAAAAAGTCAGTTAACGAAGCAACAACAAAAATAATAGTAGCAATCCACCTTGCATTCTGGATGACTGTACCAGCGATTGTCACATTTCCAGAGAAAATCGGGACTGCCAAGATTAAAATAAAAAATGGAATTAAAATAATTCGAAACACTGTCAATTTATTAGGTAAATTCATGATTAGCCTCCAACCATCATTCTCTAATATGAGTTATTTGTTGTTCCACCAGTCGTGTCTGTGTTACCAGTCGCACCAGTTGTATTAGATGAATTTGAGGTGGTTCCGGTAGTCCCAGTGCTCCCCTGAGTTCCCGTTGTCCCAGTTGTGTTGGAGCTGGTCGTGCCAGTTGTGGTTGATGTCCCTGTAGTAGTGGAACTATTAGTAGCGCTGGAAGTTGCACTTGCTTTACCAAATTGTAGAGTGATTACTCGAACCTGATTGGAACTGCCATCTGTTGGATCAGTCAGCTTTAATTTTTTACCAGCAACATAAATCACCGTCTGTGGTGCATTGCCAGTGTTAACCGTTGCGGTGGTCACGCTACTTGGAAGACTAACTGTGTGCGATTTTCCACCGGCTAAAGCAGCCTGCCATAAGGTTGTTCCATTTGCACTTACTGATGACCAGGCACTGCCACTACCCTTTGTTGCAATTTTAATTGCTATCTTTTTAGGTGCCCCACTGACTCGGTAAGTCACATTACTGCCAGAATCCGTTAATTTGGTAAAGGCGATCTTTTTGGTTGGCTTTTTAGTTTTCTTGGCCTTCTTTGCAGAGCTGGAACTCGTCTCTGCAGACGACTTTTTATTACTTGAAACAGAAACCTTACTTGTTTCAATTTGAGTTTTGTCCGTATTACGAGTGCTGTGAGCTGCTGCAACCCAGATGGCAATCAAAATAACGAGTACCACAACAGAAACCGATACAATTGGAATATATCGGCGAATCTTCTCATTTCGTTGATCAACTTTTCGTTGGGCGGATCGTGTTTCGGGATTATCACTATTAACTCGATCAACATATTCAGGATCCTCAGTATCGGGTAATTTGGTGTCAAATTGACTTAACAGTTCACTACCATCGAGACCGACTGAGTCAGCATATTGTTTAACAAATGCGCGAACATAGAACTCACCCGGTAATGCATCAAAATCATTATCTTCAATTGCAATTAGATAACGTTTTTGAATCTTTGTATTTTTTTGTAAATCGTCAAGTGTGTATCCTTTAGCCACTCGAGCATCATGCAATTTTTTTCCAATTGTTAACTTATCTTTTTCGTCGCTCATACTCATTCTCCATTACATAGATATTAATTTTTACCAACTCAAGTATATCATATGACAAATTCAGGCCATTTTTAAATAATTCATAAGTCATTGGTGATTCTTAATAACTTCTACTTGAATCGATAAATGATTAAGAAAGCGTTCTGAAATCATTTGAACATCTTTCAACGTTAATTGTTTAAGAATCGTAACCTCATCATAAATGGTTAGGGGTTCACCTAGGAATCCATCAAATTGACTCGAAATTGCCTCCTCAGAATCCATCATTGAAATGTAATTACCAAATAATTCATTTTTTTGAAGTTGGAATTCATCTTGCAACTCACTTACTTTAGCGGGAATTGTTTTGATAATCTTTTTGATTTCCTGAACGAATATAGATGGTTGACTGGTATCACCACTCAACATCGCAAAATGAAAGCCACGTTCATTTTCAAACTCCCATGAAAACGAATCATCAATCACACCACTATGATATAGTCTATCATACTCAATTGCGTTTTCACTGAAGAATAAATCGAACATAATTGATAAACCAATTTCGTACTTCAAACTATCTCGACCAGTCGGAACCTGGTCATTTCCACGCAAGCCAACGGATACTTTTGTTCTAGAGACATTCATGAGGTCGGTGTGAACAGCTTCGAAGAGAGTGGCTGAATAGTTGTTAATCCGTTCTATCCGAGGCGTTTGAGAAAATATTTTTCGAGCCTGATTGTCAATAATCCAACTCAAGGTTTCATCAGGATCCAGTTTCCCGGTGATGAAGAGTGACATATTACTTGGATGATAAAATGTTTGATAGGCCAGCTCAACATCATCTAGTGTAATGCTATCAACGCTTTTAGATGATCCAGCAATATCATTTGATAATGCAGAATCCGGGTATAATTGCCGAATTGTTTGAAAATAAGCCTGATTATTGGGATCGTTTTTATACATGTTAATTTCTTGATCAATGATTCCCTTTTCTCGGTTAACTTTTTCCTTGGTAAAATAAGGAATTTGAACGAAATCAAGAAGGATATTCAAATTATCTTTGAATGATTCCGTGGTCGAGAACAAATAGTTTGTTCTGGTAAAGCTGGTGAAGGCATTGGATTGCGCACCAGTTTTGTTAAAAAGCTCAAAGACATCATAGTCCTTCTTATCAAACATCTTGTGTTCAAGAAAATGGGCAATTCCAGCAGGTTGAACAACTTTTTTCCCATTTAGGATGAAGGATTGGTCCGTTGACCCATAGTTCACGCCTAGAATTGCTGTCGTTTTGTTAAACCCTGATTTAGGCTGCAAATAAACAGTTAGTCCATTTGGGAGTTTTTGAACCAACAATTGCTCGTCATAATCATGATAATGAATTATTTTCATTGTTAGCCCCCTGACTGTTTAGTGCAAAGATCGCTCTCAATTTAACTTTCGCAGCAATCTTCTTAATATCGTCTTTCGTTACTGAATTAATTCGTTCTTCCCAAACAGTGTCGGGATAGTCAATATTCATAATTTGTTGAATATAGCGTTTTTCAATAACCGCGGAAAGATGATCTGCTTCCGAACGATGCTGGTTAATCATTGATTGCTTAACACCATCCATTAGTTGATCAGAATAATCACCATGCAGCAATTTAGTGATTTGAGCAGGAATTAATTCTAGTACTTGCTGTTCATTTTGATAGTCGATCCCTGCTTGAACTGTCACAATCCCTGCCAAGGAATTATAACTGCTATGAATATCATAAGCTAGACTTGCCTTTTCGCGGACATTTGTAAATAGCAAAGACCTGGTTGAGCTTCCAAATAATTGGTTAAAGATAACTGCTGGAAAATATTGCTCATCCCCAAAGTAAACTGGTAGTTCATAACCAACATTTAGGATTGATTGCGAACCATCAATCTTTTCATTTGCACTTTGGAGGCTCTCCACTGGCTGGGGCATCACTCGCAATTCATATTTAGTAACCGGTCGATCAACAAAATACCGGAAATGTTCAACGCCTTGTAAAACCTCTTGATCATCAATTTCACCAGCAACTAGAATAGTTATAGCTGATGTTTTCATAACTTGTTGATAAAAACTATAAAGTGATTTTGAATCAAGCTCACTAATCTCACGGCCACTACCAAGAAGAAAGTTCCCGTGATCAGGATCATTTGGATAATACAACTTCTGTAATTTTAGAACGGCATAGTACTCCTTGTTATCTGCAATGGAATTTAGATAATTAACAAGATTATTCTGATGAATTTCAAAATATGCTTGATTAAAACCTACGCCTGAAATATAAGGCTTTTCGATCATCTCTTCCAAGAATTCCAAGATCTCGGTCATTAATCGTTCCTTAGAGGGAAGATATTTATCATTTGGAAAGGAAATCTTAATCTGGAGAGTATGCTGATTACCATATCGCAAAACTGTAACACCGTAACTTGCGCCATACATTCTTGATAATTGTCTTGAAACTAATAACTCACTGTGATACTTAGCCGAACAATTTTGTAATAGCTCCGCCAACATTGCTAATTTTCCATAATTTTGAGAATGTGCCGGAAAAGTAAAATTAATCAAAATTTTTGTATTCTTAAATTTTGTCGTATGAATGGTTCTTAACTTGACGCCATTAGCAACTTGATATTCCAATGCAGTACCTCCTCAATTAGTCACAATTTTCATACTAGAATAAATCGACATAAATCTCAATATTAAATGTAAATAATAACAAAAAATACAAAAATAAAAGCATGGTTATAATTACACATACCAATTATGGTATCGGCACCAGCATAAAAGAAAAGATCCGGTTAAAAACTGAATAAAATCAGTCTTCTAATCGGATCCATCCTTAGTTGTAAAAGGCAAGTCATTATTAGCCTAAATCACAAAACTAATGAAAACTAGTTTTTTATCAAAGGACTATTAGCATTCGTCCCAAACCACTTTTTATTGATTTTGGCCAATTGACCACTTTTAGCTAACCGATCAAGTCCAGCGTCAATTTTTTGTTTAAGTACCGTATCTCCTTTACGAATCCCAACTCCATAGTACTCTTTTGGAAATTCACTGGGAATTGTCACATAACTGTTCCGATTTTTCTGATGACCAATATAGTACCCCGCATAAATACTATCAATCAATAATCCTTGAATCCGATTAGCATTAAGATCAATAAATGCATCGGTAAAAGAGTCATATAAAATTGGTGAATGATTTTTTATTTTATCTTTTAATAATTTAGGCTTTTGGTCAATATCCATAGCGCCTGCTGATCCTGACTGAACACCAGCAACCTTTCCCTGCATATCCCCGAAATTATGAATGTCACTTTTCTTTTTAGTCACTAGAACCTGCCGATTAACAAGATACGGTTTGCTAAACATTACTTTCTTTGATCGCTGTGGATTAATTGAAAAACCATTCCAAATGAGATCAATTGTCCCGTTTCTTAACTCTGTCACATTCATTGACCAATCAATAGGCTGAAAGTCAACTTTAATCCCATATTGCTTAAAAACAGCTTTTGCCAAATCAACATCATAGCCAACAATCTTACCACTTTTAGTTCGAAAACCCATTGGTACGAAACTGTCATCAAGACCAATCACAATTTTTTTCTGCTTTTGAACAACGGACCAAGTGTCTGGATTGGTATCCAATTTTTTTCGATTTTCATATCGACATCCCGAAAGGATTAGCACAAACACAAGTAAAGCAATGATTAATGGGCTTTTTTTGATTATTTTAAACATAATTAACCCCTCTTCCTAATCGATTTGCTCAACCCGTTTAATTTCGTCAGCAACATTTTGGGCAAAGTCCATATCATGAGTCACAACAATTTGGGTCATTTCTTGTTTTTTTAAACTAAGAATAATTTCAGCAACCTCGTCACGTAATGCAGGATCAAGTGCTGAAGTTGGCTCATCATAACATAGAATTTTGGGGCTCATTGCCAATGCTCGAACAATTGCTACCCGTTGTTTCTGACCGCCGGAAAGCTGGTATGGGTAAAGGCTTTCCTTACCTTCCAATCCTAAGCGCTTGAGCAGCTCTCTTGCATCAGTTGTCACTTTTGACAAAGGTTCCTTCTTAACCAATGTTGGCGCTAAGGTAATGTTTCCCATGACAGTTAAATTTGGAAACAGTTGATAATCTTGAAATACAACTCCGATAATCGTATTTTTCTGGTCGGTTTCTGCCGGATCAAATTTCGTGCCATTCCAGAAAAATTCGCCTGAATTGACATGTTCCAAACCGGTAATACACCGCAAAAGGGTTGTTTTTCCAGCGCCTGATGGTCCTACGATTGCCATAATCTCATTATCCTTAACAGTCATAGAAAGGTCATCAATGACTGTTTTGGTACCAAATTTCTTAGTAAGATTTTTTATCTCTAACATTGTAATTCCCCTCCTATTGCCAAACGTTGGAACGCTTTTCAATGATCTTCAACACAATAGTACATACAGCAGTCAAAGCTAAATAGATAATACCAACCAAGATTAGTGGGATTAAAGTAACATCCCGAGCAGTTGCAACATTTCCTGCTCGTAGTAGGTCTCCCAAGCCAATCACATAAACCAACGAAGAATCTTTAACTAAATTAATGACTTCATTTCCAATAGAAGGTAATACAATTTTAAAAACCTGTGGAATAATAATTTTGCGAATTGTTTGCCCATAACTCAATCGTAGCACGCGGGCGCTTTCAAATTGTCCACGCGGTACTGATTGAAAGCCGCCACGAAAAATTTCACCAAAATAAGCAGTGTAATTCAGAATGAATGCGAAGATTGCGGCATCGTAACGTTCGAAAATAATTCCTAGAATCGGCAACCCGTAAAAAACGAATATTAATTGCAACAGCAATGGCGTACCACGCATTAGCCAAACATATAGATTAAGTAACCAGACAAGCGGTTTAAATTTGCTGATTAATCCCATTCCCACTAAAGCACCTAGCGGAATTGAAACAATTAGGGTCCAAAAGAAGATTGATAAAGTCATTTTTGTTCCGGATAATAACGCTGGTAAAATTTGTTCAATATATTGAATCATGTTGACATCCCTCCATAAAAAAATCCTCTCGAGTTTAATAACTCGAGAGGACGATAGTTTTCGCGATTCCACCTCAATTTGCAACAAGTTCACACTTATTGCCTCACGAAGTTTAGTTCCAAATAAAAAATCCCCTTAAGTCGTTATTGACTTAAGAGGACGATTATTGATCGCGGTTCCACCTCAGCTTTGTTCTTTGCTCATGCAAAAAACCTCAAGGAGTTTAGATACTAAACTTCAGCAATAACGTGCTCACCGCTTTTTCCTACTTGTTTCAGAAAAATGACTTACAGATGTGAAGCAATACGCCTAAACACTTGATTTCCAGCAATCTCAAGCTCTCTGTAATTTAATGCGTGTTACCCTTCTGATCAATGTCTTTAACTTCTTCAATTAATGTTGAATTCATAATAATCGGAAATGCCACTTTCGTCAAGAACTTTTTATCCCTTTTTGAACCAGTTGCCAATTTTCTTCCAAAACGATGGCTGAGTCTCATCCTTAAGTTCCATTAGCGGAACAGATTCCCCTTCCAGACGCCGAGCAATATCTCGATATCCTTGGCCAGCCGGATTATCAGGCTGTAAAACAATTGGCTCACCATGATTTGAAGTCGAAATTACCGCATCATCATCAATAATGATTCCCAATAATTCCACGCCCAAATGATGCGTGATTTCATCCACATCCATTACTGAACCATCTTTCATCATATGCTGGCGGATTCGATTAATAATGAGGTGTGGAGACTCTTGAAGTGGATGCTGTTCCAACAAGCCGACTACCCGATCAGCATCACGAACGGCGGAAATTTCCGGAGTTGTCACAATAATAGCACTATCGGCACCAGCAATCGCATTCATAAATCCCTGTTCAATTCCAGCGGGACAGTCAATTAGGATATAGTCAAAATCGGGCTTTAGTTCATCAACAATCTCGACCACTTGATCTTGATTTAAGGCTGACTTGTCAGCATTCTGAGCAGCTGGCAAGAGGTAGAGTAAATCGTCGAAGCGTTTATCCTTCACAAGTGCTTGCGCAAGCTTGGCTCGACCAGTTGCAACGTCAACAATGTCGTACATAATTCGGTTATCTAAGCCAAGAACAACATCTAAATTTCGTAACCCAATATCAAGATCCAGAAGGCACACTTTTTTGCCAAGCATTGCCAAAGCGGTTCCAATATTAGCCGAGGAAGTAGTTTTACCAACGCCACCTTTTCCTGAAGTTATTACGTACGACTTACCCATTCATGACTCCTCCTATCTGATTAAAGAACTTTGGATTTATCTGTTTTAAAGCTTCAACTTTACCATAATCAAGTACGTGTAAATCATTCACATAAATAACCGTACTATTATCAATTTTTCGGTTTGTATCATCCAATATCTCAAACTGTTCACCAATTCGAACTTGCTGAGCGTTATGTACATCCCCAATAATCATTTTATCTTCAAAATCTGGTGTTCCAGCCTGAATAACCCCTCGAACATCACCGAGCACATAAACGTTACCACTCACCAGAAGCTTACCGCCCTCATGAACTTTTCCGAGAAATAATACATCGCCTTGAACATGAACTTCCTGACCATTTCGAATAATTCGATCAACAATATGGACACTTTCTTGTTCCAGAATTCGATTGGATTCTTCCTTTGTAATGACATCGGAAGTAATCTTATGGACAGAAAAATAATCATAATTGGCAAATATCTTTTCAATTTCCGATCGGTCATCTGCCGACCATAATCGCATACCGGTATAAATGTCAAACGCAATTGTTTGTGGATTTGCAGAGGCCGTCTGAGTTCTTAAGTTATCAAGTAGATGATGCAACGAGACAAAAATGTCATCGACCTTAGCATTATCATCTAATATAATTTCGTACCCATCTTTGGTTCCCTTTAATACCGCCGGATCTTGCATTGTTTCATTCGCCCCCTCTTATCGTTTATGAGACCTGTATAATGCCCCAATCGGAAAATAAGATAATGCCATAAAGACAAGATTGAGAGCTAATGTCGGTGCCAGCGTATTTACCATAAATTCTGAGATAGAAGCGTCAGCCTCGCCGATAAACGCGTTTGCAACAAATCCCAGACTAACTAAAACTGTGATTCCTAAAAAGTATACCAAAAAGCCACTCAAAAAGTTTGGTGGCAGCATTTGGTACACTGTGTAACAAAGATAAACAACCAGTGGAAAGATAAACACATACACACCAAGCAACCCGGTATAGTACATATCGAATATGAAACCAATCACTGCAGCCCATAATTCAAGATGCAACTTTTGGGTATTGCCAAAGAAGACGGCTAAAATTAGCCATAGCAATGTTAAATTCGGCACCAATGCATTAGGATACTTAAATAAAGTTCCTGAAAACATTTGGCTGATTGAACCGTCCAGAAAAAAAGCAATAAACAAACCGATGATAAAAATAGCAGCGATCGGAACTCTTCGTTTCAACTATTATCCCTCCTATTAATCCTTAACGGCAATCGAGACAACCTCGATGTCATTTAAGTTTGCGGCTGGTTTAATATAAACTTTTTTGGCCAAGCCATAATCGTCCTGAGCAACTTTAGAAACAGTTCCAACATAAATACCCTTTGGAATTACACCTCCCAAGCCACTTGTGGTGACCCGGTTACCCTTTGACAATTTTGCCTTAGACGTAATGTTCCCCATCACAATTCGATTGGATTGTGAATCATAAGACGTAATAATCCCATTTACCACTTTGCCATCTTTTCCAACAATTTGAATGGCAAATCGATTGGAATTTTCGGCAGTATTGGAGACTAAAACAACCTTGCTATTTGTTTTATTAACTTCAGCAATCGTCCCAATTAATCCCGGTCCGGCAATCACTGGCATATCCTTTTTAACACCTGCTGCCTGGCCTTTATTAATAATCACTTGGCTTGCCCAAGATGAAGGCGTTCTCGTGATAACCGCTGCATTTATTTTTTGATACCCTGTTAAAGTGTTACCAACGTTCAATTGACGTTTTAACTGCTTGTTCTCTCGTTCCAAAACTTGATCTTTAACTTGTGTTTGTGTGAGTTGATCAACTTTTGATTTGAGCTGTTGGTTTTCTTGATAGGTGTTAAGTAAATTCTTAACAGAAACAAATCCGTGATCAATACCGTTCATCGGTGTGGCAACAATTCGGTCAGCGAAACCGACAATATCATTACCAAATTGTTGAATAATTGGCGGTGTATTCTGCTTGTTCCGAATAGCAACCGACAGGGTCATCATTCCAAAGCTAATGATCAGGCACACAATGACAATTACAAGTTTTCGACTGGAGAAAAATTTTTGCATAATTGCCTCCATTCGTTATTCATAACAAACAAGCCTTAATAATCAAAGGCTTAAGTGTTTATTGCTTTTTCTTCATGACATTGATGCTCTTTAGCGATTCGCCGGTTCCAATAGCAACGCAGTCTAGTGGGTCTGATGCAATTGAAACCGGAACCTGGGTAGCATCAGCAATCACATCTGTTAGGTTTCGTAAAAGCGCACCGCCACCGGTTAAAACAATTCCATGATCAATTACATCTGCAGCAATTTCCGGTGATGTTTCTTCCAGCGTTTCTTTAATTGTCGCAATGATTTCGGCAACTGCTTCATTGATTGCATTGTTAACATCAGTGCCGCTTACTTGAACGGTTGTTGGTAGACCGGTTACTAAGTCACGACCACGGACTGGAACACTTTCAATCTTCTTGGCAGCATCTGGAGAGGCTGATCCAATATCGATTTTAAGCTGCTCAGCGGTTCGTTCACCAATTAATAAATTGTACTTCTGGCGAACATACTGGGCAATTGCTTCGTTCAACTTATCTCCTGCCATTCTAACTGAACGACTGGAAACAATCCCACCCAATGAAATTGTTGCAACATCTGTCGTACCACCACCGATATCGACAACCATGCTGCCCGTTGGATCCATAACAGGTAATCCGGCACCAATTGCGGCTGCAAATGGTTCTTCAATGACATAAGCATCACGGGCACCCGCTACACGCGTTGCATCAATCACTGCACGCTTCTCAACAGCAGTAATTCCAGTCGGAACACAAACCATAACATATGGTTTACCAGATGAATGTCCCAAGGCTTTTTGAATAAAATATTTCATCATCGCAACTGTAGTATCATAATCAGCAATTACTCCGTCCTTCATTGGTCTAACAGCATTTATACTGCTAGGGGTTCGGCCAATCATGGCACGAGCTTCTTCACCCACGGCAATAATCTCACCGTTTTTTGTGCTCTTGGCAACCACTGAAGGTTCACGAAGGACAATTCCCTTACCTTCAACATAAACAATTGTATTTGCGGTCCCAAGATCAATTCCTATGTTTTTTTCCCCAAATCCGAACACGTTATCCATCCCTTCGTTGTCTCTCATGTTTTTGACAGGCACATTTAATTCGATTTGTTAGTTATTAATTGATTATTGTTTAACGAAACAAGTATATCATAACGAGTTAAAAAATAAATCAATTCCCAATAATCAAGCAATGATTTAATAGATTATTAAATTACGGCCGGTTTGTCTCTAAATACTTGCGAACGTCGGAAATAAAATATAGTGATCCCGTTATCAAAAGCATATCATCATCGTGCATTTTACTTAAAGTTGATTTAATCGCATCACGCCAATTTTTAATGGTTGTTACAGTTTCACCGTCTTTGATAACGTGATCCTTAACTTGATCCGGATTTGCCGCGTGACGGTTACCCGGACCTTTAAAGCTCGTTAAAATAATCGACGCGTTTGAAATTGTCCCCATTTTCTCTACCATTTTGTCTGCCTGCTTGTCTGCAAGAATCCCCATTAAGATAAAGACGTGTCCGGTTGTAAAGTTCGTTTGAATCAACGGGACAATTTGGTCTATCGCAGAAATATTATGGGCACCGTCAATCACAATCGTCGGCCGGCTGCTTATCTTTTCGAAGCGACCAGCCCATCGCGTTTCTTTAATACCATCAATCACACTTTGACGATTGACTACCGAATGGGTCTGACTACAATAAGTTAGATAAGCTTGAATTGCCAACCCAGCGTTATGTGTTTGATAATCGCCAAGCAAACTGGTTTGCAGATTATTAAAATGAAACGTCCCCGCCTCAAAATCAAACTGCTGAATCCAATTTTGAACGCCCCTTTCGACTACTCTAAAGTCAATATTGAACATTTGAATTGGACTTTGTTTCTCATGGGCAACGTGTTTAATAACGTTAAGTGGCTCAGGAGGAATGTTTCCAACGATGACCGGAACCCCTGATTTAATAATGCCGGCTTTTTGATACGCAATTTTAGGCAAAGTGTCTCCCAAAATGTGCATGTGATCCCAGCCGATGGTCACAATTACTGAGAGCTTTGGCAAAACAACGTTTGTCGAATCAAGCAAACCACCGAGACCCACCTCAATCAAAACAATATCCGCATGTCCTTCCGAAAAATATTTGAACATCATGGCAGTAATAATTTCAAATTCAGTTGGCCCACCTTCTGGTAATTCTTTATCAAGTTTTTCAACTTCAGGATAAACAAACTGAGCAAGCCTGAGAATCTCCGCATCAGAAATTGGAACACCGTTCACGCTGATCCGTTCATTAAATTTGATTAAAAATGGTGACGTAAAGCTGCCAACGGTATGACCATCAGCCTGCAGAATATTTCTTAAAAAGGCTAACGTCGAACCTTTTCCATTAGTTCCTGCAATATGAATCGCATTAATCTGCTTATCAGGTGCACCAAGATCATCCAGAAATCGACGCATCCGTTTCAGTGTGGGAATCTTTTTAAATTTTGTCCGACCATGGATAAATGATAAAGCTTCATCATATGAGTTAATCATCGTTCAACTTTTTCTCCTTAAATAATCACGTAAACCGTAACCAAGAAAAGAGGCCTAGGCAAAATAACTTTTGTCCCGGCCTCTTCCTTGTTGCATGACTAATTGTTCCAGAATACCTAATTCAAGTTACAATTAAAGTTCATTTGCAATCTGTTGCAGGCGATCTTTGGCTGCATCCAATTTTGATTGATAATCTGCTTGTTTCGTACGTTCTTCGTTAACAACTGTGTAAGGAGCATTGGCAACAAACTTTTGGTTAGCCAGTTTTTTGTCAGAACGTGCAACCTCAGATTCAAACTTGTCAACATCCTTTTGAACCCGGGCCTTTTCTTCGTTAAGATCAACCAACTCAGCTAGCGGTACATAGATTGTTGCGTCAGTGATAACGGCGGACATTGAAAGCTTAGGAACATCAACCTTTTCACTGATTGTTAATTCTTTCGTATGGCAAAAACGATCAATGTAGTCTCGATTATCTTCAAAAACCGATTTTAGTGTTGGATTATCTGTCTGAACCAGCATATCAATTGGTGATGATAAAGGTGCATTTGCTTCAGAACGAATGTTTCGAACCGCTTTAATCAGATCAATCAGAGACTGCATCTCGTTTTCTGATTTAAGATCCGTAAAGTCATCATGAGTAATTGGATATTCTGCAGTAACTAGTGACTTGCCTTCATGAGGCATCTTTTGCCAAATATATTCAGTTACAAACGGCATAATTGGTTGCAATAACCGCAACGTTTGGTCAAGAACATATGCCAAGATATTCTGGGTATTCTTCTTGAGCTTTTCATCGTTACCGTTCAAAGCTTCCTTACTCATTTCGATGTACCAGTCACAGAAATCAAACCAAATGAAGTCATATAATGCTCGGCCAGCCTCACCAAAATTGTACTTATCAAATAGTTCGGTCACATGGCTAATCGTTGCATTCAATCGGCTTAAAATCCATCGATCAGATAATTGCCACTCGGATTTTTCAGGAAGCGTTGGCTTATCAATGCCATCCAAATTCATGATAACGTAACGACTGGCATTCCAAATTTTATTGATAAAGTTCCAAGCAGAATCCATTTTATCATAGGTAAATTTCAAATCCTGACCTGGTGTCCCACCATAAGCTAAGAACCAGCGAAGTGCATCTGCACCGTATTTATCAATAACATCCATTGGATCAATCCCATTGCCCAATGATTTGGACATCTTACGACCCTGAGAGTCACGGATCAAACCATGAAGCAAAACATCCTTAAATGGGCGACGTTGAGTAAACTCCAAGCTTTGGAAAATCATCCGGGAAACCCAGAAAAAGATGATATCATACCCGGTAACTAATGTATCCGTTGGGAAATAACGTTTCATATCATCTGTATCTTCTGGCCAACCCATCGTTGAAAACGGCCAGAGTGCAGACGAAAACCAAGTGTCCAAAACATCAGGATCTTGGGTCCAATTTTCTGAATCCTTGGGTGCTTCCATCCCAACATAAGTTTCACCGGTTTTTTTGTTATACCACGCAGGAATCTGATGCCCCCACCAAAGCTGTCGTGAAATAACCCAGTCGTGGACATTCTCCATCCAATGTTCAAAGGTACCTTCAAAACGATCAGGGAAGAAATGAACTTTATCGTTAGTCTCTTGATTTTTAATGGCTTGTTCGGCTAATGGCTTCATCTTAACAAACCATTGTGTTGACAAACGAGCTTCTACTTGAACCCCAGTTCGTTCAGAATGCCCAACTGAATGGACAATTGGGTCAATTTTCAACATCAATCCCTGATCTTGTAAATCTTTGACCATTGCCTCGCGGGCATCGAACCGATCCATTCCTTCATACTTGCCAGCATTCTCATTCATTGTAGCATCTTGATTCATCGTGTTAATTCGCTGAAGATCATGACGATTTCCAACCTTAAAGTCATTTGGATCATGAGCAGGGGTAATTTTAACCATCCCGGTTCCAAAATCCGGATCAACATACTGATCCGCAATTATTGGGACTTCTCGATTGATTAGAGGAACGAGAACTTTCTTACCGACGATTGACTTATAACGATCATCACTTGGGTTAACAGCAACGGCCGTATCACCCATCATCGTTTCAGGACGAGTAGTTGCAATTTCAATATAATCCTTACCGTTAAACTTGGTTCCGTCAGTAAACGGATATTTAACGTGGTAAAAGGCACCTTTATCATCTTTGTGAATAACTTCGATATCGGACAACGCAGTTCGGGCTTCTGGATCCCAATTAATAATATATTCGCCACGGTAAATCAATCCTTTATTGTAAAGATCAACGAATACTTTTCTAACTGCTTTAGACAATCCTTTATCCAAGGTAAACCGCTCACGTTCATAATCAAGGGAGAGGCCTAACTTTGCCCACTGTTCTTTAATGGTTGCCGCAAAAGTGTCTTTCCATTCCCAAACCTTCTGAACGAACTTTTCACGTCCTAAATCATAACGAGAAATTCCTTGTTTACGAAGCTTGGCTTCAACCTTGGCTTGAGTTGCAATTCCTGCATGATCCATTCCTGGAAGCCATAACGTATCAAAGCCCTGCATCCGCTTCTTTCGGATAATCATATCCTGCAAAGTCGTATCCCAGGCATGGCCTAAATGAAGTTTTCCGGTAACATTTGGCGGTGGTAAAACAATTGAAAATGGTTTTGCCTTCTTATCACCACTAGGTTTAAATACCCCTTCATCAAGCCATTCATTATACCTGCCATTTTCTACGGCAGTTGGATCATACTTTGTCGACATTTCAGTTTTTGATTTTGTGTCTGACATAACGTCGCCCCTTTCTCTTATGTAACAAAAAAACACCTCATCCTGTAAAATTAGGACGAAGTGTTCGCGGTACCACCTAAATTGGGCCAAAAGCCCCACTTATTATCATGGTAACGGTTAGATATACCCGACCCGTTCTCAAAATTTGAACGAGTAGCTCACAAGTTACTTTCTCACAACAGTCGGTAAAAATCTCTCATCATTGATTTTCTTTCTGAAACCTCACTGGCGGATACTCTCTTGCTCAATGCATTAATTTAATTTTAATCTTACCCAACAATCGGCTAATCGTCAATACGCTTTGCCAATTTTTCTAAAGCCGATAATGCGTCTTGATAGTCAGGTTCATCAGTGATCTCAGGAACAATTTGACGATAAACAATCTTACCGGTCTGATCAACAATAAAAATTGTCCGAGCTAATGCGCCAAAATTTGGCATATACAGTTTCATTGCATACCCAAATGACAAGCTCTCGTCAGATAATAGTTGTAAGTTTTCGACTCCTTGAGCAGCACACCAATCTTTTTGCTGTTCAATCGTATTATTGGAAATTGTCAAAAAACGGGCATCCGGATATTTATCAGCTTCTTGATTAAACCGTCTTGTCTCGACTGAACAAACCGGTGTATCAATATCCGGGACCGTCGAAATAAGTGTAATTCGACCAACAATATCAGCCGTTTTAACCTTTTCAGATTCGGCACTTTCCAGTTTAAACTTTGGTAATTGTTCGCCTACTTCCGGCGGGTTACCAAATAATTTTTCCTCTTTACCATTGATAGTGACTTGCATCAAAAACACTCCCTTGGTGGTTGAATAAGCTTATACACAATGTAGCCCATTCGACCGAATTGCGCAAGTATTCTGAAAAAGTTTAAAGCAACTCGGCAAAAACATCTTCATTTTGATTCATAAATTCATCGCCGGGTTTAATATCGGTAATTTTAATGCCATCCATCGCCCGTTGCATTAATCCATCAACATCAATATAGCCCTCAAATTTCCGCGATTTTTCTAAATTCGGGTGAGTTTTAGGAGCTGGCGGTGTAAAAATTGTACAACAATCTTCAAAGGGCAGAATCGATAAATCATATGTTCCAATATTTTTGGCGATTTTGATAATTTCGGTCTTATCCATCGATACTAATGGTCGTAAAACAGGCATCGTCGTCACATCATTAATTGCCATCATGCTTTCAAGTGTTTGCGAGGCTACTTGTCCCAATGCTTCACCAGTGAAGACACCCGTACAATGTCGATTTTTCGTGATGGCAGCTGCAATTCTTAACATCATTCGCCGTTGAATGGTCATCAAATAACCTTCAGGAACTTTTTCTTTAATCGTTTCCTGAACTTCAGTAAATGGAACCTGAATGAACTGAATATTACCTGAATATTTTGCCAAAACTGACGTCAATTGTTTTGCCTTATTTAAAGCTTGTTCGCTGGTATAAGGCGGGCTGTAAAAATGAATCATATCAATTTTTACGCCACGTTTCATTGCTTGATAAGTTGCAACTGGGGAATCAATGCCACCAGAAAGCATCATTGTTGCCCGGCCGCCGGTCCCAACGGGAAGGCCACCAGCACCCTGAATCTTTTCAGAAGACAGAAAAGCGCCGTTCATCCGAACTTCGACTCGAATGGCAATATCTGGATGCTTCACATCAACTGAAATTCCATCAACATTCGTCAAAACATAGTCGCCTAGAATGTTGTTGATCTGATTAGTATTGTAATCGAAATGTTTATCTTGTCGACGTGTATTAATCTTGAAAGTTGCGCCTTCCCGATATTGCTCACGCACCATTTGCAGTGCAGTTTGTTTGATGGCATCCATATTCTTATCAACTTGAATAGAAGGATAGAAATTTTCAATACCAAAAACGCCCTTCAAAGCATTAATAACGGCTTCATCATCTTCATCATTTAATGAAACATGAAGTCGATCCCTCTGGGCTTTTACCTCAAGATTTGGGAATGGGTGCAAAACAGCACGAACATTTTTACCGAGTTGTTTGATGAAATCTTTTCGATTCTTTCCCTTAGTTGATAGTTCGCCGTAACGAACCATAATTTCTGAATAATGCATATTTTCTCCTAACTTAATTTGTCAAATTCTTCATACAACTGGTCAAAAACTTTTACGAATTGTTTGGCTTCATCAAGTGTATTTTGATCACCCAGAGAAATTCGAACGGCACTGGTTGAAATTGAGTCCGGTACATGCATTGCACTCAACGTACTGGAAACAACATGATCCTTGGATGAGCAGGCACTGGTTGTTGAAATATAAATCTGATATTTTTCAAATGCATGAACAATCGTTTCGCCACGAACCCCTTTAATTGCAAAACATAAAATATGTGGGGCAAAACCATCGCTATTTTTTGAGAAAATAGTAACCTTATCAAATTTGCTAATATGATCGGTTATTAAGGTTTTAATTGCCCGCTCGGTTTGGTTTGCCTGTGGCTCTTTAGCAAGTAACAAACGTAATGCTTTTGCCATTGCAGCAATTGCCGGTAAGTTTTCAGTTCCAGAGCGTTGATTTTTCTCTTGCCCGCCACCACTCATCAACGGTGCAATTTGTCGACCTCGGCGGCCATATAGAAAACCAATCCCGCGTGGTGCATGAAATTTGTGACCGGAAAAAGTAATAAAATCAACGCGATCATTGAAAATTTGATTCTCAATTCCCTTACCAATTCCCTGAACCGCATCAATATGAAAATGAATTTTAGGATAACTTTTTAGTAATTCAGCCGCTTCTTTAATTGGCTGAATCGTTCCAATTTCATTGTTAACTGCCATAATTGATACCAACGTTGTGTCTGGCCGAATAGCTGCCTTTAAATCATTAACTGAAATTCGGCCTTCTTGGTCAACTGGCAAATAAGTAATATCGTAACCCAGCTGTCGAAGCTGTTCCATTGAATTGTGAATGGCCGGATGTTCAACTGCTGTTGTAATCAGGTGCTTTCCAAATTCCCGCTTTTGAATTGCTGTTCCTTTGGTCACCCAATTGTCGCCTTCCGTTCCGCCACTTGTAAAGTATATTTCATCAGGATGAACGTGAACCAAGTCAGCAATTTGTTTTCGAGATTGTTCCAACAAACTAAATGCTTGCTCGCCAAAATTATGCAAACTTGAGGGATTTCCCCAAATTCGTTGACTAACTTTATCGTACGTATCAACTATTTCTGGTAGTGCTTGCGTCGTGGCACTGTTATCAAAATAAATCATTTGAAACCTTCTTCTCTAAAAAATAGTGTCTAATTCGAATAAATATAACTCACACGATAATACACCCAAAATCAACGGGTGACAACTACGGTGACACTTTCACAAAACAAAAAGAGTCAACCTAAAGCAATTAATGATTGCCTATGATTAACTCTCTTATTTATCAGCCATGGGGGCTACTTAGTTGATGATTTTTGATCATCTTGCCTGGGCCGCGTCACTTTTTTAGCATTAAAGTAATCTTCCCTTATTTTATCAATCACACCAGATGATTGCTTTTCCAACGCAATCGAAATTGTGTCCAAGCTCTTTTGATAATCGTATTGATGATCAAAGTAAATCCGTGCCTTTTCACTTGCTTCGGCAATTTCAGGATCTAAATTAATAAATCGATTGGCATATTGCATCGTTTCTTCAGCCAAAGCCGCATTATCAATGAGTTTCTCCGTGCGATCGTTCAATGTATCCATATCAGATTGAATAATAATCACTTGCTTAGAAATATCATCAATATCAATCTGTGGTTTACTCATCGCATCATTCAGATGATTGATTTCGCGAACAACAGAGGCAAAATCATCCTGGTAATCGTCTGGAAGCCCTGGCAAATTGTGGTTATCAATTCGACGCTTTTTATTACGCATTTCGAGGTCAAATTTAGCCAATGATTGGCGTGCTTCCTGCTCTTTTTGTGGCAATTGAATAATAGTCTGGAATAGTTGTTTTTGTAACGTCTCAATTTGTCCCAAGTTTTTAACCATTGCCTGCTGCTCATCGTCAATAACCGAATAAACAGCCTTGCCTGTCTTGATCTCCTGGGTTTGATTATCGAATTGTTTCTCAATTGTTGAGATTTGCTGATCATATTGATGATTATTTTCAATTTCCTTGTGATTTAACACATAACCCTTATTCAGGTTTTCAAGTCGAAGTGCCAAATCACTATTCTGCCGACGAACATGATCAATATATTCATCAACCATCTTTGTGTTTGCTTCAACATCCGGCCGCGCTTTTAATTCATCTTCTAATGCATCATATAAGTGATCAATCGCACCAGCAATTTGATCATTGGTTTTCTGAACACTTTCAACATTTAAGGCTGCAAGTTTATCCACATTATTTTTGATTTCTTCACGTAACGTCTCGATTGTTTCCATAAATGAATCATTTGGAAAATTGTAATGTTTCGCCATCATCTCCTGATAACCAGTCTTGATTTCGTCCAGCTGATCAATAAACTCTTTTGAAAGCACGTGATAAAGCTTTGGGATACTTGCCATATCCGACTCCAATTCAGATGTTGACCGGTTTAAGTCGGTCAATACTTCCTCAGCACTATTAGGATCCCCACTCTTGGTAAGCTCGGTAAATTCATCGAATGTCCCTTCGATATCAGCCAACAGCTTCTCAAGAGCATCGATACTCGGACCAAAAGATTCATTTTGGTTAAGCATGTCCTCTCTTAAACGCTTATACTTTTTTTCAAGTTCATCAACAGCCAAATGATGCTGTTTGTTTAAATCATAAAGCTGAGCCAGAGCAGCCTGAATTCCCTTAATTGTGCTATCGGCATCTTGAATGGCCTGGTTAGCACTTTGCCAGTCATTCTTAGTTTTAATAAAGTTAATCCCCTTACCATCCTGCTTGACAGTTGCAATTTTTTGCTCAATGCCTGGCAATAATTGATCTGTATAATGTTGGTATTTTTTTAATAATTCATCATATTTTTTCTGCGATTCACCCGTCAAGTTTAATTTCTTAGCCAATGTAAATTCATCATCAAGCGGAATCTTATTTAAATCCCGTTTGTTTTCATACACATCAGTTGCCATTTTAATCGTTCTTCTTTGATAAAACACAAATCCTAGGTAGCAGGCCCCAACTACCACGATAATTCCTATCAGCAAAGCAAGCATTTGATCCCATCCTTCAATAATAAAGATTTTAATTGTACGTTATTATAGTAAAATGATGCAAAAGCATTTATTATGTATTAATAATTAGTGAAAAGTACTCTAATTTGAATTATATCATAGTAGCTAGGTTTCACCAGATAATTTTTAAAGTGAGGAAAACATTATGCAAAAAATGACAAATTTGCTAAATCAGCAATTGGATGCATTGCTCGAAAATGAAACCGACATTGTTTCAAATATGGCCAATGCCTCTGCTTTACTAAATCAATCACTTGAGCAAATCAACTGGGTGGGCTTTTATCGATACGTTAAAAATCATAATGAACTTATTCTCGGCCCATTCCAGGGAAACGTTGCCTGTATGCATATTAAAAATGGTGATGGGGTCTGTGGTACGGCGTTTACTGATCGTCACCCACTCCGAGTTCCTGACGTCCATCAATTTGCCGGACACATTGCTTGTGATGCAAATTCAAAATCAGAAATTGTTATTCCTCTCTACAAGCAAGAAATTCCGATTGGTGTTTTAGACATCGACTCGCCCGTTCTTAACCGATTTTCTGAAGACGATGAACGTATGCTCAGTGAGTTCGGAAGCGTCTTCTTAAAACATGTGGCCTTAAGTTGACTTAATGTCAAAAAACTTATACAATGTCCTTTGTGTAAAATAATGCAGCGGTAGGCGGTAAGCTCGTCAACATGTTGTTGCCATTCATTTGGTTCTGCAAGTAACTCAATCGGCTGCTTGAGCGAACGAGCAAAGCAACATGCACGAATACTAAGTCTGCAATGGGTTATTTTACTCCAAAAAAATATTGGAGGATTTACTTATGTCTAGATATACAGGTCCAAGTTGGAGAGTTTCTCGTCGTTTGGGAGTTTCACTTTCAGGTACTGGAAAGGAACTTTCACGTCGTCCATATGCTCCTGGCGATCATGGCCAAGGCCGTCGTCAAAAACTTTCTGAATATGGTTTGCAATTAAAGGAAAAGCAAAAGCTTCGTTATACCTATGGGTTAACTGAGCGTCAATTTTCTAATTTGTTTGTCCGTGCTGGTAAAATTCGTGAAGGTAAACATGGTGTTAACTTTATGATTTTACTTGAACGTCGTTTGGACAACATCGTTTACCGCTTAGGTTTGGCAACAACTCGTCGTCAGGCTCGCCAATTGGTAAACCATGGTCACATCACAGTTGATGGCAAACGCGTTGACATTCCATCATACGAAGTTGAAGTTGGTCAAGTTGTTTCTGTTCGTGAGAAGTCCAAGGATCTTCAAATAATTAAGGATGCCGTTGAAGCTGTTGTGGGTCGTCCACAATATGTTAATTTCGACGCTGATAAGCTTGAAGGATCATTGGTTCGTCTTCCACAACGTGAGGAACTTGACGCTGATATTGATGAATCACTTATTGTTGAATACTACAACAAACTTGGTTAATTTATTGGCAAAGGTGTTCCACAGAAATGTGGAACACTTTTTTTATTCTAATCATTAATTTGGTTGGATTAATTTTCAATCATTATTCACAATAGCACTCAATCATGATTGACAGATGTTATAATTTATTTTACGCGAATCAAACCTGATCAATTCTATAAAAGTTTAGAAAGGAGCTTCCTGATGCAACAACCTTTGGCTTATCGGATGAGACCAACAAAAATTGAAGACATTGTTGGCCAACAAGACTTGGTCGGCCCTGGAAAAATTATTAGTCGCATGGTGAAAGCAAAAATGTTATCATCCATGATCCTTTACGGCCCCCCTGGTACCGGAAAAACCAGCATTGCAAGTGCGATTGCCGGTTCAACTAAATATGCTTTTCGAGTTTTGAATGCTGCTACCGATACTAAAAAGGACCTCCAAATTGTGGCTGAGGAAGCCAAAATGAGCGGGACAGTCGTGTTATTACTTGATGAAATTCATAGACTAGATAAAACCAAGCAGGATTTCCTTCTCCCACTGCTTGAAAGTGGCTCAATCATTTTGATCGGAGCAACTACCGAAAATCCCTATATTAACATTAATCCGGCCATTCGTAGTCGAGCCCAGATTTTCGAAGTCCACCCACTGACCCCTGACGATATCAAACTGGCAGTTAAACGAGCCTTAAAAGACAAGGCTAACGGGCTTGGCAACTACCCTGTTCAATTATCGGCCACTGCTCTTGACTTCCTTGCCCGCGCAACCAACGGAGACTTACGGAGTTCACTAAATGGATTAGAACTGGCAGTGAAGTCAACCGAGCCAGATAAAAAGAGCGGAGACATTCACATCACTCAGACCATCATTGAAGAATGTCTCCAGAAAAAAGCGCTAAGTGCTGACAAAAACGGTGATGCCCATTATGATGTCATTTCCGCCTTTCAAAAATCAATCCGAGGGTCAGACGTAGACGCCGCCTTACACTATGCCGGAAGATTAATTGAGTCGGGCGACTTAATTTCACTTATCAGGCGACTACTGGTGATTGCTTATGAGGATATTGGCTTAGCCAACCCCAGCGCTTGTGAACGAACAGTGCAGGCAGTCAATGCTGCCAAACAACTTGGACTTCCTGAAGCAAGAATTCCGTTAGCCAACGTCATTATCGAACTCTGTTTGAGTCCTAAATCCAATTCAGCGATGACAGCTATTGATAATGCGTTGAAGGACGTTCGGGCCGGCAATTATGGGGAAATTCCCCTCCACCTCAAAGATGCTCACTATAAGGGAGCTAAAAAACTTGGCCGGGGGGTTACGTACCAGTATCCTCACGACTTTCCAAACGATTGGGTAAAACAACAATACCTGCCGGACAAGATTAAAGACGCTGAATATTACTATCCTAAAGATAATGGTAAATTCGAATCAGCCTTCAAGGTTCAATACTTTAAACTCAGACAGTCATCAAGACACTAATCAAGCATTGGAGTGACAAACACTATGATCATTACTATTCTGGTTGGGATTGCAATTCTAATTGCCCTATTTATTGGCTATTACCTGCTTTCCCATCTCAACAAGCAATTATTCAACATCCCCGTGCGGGATAATCCGCAACTTGAAAAAACAACCAAATTTGGTGGATTCACTTTTATCATTTTGGCTATTCTTGGATTGATTGCTTTATTTCTCCAAAACGATATCTTAATATTAATTGTTCTGCTATGTACAACGGTTACCGGAACACTTATAGAAATTATTATCATGGGAATTATAAGTCGGCAGAATCGATAAGTGAATTTATTTCTTTGTATTTAAGTGAAAATAACGTACAATTAAGTTAATAGATGAATAAAGGGGTGGGCACAATGTTACAACAATACAAACAAATTCTAGTCCCAGTGGACGGCTCGTATGAGGCAGAATTAGCTTTTAAAAAAGGTGTAGCAGTTGCACTGCGTAATAATGCATCACTTCACTTAGTTCACGTTGTTGATACTAGAGCATTCCAAAACATTTCCAGCTTTGACACGTCAATGGTGGAACAAGTCACTGATACTGCTAAACAGACGCTTGATAAGTACGTTGATGAAGCTAAACAGTCAGGTCTCACCGATGTGGACTACTCGATCGAATACGGTGCACCGAAAACGGTCATTGCACGTGATATTCCTCAAAATCTTAACATTGATTTAATTATGATTGGCGCAACGGGCTTGAATGCTGTGGAGCGATTGCTGATTGGATCAGTGACTGAGTACGTTACCCGAACCGCAATTTGTGACGTCTTGGTTGTCAGAACTGACTTGAATAACAAACCAGCTGTTAATCCAAGCAAACGTGTTGATTAATAAAAATAACGCAACTAAAAAATGGTTCATGACAAGACGTCATGAACCATTTTTTTCAAGATAAATTCCAAAAACAGTTATTAGTAATGTTATTAATGCCATCATCCAACGAAACAGAACAATAATAGCCCATAATCACGCTTTCACTTGACCATCACTGAATCACCAAGATTTTTTGCAAGTTCTTTTTTTACCAGCTCAACAATGTGAGCCTGATTTTGTTTAAGAATTTTATCTGACAAGGCGGTGTTTCCACGTAACTCGGCAACAAACATTGCAGCAAACTGTTTCATTGTCCCTTGCACAATTTGACCCTGTGCGTACAAACACTTGGATTCTAATTCTTCCAAGATGTCAATTTTATAAATTGAATTTGATTTAGTTAAACGATTTAATATATTCTTACAAAGATCCAACGCCCGCTCATAATGTTCAAGCTCAACTTGGACCGCAATAATATCAATGTATAAATCAACAATTGCAAAAAAGTCAACTTTATCATCATTTTTAATTTGATTTAAAATTTTAATACTTTCCTCAATAAATCGCTCCGTTCGATCCTCCTTACCACTCTTTTGATAAGCTAATCCCAAACCTAAATTAGACCATGCCCGATAAAAAGCTAATTCCGACTGCGAATATTGAGATAACATTAAGTTAAAATTATAAACGGCTTCTTCGATATCATCATCAATATACAAGCTGGCATATCCCTGATAACAATAGTACTTCCCTTTTGATAGTTGTGTTTCTAATTTTTCAAAGGAAACCCGACCAATTCTCTCATTCGCCTGCAGATAACAGTGGCGACGCATATCATCTTCAATATATGAAAATAATCGGTCACCATAACGAGAATTATGAGTCACATCCGTAATTTTGAGATCCAAGCGATGGCAGACCTTGCAAAGAATATCTAGATTTTTGTAAGAATTTTGGTTTTCAATTGAGCTGATGGTTGCTTGGGTACAGATATCAGCGGCTAGTTCAGCTTGTGACATTTTTTTCGCCTTACGCGCTTTTCGGATCGCTGACCCATTAATCATCGTAGTCATGTCTAATACCTTATTCCTTTCCCTAATTCGTTAACTATACAGCTTTATTATCATATGATAATTAAAGAAAATCTGCAAGAATTATTTTCAAAATCTCATTAATGCTCATCTTATCAATTTCTAAACTGACAAGCTAACAAATGATCATTTACTACCCCAATAGCTTGCAGAAAACTATAAGTCGTAACGGGACCAATCCGCTGTAATCCAAGCTGTTTAAATGCTTTCACGTACGGTTGAATAAAATACCGATAGTCGTCAGGATGAAGCGGTGTTACTAAATAATGGTCAAGTTGGGTGAAATGAACAGGATCCCAAGTCATCTCAACCAATTGGCTTGGATTTTCTTGTAGCATCTTAGCATTGTGAACAATTGCAGCAATTTTTTGATGATTCCGAATGACCTTTGAATTTTCACAAATCAAGTCAACGTCATCTGGACTTAGCTGTGCCAGGTAGTTAATCGAGAAATGGTGAAGGACTTCATTTAATCCTTCCTCATATTTAAGTATCGTTTGAAACGTCAAACCCGCTTGCATAATTTCCAAGCTCAATCCGCGGAATAGACCGGCAGCACTTTTGACTGGCTTGCCCCAAATTGTATCGTGATAAATGAGTAGCTCGGGACTTTTCTCGGCCCATGAACATCTGTTGGTCATTGTTGACACCTCCTGTATACTAACTACGGAAGTTTACAGATAATCCACTAATAAGTTTAAAATCAGCACCCATTCATCCCGCTGTGGTTTAAGTGAAAGTTGCTTTAATTTGACAGCTTGATCAGTTACTTGACCATTTACCCCCATTAACCACATCCGCTTCATGGAAAGTTGGTGATCGTCTGTCCATGCATATATAGGCCGATTGGTTTTATGAATCGCGTTTATTACCCGCGCATTTAAAGTAATATGTTGTAATGTATAAAAATTTACTTGGTACCGATTGAGATCACTAAAATTCAGCATGGTTACCAACCCAACTCGAATTTGAGGCTCCCGCCGTTTAATTTGTTGAAGATATCTGTATCCAATGGAATGAACCTGATGATGCTGTTTAATCAATTCTGACCTAAACTGATTAATAAATTGATCCCCCATCTTGGGATCAGAATTGTTGGTCACTTTTAGTTCAATAATTAACGGCTGTCGTAAACGATTGGCAACGCGCAAATAATTGCCAAACACCTCGACGTGATGATATTTCTCGATTGTTGCCAATCTTAGGTCATTAATATCCCTAAGCCCCTTGCCGGGAATTTTAACGGCATCATCGTGGGCACAAATAAAGTGATGATCCATGGTTTCTTGAATATCCATTTCTACATATGGGAAATGATAGCGACTATTTTTCTTTAACGCGCTAATAGTATTGGCTTGACTGTTATGGTTAATCACACCACGATGAATAATAATGGTTTGATTCATCGGTTTGGTTGCTTGGTAGCTAGAAACTTGACCATTAAAGAAACACATCAAGACAAGCGAAATAAACGCCAACACAAACAATGTAAAAGAGGGTTTGAAATTGATCACTCTAATTTCTAATAATCGGCAAATAAACAAAATTTCAATTAAAGCCAAGCTAAAAGTAAGGATTCCTGCCGAAACAAAAAACACGATGTGGTTGTTAATCATTGAATTTAGCCAAGCAACCGCAATGATCATTCCCGTTACCACGATCATTAATAGCAAACCAAATAATGACCATTTTAACAAATCTTTCGCTGATCCCTTGCGAAAGGTCAACTTTAAGACTTTTATTGGATGATCACTATTTTGGGTAAACAAGGCTTTTAAATAACCCCGCAAATAAATCGCAACTCCAATTCCAATTAATTCTAATCCACCCAGAATAAATACTAGTGGCCGTCGATTAATTGTAAGCCATGTAAACTGGGAGCCAGACAAAGGCAATGAATCTTCAATGATGCTGCTAAATCCCAATAAGCCAAACGGTAATCCCAAACCAAGGTATAAGATATAAGTCAATAAAAAAGCCAGCTTCGATTTGATCATCCCACTAAGAGAACGCCGAGTCGTTTGAAAAAGGCCAAAATACAACAACCCCATAAATAAGATCGCAAAAATAGTGAAACAAAAAACTACTGGTTCAGACCGTGAAGTGAACGAAATAGCTTTCTGTAACCCAGCTGTTATGCAAATTATCACCACTAATACGTAAATAAATCGTTGTGACGTTACTTTATCCATCGTTTCCTCCAAAACAATCAATCGTTTAGCTCACTTTTTTGGTAATCAAAAACGGAGCTGAGACAAAAATGATTTTGTCCAGCCCCGTTTTGTGTAATCATGATTATTACCATGCAAAAGCGTGACCTCAAAGGCCATTTCCCGCCGTGCAACCGAATTCTCCCAATATTTAATTGCACTTTGGAAGTTAAACCGCCCTTTGTCCCACTCAGCATCATTTTCCGTGTATAACCCCCATCTCAAACTGTGTTTCAATGAAAGGCCAACAATCGAAAAACATCAGATCACAGCAATGATTATCGGCTACTTATTGTCAACATCTTGATCCTTTGGTGGCAATGGTTTGAAATCATAAAGAATCTTTGACTGCCGTTCAAACTCCTCGTTTGCAAGTTGAATTAACCGATCAATCAACTCTGAGTATGAAATCCCTGAAGCAGCAAATAACTGCGGGTACAAACTGATGTTAGTAAACCCGGGAAGTGTATTAACTTCACTGACATAAGGCTTACCATCTTGTGATACTAAAAAGTCAATTCGTGCCATTCCTTTAAGTCCAAGTGCACGATAAGAATCTAAGCCCATCTTGGTGAGTTGCTGGGCCAACGCCACTGGAATTGAAACCGGCACATCAAATTCAACCTTGCTGGCATCCACAAATTTATTATCATACGTGTAAAAGGCATCACTGGCAGGTACTTTAATGGCCCCAACTTTAGAAGCGATTGGATGATGATTACCCAAAATTGAAATTTCGAGTTCCTCAGGTCCCTCGATGGCTTCCTCAACTAATACTTTACTATCATATCGGAATGCATCCCGGATTGCTTCAGAATACGCCTCTTGACTCTCTACCTTATGGATTCCAACGGATGAACCTTGATTAGCAGGTTTAACAAATAAAATACTTCCTAGTTCTTTACTCAAACGCTCATACGTATATCTTTCCGCTGTAAGTGGTGTTAATAATTTGTATCGGGTTGTTGGAACACCGGCAATCTTCAAAATCTTCTTAGTAATGTCTTTATCAAAGGACATTGCGGAACCCAAAACGCCGGAACCAACGTAAGGCTTTTGCAACAACCGTAATAACCCTTGGATTGTCCCATCTTCTCCTAAATTACCATGAATGATCGGAAAGAAAACGTCAATGTCAGAAACTTCACCTAAATTCAAAATTGGCGCCAACGGATTACGCTTGTCCAATTTGGATAGTTCCTGTTTAGCTACTTCGTCTTCGGGCTCACCATCAAAAACTCGAGAAGAAGCATCATGACCCAGGAAGTACCCACCTTTGGTAACCAAAAACAAGCTAACGTCATATTTGCTCTTATCCATTGCATCATAAATATTATGTGCAGAACGTTTGGAAACATCATGTTCGGAAGAATTACCACCGAAGATTAGGCCGACGTGGAGCTTTTTGTTATTTTCCATGATTTCTCATCCTATTCGTATAGATTTCAGAAACCTCATTATACCATGTAAACGTATCCTACGGAATAAATACAGCATGTTTTAATGGTGCTCTTAGAAAACATTCATTTACACCGAATAAAAAGCAACTTTTAACAACAAAAAAGTGCATCCCACTAATAATATTGGGGACACACTCCTTGTAAAGATAATCTGTTGTATTACGCTTTTTTCAACTGCTTTTTGGCAAATAAATACCGAATAATGACAATCATGATGGCACTAAGAACCAGTAGAAATCCCATCATTGGAAATGGATTGAGGACATCATTGCCATTTTCGCCAATAATAAATTTAGCAAAGTTGACGACCCAACTCATTTGATAATGAGCGTTGTTGGTTGCATTGGCAACATAAGCCATCGTGACAACACCAACGACAGGCGTCGCAATTAAAATAATTCTTTGGGTCAGCTTCGAAAAGAGTGTCATAAAACTCCCGACAGTCATTCCTGCCAACGCGCCAAAAACTAATAGTAACGCGCTAAAGATAAAGTTAAACGTCACACTAACAAACGGATTATCAAAAAAATCTGCATAAAGTGACATGAACGTGTTAAAAGTACTTGCGTGTGTGAGCGGCACTACGATTAGATAATCATAAAACAAGTTAATCGTATTTCCAATTAAAATAAGAATGCCGTATACCGTTAATTGTGCTTCGAAAAAAGTTTTCCTAGAAATACCATTTTGAATAAGAAACTTAAAATTCTCATAGGATAGCGTTGAAATTGCGATCATAAAAATACCGAATAACGCTGCAATATGAGCGCCCTTTAACAGGCCAACAAATGAATAGTCACTTAATGTTCCAGAAATAACCGACAAAAGCAATGGCAGGAGAAATATTATTGCAAAAGCGAACAAATATAATTCTCCCAGTAACACGATTTGCTTCTTAAATAAGTACTTCGTCACTTGATTAGTTTTCACTATGCATGCTCCCTTCATACTTATTTGTCAGGAAAATGAATAACTTCTGTAAGTCGAAATTAGATAGTTGAACGGTATCTGGTAAAGGTCGATCATCTAAATCACCATAAACATAATTAGCTTTAATGGTTCCCATTGTATCATGACCAATGACATTCAATCCCTTGGTGTATCGTTCAACATCTTTGGCCGGGCCGACAACGGAGTGAGTCTTCGCAAGCACATCTTCAACGGGTTGATCCAACATGATCCTGCCTTGGTCAAGAACAATGACGTCACTAATAATATTAGCTACTTCCTCAATCAAATGTGTTGAAATAATAAACGTTCGTGGATTGTCAGAATATGACTGAATAAGCTCAGAATAAAAGAGCTCACGATGATTGGCATCCAAGCCTAAGACAGGTTCGTCAAGTAACACAAATTTAACTGGGACGCAGAGCGCTAAAATGAGCTTAAAAATTGAATTATAACCAGTCGATAATTTACCAAATTTCTGATTAATATCAATCCCGAATTCATCAATCAGGCGGGCTGCAAACGAATGATCAAAATCACCGTACATTAATTCGGTATCACTAATAATCTGTTTTAGTGTCGTACCATTTGAATATAAATTAACCTCGCTCATTAAATACATTAGGCCTAATTTTGTATCGTTATCGTTGATGTTTTCCGAATCAAGTTTTACATCACCAGCGTCTGGAAAGATTCGATTAGTCATAATATTCAGTAATGTACTTTTGCCAGCACCATTTCTTCCTAGTAGTCCATATATTTTATTTTCCTCAAATGCTAAATTAATATCTTGAAGAATCGTATTTGAACCAAATGACTTTGATACATGATTGACTTCCAACACACTCATTGATCGTAACCTCGCTTTACTAACGCTAATAAGTCATCTTCTGAAATATTTAAGTTCCGTGCTTCCTTAACTAAGTTAACCACAAATTCTTCATAAAAGCTGTCTCGCTTAGCGGCTAAAATTCTGCCTTGAGCACCACTAGTCACAAACATTCCCAATCCACGACGCTTCTCGATTAATTGTTTAGATACCGCAATATTCATTCCCTTCAAAACGGTTGCCGGGTTGATATGAAACTCCTTGGAAACCTCAGTTGTTGAAGGGATTTGTTGGCCTTCCTCAAACCCGCCAGAAGCAATTGCGTCCTCAATTTGTTCAGCGACTTGGCGGTAAATCGGCTCAGCACTATTAAATTCAAATTGCATTCGACACCATCCCACCACTTTATTTTTTTACTTTTCGACTTTCGTCCGTGGCACAACAATTCTTGAATAAATCAGGACTGTTAAACCATAATAAATTAAATATAACACAACAAAGGCAATTGCAGACCAACTAAATATTTGATAAGAACCATATAACATATTTGATTGTTCAAACATTTGGAGACCGAAAGCAACATCAATCAAGCCAAGAATTGCCGGAAGTCCAAATAGGCCAAAGACTTGAATCATAATCGAGTGCCTCAAAGCTGATTTTTTAGTCCCAATTTTATTCAACATTTCAAAACGCCGCTTATCAGTTGTCGTGCCACTCAGAATCTTAAACATCAGGCAACTCGCCAGCATCGCCAAGAATGCAATTCCAAGAAAAATCCCCATAAATTGAACACTGGCAAAGATTCCCTTAACCTGTTGATAGATGCTGAACGAACCAGGTAACATCTCAATATATTTAGAGCTGGTTCTTTGACTCTCGAGATTAAAAATTTTCGTTAATTGTTTACTCTGCGAATTCATATCCGTTACAGCAACAACCAGCAATTGTTTAGGCTGTGCCTGTATATGATTAAAGTTGTCATCAGAAACGGCTTTTAACTGAAAAGACTGAAACTGAGGTGCCTGCAATCTTTGAGCGCTTAGATATTCTTCAGATTGTGGGTCTCTCAGTTCATTAAGGCCAATTGACTTAACCGCAGCTTTTGCAACGTCATTGCTTTTAAAATAGGCATATTTTAACGGCTGTGCTTTAAGTTGCTGTTGCCGGTAATAAACGGTTTTCCCGACAACCTTTTGTTGATAAGTGGTTTGGGTTGCGTGATCCAAATTGTTGATCATTGACCTCATTTTATGAGTTGGATTTGTCAAAGCTAACGCATATGGGCTATTCCCAGCCGCTAATTTAGGAGCCATTTGTTGGAATCCAATCCCCACCGTGATTGCACCCAATGCAAGTGCAAACAATAATGATACTACCGAAAGGATTTTGGTATAATCCTTAATTCGAAATTTCAACTGCGCAATTGTAAAACTGTTAAGTCCTTTTTTACCAATTGATGACCGTTGAAGTATTGTTAGTAACATAATAAAAAATGAGTTGAATACAAAATAGGTTCCCAGTACAATTGTCACCAGCCCAATTGGAATTGACATAATTTTTAGCTCTTCAATATCATACATCGCGTAGTAACCACCGGCTAATAATGCCACCCCAAGAAGTGCTTCGATCGCCAAAATTGACTTTTTAGCGGGCTTCCAATCACTTTGCTGTTGCGATTTTAGCAATTGAAGTGCCGACGTCCGGAAAAAAGTAATTGCATTCAACGAACCGGCAATCAAAAACAGAATGATGAAAAGGATAAAGGTTGCCCGAATGGCAGGAACATAAAGGGCGTGAAAATGCGTTAGTGTAATATCCAACTGGCTGACAAGCAAACCGCTGATTCCCTTTGTCAATCCCCAGCCTAAAATAATCCCAATGACGGTTGAACCGACCCCAATTATTAGTGTTTCTGTCATAATTAAACGGCTAATCACCGAAGGCTTAGCACCTAACATCATAAATAAGCCATAATCATGTTTCCGCATACTCATCAAAAAATTGTTGGCATAAAAAATATAGACAATTGTGATGAGTGACAACAGCACAGATCCAAAGATGAACACAAATTTTGCATTTTGACCAACTCGACTCGCAGTGGTAAACGCATTATTTGTTGAGACAGCTTCAAACATGTAAAAAATTGCCGTGGTCATTAGCATACCGGAAAATAGAACCAAATAATCTTTCCAACGCGCCTTAAGACCAGCAAGTGAAATTTTAAACTTCATTTTATCTCTCCTTTCTTATTGCTCAAATGTGCCCAATTTATTTAAAATTTCTTGGTAAAATTCATTTCGACTTTTGCCCTGAGCCGAAAGTTCGTCACCAATTTTGCCATCTTTAATGAACATGATTCTTTGGCAAAAACTGGCAGAAAACGGATCATGAGTAACTAATAAAATCGACACCCCTTTTTTGTTAATCGAAGTCATCGTATCCAGTAATTCACGAGCATTCTTGGAATCAAGGGCCCCGGTCGGTTCATCGCCAAAAATAATTGATGGATTTGAAACCAGAGCCCGCGCAGCAGCAACCCGTTGCTTTTGACCACCCGAAAGCTGATTCGGATATTTAGACAATAATTCGTCTATCCCAAGCTGTTTGGCAACTTTATCAACAGCTGGTTGAATTTGAGAAGTCTTAACGTTTTGCAAAGATAATGGCAGTGCAATGTTTTCACTGGTCGTCAGGGTTTCAAGTAAATTAAAATCTTGAAAAATAAAGCCTAAATGACGAGATCGAAAATCCGCCATTTGATTAGATGTTAAATGGGTGACATCTTCACCGCTAATCTGGACCGTGCCACTAGTTGGCTGGTCAAGTGTTGCCATAATGTTTAACAGAGTTGTCTTACCAGAGCCTGAGGCACCCATAATGCCGACAAATTCTCCTTGCTTAACTGTAAAACTGATCCCTTTTAAGGCTTCATAAGGTTTAGCCCCGTTTTTGTCATAAATTTTGTGCAAATTGGTTGTTTTAACAATTTCGTTTGTCATAATTTCCTCCATTGGTTAATTACTTATGTAAGTAACTATATATGTAACAAATAAAAATGTCAATAAAAAATGGTTTTGAATTAACAATCAGAATCGTTAATTCAAAACCATTTCATTTGAGTTCCCTAAGGTATTGTTAAAAATGAGTTAGTGAGACCAACCAATTATCAGCTTAAATGCACAGTGGGTATGCTGATCCAGCAATCGTTCGTCACGACTCTATCTTGTCGGTATTGATCACGTTTTGTGTCCCACGTTCTGTAATAATGGAGACTAGAACGTTATTGATCATCTGAATCTTTTGCTGATCCGGAATTTCAATGCTGATCTCCTTTTGAAGTTTTTTAACAGCTTCTTCGGAAATTTCAACAGCACCTTGAACAATGATCTGTCGTGCGGATAAAATTGCGGTTGCTTGCTGTCTTTGTAACATAGCACTAGCAATTTCAGTAGCATATGCCAAGTGAGTCAATCTTGTTTCCATAATGTCCAAGCCAGCAACATCAAGCCGTTCCTGCAACTCCTTTTTTAATGCCTCTGAAACCTCAGTTGAATTTCCTCGCAGCGTTAAAATATCTGTCGCCTCATCAAAACTATCATAAGGATATTGACTGGCAATATGCCGAATCGCCGATTCACTTTGAATTTCGACAAATTGTTCATAATCCTCAACACTAAAAATTGCTTTAGCAGAATCAACAACTTTATAGACGATAACGGCAGCAATTTCAACAGGGTTCCCTTTCGAATCATTAACCTTGATAATCGAGCTGTTAAAGTTGCGAACCCGCAATGAAATCGTTTGTTTGCTTGTTAATGGAACTGTCATAAATAAACCAGAGGTTCGAATGGTTCCGATGTATCGACCGAAAAATGTTAACACCTTCGCCTCATTTGGTTGAATAATTGTCAGAGAACTGGCAAACAATAGATCTAAAATCACGATGACTGCACCGAGGATAATCATTCCCATCGCATTTTCTTGACTCCCTTGCCATAGCAAGTAGGCACCACCAATAATAATGATTAAAACACCAATTAAACCAGCGTAGCCGTTAACATGAAATACACTTTTTTCTTTCAAAATAACGCCCCCCATATTTATTAGATTGCAATTACTTACAAACCAAGTATATAGCGCACATTGATTAATTGAAACTGTTTACTCCGGAACATTAAGTATCCACATTTCATTCAACTCGCTGTTAATCTCTGAAAATAGCTCCAAATTAAAAAAGATCATGGACAACAACTCGCTTGCCCCATGATCTTTTTTAGTTAGTTCAAAAACTACTTTTGAATTTTAGCAATCCATGATGTTGTTTTATCGGCCCCGTTTAAAACTGAAGGATCATCCTCAGCCTTTTTGTTCACGTCAATAATCTTACCAGCGACTGGACTTGGAATATCTGAAACGGCCTTATCTGCTTCAACATTAAGTAATGAATCAGTTGTTGATAATTGTGTCCCAACTTTAGGGATCGAAACAAACGTAATATTTCCTAATTCATTTCGACCGTCCTCAGTTAATCCAACTGTTACAACACCATTATCTTCATCTGTCCAATAATACTTTTTGTCCATTATAATCCACCCTTTTATGAGAATTCTTTATCTTCTCCGAACATATAACTCTTATTATGGTACTGCATTGACATAATCAGCCCAATTCCAATCATATTTCCAATCAGTGCTGAACCTCCGGCACTGACAAATGGAAGTGGGATTCCGGTTAATGGTAACAATCCAATACTCATCCCGACATTTTCAAAGACGTGAAATAAGATCATCATAATAACTCCGGACGAGATATAAGCGTAAAACACATTCCTAGTATCAAATGTAACCTTTATCATTTGATAAATCAATAAGAAATACAAGAGAATCAAAATACAACTTCCAAAAAAGCCAAAATTTTCTCCAATGACTGAAAAAATCATATCAGATTCTCGAACAGGCACATACACGTGAGACTGATTAAATCCAGTTCCAAAAATACCACCAGACCCAATTGCCTTCATACTTTGCCAAAGTTGATAACCTTGGTTACTAGTATCAGATGCCGGATGAAGCCAAGTATCAACTCGGGCAAATTGATAAGCTTGGAAACCGACTTTTTCCAAAATCCGTCTACCAGATTCCGGGATAACTAATGCTAAAGCCGTTCCTGCAACTCCGAAAATAATTGTGACCGATGGCAAAATGATCTTCCAAGTAATCCCGGAAACAATAATCATGCCACCTAAAATGGCAAAGAAAACCAGCATCGTTCCAAAATCATTTTGCAATTTAAGTAAAACGGCAATTGGAATTGTCCAAAGCAACATCTTACCTAATAACAGCCAATCACTTTGGGCGCTGCGAATCGGATGATCGTCGTTATGCTGAACAATCACTCTTGCCATCATTAAAATGTACGCCGGTTTCATAACCTCGGACGGCTGAAATGTTAAACCAAATAGTGAAAACCAACTTTTTGCACCAGTATTCAAAAAATAAACTCGACTGTATAATACCAAGACACTTGCCAGTAATAATATGCCAGCCCAGTAGACGATTGGTGCAACTTTCCATAATTGTTCTGAGTCAAATTGCATGATAATGACCACCGCAATAATTCCGATGACATACCAAACCAACTGAGAAACCACTTGTTTAAGGACGCTTGTGGCACTTGAATCATGACTGGCCGCAACGTAAATTGAAGCCAACCCAATTAATGCAAGCATCAGAACGCAGAAAATGATTCCCCAGTCAATTCGAGAATCACTATCCTTTGTGTTCTTTCGACTGGTATCCAAAAATAAACCTCCTCATGATGAGTCTGTGATTAATGATGAAGGTGGAAATCTTTAATTAACAGTGTAACTCCTTCATCAAAAGTCTTGACATGAAATTCTTCTTGGTGGGTATTGGTTGCTTGAAACTTATTGGTCTCAACTTGTTTAATTGTCCCAATCAGCTTCTTACCAATAAACAGCTCGGAAATTGCCTCACCATTTGCATCGGTATTATCCTTTATTTCAACATTAATACTCTTATTAGCCTTACTCATTCATTCTACCCTTCTTGTCCAAACTCTTCAGGTGCATTGATTTACGGTACTCATCACGAGCAGCCTTATTTCTAAAAATCGTAAAATGATCTGGAACTGGATCATAGCCACCCTTTACAAATGGATGGCACCTCAATATGCGAGCAATCCCCATAATCGAACCCTTAATGGCGCCATGCTTTTTAAGTGCCGTTACCATATAACTACTACAAGTTGGATAATAACGGCATCTAGACGGAAATAAAGGCGAAATAAAGCGTTGATAGCCATGAACAATACTAATTAGAATTTTTTTCAATGTTTCACCTATAAATCAGACTATTTTTCGCGACTCTTTAGCTTGGGATTTTTGATATAGTGTTCCAATAAAATACCAGCACCTTTAGCAACATTATCCAAGGGGCTCTCTGAAATAATTACTGGTACCGTTAATGCATCTGCAATCACTTGATCAATATTTTTTAATAGTGCACCGCCACCAGTCAGCATAATACCACGATCAACGATGTCAGAAGCAAGTTCAGGCGGAATAACTTCTAAGACCTCCTTGGCACCGTCAATGATCAATTGAACCGTATCACTGATAGCTTCAGCAATCCCATTACTATCAATTGTGATCGCACGTGGCATCCCAGAAACGGCATCCCGACCACGGACTTCCATTTGTTTAACATCATCTTTGTCAGCTTTGGCAGTCCCAATCTCAATCTTAATTTTTTCAGCAGTATGTTCACCTATGATCAAACCATGCTTTTGTTTAATGTAATTGACAATCTCAGTGTTCATCTTATCCCCGGCAATTCGAATTGACTTGCTGGCAACGATATCGCCTAATGAAATAACTGCAATATCACTGGTACCACCACCCATATCGATCACCATATTACCGCGTGGTTGAAAAATATCCATTCCAGCACCAACAGCGGCAACTTTGGGTTCTTCTTCCAAGTAAACTTGGCCGCCACCAGCCTTCTCAGCAGCTTGGATAATTGCATTTCTTTCAATTTCAGTTACATTAGTCGGTGCACAGATCATGATCTTTGGCTTGGACATGAACCCTTTAACATCTAGCTTATTAATAAAATAAGTTAACATTTCTTCGGTAATATCGAAGTCTGAAATAACACCATCCTTTAATGGTCGAATTGCACGAATGTTACTTGGCGTTCGACCCACCATCCGGTAAGCTTCTGAACCAACAGCCAATACTTTACCTGTTCGAGTATCAACAGCGACAACTGATGGTTCATTTAATACTATTCCCTTTCCAGCAACGTAAATTAATACGTTGGCAGTTCCTAAATCGATTCCAATGTCTTTTGCCATCTGTGAACTTCCTCCTGAAAAAACTTTAATCTCAAAAATTTATTATACCACATAAAATTGATGTTTCTAACAAGCGATAATCCTTGTCGAAATAAGGGATCCTGAACAACTTCGTCTCATATAACAGCATACATAATTTAATAATTCTTAATATCCATAGACCGGCTACCATAAGATAATTGGACAAATCCAATTGTCAGATATTTATAATTATCGAAAAGAAGAGGCTGTAACAAAATGAATCTTTGTCCCAGCCTCAACGTAAACTTATTAATGATTTTTAAGTGATTGATTCAATACAATCGAGTCATCCTCATCAACATCAACTCGTTTAATTTGGGCTCCCAGACTAGCTAGTTTTTTGTGAAAGTCATGATAACCCCGATCTAAATACTGCAAATTTCGGACCTGAGTATACCCCTTCGCAACTAGACCGGCAATCACAAGTGCAGCTGCAGCCCGTAAATCAGTCGCAGCAACTTCAGCACCATTAAAGTCTGTCGGTCCATCCATAACAACCGTTCGCCCTGAAATTGTGTATTTAGCATTCATACGACGTAATTCTTCCATATGCATGAATCGGTTTTCAAAAACCGTCTCAGTCATGGAACTACTACCATTAGCAGCTAACTGAAGAATCGTCATTTGTGGCTGCATGTCGGTTGGAAAACCTGGATGAGGCATTGTTTTAACATTAGCTGGCTTTAAGTGATCGGTCCCAATTACCCGAATGCCCGCATCACTTTCGACAACCGTCACACCCATTTCACGCATTTTTAAAATCAATGGTTTATTATGCTCTGCAATCGCATCTTCAATTAAAACATCACCATTGGTAACCGCCGCAGCAATCATAAATGTGCCCGCTTCGATCCGATCCTGAACAACAGCGTGATCAGTTCCGTGGAGCATTTCAACACCTTGAATCCGGATCTGCTCTGTTCCTGCGCCAATGACATTGGCACCCATCTTATTCAAAACATTCGCAAGATCAACAATTTCAGGTTCACGAGCTGCATTTTGAATAACAGTTCGACCTTTCGCTAGGGTTGCCGCCATCATGATATTTTGAGTAGCGCCAACACTTGGGAAATCAAGATAAATATCTGCCCCTACAAGTCCATTCGGTGCTGAAGCCTCAACATAACCATCGTGCTGTTCAATTTGGGCTCCGAGAGCTTCAAATCCTTTCAAATGTAAATCAATTGGTCGCGAACCAATCGCACACCCACCTGGTAGTGCAACTTTAGCTTTCCCTAGCCGAGCCAACAAGGGTCCCATTACAACAATCGAAGCTCGCATTTTTGACACATACTCAAAAGGTGCTTCACTTGAAAGTTTTGATGACGCGTCAAACGTAATTTCATTTTTTAATTCGTTGAAATCAACTTTGACATTCAAAAAGTGTAATACTTCATTCATTGTATAAACGTCTGACAATAATGGTACATTTGAAATGGTTGTCTTTCCTTCACTTGCAAGAATAGTTGCAGCCTGGATCGGCAACACAGCATTCTTTGCCCCGTCAATATGTACGCTTCCCTTAAGTGGTTCTCCACCATGTACAATTATTTTTTCCACAAGAACGCCTCCAATTTATTATTTAACCAAATAGATTAATTGCTGAATATTAGTAATGACTGAGAGGAAAAATGAGCTACAGGTGTAACCAATCGTTATGGATAGTAACACGATCAGCATTTTTCCTTGTAAAGCCCTTAAAGGAACATATCGCTCGATGTGGATTTCTTGCACACTCCAAAACGCCATTGCAATAAATAAAAAATATGTACCCAACGTTGCGATTGCCTGAAGGCCAAATATTTTCATTTATCTTTTCCCCCAATTCATTGACAACTATATCATAAAGACGCGAACTTGTCCCAAGTTTTTCGCAGGTTTTCGCGATATCCAGCGTAAATGTGCAAACCAAACCGAACAAATTGTTCTTGAAGCTGAGCATGGATCCAATACTAATTAACAAGGTTGACTATTTTCTTATTCTACACACAAAAAAAGACTGATGCAAAACATACGCTTTGCATCAGTCTTAAAAATTTAAAATTACATTTTTTTTGCGGTATTAATTCGATTAATTGCGCGACGCAAGGCAATTTGTGCACGGTCAAGACTAGCTTGATCATGTTTTTGCCTAGCTTGGGCAATTAGCTTTTCCGCACGTTGACGTGCATTTTGTGCTCTTGCAACATCAATATCGCTTTGATTCTCGGCACTATCGGCAACAATCGTCGCAACGTTATTTGAGAATTCAATGAACCCGCCATTAACGGCGATTTCATCCTCGTTGTCATCATACTTAACTCGCGTTTCGTCAACAGCAAGCGTTGCAATAACCGGCACATGATTTGCCATGATTCCAAGTTGCCCCGACTGGGTTGAAACAACTATCATGTCAGCAGTATGATCGTAAACTTTTCCATCGGGAGTAACGATACTAACGGTAATAACTGAATTATCAGCCAATTAGAATCCCTCCTTAGTTTGCGGCACTCTGCTTTTCATCATCGGTGCCATTTGTTTCTTGATTCATCTTTTTGGCGTTCTCAACAACATCCTCGATAGGACCACAGTTACGGAAAGCATCTTCTGGAATATCGTCATATTTACCTTCAAGAATCTCCTTGAAACCTTTGACAGTGTCCTCAACTGACACATATTTACCGGGCAAACCAGTAAATTGTTCAGCAACTGAGAAACTTTGTGATAGGAAGAATTGAATTCGACGAGCACGATTAACAATCGTCTTCTCCTCATCGGATAATTCATCCATTCCCAAAATAGAAATAATATCTTGAAGTTCACGATACCTTTGAAGGACATGTTGAACTTCCGTAGCAACATCATAATGTTCTTGACCAACAATCGCTGGATCCAAAGCAGATGATGTTGACGCAAGTGGATCAACGGCTGGATAAATCCCTTGTTGTGTTAATGAACGCTCCAAGTTAGTTGTTGCATCCAAATGGGCGAATGTCGTTGCTGGAGCAGGGTCGGTATAATCATCGGCAGGCACATAAACGGCCTGAATCGATGTGATCGCACCCTTCTTAGTGGAAGTAATTCGTTCCTGTAATTGACCCATTTCAGTAGCTAAAGTTGGCTGATAACCAACGGCCGATGGAATTCGGCCAAGCAAGGCAGAAACTTCTGAACCAGCTTGAGTGAATCGGAAGATGTTATCAATAAATAATAGCACATCTTGACCTTCACGATCACGGAAATACTCCGCAATTGTTAAACCGGTTAATGCAACTCGCATTCGGGCACCAGGTGGTTCATTCATCTGACCATAAACCATAGCAGTCTTTGCAAGAACTCCTGAACCTTTCATTTCAAAGTACATATCATTACCTTCACGGGTCCGTTCACCAACACCGGTGAACACTGAAATACCATTATGCCCCTGGGCAATGTTATGAATTAACTCTTGAATTAAAACGGTTTTACCAACCCCGGCACCACCGAACAATCCAACTTTACCACCCCGAATGTATGGTTCCAATAAATCAATCACTTTAATTCCTGTTTCAAGAACTTCAGTTGATGGATTTAATTCATCATACTTCGGAGCATCACGGTGAATTGGCCAACGCTCAGCGTCTGGGCCAAATTCAGGGCCGCCGTCAATTGTATCTCCAAGAACATTAAATACTCGGCCAAGAGTATCTTTACCAACCGGAACACTAATGGATGATTCAGTATTTTCAACTTCCATTCCACGACGTAAACCGTCAGTTCCGTCCATCGCAATGGTCCGAACTACCCCATCACCTAAATCAAGGGCAACTTCAACAACAAGATTTTTCTTGTCGCTAACGTGGATAACCAATGCAGTGTTAATTTCTGGTAACTTATCGTCCAAGGAGAACTCAACATCAACAACTGGTCCAATAACTTGTGTAACTTTACCAGTACTCATGTTAGTTAATTCCTCCATCTAAATTATTATCTACTTACTAAGAGCTTCTTGACCACCGGTAATTTCGGTAATTTCGGTCGTAATCGCTGCTTGTCTAGCCCGGTTATACTGTAGTTCAAGCGAGGAAATCAAATCATCGGCATTATCAGAAGCCGACTTCATTGCGGTTGAACTTGATGCGTGTTCCGACGTTTTAGCATCCAAAATAGCACCATAAACCAAGCTTTGAGCATATTGCGGTAATACGACGTTTAATACTTCTTTTTCTGATGGTTCAACATCATACTCAGCAGTCATCGGTTTGACTTCGATATCTTGACTCGCCTGACCTTGAATTGCTTCATCGTCAACTGGAAGCATTTTTTCAGCCCGGAATCGAGATACCATCCGGTTAACAAAATGTTCATAGCAAACATAGAGTTCGTCAAAATTGCCAGCATCATACATTGATGTAATTGTTTTGACAATCTGATGAACTTCAACGAAAGTTGGTACATCGCTAACGCCACGGTACTCATAAGAAACGTTTTCGCCACGTTTCTTATAAAATTCCGATCCATTACCACCAACAGCTAAAATCTGGTAATCTTTGGATTTACCAGAATGTTGGTTAATAAACTGATTGGTTTCCCGAATAACGTTACTGTTATAACTACCAACCATGCCACGATCAGACGTAATAACCAAATAAGCAGTTCTCTTAGGTTTAGATTGATCATTATCGGCTGAATGACCTGAGGATTTAGTTAACCCATCCAGAATGTGAGTCTGGGCTAAATGTAATACTACAGATTTTACTTGGCTTGCATATTCCGCGTAATTTTTAGTGTGCTTTTGGATTTGATTCAGCTTTGCCTGTGAGACCATTTCCATTGCACTTGTAATTTGGCGCGTCTTCTTTGTAGAAGTAATCCGATGTTTAACATCGTTCAGCGAAGCACCCATGTAATCTCACCCTCCTTAAAAACTAGTCATTTGAAGTAGCTGATGTTTGATCTTGGTTTGAGGTCGTTGACTTTTGGCCATCATCCTGTTTGCTTGGTTCAAATGTTTGTTCAAATTCTTTAATTGCAGCATTTAATTTAGATTCATCTGGTAAATTACCAGTCTTTGCAATTTCATCGAGTAACTCTTTATGTGAATTGTCAAAGAAGGCAAAAATCTCTTGTTGATATCGTAAAATATCATCAATGGCAACTTTATCCAAGAATCCGTGAGTCAAACAATAGAGAATAATAACTTGTTTCTCAACTGGAACTGGAGAATGAAGTGGTTGCTTCAAAACTTCAACTGTTCGAGCCCCACGATTCAACTTCGCTTGAGTAGCTTCGTCAAGGTCAGAACCAAATTGTGCAAATGATTCTAGTTCGTGATAAGAAGCAAGATCAATACGTAATGTACCAGAAACTTTCTTCATTGCCTTAACCTGCGCATCACCACCAACCCGTGAAACAGAAGTTCCGGCATCAACGGCTGGACGAACACCAGAATAGAAACTATCGGCATCCAAGAAAATCTGGCCATCGGTAATCGAAATAACGTTGGTAGGAATGTATGCAGAAACATCACCGGCTTGGGTTTCAACGATTGGTAAAGCAGTCATTGAACCACCACCTAATTTGTCACTTAACTTGGCAGCCCGTTCGAGTAATCGTGAATGGGTATAGAAAATATCACCAGGATAAGCTTCACGACCAGGAGGACGACGAAGAATTAATGATAACTCACGATAAGCATCAGCTTGCTTTGACAAGTCATCATAGACAATCAAAACATGTTGACCCTTGTGCATGAAGTATTCACCCATGGTTGCACCAGCATACGGTGCAATGTATAAGAGTGAAGCAGGTTCGGATGGGCCGGCAGAAATAACTGTTGTATAGTCCATTGCACCGTACTTTTCAAGCGTATTAACCTGCGCACGAACAGTTGATTCCTTTTGTCCGATGGCAACGTAAATACATTTCATGTTCTGATCTTTTTGATTCAAAATTGTATCGATCGCAATTGACGTTTTACCAGTCTTACGATCACCAATAATTAACTCACGTTGTCCACGACCAATTGGAATCAACGAATCAATTGATTTAATTCCAGTTTGTAATGGTTCAAAAACGGATTGCCGTTCCATAACACCAGGTGCTTTGTGTTCAATGGCGGCGTGCCCGTCAGCTTTAATAGAACCTTTACCATCAATTGGTTGACCAAGTGAATTAACAACTCGTCCAATCAAATCATCCCCAACAGGGACTTCCATAATTCGACCGGTTCTTTTTACAGAATCGCCTTCCCGGATATTAGTGTCATCACCCAGAATCATAATACCAACATCATTGGTTTCAAGGTTTTGAACCATTCCGAAAACGCCGTGGCCGAAGTCGAGCAACTCTCCTGACAACGCATTTTCAAGACCGTGAGCACGCGCAATACCATCACCAACATATGTAACGATACCTGTTTCTTTAACATCGAGCTCGTTCTTATAGCCTTGTAACTGTTGCTTAATAAGAGCACTGATTTCCTCAGCTTTAATGCTCATAAGATTCACCTCTTTAAATAGATATCGTTAATTCAACAATAATTCTTTAACTTTATTAATTCGTGTTCTAACACTACCATCGATAATCACATCAGATGATTTAATGACAATCCCACCAATTAATGATTTATCAACTTTGATGTTAAAAATAACCTTTGCAGCGCCAACCCGTTTTTCGAAAGCTTTTGCTAACCGGTCGCGTTGATCATTATCCAACTCTGTCGCAGAATACAGATCTGCTCGAACAATCTTTTTATCGTTCTCATACAAATTCTGAAACTGGTCAATAATGGTCAAGATATCTGGAAAACGCCGGTAACTCGCAACCACCTTTAAAAAATTGTTGATGAAGTCGGATGCATTCGTTGTGATTGGCGTTAATAATGACTTTTTTTGATCATCAGAAACTCGCATATCATCAAGAACATCAATCAACTTTGGATTAGCAGCAAAAATCTTTCTGATCTCTTGAAGATCAGCGTAGCCGGTTTCAAGATCATCAGAATCACTCAAAACTTCAAACATTGCTTTTGCATACTTTTTTGCAGCTGAGAGACTATCTAATGTCATTTTTGCTTACCCAACCCTTCAATATAAGAATCGACAAGCCCTTTCTGATCATCTTCATTTAATTGTTTTGAAATGATCTTGGATGCAATTTCAATTGATAGGCTTGCCACATCTTTTCGAGAATTAGCCAAAGCTTCTTGTCGTTGTTGCTCGATATCCTTTTCGGCAGAACTTTTAAGGTTAGATGCTTCATTACGTGCATCTTCAACAATTTGATCACGCTGCTGTTGTCCATTTTGCTTTGCGGTATTAATAATGCCACTGGCATCTTCACGTGTTTTATCTAATTCAACTTGACGCTGTTGAGCAAGTTCAGCTGCCTTAGTTCGTGAATCCTTAGCGGAATCTATATCATTAGCAATCTTATCTGAACGGTTCTGCATCATCTTAGTAATTGGCTTCCACGCTACAAGCTTGATCAACCACATCAAAACGATGAAAGCAATCATAACAAATATCATGTCACCAACATAAAGCTGAGCTCCAACTACCGAATATGAAAACATCAATTGGCACCTCCTTCTTTGTATATTTAACTAAACTAGTCAATTACTTGTTCATAACTAGTAAAGCAACAACGAAGGCGATGATAGGCATAGCTTCGATCAAACCAACACCGATAAACATGTTACTACGAAGTTGACCAGACAATTCAGGTTGACGAGCCATACCTTCCAACATTTTGGCGATTAATAAACCATCACCGATTGATGCACCAATAGCGGCACCAGCCATACAAATACCTGCAGCAATTGCTCCCATAATTAATAATCCTCCTTAATAATCTTGCTAATCTTCTAATTCTATCTTTCGCGAAATGTATACCGAAGACAATACGACGAAAACATATGCCTGGATACATCCAATAAAGACTGAGAAACCTTGCCAAGCCAACTCCAGTGGAAATGCAGCAATCCACATCTTAGGGCCACCATTCATCGCCATGCTGGTAATCATTGACAGAAGCATTTCCCCTGACAGAATGTTACCAAACAGACGCAAACCTAATGTTAAGAAATTAGTAAACTCCTCAAACAAATTAACAATAATAAATGGCCAAAATGGTTTAAGGTAATTCTCAAAATGTCCCTTATAACCAAGTGTTCGAATTCCCAAGAATTGGGCAAGCGTCAAGGTCATAAGAGACAGGGTCATTGTCACAACCGGATCGGAAGTTGGACTTTTTACAAATGTGATTCCCGAAATGTCAACATGCAGAAACAAACCTTGCAAATTGGCAACCAAGAGAAACATGAATAATGAAAAGCCCCATAAACCTAAACTTTTAGCTGCTTCACCGGAAACTGAACTGTTCACAATGCCGTTAGTAAAGTCAACAGCATATTCTAAAACGTTTTGCGCTTTCCCCGGCTTCATAGTTAAATGCCTAGAAAGAGCAAAGACTAAGGCTAACACGATCACACAAGCAATGGTTACTGAAATGATATTGCCCAAGTTAAACGTCAGTCCTAGGAAGTTAAAAGTAGAAGTGGACCCTCCTATGGTCATTAAAATCTCACCTCTTTCCACGACATAATCTACGCAAGCGAATCAATCTGGTCATCTGGTCAGGAAGACATCAATACCAAAGTGAAATTTGCGATGGTAATGAATACATATCAGCATCCAAATACAATTGAAACTATACCACCAATCAATCTAAAATTCAAAACAATCTTGATAGATAATGTCCCATTAAAATGCCGTTATGAACACATCTGCCAAAAGGATGTGAGTTGTTCATCATTCATGAACAACTCAATTATGACTCACCATGATAATCCCTTTCAATGAGCATGAAGATGACCATACCACCAGTAGATATGTTTATCAAGGACTTAGTTAGAAAAAAGGGGGCTGGAACAAAATTACTTTTGTCCCAATCCCCTTTTGTGTAATCACGATGATTACCGAGTGGAAGCGTGCGCCAAAAGGCAACTTCCTACCGTGTAACCGCCTTTCGTCCCACTCTCCACATGTCGCGTGTTACTTTGTCCCAAAGAGCCGATCGCCAGCATCGCCAAGTCCTGGAACAATGTAACCTTTATCGTTAAGTTTTTGATCAAGTGCTGCCGTAAAGATGTCAACATCCGGATGCGCTTTTTGAAGTGCCTTAACACCCTCTGGCGCAGCAACCAAACAAACAAATTTAATATTTGAAGCACCACGTTTTTTAAGTGCGTCGATTGCCATAATTGAAGAGCCACCCGTTGCCAACATTGGGTCAACAACAAAAATCTGACGTTGCCCAATATCTGAAGGTAACTTAACAAAATACTCATGCGGTTCCAATGTTTTTTCATCACGATACATACCAATATGGCCAACCTTGGCAGCTGGGATTAAATCCAAGATTCCGTCAACCATTCCAATTCCAGCTCGCAGAATCGGCACAATTGCCACTTTTTTACCAGAAATTTGTTTGGCATGGGCAATGCCTTCCGGTGTTTCAACATCGACATCTTCCAATGGCATGTCACGTGTAACCTCGAATGCCATCAAATTGGCGATTTCATTGACAATTTCCCGAAATTCCTTTGTCCCACAGTTCTTATCACGAATAATTGTGAGCTTATGCTGGATCAACGGATGATCCATAACTTGAAACTTACCCATTATTTCCCACTCCTTTTTCTATTTCGAAATAATTGTATCACATATATTGATAGGAAAATGTCCCAATCCGAAAAAGGCAATGAGACATCCACGTTCCAATTCCGATTTAAGGTAAATTCATCTCTTCGCTTTGTCTCAATCGACTTTATCCCAAATAAATAATGGCATAAAATCGATATGCCAACCGTACCTTTAATCGTCCAAAATAAAAACCGGAATAGCATTTGCTAACTCCCGGCTCTTGGTTTTAAAAATTAAATTCAATCTAACTTCATTTGAACCTAAATGCAAAATTAATTACTGCAATTCAGCTGGTAAAACTACCATATATTAATCGGCAATCGGATGAGCTTGTGTTAGTTTTTCAACTTTGTCGGCAACCTCATGTAAATTACTTTCATCTTGTGGATCATTAATCACTTGCAAAATGAGTTTAGCAACTTGGCTGGCATCTTCTTCTTTAAAGCCCCGAGTTGTAATAGCAGGTGTTCCCAACCTCAGTCCACTTGTCTTCGAAGGTGGCAAAGGATCGTTAGGAATTGCTTCCTTATTAGTAGTAATGTGAACTGTATCTAAAATGTTCTGTAAATCTCTTCCATTTAAACCAGTCTCGGTTAAATTAATCGTCATCAAATGATTGTCTGTGCCACCAGTTAGTACAGACACCTTTGATGAGGACTGAAAAACAGCTGCCATTGCTTTCGCATTTTTGATGATTTGTTCACCATACTCTTTAAATGATGGTTGTAAGTCCTCATAAAATGCAGCAGCTTTTCCGGCAATAACATGTTCAAGCGGGCCACCCTGGCTACCTGGGAAAACAGCCGAATTAATTTTTTTGGCATATTTGGCCTTTGCCAAAATTAAGCCGCCACGTGGTCCCCGCAATGTTTTATGGGTAGTGGTTGTGACAACATCGGCCACTGGAACTGGATTTGGATGTAAGCCAACAGCCACTAACCCCGCAATATGCGCCATATCAACCATCAAATAAGCACCGACCGAATCCGCAATTTCTCTAAACTTATCCCAGTCAATAATTCGACTGTATGCTGATGCACCGGCAATAATCAACTTAGGCTGCACATCCTGAGCAATTTTGGCAACCTCATCATAGTCAATGAGCTGGGTCTTTGGATCCAAGCCATAGGAAAATGAGTCGTATAGTTTTCCTGAAAAACTGACTCTTGCACCATGACTCAAATGACCACCAGCATCCAACCCCATACCGAGGATCTTGTCACCAGGCTTCAATAAGGCGGCATATACTTCCTGATTAGCTTGTGAACCAGAGTGAGGCTGCACATTTGCATACTCAGCATGAAAAAGTTCCTTTGCCCGATCAATTGCCAACTGTTCGACAACGTCAATGTACTCACAACCACCATAATATCGACGGCCGGGATATCCCTCAGCGTATTTATTGGTCAGAACCGATCCTTGAGCAGCACGAACGGCATTTGAGACAATGTTTTCAGACGCGATCAGCTCAATATTATGTTCCTGACGATTTTCCTCGTTAGCAATTGCATCCCAGAGTTCAGGATCTTGCTGTTTATAATCGTATTTCAACTGCAACACCTCACTAAGTTTTTATGGTACAAATTGATTATAACTGCTTAAAATGCATTTGCCCAGCGGATTTATTAAGCCGATTCATATACGCTTCGCCAATGCCAACCGGATCAATCCCTTGGGTAAAGATTGTTTTGTATTCCGGATGATTGTCAAAGTCCCTCAGTTCAGCAAACAAATCTTGAGCAGCCGTCGTGGCGTCATTTCCCAGTGAGATTACATGAGCATTATCCGGCCATTCAATTGATTTGATCGTGTCATCAAATGCCATAACGCCAACCGGTTGTGGATGCTGAGCAATCCATTGGGCAACATCATGCCAATCACTGTCCGGATCCACGATATAGACTTGGGCATCCGGTGCGTAATGTTTATACTTCATTCCGGGAGCCTTGGGTGTTTGTTTGGCACCCACATGATGTAATTCATCAATAACCCGACGGTGAATGACGGCTTCAATATCATCCTTGGTAACCGCCCCCGGACGTAAAATTGACGGTGTCTCAACCGACATATCCAACACCGTTGACTCAACGCCAACCGTTGTTGGACCATCATCAAGGATTGCGGCTATCTTCCCTTTTAAATCATGATAAACATGTTGTGCAGTTGTTGGGCTGGGCTTGCCTGAAGTATTAGCAGACGGGCCAACAATTGGGACGCCGGCTTTGGTAATCAGGTCCAAGGTCATCTGGTTGTTTGGAAAACGAAAAGCTGCTGTATCAAGGCCGCCGGTAACAGTTTTAGATAATGCATCCGGCTTTAATTTAAAGATCATGGTGAGTGATCCCGGCCAAAATGTTTTAATTAAATTCCGAGCGTCGGAACTTAATTTTTGAACATATTTTTCAACCATCTCCACGGATGAAACGGTCACAATTAATGGATTGTCACTTGGTCGCCCCTTGGCTTTATAGACCTTCTTAACTGCGGCTTCGTTGGTTGCATCAGCTCCAAGTCCATAAACCGTTTCGGTCGGAAACGATACCAACTCACCTTTTCGAATAAAGGCAGCTGCTTGATCGATTTCGTTCGCTTTTAAAATTAACGTTTTCATTCTGTCATCCTCATTTCATTTTTAATTGAACCATTCGCTGGTTACCAGAAACATCGTGTCTACCAATGACAACTGCACGGGGATTGGCTTGTTGAAAAAGCTTAATTACGGCTTGTTCCTGATGGAAACCAATTTCAACGAATAATCGGCCATCTGTTGTTAAATGATCGGCAGCTCCCCGTGCTAATCGTTTGTATATCGCAAGTCCCCTATCTTCGGCATACAGTGCCAATTTAGGTTCATAATGAATCACCCGTTGGTCCATATCAGCCTTTTCATCCATTGAAATATATGGTGGATTCGAGACAATCAAATCAAACTTGCCGTGAATTTGATCAAAAACATCGCTTTTTAAGAATGAAACCGCCACGTTCTGATTTTGTGCATTTAATATCGCAATTTTAAGTGCCTTGTCGGAGATATCACTGCCGACCAAATTCCATGTTGGCCGGTTCTTTTTCAAGGCAATTGCGATCGCCCCGCTTCCGGTCCCGATATCAAGAACTCGCATAGGTTGCTCAGAAGACGTTGGAAATGTCGCTAAAATCCAATCAATCAGTTCCTCAGTCTCTACTCGCGGAATTAGCACATCTGAAGTAACGTGCAATGATAAACCGTAAAAATCCGCTCTGCCAACAATATATTGTGGTGGCATTCCGCTGATTAATTGCCTAATATCGTTTTGAAATTGTTGCCACTGCTTAAGTGGCATTGGCCTTTGATACCGGATCAGCAAATCGGTTGCTGATAAATTAAAACGTTGTTCCAACAAAAAGTCAACGTCATACATATCAATTTCTGATCTATCTTTAATAGCAAAAGAAGCCCACTTGCGGGCTTCAAAGTAAGTCGGTTTAATTGGTTTCATTAGTCAAATTTTCAAGTTTCTTTGCTTGATCCGATAAAATCAACGCATCAATAATTTCATCAAGTTCACCATTCATGATGCGATCCAATTTATTCAACGTCAAACCAATTCGATGATCAGTTACCCGATTTTGTGGATAATTGTAAGTTCGAATTCGTTCTGAACGATCACCGGTTCCGATCGCAGATTTACGTTCTGCGTTATATTGATCCTGTTCTTGCTGCGCATAGTAATCGTAAACCCGAGCCTTCAAAATTTTCATTGCCTTGGCACGGTTTTGCTGTTGTGATCGTTCATCCTGCATTGCCACGACAATCCCAGTTGGCAAGTGGGTCATTCGAACAGCAGATGACGTTTTGTTAATATGCTGACCACCGGCACCAGAAGACCGATAAACATCGACCCGGATGTCTTTTGGATCAATATCAATATCGACATCCTCTTCTTCCGGCATAACACCAACAGTTGCTGTTGAGGTATGAACCCGGCCTGCAGATTCAGTGACGGGAACTCGTTGAACCCGATGAGCACCATTTTCATATTTTAATTTTGAATAAACTTTATCGCCGGAAATCATTAAAACAATTTCCTTAAAACCCCCAACTTCGGTCTCGTTCTTATCAATAACTTCGACTTTCCAACCTTGGCGTTCTGCGTACTTCGAATACATACTAAAAAGATCGGCAGCGAACAAACTTCCTTCATCACCACCGGCTGCACCATGAATTTCCATAATGATGTTTTTCTCATCATTAGGATCTTTTGGTAGCAACATAACCTTCAGCTGTTCTTCCAGCTTCGCCTTTTGGTCCTTAAAATCAGAGATTTCGTCTTTAACCATTGTCTCCAATTCGGCATCGTCAATTTTGCCACGCAACATTTCTTCATCGTCATCAAGTTGCTTGGTAACTTTTTTGTACTTATTATATGCAGCAACCGTATCTCGCAATTCGCCTTCTTCTTTTGAAAGCTTCATGAACCTTTGAGTATCAGCAATCACTTCTGGATCACTGATTAACTCATTTAATTCATCATAACGATCGACGACTGCTTGTAATTTGTCGAATATTTCGTCCATTAATAATTCCTCACTTCGTTACTTAATAGGTGGATTATAGTAGTGGCGGCGACAAACCGGGTAGTAAGACTCATTACCCCCCATTTGAATTTGCTCGCCTTCATAAACAGGCTTACCATTGTGAAACCGCAGATTCATGATCGCTTTTTTACCACAGAACCAACAGATCGTTTTCATTTCTTCGATTTTGTCAGCATATAATAGTAAGTATTCAGAACCTTCAAACAAATGATTTTGAAAATCATTCTTTAAGCCAAACGCAATCACGGGAATATGAAGTTCATCCACAATTTCCGCTAATTGAAACACATGCTTCTTCTTCAAAAATTGTGCCTCGTCAATTAACACGCAGCTTGCATGAGGATCCAACTCTTGAACGCGCTCAAAGATATTGGTTTGATCAAAAATCGGTTCCGCCTGACGTTCCAAACCAATTCGGGATTCGATCATCCCCTGCTTTTCCCGGGTGTCAAGTGCACTGGTCATAATGATAACACTTTTATTTTGCTCCTCATAGTTATGAGCGACCTTGATGATTTCAATCGTCTTGCCACTATTCATTGCACCGTAACGATAAAAGAGTTGTGCCAAATTTTCCACCTTTTTCCTTAAGAGATCCTTCTCTATTATACAGAAATTATTGAGAAATTCGATAGTTACGGTAAAATCTTAACGCTAATCGGCACGCATATGATAAACTTAATGTTTGATTAGTCCGATACTTCATCTCAGAGGAGTCATTTTTTATGTCATTAAGAAGTTCAATTGCAACAGCTGCCGGTAAGTCCTCTTACTGGTTCTTACACACATTCTTTAAGGGTGGCAGTTCCTTACCCGGTAAGATCACCAAAAAACTTGATCCAAATATTTTATCAACTTTAGGTCGAAACTACGATGTGATTGTCATCACCGGTACAAATGGTAAGACTCTAACTACAGCGCTGACTGTTCAAGTACTAAAGGAAAAGTACGAAAACATCCTGACCAATCCGACTGGTTCGAACATGGAACAGGGCATTATCACCACCTTCCTACACGCAGCACCCAGCCGAAACAAACGGCCGTTAGCTGTTCTTGAGGTCGATGAAGCTAATGTCATCAAGGTTACCCAATACATCAAGCCCAAGGCATTTGTTTTCACAAATATTTTCCGTGATCAGATGGATCGATATGGTGAAATCTATACAACGTATCAAAAGATTTTGAACGGTGTTGCTCTGGCACCAAACGCAACCATTATTGCAAATGGTGACGCCCCAATCTTTCATAGTAAACAATTACCTAATCCCATCGTATACTATGGATTTGATAATCAACCGGACGAAGACATTAAAGCAACCCCAAATACTGATGGGGTCTTGTGTCCACAGTGTCAACACATTCTCCACTATCGTTTCATCAGTTATTCAAACCTCGGTAAATATTTTTGTCCGAACTGCGGATTTGAACGGCCAAAGCTGAATTTTGCACTAAACAAAATTACCCACTTAACCCCCAAGTCATCTACCTTTGAAATTGATGGCGAATCGATTAAAATTGAAATCGGGGGAATTTACAATATTTATAATGCCTTGGCAGCTTACACAGTTGGCCGATTTATGGGCGTAACTCCCGAACAAACCAAGAAGGCGTTTGAACAAGGGAAACATATCTTTGGTCGTCAAGAGGAAATCAACGTTGACGGCAAACTGGTCACACTTATCCTGGTTAAAAATCCGGTGGGATTAAATCAAGTCATTGATATGATTTCAACTGATAAAGATCCATTTACATTCATTGGCTTACTCAATGCAAATTATGCAGACGGGATTGACACCAGTTGGATTTGGGACGGTGACTTTGAACGACTCCCTAAAATGAACATTAAACAATTCATTACCGGTGGTGAACGTTACAAAGATATCACTTACCGACTGCAAGTTGCCGGTGTTAATCCTGAAAAGCACTTAGTTGAACCGGATTTGGACAAGGTAGTTGAAATGATCCCCGACGCGCCAACCAAAAAAGTTTATATTTTAGCCACGTATACTGCGATGCTGCGATTACGAAAAACATTTGCCCAGAAGGGATTTATCAAGGGAGGCATGGGATAATGGCATACTCACTAAACGTTTGTCACTTGTATGGTGATTTAATGAACACTTACGGTGACTTGGGAAACATTTTAGTTTTAAAATATATGGCTAACAAGATGGGTGTCGAATTATCATCCGAAGTGGTTAGTCTCGATCAAGACTTCAACGCAGGAAAGTATGATATTGTTGTATTTGGCGGTGGTCAAGATTTTGAACAATCTATTATTTCCCAGGATATCCAAACTAAGAAAAAGGCGTTGACCAACTTCATCGAGGACGATGGATCCGTAGTTGCAATTTGTGGTGGTTATCAATTGCTAGGCCATTATTATATTGGTGCCAATGGTGAAAAGTTATTAGGCATTGGCGCACTTGACCACCATACTGACAAACAAAAGGATCATCGATTTATCGGTAACATTACCATCGAAAATGAAGAAACCGGCGAAAAGTATCATGGATTTGAAAATCACCAAGGCATTACATTTCTTGGTAAAGGTGAGCGACCACTAGGAAAAGTTCTGGAAGGCCATGGCAATAACGGTCAAGATAAAACTGAAGGTGCGATTTATAAAAATGTGTACTGTACCTACTTCCACGGCCCAATTTTGGCCAGAAATAATCAAATTGCGAAACACGTTTTGATGAACGCTCTCAAACGAAAATATCCGAACGCAGATTTAACACAACAAGAAACACTGAAAGTAACGCCAACATTTTAGTTAACTATCATAACAATTAGTCGCTGCAAACTAGTTGTCAACTACAAAAAGGATTTGCGCGGCAATTAAATTTGCCAAACGCGAATCCTTTTTATTTTTTTAATTAATAGTCTTCACCATAAATGATCTCATTTTTGAAGCAGTCATCTAGAACCATAACAATGTGAATGCTGTGATTTCAACATTCAGCGCTTATTGTTATAGTTGGCACTGCGGCCGAAAATCGATTTCATTCACATCGGCTAATGATAATCATTATTTGCTTCACGAATAAATGTTTGAATTAATTGGCTCCGTCTTGGTAAAAACAACTGATTGGTCGGATGTGGATGAACCCGGTTCGACAAGAATACTAAAGCTTGCTGAGCTTGCCTGTCGATAATGATCATTGTTCCCGTATATCCAGTATGCAAAATATACGGATGATCTTTATACTGTCTTAGAATCCAACCAAAAGATCGACTTTTTAGTTGGCCGGGTGTTTGATCAATAAAGAACTGATCGAGCCACTCATCTGACAAGAATTCCGGATACCTCACTTCACCAAGTAACCATTTACTGAAGTGAAGCAAGTCGCTTAAATTAGAGAATAAGCCTGCCGAACCGCAATCGGCACCTAAAATTTGTGCCTTTGGATCATGAACACTCCCTCGTAAAAGACCTTTGCCAACAAGATTTTCAGTTGGGACCACGTTAGAAATGTTACAAGGATGAAAAGTTGTGTTTAACATGTCCAATGGTTGCAAGACATCCTTAGCTATTAATTGTTGAACCGGTTCTCCTAAAATTTTAGAGGCAATCCAACCCAGAAAAATAAAATTGTAATCTTGATAGTGAATGACTTTGCCAATGTCTGGACCACTCTTTAAATTTAATAACGCGGAAATTAAATCGGGTTTAGCCAACTCATTTCGATGCGGAATATATCCCACAATATCAGAAGTATGGGTCAGCAAGTGCCGAATTGTCACTTGGGGCGATTGCCATTCAGGCAAGTATTGACTAATCGAATCGTTTAATGACAGCTTGCCTAATACAAGTAAGCGCAATATCAAGTTGGTTGTCCCAACGACTTTTGTCAAAGATGCTAGATCATAGGTCTCCCCAGTGTGCAACGGCAAACGCTCAGGAACCAATTCCTGCTGACCAAAATTGTCAGACAAAACGGCGCCATGATTAATAATCCCGTATGTCACCCCTGGCACGATACCGTCAGCGACAAGTTGATACATTGTTGCAATCGTTTTTGCATATTTCATTAAACCGAATCCAGCCTTTCTGCCAAATTAACTGCTTAATAATGTATTACCAATAAATTGGGAATTATACAAGTTTGCATAGAAGCCATTTTTAGCCATCAACGCTTTATGACTGCCGATTTCGACAATCTGGCCACGGTTCATCACGACAATTTTGTCAGCATTTTTAATTGTTGACAGGCGATGGGCCACCACAAAGCTGGTTCGATCAGCAGATAATTTATCCATTGCAGTTTGAATTAACTTTTCAGTCCGCGTATCAACAGAGGAAGTGGCTTCATCCAAAATAATAATTTCGGGATTGGCGAGAAAAACTCTGGCGATTGTCAACAATTGTCTTTGGCCTTGAGAAATATTGGTTGCATCTTCATTTAAGACCGTATCATAGCCATCCGGAAGTTCACGAATAAATAAATCAGCATGTGCCGCCTTGGCAGCTGATATCACTTCGTCCTTCGTGGCGTTCTCCTTACCGTAACTAATGTTATCGTAAATACTACCGTTAAATAGCCACGATTCCTGCAGCACCATTGCCATCTTCCGTCTAATCTGCGGCCGTTTTCGATTACGAATATCTTCACCACCCATTTTAATTGATCCGGAATTTACTTCATAAAACCGTTCCAATAAATTAATGATGGTCGTTTTCCCTGCCCCTGTTGGCCCAACGATTGCAATTTTTTCGCCTGGATTAACAACTAAATTAAAGGCTTTAATGAGTGGCTGATCCGGAACATATTGGAAGTTAACCTGTTCAAACTTAACAGCTGTGTGATCATTCGGATCAACCGGATAATCGGTTTGGTTTGGATCCATCTCAGATTCATCAAAAATGGCAAAAATTCGTTCAGCAGAAGCAATGGTTGACTGGATTGTATTTGTTAAATTTGCCATCCTGGTAATTGGCTGCGAAAACATATTTGTATATTGCAAGAATGCTTGAACATTTCCCAACGTGACTTGCCCTTGCATCACCTGAATACCTCCAATAATAGCAACAAATACATAATCCAGATTTTTAATTAAATTCATTAGTGGAAACAAGAAGCTGGAAACAAACTGTGCCTTCCAAGATGCCTGATAGTAACGAATATTCTTTTGCTTAAAATCATGGATGGTTGGCTCTTCACGATTAAATGTTTTAATGACATTGTGGCCGTTATAGGATTCCTCGACTTGACCATTTAAAATGCCAAGTTCACGCTGCTGGGTCCTGAAAAACTTTTGCGATTTTGGTGCGAAAAAACTAACAACCAGTAAGCTAAGTGGTAATGTCAGCAAAGCAACCAATGTTAATTTCCAAGAAATTGTTAACATCATGAATAACACGCCAAAGAACATGAAGAAGCTGGTAATCAACTGCGTTAGACTGGACTGCAGCATGGTATTGATATTATCCATATCATTCACGGCCCGTGATAAAATATCACCCTTGTTATGCGAATCATAAAAAGACACCGGTAACCGAGTCATTTTTTCCTTCAAATCTTTTCGCATCTGGTAAACAATGTTTTGAGAAATCCGGGTCATTACAACCTGCTGGACCAGCTGAAAAATTCCTGAGAAAACATACAGGATCACGACCATAATTAAAATCTGAATAATCTTGTCGAAATTGATTGGAAACGACTGAACTGGATTTCCAGAACGCATTTTACGAATGCCAATCATAACGCCTTTAAAAATTTCGGTTGTTGCCTGCCCAAGTATTTTAGGCGAAACAATGTCCATAATAACTGAACCAATTGCCATAAAAATTGCCAGAATAATTATCGGTAACCAACGCCGCGTATATCGAATCAGCCGCCGCGTGGCACCCCAAAAATCATTTGGCTTAGTCACAACGCCCCTAATCGGTGGTGTTCGCATTATTCATTCCCCCCTTGGCCAATCTGTGAACTCAAGATTTCCTGGTAAACAGCATTGGAAGCGGCTAATTCCTTGTGGCTGCCGATGCCACTTATCTTACAATCATCCAGAACAATGATGAGATCTGCATCCGCAACCGTTGAAATCCGTTGGGCCACAATGACTGTAATTGCTTTCTTGATTTGAGGATCATTCTTTAGGGGCCATCCGCAATTTGGCATCGGTTTCAAAGTCCAGTGCTGAGAAAGAATCGTCAAAAATATATATTTCAGCCGGTTTTAAAATCGTTCGAGCAATTGCCAATCGCTGCTTTTGACCACCGGAAAAGTTGTCGCCATTCTGTTCAACGTGATAATCAAGACCACCGTTTTCAGTCGTAATAAATTCTGTTGCCTGGGCAATTGTTAGTGCATACCAAATTTCGTCATCGGTCGCATCCGGTTTCGCATAATGCATATTTTCTCTAATGGTTCCTGCAAACAGAATTGCCTGTTGTTGATTAATTGAAATTTGTTCGTGAAGGTCATGTTGGGTTAATTGGTTAACTGGGACACCATTTATTTTTACAACACCACTTTCAGGGTCAAACAATCTTGGAATTAAATTAATTAAAGTTGATTTACCAGATCCGGTGCCACCGATAATTGCCACCGTTTGACCAGTATGGGCCGAAAAATTAATATCTTGCAGCGTCTGTTGTTCCGCGTTTGAATAACGAAAGTAAACGTGTTCAAAGGATAATGTTCCGCTCTGCTGAACCGGAAAATCAACCGGAATTGCAGGATCGGTGATGGTATCTTTGACCGACAAGACTTCGTTAATCCGAGTGGCCGATGCTGAAGCCCGTGGGAGAAAGACGAAAATCATTGATAACATCATAAAGCTAAAAAGAATTTGACCTGAATAGGTCATAAATGCAACCAGGTTTCCGACTGCCAGTGATTGATTTGAAACCATTTGACCGCCAAACCAAATAATTGCAACATTAATAAAGCTGAAGACAATTGTCACGATTGGAATAATAAACGACACAATTGTGAATGCCCTAATCCCTGTATTTGCAAAATCTTTATTTGCTGCATCAAAACGACGATTTTCATAATGATCTTGATTGAATGACCGGATTGTCCGAACACCCGTCAATGTCTCGCCAAAAATTAAATTAATGCGGTCAGTCTTCTTTTGAAGAACTTTAAATAAAGGGACCACATAATACATCAGCACCCCAACGATCAAAGCAATCACTGGTAAGGTAATCAGGAAAATAATCGTCAGCCGGGGACTTTTAACAAATGCCATCGTGGAAGCACCAATCAGCATAAAAGGTGCCATTAACATCATTCGCAAAATTTGAACCATCACGTTTTGAATTTGGACAACATCATTTGTTGTTCGCGTATCTAAAGAAGCCGCTCCAAATCGGTTCATGTCGGCTTCTGAAAAATGAGTCACCTTATCAAACATGTCGTCGCGAATTTTTTGGCCCATTTTCATTGATTGGGTTGCGGCAAAGAAGATATTGCCACCCGCAGCAGCGACACCTAAAAAAGAAACCAGGATCATTTTGAATCCTTCCTGCCATATGTAACTAATGTTATTTTGAGCAATCCCTTTATCAATGATATTTGACGTAACAGTCGGTAAATATAAATCGCTCATAACTTGTAACACTAAAAACAAAACTGCCCCCAAAACAGCTAGGTATGATATCCGGCTTCTGATTAGTTTAATCAACTCGATCCCCACTTCCCCAAAATACTGCAACCAATTTGTCTATTAATTGTAACCCTTATCATTCCTAAGATAAAGCAACTAAGCGTACTAGTTGGCAGCCAACCAAACTCTGATAAATCTTTCATGGTATACTAATTGAGAGAAGATTAGAATGATTGGAGGAATCATCCTTTGGCTAGTAATTCCGATACAATTTATCATGTTCTTTCATACATTAAGGCCCATCCCAATAAAGTTATGATTAATCCAGACAGGTATGACAATGTTGTTGAAATGTATTTGGATGATGATGTGAAGCTAGGCAATCCAGAAATTTATTTTCCAGACCAAAAACTCGAAGTGAATCGAATGGCCTCAGAGTTTATTTCAATGAATAATGAGTTATTGGACTACTTTCATGATAAAACTGCCGTGAAAGACACCAGCTATCATGAGTTGTGGATTACAACCTCTCATCTGGCAAATAAAGGAAAATATCTAGTGGATTTATCATTTGAATAATCAATCGTCAGCGTGGATAATGGTCTGTTCCCCATCCAAATGGGAATGGCACCATATTCCACTTTTTTTATAATTGGCCGTGACTACAGTATCGACATAAAACGCGCATACTGGCCCCTCTCTATTTTATTAGATTGATAAATTTACACAACGGATATACAGAAGTACGTGATTTTTAATCATTTGGCATCATATTCAGCATGCGCTTAATAATTAAGTGGATGGATAATGCCACCATTACCGTTACTTCGAGTTATACTTTAGTTAATCAATGAGTTTATTTAATCGCTTGTGTGTATCAAATTCTCTGTTATCATGAATTAAGAAGCATTAACTTGTAAACAATTATTGGAGGAAGTTACCAATGAACGTCAACAAAAAAGTACTCTCGAGCCTTCTAATTGCAACAATGGCATTTTCCACTGGGTTTTTATTTCAGCAAACCACTCCAACGCAAGCTAAGACAAGTATCAAGGTTATTTGGCGGCATAAGACCAAACAGACGTCTTATAAAATTGATAAATCCAAAGCTAAAAAGGCCTATGCTTATTCAGCAAAACTTGGATCAAAGAAATTCAAACTTGCTGCATATGCAAATAAAACTTTTAAAGTGAGTTACCAGCAAAAAATACGCATTAACGGGAAATACCGTTTATATTACTATGCAAAAAACTCGTCTAACAAAAAAATTGCTGGTTGGATTTGGCGCGGATACCTCAGTAAGGTTCAGAAAACAGCATCTTCTTCATCTAATCAATCCAATTCATCCGCTACCAATAATAATGAATCCAACAACAATTCAAATTCCGGAGTCATGGATAACAGCATTGCCCTTTCTGCACCGGATTTAAATGACCTGATCACAGCTTCACCGGATTTGGATCCTAACAGCAAATTATTAACTTTAAGTGCAGCAACCTATGCAAAGTACCCCAGCACATTTAATACACAGTTTAACCTATCACAATTTGCTGATAGTGGTGTTTTTGTCAATCACCAAGCAACGATCTACGTTGCTGACAGCCAATTAGTTAACTATGTTGATACGGCCATCAATAATTGGAATAATGCACTTGGAAGACAAGTCTTTGTTTTGGGAACTCAGGCCAACCACACCTTAACAGTTAAATTCGGGGATGGTAGTGCACAAGGCTGGGATGGTTTGTTCAGTGGTAATACCGTTGAGGTTGATACTAATAACTTTAATGACCCTACTTATGGTCGAAGCGGTATTTCACTATCACCTCAATTGGCTGCAAAACTGAGTAGTATTTCTAACCAGTCAGCTCAGTTAACAGCTGATACAAATGCTCAAATTAAAAAGAACCGTACCAACTACGAGAATCAGTACGCGGCGCTTCAGCAAAAATTAGCCAGTGCCACAACGAGTGCTGCAAAAGCCGCTGTACAAAGACAGCTTGCAGTTTTGAAATCAACTTACGAACAGACAGACCAATCACTTCGAGATTCATACAATGATCAAATTGAACAACTTCGGCAAGCTGTCCAATATGCTTATCAAGATGCTGCAACGTCAGCTGGAAATCAACAAATTACCAATTATTGGGCAACAGTGATTATGCACGAGCTTGGGCATGCACTCGGCTTATACCACACGCCTTACCAAAATGACGTCATGTATGCGCCTGTCAGTGACGAACCTGATGCAACACCAAGTCCAGTCAAATATTCGTGGACCAGTCCAGTGGATCCAAATGACCCCAAGGCCTATCAAACAGGTCAATTATCATCACGTGATGTTGACCGCGCTAAATTAACAGGCGCTCTGGGTTATTGGTAAGACATTTAATTGATTAATATATGTGCGCCGTTAAGGGGTGAATCATTCAGCCTCCAGCGGCGCACTTTTTATCACCCTAAAAAGCAAGGACATTTTCGATAGTCAAATAAATCTTGACCTTCGACCTAGGTCAAATGCTAAGATGTTTTTAATCAATCGGGACAATCATTGACCGCCTAGTAACATTACGGAATCGTTTAATGATCCATTTAAAATTGATAATAATAGTCAAAGGTCGTGAATAATGATGAATATTCAAGAATGTGCCAAACAAACAGGCTGCAGTAAAGATACTTTAAGATATTACGATCAACATCACATTGTTTCCCCTAAACGAAATTCGAATCAATACCGCGACTACTCAAATTCGGACATTCGTCTAATCAATACGATTCAAAATTTAAAACTTGCCGGACTTAAGTTAGTAGAAATAAAAATGATTATTAATCTGATGAACTCGCCTATTTCTGAGAGTTGTAAAGAAAGCACACTTTCATTTCTACAAGAAAAGCGACAATTGTTCCAAGCAAAGGCGCAATTCTATCAATCATTAGATTTAATCGCACAAGATATCGAAACTTCGGCACGGCAGCAAGCGTTTGCAAATGTCCCTCACCTCATTCAAAAGATAAGCCTTATTGGAAATCAGCTTCGACTGGAGGCAACGCCAAAATGAAAGTTCTCATCATCTACGCTTATCCCAACCATAGCGGCTTTAATCATGAAATTCTAAAGTCGGTCTCACAACATCTAAATTCCAGAAATGAAATTCAAATTTTAGATTTATATAAAACAGATTTCAACCCACTCTTAAATTTTGATGCTAACCATCCACGGCGAAACCTAAAAGATAATTCTCAAATGAAACCTTTCCGAGACCTGATCTCTTGGGCAGACGACTTCCTATTTATTTTTCCGATTTGGTGGTCAGGGATGCCGGCTATATTAAAGGGCTTCATCGATCGTGTCTTTACGTGTGGTTTTGCTTATCAATACCACGGCAAAAGAATGGTTGGAATGCTTTCCGGCAAGAAAGCTTGGATTATTACAACTTGCAACTCACCAATTATCTTTAAGCCATTCTTGGCCGACTACGGCCGAGTTCTCCAGCGACAAATTCTGAAACTCTGTGGCGTTAAGCCTGTTAAGCTGGACATCTTATACAACGCTGAACATTGTCGGCAACGATCCCGGACAAATTTTTTAGAAAGAATTGGTAAAAAGGCTGGTCAACTGTTATGAGGTTCATAAAAGCTGCCTAATACGCAATCATTAACAAAATTGGTATTGACAAGTGGCGCAAAACTCGATAATATAATTAACTGTAATATTTCATTGGGTATTCGCCAAATTGGTAAGGCAGCGGACTCTGAATCCGTAATTTACTGGTTCGAGCCCAGTATACCCAATACTAATTTAACCGTTGTTGCGAGTGTGAAGACGCTTAAACAACGGTTTTCTTTTACAATAATATCAAGATACCCCATCAATTATTTCACGGTTTCATCATATTTTTATCACATTAAATTCACGGCTATCCACTACTATTTTAATGATAGTAAGAATTATCCTAGATTAAAGGATGACTTTTATGCCCGATAAAAAATCTAATAAAAAAATTATTGAAAAGATAAAGACATTCCATGAGCTAACAATTCAAGAAAAGAACGCGCTAATTTTACGAAATACCATTCAAATCGATGACCACCTCCGCTTTAAAGTTCGTTATAATGATCAGCATGAATTGATTAACGTTAAAACCACCTATGTCGAGTAGCTCCCTTTCTTAATTAGCTAGGCAAACCAACGTTACTAGATTATTTAGGATCTGTTGTTGACAAACGTTTCCAAATTTCATATACTATTATAGTGGTTTGAGAGTATTGCCCGCTGGTCAAACTGGTTTAAGACGTCGCCCTCTCAAGGCGGAGTTACGGGTTCGAGCCCCGTGCGGGTGATTATTTGAACAATATGGAAAAACATGAGATCCTCTGAGTGCTGATTTTAAGGCATTTAGGGGATTTTTCTTTATCCTCAAAAACACAGAAAAATAAATCGGGACTGATTGCAACACATGTCCTACTTTGTCTGATAGTGCCTCTAATTTCATCATGATTATTTTTACTATGGAATGATCATCACCTATCCGCATCTTTCTCAATCGAGATCGTGATATCAGCTAAATAATTTCGAATACCTTTTTAATATAAAACGCTCCTTGAATAATTTTAATTTTTATTGACACAAAATCCGTACCACATATTATAATTAAAATATTCTTGCTAATTGAAGCGTTTGAGAAAGGGGTTAATAATTACGAACAAACCATATTGCTGCTAGTCATCTTAGAAATTATTTTAAGGAGTCCTAGCGTTTTCTAAAGCCAGTTTTGCACACGTTTTAGAAAACGCTATCATTCCTACGAATATGACTCGTTCGTCAAAGGTTTAAATTTTAATTGAGTCATTTAATGACTACCATCTAGCAGCATATTGCCAACATTCAGGTCATGTCAAAGATCTTTTCTTGATACTAATTGTTGTTTTAAAATATCGCGAGGGGTGATGTTTACACACGATTATGTTGGGAACCAGTTGCACAAACATTAAAAGCATTACGACATTCAGGGGGATAAATTTATGAAATTCAAGAAGTTAACCACCATCGGGGCTGCACTTTTAGTCACATTGAGCTTAGCCGCGTGTGGCAATAATAATGATAAGAAATCTTCACAGGAAAGTGCCACCAAGGTCACCGCAACCAGTAACAATGAATCATCGACTCACAAATCATCCTCAAAATCACATCATAAACAGGTTGCTTCACATACATATCATGCCGTAAAACAACGGAATAACACTATTTTAAAAAAGATGATTTACGACACCAATCACGAATCTGCCGGTCCAACTGGTAATTATTATTATGTAATCGGCAAAGCTAAAGATTCCGGCTTTGCTGATCTTAAACGTGGCGAATATCATTTCACTAGTGACAGTCAAGGGCGGTCTTCAACCGCTCGCGCCGTTCTAACTTATTCCGAATATCAATCATCCAAGGGGTCACGTCAGGGCGATCCCCTTGCACCGCCTTCGTGGCCGTCAGATAATCCCGAGGTTGCAATTCATTACAGCTTAACAGGTCGTACCTATCACGGCTATCTATACAATCGAAGTCATTCGATCGGCGATAGCTTGTTAGGCACTAAGTCATACACCTCTCAGTATAATTTTACAACCGGAACCCGTCCTCAAAACGTTGGCGCCAATCAGGGAGGCGGTATGCGATATGCCGAAGAAACGGCTGAAAACTACTGGGAAAACAATCCTGGAACCAGCAGCACAATTGAATATGAGACCCTCCCGCTTTATAAAGGAACCGAAACAATTCCACGTGGATCAATTGTTAATATTAAATCTTCAGATGGTGCCATCAATACCTCGATTGCAGTCATTAATTCGGTTGAGGGAATCAAGATTAACTATGATACTGGGAGCAGTAATGCAAAACCAATCACGCACATGCGTCCCCAGATGCATCATCATAAATCCTCAACAAGTTATGGTTATGGGAATCGCGACACCAGACATAAGAATCAAAGCACCCGTCATAGTCCAAACAATCAAACCGGACATTCAACGACCAAGCAAGGCCAATGGACGGTTGCTGGTGCTGGGATGGTATTCGTATCAGATAGTAACAAATTCTATTCAGAAGTAACCAATCCCGGTAATTATCAATATATGAGCGAATCAAAAGCTCAAACAAGTGGTGCAACAAGAGCTGCTCGAGGAAACCAATACGCCCGACCATAAACGTTCGGAAGTCAATCAACTAAACTTAGGCTAATTATTAAGTCTTTAATTTCAGAAAAACACAAATGGGGCTGGGACAAAAGTAATTTTGTCCAGCCCCGCTTGTGTAATCACGATTATTACCAAGTGGAAAACGTGCGCCAAAAGGCAACTTCCTGCCGCGTAATCGAATTATCCAAACATTCAAGCCCGGAATATTCGGACAATCAGATTACGCTCTGGAAGTTAACCGCCTTTCGTCCCACTCTCTTAAAATCACCATTTATTCTAAGTTACACTATGATTCTTGGCTAAGTTCCCAGCCGTTGTCCAACATCTGATGATATTTACGCCCAACTGGAACCCAAATTTTCTCTTGTAAAATTTTCTTCATTGACTCCCAAAATAATGGATCTTGGCTTTCCTTCTCCGACAAATTAAGTTTCCAATATTGATGATCTTCCGTTTTAACAATTACAAATGGAAAGAAAACCTTAACTAACTGTGCAGCAGTAATATTTTTAATCATTTTAGTATCATCAAGTAGCTGTTTCATTCGAAATCTCTCCTCTACTTTCAAATTATGAATACAATGATATTATTCCAAAAGTAGTTTAAATTGACCTTAAATTCAATCTAAATAAAGGTTAAATTTTGTCCAAATAATTAATCTCAATTAAAAAGTCAGCGACTGAGGGCCACAATGAACAATCCCCCTAAAGCTAAAATCATAACTTTAGGGGGATTGTTCAACATCTTACCTCAACCGCTGACTTTTTTAGTTCTTCCAAAAAATAAACACTAATTTTGATCAGCATCCGCAGATTGTTCATCTTTTTGTTTCTCCGCTTTCGTCTGGTCTGGAATAATAACTGTAAATGTCGTGCCCTTTCCAGGTGCAGACTCAACAGTAATATTACCCCCGTGCTGCTTAACCAATTGGTGGACGATTGCCAGACCAAGGCCGGATTCACCATACTTACCACTTCGTCTGGAGGCATCGGCCTTGTAATACCGTTCAAATATATTCTTCTGCTGGGCATCTGTCATCCCAATGCCGGTATCAGCAACCCGAACGATCGTCTCGTTATACCCACGTTCACCAGTAATTGTAATCGTTCCCTTATCAGTAAACTGGATGGCATTATTAGTGATATTAAAAACGATTTGGACAAACCGATCGTAATCGGCGTAAATAGGTAGATCCTTAGGCGCATGCAGGTCAATCTTATCCTTTGACTCCGCAGCCTTATTTTCTAGTTGCTCAACTAAATTATTTAAAACTTGAGTCGCATTAAAGTGACGTTTATCCAACTGAATTGAATTTGAGCGAATTTTTTCATAATCCAGATTCTCATTTACTAAACGGATTAACCGTTGCGTTTCACTACTCATCAAATCAATTGATTTTGTTCGAGATTCTTGCGGAATGACATCGTACTTAATACCCTCAAGAATCCCTGAGATCGTCGTTAACGGTGTCCGCATCTCATGGGCAGCATCAGCTAGAAATTCCTGGCGACGTTCCTCTTGACGTTGAATTTCCTTATCAGCTTTATCCAACGATTCCGTCATATGATTAAAATCGTTAATCAGTTCACCAATTTCATCTTTACCACTGGTTTTAACTCTGATTTGATAATTACCATTTGCAACCTGATTGGCCGCGTTCCGTAATCGGCTGATTCGGCGATTTAAACGACTTGCAATGAAAAAGCTAATCACCATTGAAATGATTAACGAAACACCCAATCCCTTTAGCAAATCCCGGTTAATTCGGTCAACATTAGAATTAACATCAGAAATAAATGCACCGGCACTGACTGCCGCAACTAATTTCTTCTTATAATAATAGGGCTTCAGCACCTCAATCATCGCTGGTCGCGTTTTTCCGTTGGTTAATCGAAAATTCTTATTGTTTACTTTTCTGACAATCTGATCTTTACGTAAGTGTTTCCAGTCATTTTTAGTGATTTTGGGTGACATGCCGTTATTTGGATAAATGACTTGGTTTTTAGGGTTAAATACCGTAAAATGAACCGATTGATTTTCTAATAAAGCTTCAGTTGTCTTAAGCGTGGGGACATCAAACGAAATTTTATTTTGACCCTTTGAGTTGATGGTGAGCGATTGCTGAACCAAACTATCCGAATATTTTTCCAAGTTTCGCCAAGTATTATCATACACAAACGTTTTAGACATTCTAGAAAATGAAAAGCCCAACAATAGGATGGTCACCGCAATGACTAGAAAGAATGACAGAAGTTGCTGATAAATCATCTTCATTGTTGATTATCCACTTCACTATCATCAAATTTGTAACCAACACCCCAAACGGTTTGAATCACCTGAGAACCGACCCGTTCAACTTTTTGTCGTAATTTTTTGACATGAGCATCAACTGTTCGCTCGTCACCGTAATAATCATATCCCCAAACCAACTCAAGTAATTGCTCACGGGAGAAGACCTGACGCGGTTTTTGAGCCAACGTTTTAAGCAGTTCAAATTCTTTAGGCGTTAGTTCTGGAATCATTTTTCCGTCCAAGTATGCCTCACGGGTGTTACTATTAAGCTTAAAGTGATCGGTCGTAATAATGCCGTCATCCAGCTTTTCGGCGCCTGACTCCGAATCAGCTTGCTTCTCAGCATGAGCTCTGCGTTGAAGTGCTTTGATTCGCGCAACCAGGGTGATTGGTGAAAACGGCTTAGTAACATAGTCGTCAGCACCCATTTCAAATCCTAAAACCTGATCACTATCTGAATCCCGAGCAGTTAACATGATAATTGGCACTGTTTTGGACTTTTGCCGGATTTCCTTGGCGACTTCCATGCCATCTTTTTTGGGCAAATTCAAGTCCAACGTAATCATGTCCCAACTATCTGGATCCTCATTGAACATGTCAACGGCTTCAATGCCATCATAAGCAAACGAGACATCCCAGCCCTCTTTTTGGAAAAACATCTGCATCATCTCTGAAACAGATTTATTATCTTCAATCATTAGTAATTTCATTTGTTTTGTAACCCCCACTTTTAATAGCTAATCGCTTCTAAATTGCCGTGGTGCCAATGTTTCTTAAGATGATTCTGCGAAACCGATTCCAAGCGGCCAGTCCACGGATCGTTGTAATAGTATAGTTTGCGGTTAAATCCTGTTAAAATAATAAAACTGGATTTCAAATTATCAACTCCAGCAACTCGCACAACGATTGGCCGACGACGAAGCAGCTGTTTATTAAGCTGGCGAAAGTCTACTCGGTTTAAGTCCTTAATCGAATGAGTTTCTGAAATAATCAAATCTCGTAACCCAATCAATGGTTCAGCTGAATCACGCCACTTTTGCACAGCTTGCTTTAATGCCTGATCGGAAATTTGGCTACCGGCATCCCGCAACAACATTTTAAGGGCCGCACACTGATTATCGATATCAGCCTGAGTTGCTTGTTTAATGGGCTCGACGTCCAGTCTCCGAAAAGTTTTGCGAATATTTCGCTTTGGCAGCCATCCTGATAACCCTTCACAGGAAAAATGATACCAAATTTGTTTATTAAAAAAACTGATTTGATCAATTAAAAAATCCTGAGTTTTAAGATCATCAGGAATTTTGGTTCGATCACTGGAATCCACATTTTTTTCACTATCAGTTGCTAAATACCAGTGTTCACCTGGAATTCTTCGTAATCGAACGAAAAAACGTTTGGTTCTTTCGTTGGCAATGGTTGTTTTTTCCATTTCGTCTCACCTCATATGTATTCTATTTTACCAAGAAAATGAGAAACTTGCTTGAAAACAAGAAAGATTGTTATGATATTATAGTGTTGGTTTTATTATCAACCACTTTTAGGATAGGATGGTTTTAATTCATGTATAAAGCAATTACTTTTTTCGATTTAGACCACACATTATTTAATGAGCAAACACGCGTTGACCCTGAAGTTGCAGACGCCATGCACCAATTGAAACAAAATAATGTTTTACCCGTCATCTCAACCGGCCGAAACATTTTCGAAATTCCAGAGACATTGGCGGTCACTGGGATTGATACGGTTGTTTCCGCAAATGGCGACTATGTTATTTTTGAGAACCAACCAGTTTATAAAGCAATCATTAAACCAACTATTATCACAGAATTTATGGGCTTCGCAAAGCCCCATCAGGATACAACAACGGTGATGAATAATGAAGGCGCTCGAATTGATTACGTTACTGACGATACCCGAAGTAACTACAAGTCAATCAACACCCGAATCCCACCACTCGGTGCCCGTGACTTTATTAAGAACAACGAAATTTATATGATGGTTGTCAGCACGGTTGGCCGCGATCAAAAGTATATTGATACTTTCAAGGATACGCTGACCTTCTACCGAAATACACCTTTTAGTATGGATGTTGTTGTTAAAGACGGCTCAAAGAAACGCGGCATTCAAGAATTAATCAAGAATGCCCATCTTGAAGGCATTCCGACTTATGGCTTTGGTGATGGCAATAATGATATTCCCATGCTCGAATACGTTGATCATGCAGTTGTTATGGGCAATGGGCTCCCTGCAGTCAAAGAATATGCGGAGTTTATTACCACTAAAAATACCGACCACGGTATCGTGAATGGTCTTAAACACTATGATCTAATCTAATTACTTCTAACCCTAGTCGATGTATGATACAATACATTATGTATCTATACGGGGTCGTTAAGGATTCGACGGGTATAGGTTGAGCTTGGACTGCGTTCCGTGCGGCGTCACGTTAATCCGTCCAGTTTAAATTATAACTGCAAAAAATAATAACAATTCTTACGCTTTAGCTGCCTAATAAGCGCTTAACGTAGATCCTCCTAATCTCGCCCATGGGTTAGATCTGGGTCTTAAATTTAGTGGGCTCACGCGGTTGGCTCCCACCTGAAGTCAACTGAAGAGACCAATCAGGTTAGCCATCTGTGGTTGCCTTGATTTGTGGCGTTTCAAATGGTGAAATTCAAATAATAGATCTATGAACGTAGAGGTCTAGGTGGCGATATGCTCGGACGCGGGTTCGACTCCCGCCGACTCCATTGATAGGGTTTCAGGAGATACTGTAAGATGTCAAAATGCTGATATAAAGGCATTCTTGATTTTCTTAATTGTCACTGACTGTCACTCGCTTGCAGTAAAAGTTAGCACAAAATACTATAGCCCCGGGGCGGATGAAAGCTAATCGAGAAATCGGTTAGCTTTTTTGTATATTTAGTTATAATTTTATATTTTGCTGTTTAAAAACAAAATAGTCCTCTTTCACGCATCTAATTATTAGACATCATGAAGGAGGGTATTTTTTTATGCATTGCGAATATAAAAGTAAAGACTATCATGTGATTTTATCTGGCGATTTTTTATTTTATCACCATGATTGTTATTTCTTTTTGTGGAAGAATGCAGATTTGAATTTATTTCAATTAATAATTGACAGGTTGTGTGAATGAGTTGTTAATAATGTGCCACCTTTGAAGTATAGTAATGTCCAATTTCATTTTTCTGATAACCGTAATAGTTAAACATTGTTAACCGTTTTTTGCCACCAACTGTTGAGTATGCTACTTTGTAATTGTTACCAGCTCCAGCAGTTTGATTAGCTCCATATACTTGCCACCATCCATTGGATAATTTATATACTTTAACTTTATTGGACGAATGTACAATATGCCCTTCAATCTTTTCGGTGTATGACATTCTGTGCTTTGAAAAAACTAACTTACTATAATTGCTGTGTCCCTCATAATGATACCAAGTTTTTCTAAAAGATATAGGCATCGTTGAATATGCATGGCTAGCAGAAGCTTCCGATTGAGTGAACAAACTGCTCCCTAAGATCATAGTAATTAGGAGTGTCCCCTCTAACAAATACTTTTTCATAATATCCTTCCATAAATAGAATATTATGAGTATATCAGACAGCAAAAAGACCCTCAACTCATTTTTCAGATTAAAGGGCTTCATTTTTACTCTAGAATTTATTAATTAGTTTATTCCCAGAAACATACATTCCCTTACACAGTTGCACCCCAGATATGTGGCTGGATTTCATATTCTCCTCGTCACAGATTTAAAAATCAAACTTAAAAATAATATCAATATTCTTCATAAATCTTTTTTAAATTGGAAATTTCTGTCGGATCCTGAATGATATTGCTGTATATTCTTTCGAATACTTTGACCATCTGCCAGTCTTTAGGGACACCATTTTGATTAGTTTGAGCAGCCGGAAGACTTTCTAAACTAGCCTGAAAACTATTGTCAAGCTTCTTTTTAAACACTCTATAGCTTTGATTGTCTTTTGCTGCCCCTTTTAAATTGCTATTTTTTCTCAATCCATTTTCATCGAAAACTTTAAATAGTTCATACATCACGGCCGGATTTGACATAACCATTTTGCTTAAGGAATCCAAAACATCTTTTAACGGACCATCAGTATTATTTCTTTTAACACTCTCAAACCAATCGCTCAGCATACTAACAAAATAGAAAAAGGCCGGCGTATTTACTTGAGTTGCAGTTATTTGGCTCACTTGCCACAGTTGTGCCAATTTGTTGATTGTTGTCCAACTCGCACAATTAAGGCTTTTTTGGTCTGCATCGTATCCCGAAAGCGAAGCAATATCAATGCCGGTTAATTGAGAAATCTCTACCAGGCTCAAATCACTATTAATGACGGCCTTAGCTTTTTCAAGATCAGTTGACCAGTTATTCGAATTATTTGTCATTATGTTTCCCCCTCAATCAAGATACCCCCAGACCAAAAAGTCTCTTAATCCGAAATCTATTTATTTTACAGCATTATTATAAAGCGCTTTCGTTAATTTGAAAATAAAAAGTCTCCCGTTGGGGGGGACGGAAGACCTCATGCGTATCAAGATCGCAAGGAACTTTCCTTACGACAAGGTAAGATTATCACTTTTATTTTTATCTACAAGAAAAGCGACGCATTTTAATGCATAAATTAAGCCACCCTAAGACATACTTAGAGCGGCTTAATATTGTTGGCGATCTGTGTTAACAAATTGTGAAGCCGTTATGTGCCTAATCAATGCTTCACAATTAGAGAATACAACCCCCAAATTAGGATTACAATTAAAAACATTTTCAGCTTTCAAACAAATCCAAGAGAACATTCTGCCTGATTGGGAAACGCAATACCCAAAATAACGTATGGATCGTATGATATTGCCTTACAGCAAATCAAATAGTCCATCCCGTGTTAAAGTTATCCCTCCTTTTCACCAACGCAATGTTGTCTCTGTATTGGTGAAAAATGGAAACTCAGAGCTATCAGAGCTATATGTAATCACCATTTAACTTAATCCAATGGAATTAAATAATGTACAAATAAAAACATATTTTCTCATTGTCATTAATACCTCCTGTAGCTAAAATCTAACCCAATATTTTGTTCAGATACCGATCTAGGTTACTCTCACCCCATCTATTTAGTTGCTTTCCCCATCAATCTATAATATATTGATATTAAACTTACTAAAAGTAAGCAAGGGAGGAACAACATGGTCAACGTAAATAATTTACAGTTCGGCATTGAAACCTTTGGTGACATTGTTTCAGCTGAAGACGGCAGCCTCTTAACAGCAGGTCAGTCAATCCGCCAAATTGTTAAGGAAGGCGAGCTAGCTGATAAATTAGGTATTGATGTAATCGGCGTTGGTGAACACCACCGACCAGATTATAGTGTCTCAAGTCCAGAGGTTGTACTGGGTGCAATCGCTTCCGTTACTCAAAATATTAAACTAGCAACCGCCGTTACAGTCTTGAGTTCTGATGACCCAATCCGGGTATACGAACGCTTCGCAACTCTTGAAGGCCTCTCAAACGGTCGCGCACAAGTGATGCTTGGCCGTGGCTCCTTCACAGAATCATTTCCACTATTTGGGTATGATTTAACTGATTATGATGACTTATTTAATGAAAAGCTTGAACTATATAGCCAACTGATCAAAGAAAAGCCAATCACCTGGCATGGTAAATTTACACCGTCGCTTAAAGATCAGGACGTTTATCCTAAAACTGACTATGCTGGCTTGGAGACTTACATCGGCATTGGTGGCTCACCCGAATCCATTATCAGAACCGCTAGATATGGCTACAAAGTGATCCTAGCAATCATTGGCGGCCAAGCCGATCGTTTCGTGCCCTACATTGATTTGTATAAGAAAGCGGCCGCTCAATATAAAATGCCGATTCAACCAATTGCAGTTCATTCCCATGGCTTTATCGCTGACGATGAGGAGCAAGCTGTGGCCGTTGCTTGGAAAAATATTAAGGCCAACTTTGACCGGATTGGTTTAACCCGTGGTTGGGCACCAATGAGTCGCGAGCAGTTTGACGGTGAAACCAAGTCAGGGTCATTCTATGTTGGTAATCCGGAACACGTTGCGCAACGGATTGCCCGGACGATTAAACTACTTGATCTTGGTCGTTTTGATCTTGTTTATGGTGCTGGCAACCAAACAGCTGCTCAACGAGAACGAATGATTGAGCTTTACGCAACGAAAGTGATTCCACGGGTTAAAGAAATTTTAACTAAAGAGGTGGTCTCATAATGAGTGAAATTAAAACCGTCGGCATCCTGGGAGCAGGAAAAGTTGGCATTGTTTTGGCACAATTGGCCTTAGCAGCTCATTACAACGTTAGAATTTCCGGATCAGGATCCGTTCAAAAAATTGCGTTAACCATCGACACGTTGGTCCCGGGCGCCACGGCGGCTACCAATCAGGGGGTAATTAGCAAAAGTGACTTGATCATTTTAGCGATTCCCCTCAGCCGTTACAAAAATATTAATCCCAAACTGCTTAAGGGCAAATTGGTCATCGATGCGATGAATTACTGGTGGGAAACGGATGGCATTCGCGAAGAAGTCTTGGATCCGTTATCAACATCCAGCGAACAGGTTCAAAAATATTTTAATAAAAGTACGATCGTCAAAACTTTTAATCACATGGGTTACCATAATCTTCAGGAAGAAGCCCGACCTGCAGGCACAGAGAACCGCAAAGCCCTATTTGTGACCGGCGACAATCCGGAAGCTGTGGATCAAGTTGCCAAGTTCGTTGACAGCATGGGATTTGATACGGTTGTTCACTATCATTTGGCAGACGGCATCATGACCGAACCTGGCAGTGCCTTGTTTGGTGCCAGTCTCACCCGTTCGGATCTTAAAAACGTGATTGACCATTTTGATGAAACTGAATTTGGCAAGCGAATAAGGGCTAATCAAGAAATTTAATATCAATCTCTCAGTTAAAACAGATCAGGAAAAGCCGCGATGACTTATTTCTGGTCCTTTTTTTGAGTATTTTTGCAAATTCCAGCCCAATTCTCGCATTTATGACTTTAAAAAATGGCATTATGGCGTGTTCTTAATTACAAACAAACTGATTACTGCTATAATAAATATAATATATTAATTAATCATTTAATTATTTTTTTGGCATAGGAGGGAATGAAATGACTCTTTTATTTAGCTCGTTACTGTCGTCGATTATTCAGTTAGGATTGTTTATATTGATTCCTTTTATCTGGTGGTGGATTTGGTATCGCCAGAACAAATTTTTGGGATGGATCGGAATTAAAAAGGTTATCCCCGTTAAACTCTCTTTAAGCTTGGTTAGTCTTGTTGCACTGATGTTATTTTGTAGCACTGGCTATTTTGTTTTTCAAACACTGCCCAGTTCTTCAGTTTTGGCGAGCACCAAGTTTACAAACTTTAATTTTCCGACTGTCATTAGTATCATCCTCTATGCCTTTTTCCAGACCGGTCTCGCGGAAGAAATTCTGTTTCGAGGCTTTTTAGCAAAACGATTAATTTCCCACTTGGGGTTTGTAATAGGTAATATCATTCAATCATTGTTGTTTGGCGCACTCCACGTTGTCTTTTTTGCACCCATCGCCACCATCAGTGTCGTCATCATCGTGTTTACTTTTACCAGCGTGATTGGTTTTTTGCTATGCTACATTGATGAAAGGTTGGCAAACGGCTCAATTATTCCCAGCTGGCTCATTCATGGATTTTCAAATGTTTTCAGTACAACTTTGGTCATTCTCAATTTGATTTGATTGACACGGCAAAAGTAAATATCTGTCAAGTTGATAGTTCTTTTTTCATCGTTAAACCTTAACGAGCCTTGCCATCATCATTAAAATATTTGGATTGTTACTCAATGTTGTCATCCACCAGCCAACTGTTATAATTAAAACAAAAATAATATGATTTCGTGATCTGGGGTGCCCAAATGGCTGAGAAATACCCATTGAACCTGATGCAGTTAATACTGTCGAAGGAAGATCAGGCACTACCAGTCCGCTTGATTTTTAAGTGGACTTTTCTTTTGCTTAAGTTGGCCCCCTCTTACGAAATCTTAGGAGGACTTTTTATGTCACTATCTGAAGAAATGATCACTGAAGCTCAACCTTACTTAACTGCAAATGAAAAGCATCCATTCGTTCAGGGAATCATCAATGGCACATTATCGCCTCAACAACTTCGTTACTACGATGAACAAGATATTGCTTTTGAATACAACGAAGTGGCTGTGATCAACGCACTTATCAATTATGGCACCACAACAGATCAAGTCCAATTATTTCATAAACGATTAACCTTACAATTGAACATGCTACGCGACTGGTTAAAACGAGAACCAGATTCGATGCCACACGATTGGAAAAGTCTTAAATGGACACCAATCCAGCCAATCAATCAATTATATCGTCAGCATATGGCAGCAACCATTCAAACCCACAGTGTTTTGCAAATTCTGCCATCCTTCGCTGCTGGTGAATGGCTATACATTGAACTCGGTAAATATCTAAAGCATCAAACCAGAGTCGACCAGGAACCTTTCCGGAGCTTCTTAACTCTTGGCAACCAAGACTTCTTAGGGCCAACCGGCTTCATTCAACAATTTTTTGAAATCATTGATCAGGAAGCTGAAAAAGCGTCGATTAGAGAACAGCAACAAGCCAAAGCAACCTTTCTAAAAAGTTGCCTACTTGAATGGTATTTCTGGGATGCCTCATATAAGCATATCACTTGGGATAACTGGCAATCTGCTGCATTAACTGGCCAAACTGGTCCCCTTTTGTAGGCAACTGGCTAACAAGCTAGCAAATTCAGCTTTAAAAATCCGAATTTTACACAATTTAATAAACAAATAACTAATTGACAAAACTGATTCTATCAGTTTTCCTCTTGTCATCCTAGGCAGTTTCATGCTATACTGCTTAGCGGTGCCAAACCACGGTGAGTTCGTAACGATCGGCGCGAGAGCGTTCAGAAGGTCGAAGCGGCTCGCCATTTTTTTGTCGTCAAAATCGGTTATCGATTTCAACCTGTAATCGGCCAAGTGCTCCCCAGCACCTTTTAGACTTGTAAGTGCTAAACTAGGACCGTTAAGAAACCAGAAAGGGGGATGCCCAAATGGATGAAGTATTACTTCTGGCAATTATTTTTGCAGCTGTCGTGCTGGCCAACATTTTAGCGCGTCACATCACCAAAATACCGCTGCCGTTTTTCTTAATTTTTCTGGGCATTTTATTAGCAGGATTACCAGTTTATAACAACTTTAATCTTGACCCATCGACGTTTGCACTGGCCGTCATTGCACCAATGCTGTTCAATGAAGCCCAAAACAGCTCGCGCTTGTGGATTGGCCGCTCAATTACTAATATTTTATCGCTGGCGGTTGGTCTAGTCATTGTCAGTGTCTTGGTTGTTGGTTTTGGCCTGCATCTGGTCTATGCAATCATGCCAATCAGTTTGGCTTTTGCGTTACTGGCAATTGTCACACCAACGGATGCTTCCGCAGTCAATTCCATCTTTGAGTCAAATCCGGTTACTGAAGAACAAGCTGGCATTTTGCAACATGAATCACTATTTAATGACGCTGCCGGTATTGTGATCTTTGATATGTCACTAACCGCCTTTATTTCGGGCACATTTTCGATGGAAGTGGCAATCGGAACATTTTTATGGGAATTTTTAGGTGGCCTATTGTTTGGAAGTCTAATTGGGGTGTTGATCGTAAGTGCCCGGTTAATTTTAATCCGATACAATGACGATACCCCACTCATCATGGTTCTCATTCAACTACTGTCACCATTCCTGGTTTATCTCCTTGCTGAGAAGCTGGCCCTATCAGGAATCTTAGCCGTTGTTGCCGCTGGACTCGTTCAAGGGTCTGAGCGTGAGAAGCTTCGGTTAACCTCGTCGCGGATGCAATTGATTACCAGCAATGTTTGGGAAATTGTCTCAGGGATGTTATCCGGGATGGTTTTTGTTTTACTGGGGCTTTCGTTACCTGAAGTTATTACCGCAATGCATCAGTCACCCAACCCCAACTTCGGCATCTACAAACTAATTGGAATTGGCCTTCTGATTTATTTTGTCAAAGGGGTTATTCGTCTAGTTTGGAGCCGCTACATGATTAAGCGGCGTGTTCAAACCAACCGTGAGTGGCGTGATAGTCTGGTAATGGCCTTTAGTGGCGCCAATGGAACGATTACACTCTCTTTGGCATTTTCAATTCCAACAGTCGTTAATGGCCAACCATTTGAATTTCGCGGTCCGCTAATCTTCTTAGCAGCTGTTGTGATTCTCATTAGTCTCATTATGCCAACTATTTTTGTGCCATTATTGTTACCAAGTCAGGATGCGGCCCAACCAAGATATCGTTGGGTTCGTCGTATGATTCAAGCTGCCATCACTGATCTGGTTAAGGAAAAAGAGTATCCAGAAGAAGCTCAAATTGTGATTGATTCTTTGCAACAGCAATTGGTTTTAGACGCCGCTCCCAATCTTAAATTGCGTCGACAATTAATGAGCGAGAGCCATCAAGTTGAAAGAGCCGCTATTCAAAAAATGTATGATGAGGGTAAAATTACGAAGGATGAACAATTTTACTATGGTAAGTTTCTCCAGCTAAACAACTTTTCGGCTGACGAAAAAATTTGGAAGAACATTCTCTTACGGATTCGATTTAGTTTACACATTGGAACGTTATATAAAGATATGAGCCGGGCTCAAGATGCTTTTCTGACCGCCCCGGTCGTCCTGGAAGAGGTCTACTGGCGTGAACAATTCCAGAAACATGGCGAGGATATTTTGCCAATTGAGCAAGTTGGCTTTGATGCCGTCATGGCTTTCTTAAAAACCAAAGATGCCGACAATGGTGTCGAGTCTAACATGGTTAAACGATTTTATCGGACTCGTCATCGTCGGATTCACGGAAAAGATGTTAATGCAGATATTGTTTATCAAATGTTTATGCGAGCCTTCCATAGCGAATATGAATTAATTCAAGATGCATTAAGTTCCGGCAAAATTAATTCTAGTCTGGCAGAAAAGCTCCAGCAACGAATTTCAATTGATGAAATGACGTATCTGCAAAATGTCGAAATGTTTAGTGATTAATTTCGGGTCAATTTTAATTGTCTTCAATAGCACCAATCAACTCTCGCTTTGAATCGAAAAGCGGGATTGGTTAGTGCTATTTTTATTTAATCTCTTAGCTTTGCCAGCGATAGCGTTCAAACATCATTAGCAACTGCTTATCTCATACCGACCGTTTACTTTGCACTCTGTCTTGGCTATCCCAACCTTGGTTGGATGGATCTGCTGACAATTATGCACAATCAAAACATTGACAGTAATTGGTTCCAGTGTGCCGTCATTCTTCTATGTCTCATAGTTGGCTGGTTATTATTAAAAAAACGATCAAATAATTGATTTTCCATTAAGAAATACATCAGACTCGGAACATAAAGCCTTCCAATGCCACTCCAGCAACGGTAGATCAAGGAAAAATGTTATACTTGAAACAATCAATGTGCATTAAAGGGGGTAATTTCATGCAAAACCAAACGCCGTCACGCATGCAACGGCAGCAATCCGATCAAAAGAACCAAAAGTCAAAACATACTAAACTGATTGCTTTGATCATTGTCTTACTAGTCATTTTATTTGGTGCATTATATATCGGCCATCAGGTTCACGAGTTGGGGGATGCGCAACGGCGAACCAATACGATTTTAGATAAACCAATCAAAAATACTGTAGTTAAAGTTGTGGAACCAAAACTCCCTGAAGAGATTCGTCCCCAAGTTGTTCAAATCATCCAAAAAGAACCGCTTTATCGCCTACAACAAGCTGCTGACAATCCGGCTACTTTTCAATCAATCGCTAATAAATATCAGATTCCCGAAAATTACGTCGCCCCAGCTAAACAATACTGGTTTAGTGAGCAAAATCAGGCTTTACGATCTGACATCTATCATGCCCAGTTAATGCAACTCTTATCAGAACTAAGGCAGCTGAACGATTCAACAAGTTCAACGCAGTAAATTTAAGGAGTTCTCAAAAGTGAAAAAGTATGCGTTCCTCACAATGACGATTGGTTTCTTGCTAGCTGGCATTATTTTCTGTCAATCGCCACAATTAGCTCAAGCAAAAACCAATTATCAAATTGTTAAGCGTTCCTATATGGCTAACGTTGCCTACCACCCCAGAAATCCTGGAAAAAACGGTTACGTTTGGCAAACGATTGATCATTCAAAAGTTGGCCATAATATTAAAAAATACCCCAACACAACGTGGCAAGTTTCACGTCAATACGTGATCAAACATAACGGAAAAAACGCTGTTTGCTATCGTGTTCAGGGAATTTCTCCCAAAAATAACAGTGTCAAAGGCGGCTATATCTGGCGGGGCTATTTAAAAAAGGGATATAATCCAAATTACACTAAGATTAGTGACGTAACTGTCAATTTAATGACCACTAATGAATATCAACAATTTATTCAGAAGTCACCCACGCAACGATTGACCCGACAAGTCTTGGCATTGTTTCCGAATAGCAAAGTGACCCAACCGATGAGTCAATACGCATTAGGAAACAGTCTGGCCATTGGCGAGAAAAGTTATCAACAAATCTCATCTATGCCGGACATGCAACGCTTCTTGAACACACCCAACACGCTGACGAGTCCCCAGCGGTTAGCAAAGATTCGGGAGATTCTCAAGAATCATGGTTACTTTGGAAATAAATTAAATGATCAATACGAAATTGGCATTGTGATTCGTAATTTTAACTTAAAACATCCCTACGATACAAATGATCTTTTGCAGGGACTGGTGATTGCCAAAAAATAATCCAACTCATGAAAATAAACCTCACTGGCAAATGATTTCAAATGCCAGTGAGGTTTATTTTGATCAAATTTATTCTGTCTCTCGACTCTTTTCGTGATCTGTTACTGAATGGTCAACCAATTTTTGGGGGTTCTTTTTAGGAAATAGTTTAAACATGACTTTACTAAAAATATTCGAACCATACGCAATTACAAAAATTCCCATTAGTAATGATAAAAATAGTTCAACGATAAATAACGGCCAATTCGTAATCGCAACATTCGAAATGATTAACATTGATGTCCCCCACGCAATCAACCATGAAGGGACAATTGTAAATTTCATAATCGTTCCTTGCAAGAATAAGGCCAAAAATGTCATTAACCCAAACATGATTGCAGAAGGCCATAACTGGGAAATTAAAGGAATTTGTAGCAACTGAAAAGAAATCAACGCCCAAATAATTCCCATGATAAAGCTGCCGATAATTCGCCATAATTTATCGTCTGGGCAACCAATTCCAAAAAAATATGACGCAGATATAAAAGCAGCCGCTCCCATCCACAACTGAAATGAAGACATGATCAGACTATAAAACAAGGTGAACAGCCCGACCCCAACAGATGAAAACCAAAGTTCTTTACTAACACGCTTCATTATTAAGTCACTCCCCTATGTGACTCATTAATTCTATATCGTCTTGTAAAGAATTGAACAAACTTATTGATTTTATTATACCTGATATTTATCTCTCTTTCATCAATTCGAATTAAAAAATGTTCTAATTGTCAATATTAACAAAGAGGACAGTTGCCTTCCCCCTTTGATAGCAACATTAAGAGCCTCGTTAAAATTTACTCTAATCTCTTTGGCGATTCTAATTTCTTTATCATAACCGTACTAATTCATTTATGGTATACTAGTAGTGAATTTTTTAACTTACAAAAATGCTTTTCAACTAGGGAAAGTTTATCGATTTTCAATTCTTTTTTAAAAGAGATTTTGTAAACGCTTACCGTATTAACACTACCTGCTTAGCGATAAATTACTAATCTCCACTTAATAAAAAGTGCATTTATCGCCAACAATTGAACTAAATTTAAAGGGGAAGTTTTATTATGTATAACGTACTTGTATCAGATGAGTATGAAATTATCAGAACAGGTGTCACCTACCTCGTTAATGAACAAGATCAATTCAAGGTGGTTACTCAAACCTCTAGTTGGGCCGACACCATTCGACAAGTTGAACAGAATGAAGTGAATATCGTTATTACCGGTTTAGACATGCCCGGAGAAAACGGCGTTCTAAAAATAAAACGTCTTCATGAGGCGTTTCCTAATATTTCAATCTTTATTTTGTCAAAACACGAGGAACGAGATTTAATTAATGATTGCGTTAAAAACGGAGCTGATTCTTATATCCTGAAAAGTTCCCCAAATTGTGAACTCATTAACGCTTTAAATGTTGTCGCAAAAGGAAAAAAATATATTGACCATAACATCTTACTTTCAGAAAGAGATATTGAACGGATAAACAGTCATGGTTTAACCACCATTAAATTAGGTTATAATATTCTCTCCAAACGAGAAAAAGAAGTTTTCCCACTAATTACGCTTGGATACGGTAATAAAGAAATCGCTAAAAAACTTTGTATTTCAATTAAAACCGTTGAAGCCCATAAAGCTAAAATTATGCATAAGTTATCATTAAAAGGCCAAGTAGATTTGATTCACTATGCTGTCAAACACCACCTAGTAAAGTTTTAACTTCGAATGGGTGCAGAAATTAATATAAACCAACCCGATATTCTAATTACGGAATATTAGGTTGGTTTATTTTTTGGGGGACGCTAACCATTTTGATTCGCAGTTTTTTTCCTTAATGCCGCAACCTTAACCTCAATGACCTCATTATTGTTAATTCGTGCAAACGCCAATGCCTCATCCATTAATCGATCAATCATTTCATGAGGGCGATGCTCTTTAATTGCATTTTCGGCAGCAAGAAATTTAAACCTTGGTAAGTAAAAAGTAACGTGGTCCTCAGAACACAATGCCAATCCAGTATTAATGAGTTGGTTGCTTAATGGATAATTTTCATTAATCGCAAAGAATTCGCTGGTAAAGTAAATTAATGTTAATATTCGTAGATCATAATTATTTTCCATGACATCCTTGTCCATTGAATAAACATGTTGGATATAACGACGAACTTTATTGAAGTAGAACTGGGCTGCTTCATAATCTTGACGTCGGGAATACAAGATACCCGATCCCACAAACGCCAGCTGAGTTAAAATGGTTTGATGTTTTTCATCCAAATCATTCAGAATTCGGGAAAAATCAAACAGTGCTTTTTCCGGATCTCGATTAATCAACGTATTTAAAATTCCTCGTAGATAGTAATATTGCATTCTAATGGGAATTGATTCGACCTTAGAAATATTAATCTTTGATAAACCCTTTAAAACACGCCGATAGTCTTCAGTCATCAGTTGCCCTTCAATCATATCAAGTGATTTTCTTACTTTAGAAAGATCATCTTCCCCTTGATAGAGCATGTCAACGGTGATTCCCAATCGCCCACATAATTTACTTAAGATCGATAATGAAGGAACCTGATCACTGTTTTCAAACTTGCTTAACGTTGCTTGTGTGCATATTCCTTCAGACAATTTAACCTGTGATAATTTCAGTTCCTTACGGCGATTAATAAAAACACTAATATCCATTAGACCAACCCACCTATTCGTGTAGTCCTAGTGCCACTTTTGCGTACCGACTCATTCTGCCAATATCCCATGCTGGTTCCCAAACCAACTTAATGTCACACGCTGTGATCCCTTCAACTGCGATAACTGCTTGACGAATACTGTCAGCTAATAAATTACCCACGGGACACCCCATCGTTGTTAATGTCATTGAAAGCGTACACTTTTGGTCCACAACACTAACGTGATATATCAGGCCTAAGTTGACAATGTCAACTCCCAATTCTGGATCAATAACTTCCTCAAGACTGTTAATTACCTGATCTTCTAGAGATGATGAAATTTTTGCCATCTTTTCTGTCACGCTATAACCCCCTATTCTTCATAATTTTAAAACACCAAATATTAGCCGATTGATCCTTCCATTTCAAAACTAATTAATCTGTTTAACTCTACTGCATATTCCATTGGCAGCTGCTTAGTGAATGGTTCCACAAACCCCATAATAATCATCTCGGTTGCCTTCGCTTCAGAAATTCCTCGGCTCATTAAATAATACAATTGTTCCTCAGATATTTTTGAAACCTTTGCCTCATGTTCCATAGAAACATTTGAATTATAAATTTCATTATATGGAATTGTATCGGATGATGACTGATCATCCATAATAATCGTATCACACTCAACATGGGCTTTAGATCCATCAGAATGTTTACCAAAACGAATTGTGCCCCGGTAATCAGTCGATCCGCCCGTTTTCGAGATTGATTTTGAAACAATTGAACTTGAAGTGTTTTTAGCATTGTGAATCATTCTAGCCCCAGAATCTTGGTGAATGCCATTACTTGCCACGGCAATTGACAACATGGTTCCCTTTGCACCCTCACCATTCAAATACACACTTGGATATTTCATCGTTACTTTTGAGCCTAAATTACCATCTACCCATTCCATCGTTGCATTCTCTGAAGCAGCCGCCCGCTTGGTTTCTAAACTATAGACATTATCCGACCAATTTTGGATAGTCGTATAACGACAATAGGCATCTTTTAGAACATTCACTTCAACAACAGCAGCATGAAGACTATCAGAAGAATAATTAGGTGCAGTACATCCCTCAACATAATCGACCTTGGCACCTTCATCAACAATGATTAGCGTTCTTTCAAATTGTCCTGAATTTTCCGAATTCAGTCGGAAATATGATTGAATTGGTGTTTTGGTTTGTACTCCCTTAGGAACATAAATAAAAGAACCCCCTGACCAAACTGCGGCATTTAAGGCTGCAAACTTGTTATCAGTTGGTAGAACAAGTTTACCGAACCACTTTCTAAAAAGTTCCGGATACTCTTTTAATGCCGTATCTGTATCCGTAAAGATGATTCCTAATTTTTCAAAATCAGATTTCATATTATGATAAACAACTTCTGATTCATATTGAGCTGAGGAACCGGCTAAATATTTTCTCTCGGCCTCAGGAACACCAAGTCGATCAAATGTCTTTTTCAAATTATCGGGAACATCTTTCCAATCCCGATATTTTTTATCCGTCATTTTCTGGTAATAATGCATATCTTTCAAATTAAGTTGAGACAGATCCGGACCATATTTTGGTAATGATAATTTCTGGTAAATCTTGAATGCATTTAACCGGTAATCCAACATCCACTGAGGTTCATGCTTGGCCGCAGAAATTTCACGAACAGTTTCCTCAGTCAGCCCCCTTCCCGTTGAAAAAGCTGGTTTAATGTCGTCATGGAAACCGAACTCATAATCATCATCTTTTTTCACGATATCAGGTACTTTTTGCATATCTTACGCCCCCTTCTCATTAATATTTTTTTCACCTAGTAATACACGTTGCAACGCCCACCAAGCTAATGTTGCACATTTAATTCTTGCAGGAAAACTCATAATGCTGGACAAAATGGCAGCGTCTTGCAGTTGATCTAAATCAGTTTGAGAATGCGATTTGCCAATCACCATATCTGAAAAGGTTTTTGCCATATGCAACGCCTGACTTTGGGATTTTCCAATAACTGCATCCGTCATCATACTTGCTGAAGACTGACTAATCGTGCACCCATCCCCGGTAAATCCAATATCTTCAATCAAACCAGTTTTACTTAATTTAATTTCTATATTGATGACGTCGCCACAAGTCGGGTTCTTAATGGTAATTTTATTAGTCGTTTGACTTAGATGATGCTTGTGGTGAGGATGACTCGAATGATCTAAAATAACTTCTCGATATAATCCATTAAGCTTTGACAGCCCCATAATTAAAGAACTCCTTTGTATCTTTGATTGCCGACAATAATTTATCAGCATCTGTCTGGGTATTATATAGATAAAAACTGGCCCTAACCATAGCAACCTGCCCAAGTGTGTTCATTAATGGCTGAGCACAATGATGTCCTGCACGGACGGCTACACCGTCCATATCAAACGCGGTTGCAACATCATGTGGATGGATTCCCTGAATATTAAAGGCAATGACGCCTGTATGTCTGCTGGGATCATGTGGCCCAAATACCGTAACACCGTCAATTGCTACCAATTTTGGCAACACATAATCAACTAATTGCTGCTCATGCACCGTTACTTGCGCCATGCCAATCGTATTTAGATAATCAATCGCAATTCCCAAACCAATTGCGCCAGCAATATTTTGGGTACCAGCTTCAAATTTCCAAGGCAATTGAGTCCAAGTACTATCAAATAAATTAACAAAATCAATCATTTCACCACCATACTGATAGGGTGGCATCTCTTCTAATAATTGCCGTTTCCCATAGAGAACCCCGATGCCGGTTGGTGCCATCATTTTATGTCCGGAAAATACATAGAAATCAGCATCAAGATCTTGAACATCAACTTTAATATGGGGAACTGCTTGGGCACCATCACCAACTAAAATCGCCCCATGTTGATGGGCAAGTTCACCAATTTTCTTGAGAGGTGTGATTGTTCCCATTACGTTACTAGCATGAGTAATTGCAACAATTTTTGTCTGATCTGTTATTTGACGGGCAGCATCATCTAAATCAATTTCTCCATTTGGGGTTAACCCAATATACTTTAGTGTTGCCTTTTTTCGAAGTGCTAATTGCTGCCAGGGAATCAAATTACTGTGATGCTCCGTGATTGAGATCACAATCTCATCACCTTCATGAACGTTTTCTTCTCCATACGTACTTGCAACCAGATTTAGCCCGTCAGTAGCTCCCTTTGTGAAAATGACTTCAGCTGATTCGTCGGCATTAATAAATGTTTGCACTTTTTTTCGAGCTGCTTCGTATTTTAACGTAGCACGTTCTGCCAATGTGTGAACACCACGATGAACGTTTGCATTATCAGATCGATAGTAATCGGTCAGTGCGCTAATCACCTGATTTGGCTTTTGCGCTGTGGCAGCATTATCAAGGTAAGTCAACGGTTCTCCGTTGACTGTCTGCTGCAAAATTGGAAAGTCTGCTCGAAATTGATTAAATCCCTCAGCCATTTTTTAAGTTCCTTTCAATTATTTCAATTAACTGTTTTCTAACATTTTTCGATGGAATTGCAGTTAATACTGCACCTAAGAATCCCCGGATAACCAAATGTGACGCCGTTCTTTTATCGATCCCCCGACTCATAAGATAATACATTTGCTGCTGATCAACTTGACCAACACTGGCTGCATGACCTGCCAAAACATCATTTTCGTCAATTAATAAAATCGGATTGGCATCACCATGTGTTCCTGGTGACATCATTAAAATTCGATTTTCTTGTTCGGCATTTGCACCAGATGCACCATGGATAATGTCGCCAATCCCATTAAAAATCAATTCCGATTGCCCAAGTAACACTCCCCGCTGCAAAATATTCCCAACCGAATGTTTGCCACGATTCGTAATTTTGGTATTGATCCCGACTCGCTGATCCTTCCCAGTAATTGCAATGACCTTTGTGTCAGTTTTTGATCCTTCACCCACTAAATCCGTATCAGTTTGACCAATCGTGTTTCCCGCATTCATTAGACCAATTGTCCAATCAACCTCTGCATTATCTCTAACAAATGCTCTTCGGTTGAAGCTCACGGTTGTTCGTTGACTAAGCTCATCTAGTGACGTTAATTTAACCTCACTATTTTTCTCAGCAACAATCTCAACCATTGTATTAGCAAGACACCGATGGTCCCCACGCGTACTCAAATGTTGAGTAACAGCAAATTTGCTACTAGGTCCTGCAACAATTAAAAGATGTGAAACCAGTGGGACTTGTTTTTTACTATCTTGAATAATTTCCATTTCGACTGGTTGGTCAATCACTACGTTTTCAGGGACATATAAAAAGATCCCTGCATTCAAATGGGCCAAATGATAGCTAGTCAATTGATTCTCGTCTGCTTTAATCACATTCATGAAATAAGATTTTATCAATGCTGAATGTTGACGAAAAGCTGTAAAAATATCAGTTAAAATAACACCCTGACTAATCAATTTCTCCGGAAGATCGATTTTAAGCGTTTCATCAGCTAATTGGACGATTTTGGTAACAGTGGTCGAGGTTTCAACGGTTGGAGAGCTAAGTTGATGATTCGGATAATTTATCAATCGTGGCGTTAATTGCCATCCACGATAATCAAATCGTTGAAATTTTGGCAATGAAGCAGTTTTTGTATTTTCGAGTGCAACAACTTGTTCTTTAATTAACCAATCTGGTTCTTTTTGATCTTTAGCAAACGAAATTAGTGCTTCAATATCTTTACTCTTAATGGCTTGCATCTTTTCACCCTCCCTTTAATTATCATCCACTAGGGCGACGTTAATTCCCAAATCATCGCGTAATCCAGCATAACCCTCTTTTTCAAGAGTCTTGGCCAACTGCGCATCACCGGTTTTGACAATTCGACCCCCCATCATTACGTGAACAACATCAGGGGTAATATAGTTAAGCAGTCGTTGATAGTGAGTAATAATCAAAGAACCAAAGTTGGCACCACGCATCGAATTAACGCCTTTTGAAACAACTTTAAGTGCATCAATATCAAGTCCCGAATCAATTTCATCCAACAAAGCAAACTTTGGCTTGATCATTAGTAATTGAAGAATCTCATTGCGCTTCTTTTCACCACCGGAAAAACCTTCATTTAAATAACGCTCAGTCATCGATTCGTTCATATCCAATAACGCTAAATTTTCATCAAGCAATTTTAAAAATGACATAACTGAAATTTGATCATCGCTGGGTCGTCGTGCGTTAATTGCTGCCCTCAAAAATTCAGCATTGGTAACACCTTGAATTTCGGCTGGATATTGCATGGCCAAAAACAACCCTTTACGCGCACGCTCATCAACAGGCATATGAATAATGCTCTCACCATCCAGCAAAATATCTCCCTGGGTAACATGATAAGCAGGCTGCCCCATAATTGTCTGCGATAAAGTAGACTTACCAGTTCCATTCGGTCCCATAATGGCATGAATTTCACCAGTTGACATTGTTAAATTAACGCCTGTCAAAATTTCTTTGGACTCTTGATTTTCTTCATCTTCAACTTCGACATGTAAATCTTTTATTTCGAGTGTTGACATAATTTGACCCCCATTAGTCATTTTTTATTCCATAGGAATATTCCTTTTGTAATTATGTTTAGGATTGGTCGGCATATCCATGTGATTATATACGCATGTTATATTTCGTCTAAATATGCTTCTAATTAACTCCCAATGAGCTTAACTAAGCACGCTATTATTGTAATCCGGAATGATAGTCAATTAATATTAGGCATTCCCCTAATATTTCATAAATTGGTTGCATGTTAAACTATTAACGAATATTACGATAAAAATATTCCAAGTAGAAAGGTCTTGATTATATGCAATTATCTGTTGAAAAAGTCACCCATTCTCGATTTACTGTTCAGTCATTAAATCAATTAGATAGCCCCACAACCAGAAGACTCCACAGCCTTGGGATTCAATCCGGCAGTCGAATTGAAGTTGTTTCAGTCTACCCCTTCCATGGCCCGGTAGTTATCAAGATGGACCAACAACGGATTGCGCTTCGGTATCCTATTTTTAAATCACTCATAGGAGGAGACTCTTAATGACCACTGTGGCATTATTCGGAAATCCAAACACAGGCAAAACAACATTATTTAACGAATTAACAGATAAATACGCCTATGTCGGAAATTGGACAGGCGTCACCGTCGAAAAAAAATTGGTAAACTACGCCATTCCAAAACGACAGTCGTCGACCTACCGGGCATATATTCACTGAACCCAATCACAAAAGATGAAGATGTTGCCGTTGAATACCTACTAAACCACAAGCCAAGCCTGATTTTAAATGTGACCAACGCTAGTCAACTGAAACGAAATCTGTTACTCACAATTGAGCTATTAGAATCAGGAATACCGGTCGTGATTGCTTTAAATATGATTGATGATTTAAAAAAAACAGGCTCTGGTTATCACTTAACGACTCTGTCAGATCGATTACATTGTCAACTTACAACGACCAACGCCCGAAACAAGAAAGGAATCGGTCAATTACGCGAAGAGGTTCTTACAACGATTTCCGGATCATCGCAATTTCAAACACTCAAACTAAACTACTCAAATCAAGTTGAGGAAGGAATTTTTAAAGCAGTTAGTCAACTCACGACAAAATTTCAAATGACTGCCGATTTTTCCAGATGGATTACCATTCAGTTTATGAATAAGAATGAACCCATCAGGCAATATGCGGCGAAGAATAAACTGAAGCCACTGATTGATCAAGAGGAATTCTATGATCAGCAAAAATTTGAATCCCAAATTTTTGCAACAAGAATGACATTTATCGAAGAAACATTAAGGTCAGCGAGATTTCAAACAAAGTTCAAGTCATCAAACCAACTCACTAATCAAATTGATCGCATCGTTACTCATCCATTTTTAGGATTACCAATTTTTGCCGGAATTTTTTATCTGATGTTCAAACTATCCTTTGATTGGCTGGGGACGCCACTATCTGAGACATTAAATATATTCTTGAGCGGACCAGTTTCAAATTTCGCCTCACATTTTCTGATGACTATTGGTGCAATACCATTTTTAAGATCACTAATTGTTAATGGCATTATTGCGGGAGTTGGTGGCGTTTTAACATTCATTCCACAAATTTTTGTTTTATTTGCGTGTATCTCAATTTTAGAAGATTCTGGTTATATGGCCAGAGCGGCACTGGTCACGGATCGAATCATGCAATTAATCGGCTTAAATGGTAAATCATTTATTCCTTTAATTATCGGTTTTGGCTGTAATGTCACTGGAATTATGGTCGCCAGAACAATTGAGCAACCTAAGGAGCGATTAGTGACAACACTGATTTCACCATTTATGAGTTGTTCTGCTAGACTTCCAATCTACAGCTTGTTTGTTTCCGCTTTTTTCAATAAAAATCAAGCACTTATTGTATTATCACTATATTTCCTGGGAATTATTATCGCACTTATAATGGCAAAAATTTATCAAATGACGTTCAAGATAAAGGGTGATTCTGATTTTATTATTGAATTGCCTGAATATCATTTACCTAAATTGGATATCATTGCAAAAGGAACATGGGATAAAGGAAAAGGATTTATCAGAAAAGCTGGCACAGTTATTTTTGCAGGAACTGTCCTAATTTGGCTAATTTCTAATCTCAACTTTCAAGGTCCAACCCCCATGATTAATCATAGTTGGGCTGCATACCTTGGAAAGGCGCTGCTGCCATTATTCATTCCGATCGGTGTGACATCTTGGGAAATTGTGAGTGCATTATTGACCGGTATTGTTGCAAAGGAAGTTATCAGTTCAAGTATGATTGTTTTATTTCATTTATCCGCCTCTACTGATTTAATTGCCACTTTTAGCTCGCTGTTAACTCCCCTTTCTGCTTATAGTTTGCTAGTCTTCATTTTGCTTTATATTCCCTGCTTCTCCACGCTTGCTTCAATTAAGATTGAAACCGGTTCCATAAAGTGGTCATTTTATTCTGCAATTTCCAGTTTTGCCATTGCTTATACAATTGCGTTTCTAATCTATCAAGTTGGTTCTTTATTCATGTGAAAGGAGATTTTCAAAATGGTTTTAATTGCTAATTTTACTATTATAATTATCGTTATTTTATTTGCACTTTATCAGGTGATTAGCTTAATTCGATTATCTAAACAGGGGCGCTGCAAAGCCTGTCAGTATGAATGCGAAACCAAACGAGCGCTGCAAAATCACAAAAACGTAAATTCAAAGTAAAAACAGCCACCGGAGTCCCTGCACTTCGGTGGCTGTTCTTTGTGATTAAGAAAAGAGCCTAATAAGTTTATTCTATTCTTTGCCTCAACGTACTAGTGATTAATGAGTTAATCTGACTGATTCAATATCAACTTTCGAAGGATCACCCTTACGTCCAGGTTTCATTTCAATTTTACCAGTCGAAATTGCACCAACCGGGCAAACTAAATTACAGAGTTGACATCCAACACACTTACTATAATCAACAGATGGTCGACGAGACTTTTCATCCCAAGTAATCGCTTGATGAGCACCATCAAAGCAAGAAATGAAGCAACGGCCACAGCCAATACATTTATCCCAATCAATTTTTGGATAAACTTTGTAATCACGATCAAGATCTTCCGCTGGAATAATATTCTTGTTTGCCAAGCCGACTAAGTCTTTTAAGTGATCAACGCCTTGTTCTTCCATGTAATGCATCAAACCATTTTTCATATCTTCTACAATGCGATAACCATACTGCATAACCGCTGTAGTCACTTGTAATGTTGTTGATCCTAACAAAATGAATTCAACAGCATCTTCCCAGGTTTCAATGCCGCCAATTCCTGAAATAGCTAACTGTTCTAAACCAGCAGCAGCGCGCAATTGCTGAATGAATCGGAGTGCAATTGGCTTGACTGCTTTTCCTGAAAATCCAGAAATTGACGATTTACCATTCACGATAGGCAAGCAAACTTTTTTATCGAGGTCAACGTTGGCAATTGATTTAACCGTATTAATTGTCGCAATGCCATCGGCGCCACCGGCTAGGCTTGCCTTGACTGCAGGTATCATATCAGTAATATTTGGGGTCATTTTAGCCATCATCGGCAAGTCGGACCCCCGTTTAACAGCTTCACAGTACTTTTGAACAAGATCTGGATTAGTTCCAACATCTGATCCCATCTCATGGGAAGTCATTTGTGGACATGATAAGTTCATTTCAATCATATCTGCACCGGCTTCTGTTACCAAGCCTGCCAAATCTTCCCAATCCTGAGCATTAGTTCCCATGATTGATGCAATAACAATTTTTTGGGGATAATTTTTCTTAAGCTTCTTTAAGTCATCCAGATTTTCTTGAAGACTATGTTCAGCAATTTGTTCCATGTTTTTAAATCCAACAAACGGTGTTCCCTCTTTTGTTAATTCGTCAAATCGAGGTGATACTTCGTCAACTTCAAAATGTGCTGGACCGATTGTCTTAAAAACAACCCCACCCCAACCTTCGTCAAATGCTTTAGCACACATTTCGTAACAATTATCGACTGGTGATGAAGACAGGCAGAATGGATTTTCAAAATGGACACCCAGAAAATCAATTGATAAATCTTTATTAATCATTACTGCTACCTCCTAATACGCTGTCAATTTCTTCGGCAACTTCTTTTCCTTTGCGGACTGCCCAAACAACGGTCTTATCACCATGGGCAATATCACCAGTTACATATACCTGTGGATCCTCAGTGCGATAACCAATAAATGGAACCTCACCATGCTCGATCGTAATTCCTAATCTATCTGGATTAACCTGCTGGCCAACGGCCATAATAATTTTATCTGCTTTGATAGTTAACTTTGAATCAATTTTACGATGTTTAAAAGTTACTTCGTTACCATTAACCTTGTCAGGAATGTAGCCGTCAACAATTGTAACACCGGCATTCCTAGTACCGGCTAACTCTTTCTTGGAAGCCTTAAATTCATCAAACTCCTCGTAAACAACATCCGTCACATTCTTGACGGCAAGTCGCTTTAAGGTAGTTGAAACATCCATTGCAACATCGCCACCACCAATAACAACGATATTATCAGGTAGGGTTACCTTGCCTTTAGTCTGTTTAACATGGGCCAAAAAATCAACTGCCGATTCTGTAAACTTGTTGTTATCAAACATAGGTAACATTTTTGCTTCACTGGCACCAATTGCTAAAATAACAGCTTTGTAATTTGATTTTAAATCAGCCATCGTGATGTCCTCACCAATTGAGGTATCAAGATGAATGTTGGCCCCCATGTCCGTGATTCGTTTAACTTCATAATCAACAATATCACTCGGAAGTCGATATTCTGGAATTCCATATGTTAGATAGCCACCGGGCTTAGTATTTTTTTCGAAGATATCTACCGAATACCCCTTTTCAAGCAAAGTAACTGCTGATTGAAGACCAGCAGGACCACTACCGACAATCGCAATTTTTTTACCATTAGATTTACCCTTTTTTAAAATATGCATATCAACTTTTTGCTCAAAGTCGGTAACAAATCTTTGAATCCCACCAATGTCGATTGGAAAATCAATACCACTACGAGAACAGGCCAACTCACAATATTTTTCAGTTGGACAAACTCGTGCACAAATTGAGCCCAAGGCATTATTTTCACGGATTGTTTCAGCAGCACCCTTAAAATTTCTAAATCGGACACTTCTAATAAATTTTGCTGGATCGGTATGTGCTGGACAGGCCTTTGAACATGGGGCGTCGTGGCATAGAAGGCAACGAGCAGCTTCTTCAGCGACCGTGGTCATTGTGTAACCTGAATTTTCTTTTGTATAATCGTTAGTCATAGTCATGCTCCTCACTTTAAAAAGATAAGTTAAACTCAAATTTGCTGTATGGTATGTAATATCGGTAAACTGACTAGCAGCTAGCATAATAGTTGTTCAACCTTTCACACACTTTACAATCAAAAGATTATCATAGAAAAAATAATCTCTCAAAATTGCAATCGACAAATCATTACTTTACCTATGATATTCATGAGGATCATGTGCCCAATGAATATTAAATTTGTAAATACTGATATATAAAAGTGAATGGTACTATTTATTAATTTATATATTTTCAATAGCATATTGCGTCCAGACTGGATATTGTGTCAAAATGCTTTGAAAATCTCGGTCGCTTTTATAAAACTTAACGAATTATATTTATTTCGATATCCTTTTGGAATAGTATATTAGGAATTTATAGAGAAAATCATTTATTAAACCCATATTGAACAAGAAAAAGAACTGAAACAAAAAATACATGTCCCAGTTCCATTAATCCGATCTAATGACAATCAGTTTTAGTTACTTACAATCACCAATGATTTAATTGCTTCACGCTTAGCCATTGCTTGATAAGCGTCATCAATTTGATCAAGCCCAAATCGTTTCGTAAAGACTTTTCCAGGATGAATATCACCGTCTAAAACCGCCTTCAACAAAATGCTTTTATCGTAAGTCGTTACTGAAGCTGGTCCTCCGGCAATACTAATGTTGCCATAAAACAAATCGGTTAAATCGACTTTAGGTTCATGAGGCAATCCAACCCGGCCAACAATCGCCCCCGGTCGACCAATCTTCATGGCCGTATCGTTTGATTGAGCCGAACCGACACACTCAAGAACGGCATCGACACCGGACTGGTTAGTGAGTTGTTGCACCCTTTTAACAGCTTCATCACCACGTTCAGCGACAATATCGGTTGCGCCAAATTCACGGGCAAGCTTCTGTCGGTCTTCGTGACGGCTCATTGCAATAATCCGCTTTGCACCACGCATTCGAGCAGCAATGACACCACACAGGCCAACTGCACCATCGCCGACAATGGCCACCGTGTCACCCGACTTAACATTGGCAACCCGAGCAGCATGGTATCCGGTTGCCATGACATCAGCCAACGTTAGTAACGAATTAAGCATCCCATCACTATAATCCTCAGGTTGACCTGGAATTTTAACTAACGCCCATTCACCATGCTGAAAACGGACATATTCGCCTTGATCACCGACACTAAAATTATCTGAATGGCTTTGACAGTCACCATCAAAGCCAGCTAAGCACGCAGCACAATGACCACAACCGTGGGTAAATGGTGCAATCACAAAATCGCCTGGTTTAACGGTGGTAATCGCATCACCCACCGAGTCAACAATGCCAATGGCCTCGTGACCACTATTCATTGAGTTGGCAGCTTTATCTTCCAATCCACGATATGCCCATAAATCCGAACCGCAGACACACGCCCGGACAACGCGGAGAATAACATCGTCCTCAGCTTGAATCGTTGGCTTATCAGTATTCTCAATTTCAACTTTTCCTGGTTTTACAAATAATGTTGTTTTCATTCTTGATAGCTCTCCTTTAATTAATTAGTGACAGGGTTAGGAAGTGGGAACAACAGATATGCCAATTCATTGAACCCAGTATCTCCTAACACATTCAGTTTATCTTTACAAAGTCACCCTATCTAATACTTTCAGCACATCTACTGTAATAACTGAAAGTTATCCTTGCTCACCAGCCAACAAGTATGCGGTTTGCCTGATTGACTATTTTTCGTCCTGACGTGCCATTAATGATTCATAGCTGAATTGCTAATCATTTCCAAACGAATTTAACAATTAAATTGATCAATCATATGCTAATAGAAGCAATTACTTAATGCGCTAACATTTTCAAGGAAATTGTTTTTAAAGGAGACGTCAAATAATGAAGAAAGCCGCTAAATTACTTATCCTTACTACGCTCACCCTGTCAGCCTTTGCAGTGACACCACTATCAGCAAAGGCTGCCCAACAATCAAGTTCACGGACAAACGCGCTGGGATCTGTGACTCTTTTTGTAACCAAACACCAAATTTATCAAACACCAAAACTCGTTCATTCTAATAAGAGCCATTTTATTCTCTATAACGCTCACCTCTTTGATCATTCAAAAAAAGTGACGTTTACGCCCATTAGTTTTACGAATAATGTTACCAAGACGCATACCACTTACAAAATAACCAAAAAGATTGACACTAAAAATGTCCATTGGCTTTATGTTCAAAAACACGGTTGGATTATGGACGATGCCACTTTAATCTCAGGCAAAGCAGCTCACAAATAAGTAATTGGGATCACTTGGCCTCAAAATAATGTCAAACGCATTTGATCCAAGAAAGGAATAACTATGATTCGCAGCTACATAGAATTTTGGACGACGGCATTCGTCTTTACCGGCAAAGCCACTCGCTTACAGTATTTTATCCCATGGATAATTAACACAGGCATTTTTGAAACGTACTGTTTTGTCACCCATCAATGGCGATCTGGATTACTGCTCCAACCCCTCAAGTGTCACCTCGGGATCATCCCAGATTCTATCTGGCACAGCATTTTGCTTTTGTTATTTTTTACATTTATTGTGTTTGTAGGAATCGCAGACTTTACGCTAAGAGCTCGTCGTTTTCATGATGTTGGGATCAGCAATTGGCTGGTCTTAGTCAGTCTTATTCCAATTCTTGGCCCAATCATCGTTTTGCTTGTAACTGTGGCACCTTCAAGAGCAGATTTACGTTGGCCGATTAATCAATCAGAAATGTAATGACCACGGGTGTTGCATCATGTTTTTATTAGGATTAATATGATTATAACCAATCTAATATCAGAGCCAGTTAGAAACTGACAAAAATCAGCTTTTGATTGGATCTTTTTCGTTACACTAGGAACAAAACCCCAAAATCGTCATTGTTATTATCGGCGTAATCAGGACACCAACATCAAAATTTAATCATTGTCATATCACCAATCTGAAAATAATACCTCGAAGCGTCAAATTTTGGCTCAGTCGGTACATTTGCTACGATAGATTTACAAAGGGAGGCGATTTGATGCAATCAGGAAAGATTAAGAATTTCGGAATCATGGTCGGATCGATTGTCGGAATCGAGGGCTTGGGAATTCTTTCATCATTGCTTGCTGGAGACATTAAGACCGTTTACCATGATTTGGCATTACCGCCATTTTCACCACCTGACGTTGTTTTTGGCATTATTTGGCCAATTTTATATCTGCTAATTGCCATTTCAGGTTATTTAATTTATCGATCGGCTCACTCGCTTCGAACTCCGAATCTGATTATTTTTTATTCTCAACTCCTATTAAATTTCATCTGGAGTATTATCTTCTTCAACGGTAACCTCTATTGGATCGGGTTGATTATTATCCTAATGATGGACCTGCTGGTTGGGATTTGTATGGCTCAATTTTACTCAGTAAGCAAAGCCGCCGGTATTCTACTTATTCCTTATTTTCTATGGCTTTGTTTCGCCACCTACTTAACCCTTGGCGTGGCACTTTTAAATTAAAAATCCGAAGAAATTGGCTGTCTCAAAAATTTTTCGAACATGAAAAATGCCGCCAAAATTAAAGTAGTCACTTTAACTTTGACGGTATTTTTATTGCTTCAGTTTTTTAACCGTTATTCCTCAAAAATCTTGCCGGCTTTAGGTCCTGGATCCAACGTCCAAATCTTTTCAATGGTAATAATCCCAGCAGCTTTAGGAACAGGAAACTTTCCGGTCGCCCATTCTTTGGCTTGCTCATAATAAGGACCATCAGTATAGAGCTTCGCCGGACCACCAAAACGAAATCCCTTTAAAGCTTTTGCGTTGGCAGTTGCCACAATTGCCCTGCCATTATTATTAATATTGGCTTGGGTCTGACCACCTGTCATTTCATTATAAATTAAATGTTCATCATCTAAGACCCGCATTGAAATTTTAGGACCAACATCCGGATTACCTTCGCCATCAACAGTGGCAATGTACGATAATTCACCGGCAATCATGTCTTTCATTGCTTGATTTAATTTAGCCATAATAAAACTCCCCTTTTAAATTTAAAACATGCCTCGACAACTCATTATCGATGACACACTTCACTTAAGTAAGGTCATTTTAGTGCCAGTTGTCACTTCAAGCAATCATTTGAACTCGGAAGTTAACTCATCAAAAAGATTCGGTGACATATAAAGATCGTAGCTGATCGACGTAACCAGGTTCTAACTGAAGCCCCTCACGCAAATATGTCTCAAATTGACCATATTCACGCTTAACTGTATCAAAAAAATGTGCTAAATAACTACGATCAACAACTAATGCTTTTGCCATGGCGTGCTGCTGTGCCGCGGTCATTTTGTCTGCCAATTGGTTAATGAGCTGGGCATTCGCTTTTTTTCGTAATTGATTAGTCAGTAAATAATCATCAAAAATCGTTTTTTCACTGGCACCAAGCATTTTTAAAATAACGGCAGCCGCAATTCCGGTCCGATCCTTGCCAGCAAAACAATGGAAATAAGTCGGCTTGGGGTCCTCAACCAATTCTTCAAAAAATTGGTGATAACCCTTTTGAGCCGAATCACTCGTTACCAACTGAGCGTATGTTGCCAACATGACTTGACTGATATCACCGGCATTGCTGATCATTCCTTGAATACTGACCCCACTCTTCTTGGCATCAACCAACACATCAATTGGTTGATAAATGACGCCGGGCCAAATTGTGTCAGGAAACTGTTTGGCTTCATCCAAGCTGCGGAAGTCGACAACTCTGGCAATGTTTAAATCATCTTCTAAGAATGTGACCTGGTCTGATGATAAATTATCAATTTGGCCGCCACGGTACAACAAGCCATTTTTCATTTTACCGTTAGCAACCGGATAACCACCCAATCCTCTAAAATTGGTTATTTCGACATCCATTATTGATTATCCTCCCTTTCAAATAACTGATATTCAGCACCGTATTTTGCCATAAAATCTGCTAACAGATCCGGATCCTGCTTAAGAACCGTGACTTCTGTCTGATCATCATCGTCAATTAAATTTTCCTTCATCCCATCAGTCAACGGCCAATAAGTCGCAACAAAGTCAGGTAAATTAATATCTGAAATATGCTGGGTCACATACCAATCAATAAACTGCTTCATTTGTTGCGTTTGTTTTTCAAATTCCTGAAGTTCCGCCTCAGATTCTTCAAGCTCTTGGTGTGCTTGCTCAATGGCTTCCTGACGTTCACCCGCATCAATCCCATACCAGGAGATTTCCCACAATAACCAGGTAAATCCCTGCCAAAATTGATCAACATCGGGAATAATCACATCCATTGCCATCAAATTATGATAGGATTCGAGATTGACACCACCAAATATCTCATGAGTTTGACGATCAGTTAACGTCGGATCCCAATTGTTACCTTGAAAATCTTCATCCTCATCAATTTGATTAACGAGCAAGTCAAATTGACGCGAAGTTGGCTTCTTTTGCTCAAGGTTTACGGATACTTTCAACATTTCACTAAGCTGATGCTGGAAGATTTGGCGAATTTCATCAACGTTATAATCTTGTTTAGTCAGACTAAATTCCTGAACTATTTGGTCAAAATGGTCAGCCTCTAATGCCGACTTAATCACTTCAGTCATTTTAAAATGCGTTTGCGGTAGTGCATACAAATATGTTGAGCCGTCAATCACAACAGTATGCTGATTATCGTTAGTTTCATTTTGATGAGCAAGCGGTGACCAATCAATCTCATAACTTTCAAAAGACCCATCTTTATACGCAAGGTCAATCGAGACAATATCCTGATAGGATTTAAACCGATCAAGACCATCGGGGCCGCCATATGTGTGAAGTTCACCAATTGTAGCTACCGTATCCTTAAAGATTAAAAAGAAACCAATCAGCTTAAATGGATCGTTTTCCCGATCAAAGGGATGTTGCAGAATCACCCTGGAAATAAATTTGGGATTTAAAACAATGGATTCGGCGTTTTCAAAAACCAATTCAACTCTTTTAAGTTTCTGCGGCTTCTTTGCATTCCCATTTTGATTAATCGTTTCAAAGGCGTTTAACGCGTCCTCTTGACTATGACGCAATCTGGTCGACTTTTTGTCGAAAAACTGCTGACTTAATCTTTGACTCAAAATATGATCTGCGACAAGTTGAGCAACTGAATGATTGCTTTTTTCCGAATTAGTCAAAACGATCCCTTCTTTCTCCGTTGGTTCAATACACATTATTCGAACAGTGGAACAATCTAATTTTACATAGTTTAAGACCATTTAACAACTATTATCAAGCGGTTTGACCTGCGTTGATAACAAGGGTTTCTAATTAAGAATGGACATGTATTCTGCTTAATCGGATTTAGTTTTCAGTTTAAATCTGTGAAAACTTATTTGGTTAAAACAGGACCCGGCCGTATAAGGACCCCGGCAAACATTCCAAGTTCAGAAATGGCTACTTTGCTAAAACGTGCGCCCAGCAAGCAGACCCCGGCCATATAAGCTAGTCAAGTCGGTATTCCAAATTCAGGAATGGGCTACCTAGTCGAAACGTGCGAAATGAGACTGATCCCGGCCGTATAAGGACCCCGGCAAACATTCCAAATTCAGGAATATTTGCCGGGGTCCTTATACTCTGGGATCAAAGCGTCTCATTTCGCACTCTTTAATTCTCATACTCGAACTTCAAATCCCCCAACGTATTCTCATTAGTCAGGATCGACTGCATGACATCCACTAATGACAGTGCCAGAACCGCACCACTGCCTTCGCCAACTGCCAAGCCCAAATTCAGTAATGGCTTCAGTCCTAAATAATCGAGTGCTTTCGCCGCTCCCTTTTCTTTAGACAAATGAGAAGCAATAAAATGTTTTGCAATTCCCGGATACATTGCCTCAGCCAATAACGCTGCTGCATCTGAAATAAAACCATCTAAAAATAATGGAATTCGATTTTCCGCTGCTGCCAACATCACACCAATTTTGGCACCAATTTCAAATCCGCCAACCTTGCTTAATACATCGATTGGGTCAGCCTTGTTCGGTTGTCGATTGGTCAAAACATCTTTAATAATTTGTTTTTTGTGCTCAAATTGCTTGGTTGAAATATCTGATCCTTTATCAACCACAACATCAACCGGTAATGATAACATTGTCGCAACAATTGCTGACGAAGCTGTTGTATTTCCAAGGCCAACCTCACCAATGAGCAGCATCTGATTTCCCTTTGAAATTGCGTCTTGCGCGATATCATAACCAACTTGAATGGATTTAACGGCATCTTGGCGACTCATTGCATCCTTCACTAATATATTATGAGTGCCGCGCTGGATTTTTCGATCAATCATTTTAGGGCTATGAGAATCGCCAAATAGACCAACATCAATCACTTCAACATTACAATGATTACTTTTAGCAACGGCATTCACACAAGCATATCCGTTTGCAACATTATCTGCTAAAACATTTGATATTTCTTGGGATGTTGCCGAAACCGCCTCTTGAACAACACCGTGGTCAGCAACAAACACCAAACAGGTCCGCTTAACAGTTTGGAGATCGATACGACCTTCAATTGCTGCCAGCTGATCAGCAAGCGCTTCAAGCTGACCCAGACCTTTAATTGGTTTGGACAAATTATCCAACTTTTCCTGCATTTGAAAACTTGCAGATTGGGAAATTGTGCTTAATTTTGGTTCGGAAACACTCATATTAAAGTTACCTTCCTTAATAAAATAGATAAAAAGCTCAACCGGTTTTTAAACGGTTACAATCCTCTTCATTATAAAGGGTGATGTCACAATTATTTTGTCTATTTAAATTAAAACGCTTCAAAAGAATCTGTTAACAGTTTGGCCAACAAAAATTATTGCGACTATGATTGTTTTTATGATTCATATTTACCTATAATATAGAGTAATAACAATTAATTAAATTCAATTACAGGAGATGCAAAAAATGACTATTAAACATGCCGCAATAATTGTCATCATGAGTGTTGGCTTAGGACTAGCCACCCAAGTACCACAAACCGCCAACGCAAGTTATGATACCCGGACAATTCCAACTGTATTTCGACACCGATGGTACGGTGAGAATCACCAGATTTATAATCAATTCACTGCTAAGCATGGTTACTATCACGTTGCCAATGACACGATCAGTTCCAAGGTCAAGCGAGTTAAAGTATATTCTGCCCACCATATTCGCGTTTGGTCAACGGATCTCCTTTCAGTAACATTGATTGTTAAAGGGCATACACTCGCTACATACACTGCCGGCCGGTGGACAAAGTGGCATCGATAGCAATCGATTGAAATATCGTCCGATGATCGTTGGCGTTTGATAATCGGACCCTGTTCATGGGGTGACCAAACAAGCGGATCGTCAAGTCAAAATGGCTTGGCGATCCGCTTGTTGTTTCGATACTTATCAAACATCGGTTATTAACCGATAAACCTATTTTGCGACATACACTCCCTTTAAATTAAACGATAAACCAGCACTGTTATAAACGATTCCCTTGATCTTTGGATTTCGCATTTGGGGAATGGTTGCTTGATAGATTGGTGCGACACCTTGGTCTTTCATAATTACCCTTGAGGCTGCAAGCATATCTTGCCAACGTTGTTGAGGTCGATTAGCATCAACCGAAGCTGACCGTCGAACTAATTTATTGTACTGTTTATTCGTCCAACCACCCTCGTTAAAGGTATTGTTCGATTGCAAAATTTGTAAGAACGTATACGGATCAGAATAATCCGCTCCCCAGTTTGAAACGAAAAAGTCAAATTGATGATGGGTTTGTCGTTGAATTAACGTCTTCAATAGAACCGAAGAAATGCTGATTTTTAAATTAGGCAGAATCTTTTCCAGTTGTCCTTGGACATAGGCCGCAGAATGTTTAGCCGCCGTTGTATCACCAGACAGAATTTGCAGACTAAGTGATTTTTTACCTAATTGTTTCAAAGCCTCTTTATATTTTGCCCGAGCCTTTGTCGGATTATATTCAATCCCGGTGCTCCCCTGCTTGGCTTCTTTGGTAAAGTCCTCGCCGGTCTTGGGATTATTGGCTAATCCAGGTGTCACAAACCCTTGAGCGGGAACTGACCCATCCGCCAACACATTTTTGGTGAATGACTGACGATCAATACAGTAAGCAAATGCTTGCCGTAATGCTTTATTCTTAAAAGACGGGCGCGTGCGCTGATTAAATTCAAGATAGAAGATTCGTGAATCCTTCAGAACATGCATATCTTTGTTATTAAGTTCATTCTTAACTTGTGTCCCGGACAAAGTGGCAACGTCCACCTGGCCACTCTGATATAAATTATAAGTTGTCGATGGATCCTTAATCACTTGATCGTTAATTTGTTTCAGATAAACGTGCTTCTTATCCCAATAAGATTGATTAGCAACTAGTTGCCACTTATCGTTAGTCCCAGTCCAGCCTTTCATCTTAAATGGCCCATTATAAACGGTCTTTGATGCACTCGTGCCATATGCCTGACCGTATTTAGTCACAACTGATTGATTTTGTGGAAAGAATATTGGAAAAGCCATCAATAGCTTGAAATACGGAATAGGTCGCTCCAAGTTGACTCTCAATTGATAGTTTCCAAGCGCCTTAACCCCCAACGAACCGGCTTTGGCTTTATTAGCCTGAATTTTGTTGGCGTTCTTGATGCCGTCAAATATGTAACCATATTGGGAGGCCGTCTTGGGGTTGATTGTCCGTTTCCAACTATAGACAAAATCCTTAGCGGTTACGGGATCACCATTACTCCATTTAACGCCCTTTCGAAGTGTAAATGTATATGTTTTTCCATTTGAAGACACTTGAGTCTTTGTCGCAATTGCCGGGATTAATTTATGATTCTTCCCTAACCGGTATAGTCCCTCATCTGTATTACCAACCATTGTAATATCAATTGGCTCGGTTATTTTTGAAGGATCCATGGTTGTTAATTCTGTTGTCTCAGACCAGTTCACAGTTTGCTTTGCGGCCATATTTGCCTTTAAATGACCATCATTTTCACTGCCACCAGACGATTTTTGACCACAACCGGCAAGCAGTAACGCGCTTACAGCAACACCCCCGACAATAAATCCAATCTTCTTCATAATTTTTCACCATGCCCCTTCTCATTGTATAAAAATCAATTAACTTTATAAATATTAGGATAAAGATAAGTAATGAGACTGTCAATAAGTATTTTAATTAAATGAGATTGAGATGAGAATTAGACCACTTTCACTTTTTATCTAACACTTTCTTAAATAAGCTGCTTAGCTGGTTTAAGTAACACAAAAGAAGCCCAAAATAGTAAAATTAGCGTCTGGACTTCTTTTTTGAATTAATGATCACTTATTTTATTATTCATGCTTAAGTTTAAATGGATCATCCCGTGAATCAACAACCTCGTCTTCGCGGACCAAGCAATGATCCAAATCACGAATGATTGCTTGCTTATCCATGTTTTGACCAATAAAGACCAGTTCGATCACGCGATCGCCAAATCGGTTATCCCAGATTTCTCGCAAATTTTTTCGGACCGTAAACATCTTTTTAATCTCCCAGTCCTTCAAAGTTGCCACCCAGTATCCGGACGGAATAATGTCCATTGCGCGACCGGATTGTGAAATGTTGAAGACTCGGGCTGGTTGGGTGATCAGCCACATCACGCCCTTACAACGGGTAATTGTTGGCGACCAGTGATCCAAGAAATGATTGAATCGCTGAGGATTAAACGGCCGGCGCCGACGGTAAACAAAGGACTCAATTCCAAATGTTAAATCATGTCGTTCTTCAAATTGACTTAAATCATCAGATCGATCATAGTCAGCCAGTTCAGTTTCTTCATTGAATAGATGTGTATTGATCACCTGGTTAACCGGCACAATCGCAAACTTCGCTTCTAAAAAATGGGCATGGGACTGGAGCTGGCGAACAAACTTTTCCAAATAATCTTGCTGATTAGGTGTTAATAAATCAGTTTTATTGAATAACAAAACATCACAAAATTCAATTTGATTAATAATCAGTTGATTACTTTGCGTAAAATCCTGATTGTATTCACCACGCCCTGGAACAAATTGCTGCAAGACGCGAAAGCCATCAACAATTGTCACGTTAGTATCCAATCGGCAAATTTTGTCTAAGGGCCGGCCATCCGTATTCTCACCTCTTGAAACGAATTTCGCAACCATGTCAGGTTGAACCACTCCGGATGATTCGATCAAAATTAAATCAACATCGCCTGAATCAGCCAACCGATAAATTGCATCAATTAGGCGTTGCTGCAACGATCCACTAATACTGCCATTTGTGAGGGCCACCAACCGATCTGCTTTTGAAAAATAAGGACTTTTTTGAATCGTTTTTTCATCAACATTAATAGCCGCCAAGTCATTCACAATGATACCAACTCGGCGCTGTTCCTTACACTTTAATAAATGTAAAATCAGCGTTGTTTTGCCTGCACCTAAATAACCGGAAATTACTGTAACGGGAATTCGTTTATCCAAGAAACCATCCTCCCTATCATTGCAAATTAACTGATAAATAATTCTTGAATTTGAACCGGAGTCAAATCACTGGGAATGGAAGGGTGAGCAATGTAAAGAGCACCTTTATCATTTTGCTTGATTGGATAATTGGATAAAACGGTTGTCACGCCATCCAATGAGTTAAGCAAAATCTTAATACCCCGACGGGATTCTTGATATAACGTCATATTGTCACCATTATGATGCAGATACATTTCCTCATCTTTGACAGGGTCGTCTACAGTTCGTGCCAGAACGCTCTGGTTGCCAAGAAAAACCATTCCATAAATTAAATCCTGATACTTTTCTTCATTCGGCCGACCAATTTCATATGATGCCATGATAAAACCTCCAACTTCTTTAAATAGTATTGATTACTATTTAAAGATAACACATTTTACTCATTTTGTTAGCTAAATTTTTAAAATGACCTTCAAGTAGTTCACAATTCGTAAAATCAAAAGAGAGTGGGACGAAAGCCGGTTATCCTCTGGAGGTTGCCTTTTGGTACACTTTTCCACTCGGTAATAATCGTGATTATACAAAACGGGGCTGGGACAAAATTACTTTTGTCCCAGCCCCGATTACATTTTTTTACTTAAAAAAATGGTTTAGTTTATTATTTTTCGCCGAATGCCTTAGCAGTTCGAACCATGTTTGAAACAAAACCATATTCATTGTCATACCAAGTTGCGGTCTTAACAATTTGAAAATCGCCATTCGTGGTAACTTCGGTTAACGTTGGGTCATAGACTGCCCCGTGGGTATCACCGATAATATCTGATGATACAATTTCGTCATCGTTCCAGCCAAACGAGTCATTATTTTCAGTGTAAGGCTTAATCGCAGCATTAATTTGATCCGCTGTAACGCCCTTAGTCTTCAAAACAGTCACTAATTCACAAATTGAACCATCAATGACAGCCACTCGCTGTGCATGACCATTTAAATGACCATCCAATTCAGGAATAACCAAGCCAATTGCTTTAGCAGCACCAGTGGAATGAGGAATCGTATTAGCAGAAGCGGTTCGGTTAGGACGAGCTTTCTTCCCTTTAGGACCGTCAAGAATCATTTGTGAACTCGTAAAGGCATGAATGGTTGTCATCGTGCCCACTTCAACGCCAAATTCCTTGTTCAGATAATAGGCTAATGGCGCCAACGCATTAGTCGTACATGAGCCGGCCGAAACAATCTGGTCGTTGGCGTCCAAAGTGTCATCATTGACACCATAAACAATCGTCTTCATTGGACCTGCGGGTGCTGAAATTAAGACTCGTTTAACACCGGCATCAAGATGGGCTTGAGACTTTTCTTTCGAAGTATAGAAACCGGTACATTCAAGAACCAGCTCAACACCATCGTTTTTTACCCATGGAATTTGGGAAGCATCACGTTCTGCATACACACGATATTTATGACCATCAACAATAATTGAATCATCTGTGGCACTTACATCGTATGGTGAGGTGCCGTGAGTTGTGTCATATTTAAAAAGATATGCCAACATTGACGGCGTTGTTAAATCATTAATCGCAACAACTTCAATATTAGGATCGCCAACTTCTAAAATTCGTCGAAGAATTAAACGACCAATTCGACCGAAGCCATTAATTCCAATTTTTACCATATTAATGTTCCTCCCTAGAATACAAATCAGATATCTACAGAAACGATTCAAGTTGAAGCGTACTTTGAAGGCGCCTTTCAAAACGCTTCCCAACTTCATCGAAAACAGTATATGCCCAAAATGCATTTTATCAAAGCAATTAGACTTCAAGAGGCAGCTGCGTCAACATGGAAAATTGTTAATGAATTAGCCGTAATCTCAATAAAAAAGTTCTTTCACACAAATCCGACTTTCATTGTCCCTTTGAACCCTTTCACTCACTTAGTCACCCGAACAGCGTCGATCATCATTCGCGCACCAGCCAAAATTGCATCGTGGTTAAAGGTCATTGCCGGAATGTGCAAACCAGGCTTCAGCCCACAGCCAAGACCCAGCATCGTGGAATTTTTTGCTGCTTTGTCATAAGCATAAAAATGAAAATCATCCCCACCCGGTGTCACAACCGGCTCAACTAATCCTGACTGCCCCAAAACATTTACAATAGCCGTTTTCATGTTTGCAATTGCCTTTTCACTTGGAATGGCAGCTGGTGAAAAGTCGTTACCATCGATGGTGATTTGGATGCCGTCTTTTTCAACCCCTTTGAGGATTGCAAAAATTTTCTCCTGAAGGACTGCCATCAATTCGTTGGTTCGAGTACGGTAATCAAGTGCAAATGTCCCGTTATCCGGAACGATATTAGACGATTCACCGGCATGAAACATCGTCGCAGTTACTGAATAGGGTTCGGCAGTATCCAATGAAATTTGTCGAAGTTGTTGGTTAATTTCGCTAAATGCATCAATCACATTGGCGCCCAATTGTGGCTTACCGGCATGGGCGGTTCGCCCTTTGATGGTTACCCATAACGTCCTAGTGGCCGCATCTAAAATAATTGGTTCGGCTTGGTGGTCGGCGACTTCCGATTCCGGGCAAACGTGTAACCCATACAAATAATCTAATTTACCAAGCTTGCCACTTTTAATCACTTTTTCGGCACCAGTCACTGTTTCTTCGGCAGGCTGAAAAATTAATTTTAAAGTCCCGGAAAGTTCCTGCGGATTTTCCTGAAAATACCTTGCAACCGCCAAAACAATCGTCATATGCGCATCATGCCCGCAAGAATGAAAGACACCTGTTTTTCCTTGATAGTGTTGCTTCAAAGCATCAATATCAGCCCGCATACCGATTACCGGATGTCCGCTTCCCAATGTTGCAATCAAACCAGTCATGTGATCAAAACGCTCATAGGTAATCCCCATGTTATCAAGTTCCCCAGCAAGGTATTCAGTTGTTTTCACCTCATTAAAGGCAGTTTCAGCGTTGGCATGCAAATAATCAAAATCCCGTTTCATTTGTGATTGGTTCAATTTAATTTTAGTTTCTATCATGACTGATTCCTCCAAACTATTTAGATACTTTGTAGGCATTCTTTAATGAAATGCCAGAAGCAGCAGCGTATGAAACACCTTTCAACTCTGGATTATTTAATCGCGCCATTTGGCCTTGATTAACAGCTAAAATAGCCTGGTCCTTCATGGCAATTAATTCAGCCTTCTGAAAATCCTGATACCGTTTTTTAGCATTTAACGAATCGACACCGTTAGCACGATCGTAATAGGTATCATACTGCTTATTACTATAATTGCCGGCATTATTAGCATTGCCAGTATTTAACAATTGGAAAAACTCATTAAGCTCTGGATACGACGCAATCCAATTGGTGAAACCCAAGTCGTAGCCTTTCTTACTTTGCATCTTGGTAATCGCCTGAACTTTGGGTTCAACGTTAATATGAATCGACAACCCCTTCAAGTTCTTTTCAGCTGAAGATTGAATAAATTCAGCCGAATTTCGGAAAGAATCAACATCGTAGCAAACAAGGTTCAAAGACAGCTTTTTTAGATATAGCTGGGATAAACCCTTTTGCCAGAGTTTTTTCGCCAACTGGGGATTATAAGCAACTGCGGTTTGAGACTTGGTGTCGCTCGCAAAGTCTTTACCATTTGCCGGATTTTGGGAAATTTCTTCAGGCACCAGTCCGGTTGGGGCTTTTGAACCATTTTTCAAAACATTATTAACTAAGCTTTGACGATTAATCGTTAACGAAATTGCCCGACGAATATTAAGATTTCTTAACGCTCGGTTCCGAAAGTTATAGGCAATATAATCGGTTTCACCATGTGAGTAGCTAATATATCCCTTGTTATTTTTCTCATGGGCGGCTTGTTGGCCTGCTAAAGTGATGTTATCAAGTTTACCAGATTGATAAAGTGACAGTGCAGTCTGAGGACTCTTAACCGTTGAAAACTGCACTGTTCTTAATTTCACGGCCTTTTTATCCCAATAGTTCGGATTCCGTTTTAAGGTCCAGTTACTAACGGAGGGTGACCAACCCCTCACAATAAATGGCCCATCATAAACGGTTTTATCAGCGGCCGTTCCATATGCCTTGCCATATTTTTGAACAACCTTGGGATTCTGGGGTAAAAATGGCACTGACGCACACAAATATTTAAAATACGGCGTCACTCGTGCGAGTTCAACCCGAAACGTTGTCGCGTTTATTGCTGTTACCCCGAGCTTAGTTGGTGATAATTTTCCTTTTTCAATCGCTGCCGCATTCTTAATCGGCAAATACATATATGAATCAGGTGCTTTGGTTGCTGGGGTCACTGTTCGCCGCCAAGCGTAAACAAAATCATTAGCAGTTAATGGATCGCCGTTACTCCACTTTAAGTTTTTCCTCAAATGAAAGGTATAGACAGTCCCGTTTTGTGTTGGCTTAACAATCTTAGTGGCTAAACCAGGTTCGACCGTTGTACTGTTTTTCATTCGATACAATCCCTCTTGAGAATTATTAACCGTTTCTAACGCACCAACATCGGTAATCATTGACGAATCAAGTGATTCAATATCAGCCGGCTCCATCACACTTGCCTTTTGTGAAGATGATTGATTTTTTGAAGCATTACCACAACCCGTTAATCCAATCCCACTCATTAAGATTAACCAGCCAACAATCCATTTCATTTGCATGTTAAATTCCCCTCCTATGACGATAAAAAAGCCCTCCCAAAGAAAATCATTTCTTTGAGAGGGCGACATTTCGCTGTTCCACCTCTGATTTACAACAGCCTCACGACAATTGCCTCAGTAAGTTTAATAAACTTAAAACATTAACGATGTTTTATCCGGATCAATCTAATAAAAACCTGCCTTTCAATTGATCTGCTATTAGCTGTGTTTCGACTCTGCTCATTCTTTCAGCATTTGAATGATCTCTGATAATTAGAATCTACTTAGACTAATCTCGGCATTTTTTAATTTAAATATAACTTACAGGCTTATATCGACTTTGTCAAGGATATTAAAAAGCCTTATTTCGATAATGCAACGTCAATCACGTCTTTGGGATGATAAAAATGATAGTTGGGCCGTAAAAAGGGTACTTCGGAATTTCCCCATAAGGCAGCTCCGAAATCAACGTTAGCTGCTTTAGCAGCCACTTCATCATTACCGGCATCCCCAACATACAATGACTCCTGCGGTTGAACACTTAATTGATCTAACGCAAATTGGAGTGGCCTGGGATCCGGTTTGGGATATGGCACTTGATCTGCAGTGACGATAATCGCCATTCGATTTAAAAAAACATTGGGATCAAGATTGGTAATATCCGCATCTAGACGTGACGTCACCACTCCCACCTGAATTCGATACCTTCGCAACTGATCCAGCATGTCGATAATTCCAGGAAATAATGGTTCACGATGATTGGCACGTTTCGTTTCTCGATCATAGGCGGCCAGCAATCCGCTTTTTTGATTGACGGGAATCTTTAAAGCCGCCATTTCATCATCAATACTCATCGAAAATGTTTCACGTAAGGCTGCAACTGTCGCCGATTGATGAAACGCTGGCAAGATGGCCTGCATTGTTTGTCGATAAGCTGCAAAACTATCAACCAATGTCCCATCAATGTCAAAAAGGACGAGCTGATAAGCCACCAGTAATTCCCCCCTGCTCTAAAATTTTGCTAACTGCTCATGTGATAACTGCTCATTCATATGTCCACTGACAAAACCGCCCAAGTCCATTGCCACAAAGCCATAGCCGTATTGCTTAAGTTGATGATTAATCTGTTCTCGTTGATTAATCAAGGCCTCGATATCGGATTGAGGCACTTCGATTCTGGCAACATCACCATGATTGCGAACTCGGACAGTTGAAAATCCAAGGTTGCGCAGATATTTCTCCGAAAGCATCACTCGGTTAATCAATGCCTCAGTTAATGTCGTGCCATACGGAAATCGTGACGCCACACTACATGAGGGAACTTTAGACCAATTTTCCAGATGGGATTGCTGCGCCAAATGACGAACATCCGATTTATAGAATTTTGCCATTTCAAGTGGACTCTTAGCACCCGCTTCATCACGAGCCCGCAATCCGGGTCGGTAGTCGTTCAAGTCATCCATGATCATGCCATCAATCACAAACCGATACCCCAACTGGTCTTTAATTTGAGTTAATTGATTATAAAATAACTTTTTCGCATAATACCAACTATCGGGCGTATTATGTGCAACGTGTTCCTCGCTTAAATAATCAATTTCAATTGTCCGAATCGTTGCCCCCAGTTGGTTTGCCAAATGAATGGCTTTTTCGAACTCATCATCGCTAAACAAAATTGAGTTGGCAATCACTGCCAGCACATTATCCTTACCCAATGTTTTAATCGCCGTATCCAGAACTACAGTACTGTCGATACCACCAGAAAAAGCAACCACTACCTTGCCCATTTTTCTTAATTCATTTTCAAGTTGAACGTGCTTGCTGTCAATTTTTGTCATAACCATTATAATCTGCTTCCCTTCATTTACTTGTTTGGAGACGATAACTAATCTGTTTACAAATCAGTTTAACTAATTTTGGTATCAATTAGTGCCTGCAGCCTTGTTTGAATATAATCAAAAGTTTCCCCACTTTGCATGGCAAAATGGGCAACATCGTCGTATTCAGGGGTCGCTTTAACCATGCCATTAAATTGGGCAATTTTTAAATGAACATCGCCATAATCGGTTGGTAAAACAATTTCCTTACGCTGCATAATGGTGCGTTTGACAATCTGATAACGAACTCCCTTTGTCGCCGTATTCTTTAAAATCAACTGGGTAAACTTCGTGACTTGATTAGCTGATGCAATTACCGTTAACAGTTGGCCGGGTCGACCTTTTTTCATTTGAATCGGCGTCAAGAAGACATCCAGTGCGCCGGCTTCAAACAGTCGCTTTGCGGCGTACCCTAAACTCTCACCGGTTTGATTATCCAGATTTGCTTTAAGGACAGCCACTTGATCATGGGTAGTCGCTATGGTGCGCCTACTCGCCGATCGATCAAGAATCATGGCCCGCAGCGCATTAAATCCACCCGTATCCCGTTTACCAAATCCGTAGCCAACTTTTTCAACCGCTTCAGTTTCACTAATTGTGCCAAACGAATCCACCAGAACCTTAATAATCCCCATTCCGGTCGGCGTAATCAATTCGGTATGGACATCGGTTCGTTGCTTAATCGGAATACTTGTTCCAACCCGCATTTGCATCACAGCGGGAACAGGGACCGGCATCTGTCCGTGAGCAACGTTAATAAAACCACTGCCGTCACTAATTGTTGAACATTTAATATGATCAACATGTAACAAGTCGAGCGCAATACAACTTCCTACGATGTCAACAATTGAATCTAAAGCCCCGACTTCATGGAAATGAACCTCGTTTAACGGGACTTGGTGAACTTGCGACTCAGCCTTGCCAATCTCAGTAAAAATGCCACTTGCTTGGCGCTTAATCTTTTCAGACAAGTCACTATTTTTGATAATGGTTAAAATCTCTGTTAGATGTCGGGCACCGCCATGGTGATGATCGTGGTGATGTTCGACGAAACCGGTATCCTTGCTGCCATGGTCAAGGACAACATCAAAGTCGGTGCCATATATGGCATTCTTAGGTTTCTTTTGCGCGGATAGTGAATAACCCGTTAGGTGAAGTTTCTGTAATTCAGCCTTAAGGTCTTCAATCTTGACCCCCAAGTCTAAAAGGACGCCAATCATCATATCACCACTAATTCCGGAAAAAGCATCTAAATATAACGTTCGCATTGACTGACCATCTCCTCAATAAATTCGATCATAATCACTGATTGCACAACCCGCTAATTATTTCGATTGATCACACTTGCGCAATATGCTGCGCCAAATCCGTTGTCAATATTGACAACACTGACACCTTCCGCACAACTATTTAACATGGTCAGTAAAGCACTGACACCATGAAAATTACTGCCATAACCAATACTCGTGGGTAATGCAATCACCGATTGGCTAACCAAACCACCAACAACACTTGCCAAGGCGCCATCCATTCCGGCCGCGAGGATAATGACGTTGGCCTGGCGAATCACATCTAATTTCGCAAATAAGCGTTGAATCCCGGCAACCCCGACGTCAAAAACCCGTTCAACCCGGTTACCAAATACTTCTGCTGTCACGGCAGCTTCTTCAGCCACTGGAATATCAGATGTCCCTGCTGTGACAATCGCAATCGAACCTCGAGTGATCGGCTTGGGCATTTGACCGACAACCAGACATTTGGCTTCCTCAAAATAATGAACTGCGGGGATGGCTTTAACAATCTTTGCCGCCTTACTTTTTCCAATTCGCGTACACAACACACACGGTTCTTGTTCCTTAAGAACATTGATGATGCCAACAATTTGATTGGCGCTTTTACCTGATCCAAAAATAGTCTCAGGATAACCGGTTCGTTGGGTTCGACCTAAATCAACATCCGCGAAACCAATATTTTGCGCCTGATTCTGACCAAGTTGTTTGGTTGCTTCTTTCACTGATAAAGTGCCATCCGCAACCGCTTCCAAAATTTTCGTAATATCAGGCTTTTTCATCACTTACCTCCGAAGCCAACTCAGGAACCGTCATCGAACCGGCAGGTAGGACAATCACCGATGCATTTGACCCTTTTTGTTGAACGGCATCACTGAACGCTAATCGGAGATCATGATAAGGTTTGAAATGAACATTTTTCATTTGTTCATCACTCAGGTCAGTAACCGCCCAAGTTGAGGCCCAGGTATCAATTTGAGCCATTTTGGCAGCTTTATGAAATCCCAGCTTCCAACTATGCTTAATTTTATTTAAAACCTGTTCAGGTTCTTTTTCTGAACTCAGCAGATCATAAAATGGCTTGGGACCAATCCCGGTCCGACATTTGGCAACCAAAATTTCAATACCGCCCTTATTCAATGCTAATTTGCCGTTATCAAGCGCCTTTTGTGATTGGTAAAGGTCGACATCCATTGGGTATGGTGCTACTGAAATCACAATATCGGCTTTTTGCGGAATCTTAACCCCGTAAACTTCCTTAGCGTTATCAATTCCGGCGTAAAATGATTTGCTTAAATCCCCTGCTGTAACAGCGTAAATATCATGATGACTGTCGAGCACCATTTCAATTGCAAAAATATCGATTTTATTTAGGACTTGCATCGCATCCATCATATCTTCATGAACCGGATTTCCCTTTAATTTTAATGCCCGAGCCGAATCTTGCAGTGCCAGGTAATGGTTTTCTGAGATCGTTTCATACGACGCAACTCCCGGTAAAAATGACTTGCGCCCACCCGTATAGCCAGCAAAATAATGGGGCTCAATCGAACTAATTGGGACAACTTTGTGGGCATCAGCGACAATTTTATTGATATACATTTTGGTGCCGTTCGATGAGTCACCGAGATACGCCATTGGATCGTGGCGGCTGTCATGGCAGTGCAGCCGGTGTTTGGCAACTAAATCTTCATAAATATCATCGCCAAAAATGAAGCGATACTCACTGTCAGTCGGCTCCCGATGAACGCCGGTTGCTACAATAAAGAAAATGTTCTTATCTTTAATCTTTGGATAAATATGTTTTAAAACTTTGGCTGTTGGCGTTGGGCGAGTCCCATCATTTACAATGAAAACGACCTGTTCATCCGTGTCCATGAATTGATCAAAACTTTCATTATCAAAGGGATGATTCAATGCTGAATCAATCGCATCATCCCCATTAACAGCTTTGACCTTATTTGGATTAAAAACCCCAACTAACTGATTATCAGCAACATCGATGTGGAAACTATCACTTTGACCATAAGGAACTGTTACTTTCAATTTGAAGATCTCCTCTCAAGTAAGTAGACGGTGCCAGCAAAATAAAATGCTTAGTCTCATTTTACACAATATTATGAGTACTGTTCACAGTATTTTCCTTAATTCCTAAGAAAATGGTTAATATTAACAAATCAGCTGACCCACCAAGACTTAAGTGCTGCTGTTTAAAGGTTTGATTAAGCGCCAGCAGTTTTTGGTAACCATCAATCGTTTGACTACCGCCTAAGTCGAAATACCGTTGAACCTGCCTTCGAACCTGGTTTAAAATATTGGGATCTCCGGAACGTTTAATGAGATTGGAGTCATCGGCAAATTGAACAATTTTTAGCAGAGTATCCAACAATCGTTGATTAATCGATCCGCTTCGTTCTTTTAAAAATGGATAGGCATGTTCAAAAACAGTTGGAAAGCCGGCAGCAGCTTCACCCCGAATACCAAGAAAACCATATTTGATAAATTGTCTCTCCCCGGCCGTTAAATGATGTGAACTCGTTAAACCACTTCGATTAAAATCATGATCAATCAAATTAGCCAACATTTTCTGAATCAATTTAGAAAGAGCGCTCAGTCTCGATCCGCCCTGTTTGAGTTGATAAGCTGTTGCTGTTAATAAAATCCCCAGTGAAAAGATCGCCCCCTTATGGGTATTGACCCCGCTAGTCGCCTTAAACATCACTCTTTCAGCCTCAATTCCTGCTGGACGAATCGCATCAAATAACTTGGTTAAATCAACGTCGTTGAACTGAAGAGCTGCCGCCACGCATTGCTCAAAATAAGGCCGTAAGCTTAGTACGCTATCAATAAACATGAACACGTTCATATCGGGATGAGTGCCATTATCAATCGGGTCAACCAATCCCGGCTTCGGATTTACCGACACTTCATAAAGCATTGATTCGAGAGCCATCGAAACAAGATGTTGTTGACAAACAACTGTCAATTTATTTGGCATTGGCGTCATTCACCTCATTATTAGTTGAAAATTCTTTGTCAAATTGCTGTTGAATAAACGTCTGAAGTGTTGTAACCGAATGCCGTCGAGATCTGGCACAGACCTTTGCAGGCCGCCCACAAATAAAACAGCGTCGGGCTGGAAAATTAAAATCAGAGCGGGAAATGGCAATTGGATTGCCATTACCAAAAACATCCACGTCAAACAAACGGCCAATTCGATCGTGATCCTCAAAATCGACCGCCCATTTTTTAACCATCGTCGGGTCGCCGTTAACAATCAGAAATGCCTCATTACCAGTTGATTTTTGCCACTTGGCAACTAGTTCGACTGTCGTAAAGTGACATTGTAATTCAGTTACGAGCCGGGTAAATCCCCGATCAAATAATTTAAGTAGTGCTGAATTATTTTTAATCGGTCCCGGAACATTTAACTTAATCGCCAAAATCGCTTGATCTGGATAATCGGATAGTAATTTTCGCTGGAAGGCAGCCCGTTCGTCCTTAGAATTTAAGATTGCAGCAATGTCTTGCTTTTCTCCGGTTGTAAATACTGAATTCATGAATTTCCTCCTCGTATTCGACAAAAGTAACCTGAATTGTTCTATGTATTAAAAAGGGCCGGGATTATTTTCCCAACCCCTTTTGTTTGATGCCAGTTATGGATAATTAGTCTTTAACTTCATGAATGGCATCAATAATTGAACCATCCCGATATTCAACAAGTGCAACGGTTCGATCAGTGAATTCCAATGGCTTTGGTTTACCAACTTTGGCTTCAGCCATCTTTTGCAATTCTTCAATGGTGTAAACCGGAACTCCAGGTAAATTGGCAAATGCCTCTTGGAGATCTTTTCGTCGTGGATTAATCGCAATCCCGTATTCGGTTACCAAAACATCGACTGAATCACCTGGCGTTACATTAGTCGTTACCTTTGGCACAACCGTTGCGATTCGACCACGAACCAAAGGTGCTGAAATAATGGTCAGTTTGGCAGTTGCAGCATCTTGGTGACCACCAACAGCGCCACGAATGACCCCATCGGATCCGGTCATAACGTTGACATTGAAACCAGTATCAATCTCCAGTGCACTTAAAATTACAACATCCAATTGATCAACCATCGCACCCTTATTATCTGGATCCGCATACCAGGATGCGTCGATTTCCTGTTGATTGGGGTTGGTGTGCATTGACTCAGCGGCCCCCTTATCAAAGTCTTGAACATCCATAACCCGGGAAACGAGTCCCTCATCAAGAAGATCAGTGGTTGGCTTGGTAATGCCACCCAAAGCAAACGAAGCCTTAATTTTATTATCAATCATGGCCTGACGCAGATACCGGGTAACCGCTAAGGCCGCACCACCTGAACCAGTCTGGAATGAAAAGCCGTCTTTAAAGTATGGCGAATTAACAATCACGTCATTAACTGTTGAAGCGATCTTTAATTCTTTTGGATCTTTCGTAAATCGAGTTGCACCAGAACCAATCTTGTCAGGATCCCCAACTTTGTCGACTTTCACAACATAGTCAACCTGGGTCTGTTTAATTGAAGCTGGCGTATTGGGATAAGGCATGATGTTGTCAGTCAAGAGGACAACCCGATCAGCATATTGGGCATCCATTAACGCATATCCGAGTGATCCAAAGACAGCGTCACCCTGCATCCCGTTGGCATTTCCCAACTTGTCAGCATTCGGAACACCTAAGAAGGCAACGTCGATTTTAATATCACCATGCTCAATCGCCCGAGCCCGGTTACCATGGGACCGGAAAATAACCGGGTTCTTTAAGCCGCCGTGTGAAACAAAGTCACCTAATGAGCCACGCATTCCCGAACTTGTAATATTCGTAATGGTGCCCTTTTTAATGGCTTCAATCACCATATCATTCATCACACCAGTCAACGAGGAAGGTGCCAACGTGAGGTCCTTAATGCCCAAGTCAATGATAATTCGCATGACTTTATTGAATACAAAATCACCATTTCGGAAATGATGATGAAATGAAATTGTCATCCCATCCTTAACCGTTTTTTTAACGACATCTTCAATCGAATCAACGACCTTATCATTACCGGTGGTAACATGAACCTTTGGCGCTACCCGCTGAATGTCCGGATGGCCGATATCAGTTGTTTCAAAATCTTTATAGTTTAATTTTTTCATCAAATCATCTGGTAACTCACGGTTTACACTATTTTTCAATGTAATTTCCCTCCTCATCAAGTAAGTTGGATGCCTTGGCCAGCTTCATGACTCGTTGCGCCCGCATAACAACTGGTCGATCGACCATCTGACCATTCATTGAAATAACACCGGAACCCTTTCGACGAGCTTCTTCAATTGCGTTAATCACATTTTTGGCGTTTTCAATTTCTTTTTCAGTTGGTTCATAAACTTTGTTAACCATAGCAATTTGTCGTGGGTTAACTAATGACTTACCATCAAAACCAAGTTGGTGAATGTAACGCGTTTCACGATAAAAGCCTTCCGGATCGTCCATATTTGTAAAGACGGTATCAAAGGCAGCAATCCCAGCAGCTCTGGCAGCGTGAAGGACCATGTTGCGTGCAAATTCAAGCTCGGCACCATCTGGATAACGATGCGTCTTCATATCTGTCGTGTAATCTTCAGCAGAAAGGGCAATCCCAATCATTCGATCAGAAGCAGCGGCAATTTCTGGCGCATTCAAAACACCCTTGGCACTTTCAATTGCGGCCATCAAGTGAGTTGATCCTTCTTCTCGCCCGAATTGTTTTTCGGCAGCAAGGACATCTTTTTCAAGATCCTCGATCATCCCGGCATCCTCAGTCTTGGGCAGGCGAATGACGTCAACACCAGCCTTCACCATTGCCTTCACGTCATTAGCATAGTATGGCGTGTCAGAACCGTTAACCCGAACAACCAGCTCAGCATTGCCATAGTCCTGTGTCTGCAAGGCTTCATAGACCAAATCTCTGGCAGCATCCTTTTCTGCCATTGAAACGGCATCTTCCAAGTCAAACATGATTGAATCAGCGCCATAAATCCCGGCATCCTTAACCATTGCCGGGTTATTACCTGGCACAAACATCATTGTTCTTCTTAAACGTTCACCATTATCAGCCATTTTTACAATACCTCCCATGCTGGTTGATCAGCGGTCTTTAATGCCCGTTGTGCAACCGCAATTGTCCGAGCTTTAATGACACAGTCAAGGGCACCTTTATCCACGGCTTTCACCTTTGCATTGTCAATGTCAAACTTCTTCAAGGTTTCAGTAATGACTGATTCAATTTGATCCCCAAACTGTTTTTTTACATCCGATTCCAAATCAATTTGAATCCCGTCATTACCCTTTGAGAGCATGATTTGGATATCTGATGATTCTAAAGTACCTGCAACAGCAGTTTGCTTAATTTCCATCAATATTCATTCCTTTCTTAATTCGCGACTGAAGTATTCCCAAATGATCCTTAATAAATTGATAAGTTGAAGTTGGCAACGAATCCTTGACTTTAGTAACATCACCTTCTTGAATGGCCCTTCTAACATTAGTCGCAGTGATATATTGGCCAGACTCATTTTTATTTCGCTGAATTTCTTTAACATTAACTTTTGGCGGTAATTCCTTTAATAACGTTTGATTATAGATGTTGGTTGTTTTAGAAAGCGGCTCGGTTCCGACATAACGCGTCCCGATGTGAAGAGCCGGCGCAATTTGATCTCGAAAAATCCGCGCATCCATCATCGTTTGATACGTGACGTTATTCACATTGCTTGGCAGGAAGTAAGATGGAAAGGTCGCATAACTCACCATGTAGGCCCCACCATCAACGACCATCACATTTTGTAAGTCGGAAAGCCCCTCCTTCACTAGTTTAACTCTTTCTTGAGTGGTGAACAGAGAAGCATCTGTACTGACAACAAAAACATAAACCCAATCACTTTCTTTAGCCGCCGATTCAACTAAAAATCGATGACCATTCGTAAACGGATTGGCATTCATGACAATTCCAGCAATTTTTTGACGATCCGGCTGATCAATCTTAGGGAGCTCAGCTAAATAATCTGTTAGATTCGGACTGCCCGTTTCGAGGAATGCTGCCAGCTCAGTGTGGGCTAATTCCGTGAAGCCTAAATGTTGAAAGCTTTCAGAATACTTCAATTTGGTAAAAACCAGAATATGAAAGACCTGATCCTGATAAAGCCGGCTGGTAAGCGCATTAATAATCGCATTAAATCGACTCCCTTGCGTGACACCCTTATTGCAGACGCCAATGTATTTCAAGACATTCCCAGAAGCTGATCCGGTACCAACCAGCTGATCACCATCATACATACCGAGGGTAAAATCAATCGCGTCAACTTCTTTATCGCTGAAGTCGGCAATCCCCAGCGACTTCATGAACGTCATCCATTCAGCACGTTTTTTCTTATCATGTAAGTTTAGTTGAATAATCGATTCATACATCCAACAAACAACCTCCCATTAAACTAATTCGGGGTTCTGTTCCTGCTCACTGGCATACTTAATCAAAGCGGCACTGACCGTATCGACAACGCCTTTATCAAAGACACCTGGAATTATTTTTTCGGCAGTCGGTTTAGTAATCATCCCTGCCAGTGCATTCGCAACAACCGTCTGCAGTTCATAACCAACATGATTAATGCCGGCCGCAAGAAGTCCTCTAAACAATCCTGGAAAGACGAGGATGTTATTAACTTGGTTAGGATATTGACTTGAGCCAGTGGCAATAATTTTGGCACCAGCTTTTTTAGCATCCTCGGGATCAATCTCCGGATCTGGATTGGCAAGCGCAAAGATAATTGGCGAATCAGCCATCTTATTAACATCCGCAGTCGTCATCAAGTTGGCATCAGATAACCCAATGAAGGCATCCTGATTAGCGATCACATCGGTCAATTGCTTGTCTTTTAGATCAGCTGTCACATTTAGTTTAGCGGCCATGTCAGTTTGATAAGCATTGTAGCGATTATCATGAGCAGTGACAACGCCAAACTTATCGACTAAGGTTAAATTCTTAATGCCGGCTTCAAATAACAACTTGGCAGTGGCCAAACCAGAAGCCCCAACACCATTAATAACAACTTTCAATGAATTTAATGATTTCCCAGCTACTTTGGCGGCGTTAATCAAACCTGCCAAAACAACGATTGCCGTTCCTTCTTGATCATCATGGTAAACAGGGATATTAAGTTCATCTGAAAGCTTTTGCTCAATTTCAAAACATCGTGGCGCCGCAATATCTTCCAAATGAATTCCGGCAAACGAACCGGAAATATTTTTCACGGTCGAAACAAAATCGTCAACGGGAACTTGGGCAACCGACAATGGAATTGCATTGATTCCAGCTAAATCTTTGTACAAAAGCGCTTTGCCTTCAATAACCGGAAGACCACCCGCGGGGCCAATGTTGCCAAGGCCTAAAACGGCAGTCCCATCTGTGATTAAAGCAACCAATTTACCGCTCATAGTATACCGGTTCTTCAACTCAGGATGGTTGGCAATTAACTTTGAAAGAATTGCAACGCCAGGTGTGTAAGCTTTTCCCAAATCTTTGCGATCAGAAACGGATAGTTCGGATTGAATATCCAAAACACCCGTATGCAGTTCGTGAAGTCTTAAAATATCTTCTCTTTCATTCATATATTTTTTCTCCCTTTAATTCACCAAATTGACTGATGATTCATTTCAATTGAAACTACACTCATAGTTTACTGCATCTTTTTATATTTTTCAAATTACATGGGATATTTTTATATTTGTAAAAGAGTAGGTCGCATTAGTTGAATAATTTAAAGTGTGCTTTCATTTTTAAAAAGCTGTGCTATAATATATTCAATGATTTTAAGATGCCTCGTACCTGGTGAGCTAACCCGACTTAAGGCAACGTAACCCTTCCCGCAATATCGTCACGGATAATCGAGAGTGGGACGAAAGGCGGTTAACTTCCAGAGCGTAATCGGATTATCCGAATATTCCGGGCTTGAATGTTTGGATAATTCGGTTACGCGGCAGGAAGTTGCCTTTTGGCGCACGTTTTCTCTTGGTAATAATTGTGATTACACAAATGGGGCTGGGATCCTGGCAAAGTCGAGAGATACCCGTTACTCCCACACACAATAATGGAGGAAACAACCCATGAACGATGTTAAACATCAAGAATTTCTGGCAAATATTGCTCAAGATTTTTATATTTCAAAAATGACCGTAACTGAACTATCCCAAAAATACGATCTTAGCCGCTACCTGATTAATAAATCATTGGATGAAGCTTTATCATCCGGATTAGTTAAGATAAGTGTGGCAACACCAATTACCCGAAATCTCGAATTGGAAATGCGATTTAAGAAAGAATTTGGTATCCGAGACGCTTTCATTATCAAAGATTCCGACACGCCTAATGACAACAATGAAAATATTATCGAATATGCCGCTGAAGAAATTCAGAATCTAATTCGTAAAAGCCGAGTGGTGGGGCTCACATGGGGTGATACTGTTTTAAGCACTATTGCTCATTTTCAAACCCAGTTCAAGGATGATGTTGTCTTTACGCAATTTGTTGGTGATAACATGAAATACAATTCATTATCTGGTGCCACCCCCATTGTGGAAAAAGCGGCAACAAAGTTTGGTGCCCCATATCTAACCATGCCTGGACCACTTTATATCATGAATAATGATGCCCGAATTGCCTTGCAAAAGGAACCTGCGCTATTCCCGGCATTTAATACCGCATCTCGAATGGATCTTTTATTTACCGGAATCGGAACCTTATCATCCGTCGATACCATTCCGGTTTGGAAACAACATCAGGCTGAGATCTTTAAAGGTGTTGACCTTGAGCAAGTTGCCGGGATGCTCTATGGCCGACCATATGATATTAATGGCAACATTCTTAACATGACCGATGACAAGACATTTGGTATTTCGGTGGACAATATTATGACCACCACCCATCGAATCGGAATTGTTAAAAGTAAGTTCAAAGCGCGAGCACTATTAGGTGCTCTTCGTGGCCAATTGCTTACAGAGGTCGTCACAAATGAAGCCGTTGCCAACCGAGTGCTACTCGAAGAAAACGAGAATCCTGTCATCGCCCAGTAATCATTGTTGGTTATTAAATCATGCTGCAGATTCTTAGCCGCGTAGGCTGTAAGCATTACCGAGCTGGCGGGAGATGATTCTGTTTTAAGAATTTCAAAGCCAACTTTAAAAAATCGACTGGTTGTTCGGCCATGACCAAGTGACCGGCATTGGCAATTATCTTAGCCGATGCCCGTTTGGCAATTTTGGCAGTGGTTGCCGCAAAATTCGGATCAAAATAAGGTGACTGTTCACCTGCTACAATCAATAAAGGTCGGTTCAGTTCTAAAATGATATCCCGCCAATCCTGAAATGCATGATCCACTAATAATGGATAGTTAATTTCCGGGTTGTAGGGATATTTTTTTGCAGCAGCTTTCATATCCGCAAACACATCATCGTTAATTTTATGAACAGCTGCCTTGCCAAACGGAAATTTGAGATAATCCGGAAAGCTCGACCAATCCAGAGACTTGAATCCGAATTGCCAAGTCTCATCACTAATCATTTTAGGGCTTTGATCAATGTCAATAATGGTCAAAAAACGGTCATCGCCAAACAATGAGATGTAGGCAAACAGAGTTGCGGCCCCCATTGAATTGCCAATTCCGATTACTTTGTCGATAGCTAGTGAATCAAGCAGCTCTTTAATATCGATAGCATGACGACTCATCCGGCGGCCCCTAATGGTATGCTCAGAGGCTCCCTGATTTCTGGCATCAACATTAATGACTCGAAAATGATGACTCAATAGTGGTGAAATAATTGGTTCAAATACTTCTTTATAGCCACCAATCCCAGACAAAAGAAGAATGGTGGGGCCTTCACCTTGATCAGTGTAATCAAGTGCGACATGGTCACTAGTTGTAAATTTCATAAGTTCCCTTCTTACATTTTTATTTTCAGCGCAAGGCTAAACCAGCCAATTCTTGCAACAACAAAAGGCGATCAAAACAAAATTTTACTTTTGTCTCAATCCCCTTTCGTCTCGATAATGTTGTTTTATTTAATTTTACCGATCATAAAATGCTTATTGTCAAGCTGCTACCAGATGCCGATAACCTTCATCCAAAGGCCACCAATTCCAATCCAAACGACCAGGTAAAAGAGACCTAAAATGGCATTCATCTTCCACCAATCAGCTTGTTTGACATATCCGGAACCAAAGAGAACGGTTGCTGGACCATTAGCAAAATGAGTCGTTGAACCAAAGATTGCACCCGTGAATCCTAAAATAATGGCAGAAAGTAGTGCTGGTGCACCAGCTGAAATAGCAACTCCCAGCAAAGCTGAATACATTGCTGAAACGTGTGCCGTTCCACTAGCAAATAGATAGTGAGAATAGAAGTAGACAAGAACCAAAACTAGTAGCACCCAAATCCAGCTAACACCATTTAATGCACTTCCGATTGACTTTGATAACCAAGGGACAACGCCCAATGCGTTTAATTCATTAGCCATGAAAATCAAGATTGAAAACCAGAGAATTGTATTCCAAGCACCAGTTTCGTGAAGAATATCATTCATTGTTAGAACACCGGTAAGCAAGAGCAATCCGACAGCTAAGAAAGCAACTGTTGCGGCATCCAGACCGATGAAGCTGGATAAAATCCATAATACCAATGCTAAAACGAAGACGCTGGCCATGACTTTTCAGGATTAGAGGTTTTACCCATTTTTTCCAATTCTGAGTCAGCCCACTCTTTAGCGTTTGGGGTCTCCTTAATTTCTGGTGGATACATTTTATAAATCAACCAGGGAACAATAGCTAAACAAATAATTCCGGGAACTAAACCAGCTAAGAACCAAGTCATCCAAGGAATATTGACATGTAACGTCTTGGCAAGTGTTGCGGCAACCAGGTTGGGTGCCATGGCAGTCATAAACATTCCTGACGTAATAATGTCACCATGGAACTCTGAAAATACCAGGTATGCCCCCATCTTCCGTCGGCTCTCATCATCTGGTAATGATTTATATGTGTGCGCCAACGAATCGATGATGGGAAAAACAATCCCACCGGAACGAGCCGTATTACTTGGTGTCGCCGGTGCGGTAACCAAATCAACACCAATTAGCGAATAAGCTAATCCAAGCGTCCGTTTACCAAATAGCCGAATAAAGACTAATGCCACTCGTCGACCAAAACCGGTTTTGATGAAACCTCGTGACAAGAAGTAAGCCATTCCGATCATCCAGACAGTACTATTTCCAAATCCGGCAGTAGCAGTATCAATATCAACGATCCCCAACAATACGGTTACCGTCATTCCTAAAAGTGCCGTGGCACCAATTGGGAGTGGCTGGGTAATACAGCCAATGATCGTCGCAACAAAAATCGCTAACATATGCCAACCGGCAACTGGAATTCCAACCGGTTTAAATGGCGTTAACAACCAAATAGCCAAGCCGATGATAACCGGCCAAATAAATTTTGAATACTTTACTTTACTTAAATGCTGCATTTCGCATATCTCCCTCAGTAATGAGGCAGAGGCAAAGCGCTAACTTCACTCCAACCTTGTTTTATTTGTTCTGTAAAAACTTGTACGATTGTTGCCCAGCCTGACGGCCAAAGACAACTGTTTCAGCAATTGAATTACCACCAATTCGGTTGTTGCCGTGAAGACCACCAGCAACTTCGCCACCGGCAAATAAACCTGGGATCACTTTACCGTCATCCGTTAAGACTTGGGCATCATGATTAATCTTGACGCCACCCATCGTATAATGAACGGCAGGTGCAATATGAATCGCAAAGAATGGGCCATTTTCAATATCCCGATCCATTCCAGTTGCCCGGCCAAACTCTGGATCCTTTTGATCAGTAACTGCTTTGTTCCATGTCTTAACAGTTGCTGCCAAATTCTCTGGATCCACATTAATATTTTTGGCCAAATCAGCAATATCATTGCCGTGAACAACCAGACCAATATGATCATAAAATTCGATTGCCTTCACATGCGCACGAATACCGGTATCCAAAATAAGGTAGGCACTCTTTTCAGGTAACTGGTTAATGGCATTTGTCACATTTTTACGGGTATCCAATTCATTGACGAAACGTTTTCCTTCGCCGTTAACCAGAATGGCGCCTTCACCACGAGTTGCTTCACCAATTAAGAAGGCATGATCAGTATCTTGTTGGACAGTTGGATGAACTTGAATCTGATCCATATCGACTAAGCCGGCCCCGGCAGCTTCGGCAAGTTTGATGCCATCACCAGTTGCACCTGGTTGATTAGTCGTATTGTAGTCAACCAAATCAGGGCGATATTTTTTAATGATGTCTTTGCTGGCACCAAAGCCACCGGTTGCCAAGATAACCGCCCCAGCATCAATCGTCTTTTGACTTTTATCTGGTAACGTTACCTTAACACCGCTAATCACATCAGCATTTTTTTCCAATTCATCCACGTGAACGTCATCAAAAACTGGGATTTCAGCCTTCTCAATCAATTTTAACAATTCAGTCACAAGAAAATTGCCAATAGGTGCCATACTAGCCGGTCGATGAGTTCGTTTAATCTTCATCCCACCGGTAATTGTCAGATCATCCAAATGAATGCCGTGTTCAGCCAACCAGTCAATTGCCAGCGCCCCGTGACTGGTAAAGTAATGGAGCATATCAGTGTTGTTGAGACCACCTCCACCCTTATAAGTGTCTTCATAAAAGTCTTCGTAGCTGTCAACAATATGATGCTTTAATTGAACATCGGTTTCAGCAGCGTTCATCCCTGAAGATGCACGAGTCGAATTGCCACCTAAGCGATCCATCTTTTCGAAAATAACTGGTTTGACCCCCAGTTCATGTGCTTGTAAAGCAGCAACCAAACCGGTGGCGCCGGAACCAACAATCACCAAATCGTACTGATCTTTTAGTTGTTCAATTGGAGTTGGTGTAAATACATATTTTGCGGCCATATATTGAATCTCCTTTTATTTACGCGGACTTAATCATTTACTTAAATACCGAAATTAAATGATGATTATTTATCAATGTTGGTCATCTTTAATGGATCGACCCATTCATCAAATTGTTCTGCCGTGACCTTACCTGACTTAACAGCAGCATCCTTTAACTTTGTCCCTGCTTTGTCAGCAGCTTGAGCAATTTTAGCACTGTCATGATATCCAATGTGTGGTGATAAAGCCGTAACCGTCATTAACGAGTTGTCAGTCAATTCCTGCATCCGTTTTGCATTGACAGTTAAACCATGAATCATCTTATCGGCAAAGCCCATCATCGTTCCACGAAGTAAATCAGCGGATTCCAAGAAAGCGTCGATTAAGACCGGTTTGTAAACGTTCATTTCAAAGTTACCTTGTGAGGCCGCCAAGTCAACAACGACATCGTTACCCATTACTCGAACGGCTGCCATCGTAATAGCTTCGGCCTGAGTTGGGTTGACTTTACCAGGCATAATAGAAGAACCGGGCTCGTTAGCTGGGATATTTAATTCATCATATCCGGCACGAGGACCACTTGCTAAGAAGCGAACATCATTGGCAATCTTTAATAGATCGGCTGCTAATGTCTTCATGGCACCATGAACAACGTTTAACCCGGAATGAGCGGCTAATCCATCGAATTTGTTAGTGTCGGCAGTAAATTTCAAGCCATAAACCTTGCTCATTCTTTCGGCAATATCATCAGCAAAGTGAGGGGCAGCATTTAACCCGGTTCCAACAGCTGTTCCGCCCATTGCTAATTCAAGTAACGTCCCATCCAAGCTCTTTAAATAACCGAGGTCATGTTCGATCATGCTGACCCAGCCACTGACTTCTTGACCAAATGTGAGTGGCGTTGCATCTTGGAGATGGGTTCGACCAATTTTGACTGTTCGCCAATACTTATCCTGTTTTACCTTCAGCTCATCAATTAAATGTTGAGCTGCCTTTTCAAGATCCTGAACCGCTTCACTAGCGGTAATATTCATTGCAGTTGGAAAAATATCGTTTGAACTTTGACCATGGTTAACGTCATCATTTGGCAAGATTTCAATACTGTCATCAATCTGGGCTGCCTTATGAGCAACAACTTCATTAACGTTCATGTTTGTTTGAGTACCAGAGCCCGTTTGATAAACTTTCAATGGAAAATCTTTACGTAAGTCTTCATCTGATAAGCTTAAAAGTGAATCAATAGATTTGACAATCAACTCGCTCTTTTCAGAACTTAGTGCGCCCTCTTCGGCATTCGCCTGTGCAGCCGCTTTTTTAATCTGTAATAGCGCCTTAATGATTTGAAGCGGCATAAATTGACCAGTTGGGAAATTATTCCGACTTCTTTCTGTTTGAGGACCCCATAAAGCACTGGCTGGGATTTTAACTGGACCTAAAGTATCTTCTTCTGTACGATAATCTGACATCATAAAAGCCTCCATTTTTGTGATATTGTTAACAAATATGAGTAAATAAAAACCAAATTTTCCATATTTGGTTTTATTGTAACCGTTTTTAAGGAAACTGTGTAGGCCTTAAACTTACTTGGTAGCCACCACAATTTCTGCCATCTGACCAGCTGAATGACGCATCTTGGCTAATTCATCACTAGATAATGGCACTTCAATGACTTTGGCAATCCCTTGGGCATTAATAACAGCCGGATTACCAATGTAAATATCATGCAAACCATACTCACCGGTTAGTGGCGCGCTAATTGGCATTACGAGGTTTTCGTTATTCAAAACTGCTTTACTAATTCTCATCAAGCTCATCGCAACTCCGTAGAAGGTTGCCCCTTTTTGGCGAATAATCTGACCACCCTTTGCGCGGACATCTTTTTCAATATTTGCTAGTTCCTTGGAAGTGATCTCACGATTGTACGCAACATCCTTAAGTGGTTGCCCTTCAATTGTTGCTTCATCGTATGCCGCAAACGATGTATCACCATGTTCGCCCATAACATCCGCGTTTACATCTTGTAAACTCACGTTAAACTTGTTAGCTAAGGCAACATCCAAACGGGCAGTATCCAATGAAGTTCCCGTTCCTAAAACCCGATTCTTGGAAAAGCCGGAAATACGTTGGGTAATGGTGGTCAAAATATCAACCGGATTGGCCGATACTAAGAAAATGCCATCAAATCCGCTGTTAACAATCGGTTTAACAATTGACTCTAAAATTTTTGTATTCTTGGAAACCAAATCTAACCGGCTCTCACCTGGTTTACGTGGGACACCGGCAGTGATGACAACCAAGTCAGCATCCTTGGCATCTTCATAAGACCCTGTCCGGATACCAGCTGGATTAGTCAATGGTAAGACATCTTCCAAGTCGAGGACATCACCTTGGGAATGATCTTTTTGGATATCAACAATGACAATTTCATCAGCGACATTAGCTTGTAACATCGAGAAAGCATATGAGGAACCAACTGCACCGTCACCAACAAGAACGACTTTTTTAGATTTATTAATATTGTTAAACATAATTAGTACCTCTCCATTTAGATTCCAAAACTGCACCAGAATTCTACTATAACAAGGCTTATAAATTCCGTCTTGTGAAACTAGATACATTATAGCGTATTCTTTTAACTTTTGCAAAATAAATGTGATATTTTAATAAATTTGAAGTAATGTTCGTGAATATATCGCTTTCATCGTTATTTTTTACATTTATTTAAATCTTTATGAGTGCCCAATAAACCGTTTTTTGAATGGATGTGATCTTAATCACGATTATTTTTAACCATCCCTTTCTAAAACGTCCGTTATTTACTGCAGATATCACGATCAATTCCACTTCAAGTATAAATTTCATGAATCCGATTTCAAATAAAAAGCCCTTCTCAATTAATTTACTTTGATTGTTAATTGAGAAGGGACTATTCGTCATGTTTAATTAGTTTAAATTAAGATTTTTTGAGCACCGCTATGTTTTTCAAAGAAGGTTTTCGCATAAGGGCAAACGGGATCAATTTTCAGATTGAAAATTTGAGCCAGCAAAATCAATTTAACAACAATCTCCGCTGCGATTCCCAAGCCTCGAAAATCCGGATCAACAGTCACTTCAGTAATCGTCAAGATACGATTATTGATTGAAAAAATGCCGTTACCAACGGTTTGCTGCTGACTGTTAAGAACAATTAATTGAGTCGGTGTTGGCCGATAAGAGACCAGTTGGGACTGTGAGGATCGTTTATCCGTCGCTGGAGCAGACAATATATGCTGAACTAAACTGGTGATAACTTGATTAAGAAAGCGCCCTAACGAATCATTATTCAATAACCCGTTTTTAGCAAAGAGTGCGTTAGCTCTACTGAGATACACTTCAGCCGGTTGAATAATTGTCATGCCAACTGCTAAAGCGACTTGCTTCAAATGCTGGCTGGCACCAAAGCCACCAATACTACCCGGCGAATTTGAAATAATCATCGCGGGTTTGCCATTCCATGAATTATCTCCGGCCGGCCGTGATCCAACATCAATTGCGTTTTTTAAAACACCGGGAATTGAGCGGTTATATTCAGGCGTCACAAACAATAAAGCGTCAGCATCAGTAATTTTTGACTTAAATGCTGTCCATTCCAACACGCCTTGATCTTCAAGATCTTCATTAAATAAAGGCAGTGTCCCAATCTCAATAAATTCTGGGATAATTTCATTTGGCAACATTAATGCTAAGTTTTGAGCAACCTTCTTCGAATAAGCCTCTTTTCGAAGGCTGCCGACAATAATTCCAACCTTTTTCAAGATGAATCCCCCTTTGGATTAAATAAACCACTCGTCAAATCATAAATAAAAGCCGCGTAAATAACTCGTATCGTTAATCATTTGTTTGCAAGTCTACTTTTAATTGTCTTACTTGCTTATTTGAAATTTTTTATTGCATCGCATACTTGAGAAGTAACTCCCGGCCATGTAAGTCTCTCAATCAAATATTCAAAACCTGCACTTTGCTAAAACGTGTGAAAAGAGAAGCAACTCCCGGCCATATAAACCGACCAACTTGATATTCTAAAACCAGAATATCGAGTTGGTCGGTTTATATTCTGGGAGTTAACCGCTTCTTTTCACACTCTCTACTCATGGTCATACATCCCAATTCCCAACGGTGTTACAAACTGCGGAAAACTTGGCTTATGCACCGGCATTCCTAATGTTTTGCTAAACGTTGGAATAAAGTCCTTAAAATTAATCGCACCACCCACAACTACTACCGGCTGTTCAATTGTCTTACTGGTTGCGGTCTTAGTAATCGTGGCCATCTTTTCAACAACCGGTCGAATAATCGGAAAAATATTCTGCTCTTTTTTAGGATCTCGTTTCAATAATTCGGCCTCATCAGATTTAATATGTTGGTTGCCAGCAAGAACTAAGGTCATATGAAAGCCGCCTGTCGGCTCATCCACAACCTCGGTAAGCTTACCATTTTTAAAAACACTAATCCCCGTTGTCCCGCCACCAATATCAACAACCGTTCCTGTTTCAAGATGCAAAAACTGTGCAGCCGCCGTTGGCTCATCAACAACATTTCGACAAACAAATTCGGCTGCCTCAATCACGTTTGAAACAATCTTGGCACTACTTTCGCCGGTGCCTGGTGGAATTGCCCCACAAGCCGTTGTCAACTCAATCCCCAATACTTTTTCAGCCTTTTGTTTAAGTCGCTTAAGAATTTGAACTGATTCCATATAATTAACGACAATGCCATCCCGAACAGCATGATCATATTCAAACGCACCATATAACGGTTGATTATCATGATCTAAAACCGTTAAAACGATTGAAGACGTTCCCAGATCAATGCCAACCCGAAGTGATTCATTCTTATGCAATTTTCGAATAGCATGATCGCTGTTAACCACTTTAGCAAACTTTTGCAGTTGCTCATTGGCTGCCTTTAAATTTGTGAATCGTTTTGTCCTTGTTTGCATACAAATCCCTCGTTTTTTATTACTTTTGCAGATTACATTGTTAATTTTAACACGTTTGTAAACGTTATCACAGAGTCGGTAATTAAATATGAGCTCGAAATTTTCGAATCTATTAAATCAAAAGTCAACTAATTGATTAATGACACAAAAATGGTAATCATCCCATTCTTCAATTAATCCAATTCTAACGCCATTCGCTTACCATAGAAGCAATTGAGACCACATTGTTTCTTAATATTTACCTAGAAGCTGACATTTGTAAAACGTTCACATTTGCTTAGATGTAATGTTTTATAACATCAAAATGCATATTTATTCTTTAAAGCAACTAAAATAAGTATAATTTTTTTGTTGACTTTGATTATTTTATTGCTAGAATGGCTTTAACTAACATGTTAGGTTTTATCACATTAGTCACAAAGAATGTTAGGAGGCATTTTTATGGCAAACTCGCTTAAACGCGGCATGGGTTTTTGGGGCCTCATCTCAATGGGAGTTGGCGGCGTCATCGGCAGCAGTTGGATTTACACTAATAGCCAATTCTTTAAACAATATGGTGCAGGTGGTGAAATCTTTGGCTTATCGCTCGCATCCGTCTTAGCAGTTCTAATTTCACTATCATTTGCAGAACTGTCAACCATTTTCCCGGAGTCAGGCGGCGAAGTTGTATATGGTTATGCTGCTTTTGGGAAAAAAGGCGCGCTTTTCGCGGGTTGGGCACTCTTGGGATCATATATCAGCATTTTGGCCTTTTATGTGACCGCCTCCAGTTTCTTAATTTCAACAATTTTTCCTGAAATCGCAACTGGTCCTTACTATACTTTTGCCGGGGTTAAAGTCTATTTAATCGAGTTAGCCATTGGCATTGCATTTACGGTATCAGTTTTTGTAATTAACTATTTTGGGGCTAAGTTAACTGGAAACGTCCAAATTGTCCTCATGGCATTACTGATCTTTTTAGGAGTTGTCATTATTGTGGTCGGGATGGCAAAGGGTCGCCCTTCCAATTTTTTACCTGCTTTCACAGACAAACAACCGGTTTTTTCGTCGATCTTTAGGTTTAGTCTGCCGGCAATGACGTTTTTAACGGGATGGGAATCAGTTGCGATTCTGGCAGAAGAAACGAATATTCCAAAGCGAAAAATCGGAATTGTTGTCATCCTTTCCATTGTTATATCCGCATTCTTTTATATCTTTGTCTTACTGTCATCAGCATGGATTTTCCCTTGGGAAAAAACGGCCACCATGCAAATGGGCACCATCGATGCTTTCAAAGCGGCCGGTTATCCGGTACTAAGTATTTTTGCTTACCTTGTGTCGTTTTTAGGATTAGTAACCGCGTTTTTAACGCTTTTTACCGCTGCACCAAGACTTATCTTCTCTTTAGCCCGTGGAAACATTCTGCCCAAAGCCTTTGCTAAAGTTCATCCTAAATATGGAACACCAACAAATGCATTATGGCTAGTGTTGGCACTCGTTCTTGGCTTGGGTTGGATTGGTAAAGGAGCTCTAGTCTATTTTCTTGACATGGGTGGATTTTCAATCGCTTTAGCGTGGTCATTTGACGCTTTTTGCTTGCTGAAGATCCGACTTAAATATCCTGATATCAATGGTGGCTTTAGAAACAAGCACCTTATTCTACCCATGATTGGTGGTATTTTTGCGTTAAGTATTGCCATCTTCACAATCATTCCGGGAACTCCAGTTTCCCTGGTTTGGCCGTATGAATATGTTATTTTAGGAATTTGGTGTGTTCTTGGTTTGGGTAGTTACTTTATCAAGGGACATGAACTATCAGTTTCCGAAGATTTATTAGGAAACAGCATTGAAAATATGATGATTGACAAAAACCATATAACACGCAAAGGAGAGTCTTAACATGGATCGTACTATTATAGAAAGTCCAATTCCAATTTCATCTGTTGCATGGGACCGGGGCTTATCGCATGAACCGCAAATTCAGGAATCAAATGAGCCACTTGTTGCGTCTAATTTTTATCCAGAACGCATTATCAACAGTCCCGAATATTTCAATCAGGGAATTGATGGCACACTAATGTCAATTTACGTTCGCCAGTCAGTCTACGATAAGCTAATCAATGCGGCCACACTCTTGCCAGAAGGCTATAAATTTGTTTTATTCGATGTCTGGCGCTCAAACGAAGCTCAGCAGTCATTATTTGATATTTTAAAGAATAAATTATCAAAGCAATACCCGGATCTTTCACAGCCTGCATTATTAAAGCGTGTTTTAACAACGGTTGCGCCACCTTCGGATGATATCATAAATAAACCTTCTCCCCATAATACAGGTGGTGCTGTGGATCTGGCGATTATTGATCAAACCGGTCACCCACTCAAATTCGGAACCCCTTTCGATGATCACACAGAAGTTGCCCGGACATCTTACTTTGAGGAAAAGCTTTCTCAGGGTAATCAATTAACGTCTGATGAGGAAATGATTCTTCAAAATCGTCGTTTGCTTTACAATATTATGACTGAAGTTGGTTTTACCAACTATACTGATGAATGGTGGCATTATGATTATGGTAACCAAAATTGGGCTTGGAAATCCGGTGCACCATATGCCATTTACGGTTCAATTAGACCAACATTCACCTGGCAAGATCCATTAATATCATAAATTTCCTAATTAAAAATTCCCATCGACAGCAAAACCCATAAAGCCTCTTCATTGGCATTATGGGTTTTGTTAGGTTTGTTCAACTATCCATTCAATCAAAATATAACAATTTTTTCATAATACCTAACGATTAAGAGGCTAACCAATCTAAAATTTATGCATTAAGCTTGTCCGGCCCAGTCCGCAGGATACGTCGTATAAATAAATCGAGCTTCATCAGGGGCAGAAAATTGAATTTGGCTCCCTTTGGGAATAAGAATCATTTGACCCGCATTAGCAGTGGCGGTCCCATTTTTCCCAATAACACTTAAACTCCCCGAAATCACATAATCGATTTCATCATAGTTTAATTTCCAGTCAAAAGTGGTGTGCTTCATTACCATGAGACCACAACCTAATCGTGGACTTTCTTCAAGGGTAAAGAAGTCCTTGGTATAGACTTGATCGCTAGGATTTCCCGTATCCATCCTATTTTCTTCGGTAACGTGCCAATTAGGCGTGTCAACGGTAATCAAACCATCCGGTGTTGCATTCCCATTAACATTTAAATTTTCCGCCAGAACTCTTCTAACAATTTCCTCAATTTTTTCTCGATCAATGTTCATTCAGTTCCACCTTACCTTTTTCGTCGCCTTTTTTGACTTTGTCTGCTTTGCCAAGAACCCGATTTGCCATAAACATTGCAACCGCAATTGCTGTAATTCCTGCGACTAATTTGGCAACAATCATTGGAAAAATCATATTTTTAGCGACACCAGCAGTAAAGCCTAAATGATCTCCAAACACAAATGCTGCTGAAACGGAGAAAGCAACGTTAATGATTTTCCCACGATCATCCATATCCTTCATCATTTCAAACATCGGAATATTGTTAGCCAATGTAGCAACCAGCCCAGCCGCAGCGGTTTCGTTCATTCCCAATGCTTTTCCCAGATGAATCAACGGCTTATTAAAGACCTTGGTAATAACATATACGAGCGTAAAGGCCCCGGCTAACGTCATTGCAATACTACCAACAACCTGCACACCTTCTCGAACTGAACCAATTCCCGGAACCAGCGTCACACCCACCATTGATTGAATCGCACCAAGGGCTAATCCAAATGTACCAATAATTACAATTGCTTGGCCGAACACGGAAAAACCTTTAATCATTGCTTCTGGTTTAAACCACATCCCCAATGCAATTAATAGGGCAAACAAAATAATTGGAACCAGATTTTTCAAGACATCAATCACCGGCATTCCCATCACCAATCCACCGACAAAACAGCCAATTGGAATGGTAATCATCCCTGACAACACACCTGTTGCTAAAAAGCGATGATCTTTTTTATCAATAATTCCCAAGGCTACTGGAATTGAAAACACTATTGTTGGCCCCATCATCGATCCCAAAATAACACCCGCAAATAAACCAGCTTGAGTATTTTGGGCCATTTGAGTTGCCAATTGGAAGCCGCCCATATCGATTGCGATCAAACTAGTTGCAAACATTGACGGATCCGCACCTAACAGTTGAAACACAGGTACAACAACTGGCGATAGGACCTTCGCCAAAATCGGCGCCAAAATGATGATCCCAACCATTGACATTGCCAATGATCCCATTGCCATAATTCCTTCTTCAAATTTTTCGCCTAGACCAAAATGATTGCCAAACATTCGATCAAGCGCACCCAATGCCATAAAAAATACCATAATGTACATAATAATTTCATTAATTCCCATAGCAAAATTGCCTCCTTTCTTCACTACCTCTAGTCAATTCTTATGCAGCCTTGCTTTCTTCAAATAAAACGGCCAAGACAATCCAACGCCCCAGCCGTTACCTTAAATTCGATATCGTTATTCGTCAGCGCCATCCTCTAAACTTTTTGACATATGTGGCAAAATTGCATCCACTTCACTATGAGGTCTTGGAATAACGTGAACTGAAATTAATTCGCCAACGGTCTCAGCTGCCGAAGCACCGGCATCTGTTGCTGCTTTAACCGCCCCAACATCGCCCCGCACCATCACCGTTACCAAGCCAGCTCCGATTTTTCGTTGACCAATTAAAGTTACGTTGGCGGCTTTTACCATCGCATCTGCGGCCTCAATTGATCCTACAAGTCCCTTTGTTTCAATCATTCCTAATGCATTTGTATTTGACATAACAGTTTCCTCCTATTATTAAATTACTTGATTTTGGCCATTACTTGGCGAACGATTGCTTCAACTAGTTGCTTTTGATCATGGACTGCAACCACTTCGTCAGCTTGTTGGCTCTCTTCTCCACGAATGTCGTGAAGCTCTCTGACACCGACCGCTACCCGTTTAATATTGATAAGATTCATCGGATTAACATTGTCTGAAGTTGCACTCCCACCAATCGCACCACATCCTAAAGTCAGTGACGGGTCCAAATTAGTTGAGGCCCCAATGCCCCCTAAAGCACCAGGTGTGTTAACAAGGATTCTAGAAGCGGGTACCAACAATGCATATTTACGAATAATTGCTTCATCTTCCGAGTGTAAAATGGCTGTATGACCAGCACCCTCGTTCATTAATAATTTATTCGTTAACGCGGCGGCAGCTTCGCAGTTTTCAACCTCGAAATAGGCTAAAATTGGCGTTAGCTTTTCTCTTGAATATGGATCCTGTGGGCCAACATTCTCCGGCGTGTCGCGGGCAATCAACACACGGGTTCCCTCGGGCACATCGATCTGAGCCAAATCAGCAAGTTGTTTAACCGATTTCCCAACAATTTGAGGATTCATCGTCCCGTCTGCGCGTAAAATAAACTTCGATAATTTAGCAATTTGACCTTCACTTAAGAAATAACCACCCTGGTTTTTTAACTCTTGTTGAACCGCCAACTTATTGGCATCCTCAGCAATAATCGATTGTTCCGATGCACAGATTGTCCCATTATCAAAGGTTTCAGAATCCATAATCCGCTTAACGGCCAGGTAGACATCGGCACTTTTTTCAATGTAAGCTGATCCGTTTCCCGGCCCAACGCCTAATGCCGGCGTTCCCGAAGAATATGCCGCGTGAACCATCGCACCGCCGCCAGTTGCCAAGATTAGCTTTGTTTCGGAATGACGCATTAATTCATCGGTGCCTTCCAAAGTTGGCGCGGTAATCCCAGCAATTAACCCGGCCGGGGCTCCCGCCTTATAAGCCGCTTCACCAACGACTTTAATGGCCTCCAAAGTGCAATTCTTAGCATTGGGGTGGGGTGAAAAGACAATTGCATTTCCGGATTTAACAGAAATCAGAGCCTTGTAAAAAACAGATGATGTTGGATTGGTAGATGGGATCAACCCAGCAATGACACCAACAGGAACCGCAATGTTGACAATCTTATTTTCCGGATCCTCTGATAAAACCCCAATTGTTTTCATACTTTTATATCGATCATTGACCGTCTTGGAACCAAACACATTTTTTAAAACTTTATCCTGCCAAATTCCAAATCCGGTTTCTTCTTGTGCCATTTTTGCTAATCGTTCGCTTGCAGCAACCGCCGCATCAGCAATCGCCTGGCAAATTTGATCAACTTTTTCTTGAGAAAATTTGCTAAAAATTTGCTGAGCTCGGGTTGCTTGATGTAGTAAAGTTCTAACCTCTTGAATCGAAGCTAAATCAGCATCTGTTAAATTCACGTGTCATCTCTCCTTCGCACATTTATCATCATTAAAACAAATTAACATTACTCAGCTTTCGGAGTATCAGCAATTTCCTCAACTGCTCTTGCAAAGGCATCACAAGCCGCTTTACAAGCTGATTGGCTACCTGTTAATAAACCGCCACCGAAGTTGGTTTCCGAAGGTGGATCGTACAAAATGCCCATTTGGACATCCGCAGCTTTCATCGCAGCATCTAATGCATAGATTGACTCCAATGGCGGCGCAATGAGATAAGCAACCGCTCCTCCTTGGGGGACGCCAATCACTTTTGACAGATAACTACCAGTTCGAGAAATGGTGTGGGCAAAATAGACAATGCTATCATCGTCATTGGCACTAATAAAATGTGCCTCCTCCTCAATCACTCGAATACAAGTATCTAAACCACTACGAACTTCATCAGGGCTCGGGCCGCCAATGATACCGATCACTTCACCAGCCAGCTTTGTAGATGCATTTCCCGCCCCGGCATACATACTTTTGCCATAGACAACTTCAACATCTGCGGTCTTAGTCGCTTCATCCAGCGCCACATAGGTGACATCATCACAATCAGAAGTAATTAGTCCAAGACTTTTAATATGATTTGGCAATTCCAGTGACTTCGCCAGAGCTGGATCAATATTGGGAATCAGTCTGGTACTCAAAACATTTGATTTCATCCGATCATTTTTCAATTTACAAGTCCTCCTTTCTTCAAACCATGCGTTATTAGTTGCCGGCGTTTTCTGCAGCTTTTAAATCAATTCCTGACTTTTTAAGGCGAATCATCTTGTCAAGCAACTCAGCAATATAGGCCCCAGCTTCAACAGCGGGTAAGCCACCATCATGAATATTTGAGACAACCGTTCGATTTGCTTCTGGCATCCCAACTGTTGGTTTATAAGCAATATAGGCACTCATTGACTTAGCGGTCACTAACCCAGGCCGTTCACCCACCAGCATACAAACAACATCAGCATTCGTAATCTCACCAATTTGGTCTTCAGCACCAACCCTGGCATACTTAACGAAAATCACATCTTTCGTTTCAAAACTTAACCCGTAAACTTTCAATCCCTGCTGAATTGCCGGAATAATATCTTTTACGTTTGCTTCAATGGCCGCTGAACTTAACCCATCACCAACAATCATTTGAATCTTTGGACTCGGTGTGACACTTTGCTTGATTTTTTCGGCCATTTCATCCGAAAATTTTCGACCGTGATCCGGTCTGGTTAGATATTCGTCTTTGGACTGACAAGTTGTTTGAGTTTCCAAGAACCCCATTTCTTTTGGTAATTGTGGATCAACGTCGCTAAAAACAGCATCTTGAGCAGCTGCATGATCTGCCCTAAATCGAAGGACCGAGGCGGTTTTATAACGGCACCCTGCCCGCCACATTCCTAATCGGGCTGGTGTAAATGATTTAATTTTTAAATAGCCTTCCCGATCATGAGGGTGCGGAACTAGAAATTGTTTTCTTAGGTCGATTTTTGTAATGTCATCCAACACATCGCCAGAAATATCTTGTTGCGTCGCTTCTTTAGGTGCTGAGTCAGCGGTTTGGGGTCCAACATTATTTTTATCAGCTTCCTTAGTAGAAGTCATATCAGTTAAAATTGTTTCAATCATTGATTTAATATCTTGTTCGTTCATTTTTTATCACCTTCCCCTTAGTTTAGGAAAATCGAAGCGTCACCGGCTCGTTCTGTTAACTGACCATTGTGGCTAATGTCCATCTTCTCCATCCAATCCTCAAATTCTTTAATGGGATGATAGCCAAATATTTCACGAATGGTTGCAGTTTCTTGGAAACCTGTTGATTCGTAATTTAGCATCACATCATCAGCATGTGGCACACCCATAATGTAGTTACATCCAGCAGCACCAAGTAACACAGCCAGGTTTTCTGCATCATTTTGATCAGCTTTCATATGGTTGGTATAACAAACATCACAGCCCATTGAAATTCCCTGAAGTTTACCCATAAAATGATCTTCCAAACCAGCTCTAATAACCTGCTTAGAGTTATACAAATACTCCGGTCCAATAAAACCTACCACCGTGTTGACGATGTAGGGGTCAAACTTTTTGGCAAATCCATAGCAACGTGATTCCATCGTTAGTTCATCGGCACCAAAGTTGGCTTCAGCCGACAATTCTGAACCTTCACCAGTCTCAAAATACATGACATTTGGTCCGGCTGCTTGACCTTCATGAAGGGTGAGATCGTATGCTTCACTAATCATGTCTGCATTAATTCCAAATGCGGTATTTCCTTTTTCAGAACCGGCAATCGATTGGAAACATAGGCCAACCGGTGCACCACGTTTAATGGCTTCCATTTGGGTGGTGACATGGGCCAGAACTGAACACTGAGTTGGTACATCCCACTGCGCCCGGAAATCCTCAAACTTGTTGAGAATCTTGACGACGCTGTCAACTGAATCATCGTTGGGATTCAAGCCAATCACGGCGTCTCCAATTCCCATACTGAGCCCTTCCATAATGCCGGCCATGATACCGTCAATGTCATCTGTCGGATGATTAGTCTGTAATCTGGAAGAGAATGTGCCTGGACGACCAATCGTTGTATTTGCTGTCTTTTCAACAATGATTTTTTTTGCGGCTATGACCAAGTCCATGTTTGTCATCAATTTAGTAATTGCGGCAGCCATTTCTGATGTGATTCCTTGACGAATCCGTTTAATATCATAATCGGTGGTTGTGTCTGATAATACCCACTCACGGAGATCCGAAACAGTCCAATTTTTGATTTCGTTATAAATTCGCTTATTAACGCCATCAATAATGATTCGGGTAACCTCATCATCTTCATAAGGGACAACTGGATTATTGTAGATATCTTCCAGAGTAAGATTGCTCAAAACAACTTTTGCCGCAACTCGTTCAGTGGCATCTTCTGCCGCGACGCCTGCTAGTTCGTCCCCAGATTTCACTTCATTGGCTTTTGCCAAAACTTCTTTCACAGATCCAAAACGATATAACTTATCAAATAACTTTGTTTGCAAAATCATTCTGCTGCCTCCTCCATAATTTCAAAATCCTTTTTATCCAAAAACAAGTGTTTTAACAATCACTGGTAATACTTCGCCACCAGCCACCGGTTCACCAATATCGATATAGTCGCCGTTTTCCACTTTGACACTATCGATACAAACAAATGGGTACTTTGCCGGCAGTCTTGCAAAGATACTGTGCCCCAAGGCTTTCGCCATATCTTCATGAACCATAATGATCAGTGGCTCATGCTTGGTGATTAAAACAGTTGCGCCTTTGACGATTCCTGCCGCATAGCGTTGGATATCCGCAAAACTGGGGCTATGCTTCCCAACTAAAGCCAAAGCGACATTGTTTAACTCGTTTTGAACACGATACCAGTTAATTTTCTCGGAAATTTTAGCCGCTAAGTCATCCACATCAAGTGACTCGTCACTTTTTGCAATTTTTAAAATAGGTAAATTTCTTAACGGTAAGATCCCTTCTGTGTAGGCAATTGTGCTGCCGGTTACATCAGTCGTGTGGGAACCGGCTCCAACTACCGTCGCCCGAATTGTCTCAATGGAAGGATAAACATCTTTTTCTTTAAAAATTAACGAATGGCGGACTGCGTTGCCCAGCAGTAAGCCAATATCACCATATCTAAATTCATCATCCGGCAACGTTTCATTTAGACAGTCAGCAACACCGCCAGAAAATGTGACACCGTCAATTTGATTTTCTGGATTTAAACCATGATTTGTAATGAATAAATCAAAGTAGGGACTTTTTTGACCTAACCCGATACTATTTTCCAATATTTGGGTCAAGCAGTTAATTACCGGTTGAAGTTGCTGATCAGTAACTTGAGCTTCCTCATAAAGTTCATTTAGATGAAGTCGATCAATTAGTTCTTTGACCTTTGGTGCAATGTACGAAATTCGATGAGACTGAGGATCAATTTTAATTAATCGACCGCCGACATCAAAACACGCTGTATCAATCACATCTTCATCACTGAAAAGGCCCAAGTTACTGGTGCCACCACCGATATCCATATTGACAATGTTTTTTCGATTTTCTTTAGCCACAATATTGGTTCCAGCGCCTTTTGCTGCAATGATGCTTTCAAGATCCGGACCGGCAGTTGCTACGACAAAGTCACCAGCGTAGCCACTTAGCGCCTGAGTCACAATCTCCGAATTTTCTTTTCGAGCCGTTTCCCCAGTAATGATGACGGCCCCCATCTGAATATCACCTTTATTAACACCGGCCTTTTGATACTGCTCCGAGACAAAAGTTTTAATTGCATCGGCATCAATTTCGGTCTGCGTTTTTAAGGGTGTAAAAATAATATTACTTTTAAAGATCACTTCTTTTTTTGAAATATTAATTCTGGGAACTGAAAATGCTGAAGCAAAATTTTTAATCGTGAGTCTAGATAGAATCAACTGAGTTGTCGATGTTCCCAAATCAATTCCAACGCTTAAGATTTGATTGTCGTTCATACACCACCCCTTCTTTCAAAAAAATGGGACTCAAGATCAAACCCGTTTGCTTCCACATTAAAAACAACTTGTGAAAGAAAATGATTTGATCTTGAGCCCCATTGCTCCACACAACATCAATGTTGCGTTTGTTGATCAAACGAGAAACTTGTCACGGTTCCTCGACTTGATGATTTAATTTTTAAACGCCCTAATAGTTTATCAGACACATAACTACGAATAATCATTAATCCCAAGCTGCCAGACCGAGTTTGATCAAGGTCAAAGCCAACACCATTATCTTGAACCCGAATGGTGATAATGCCATTTTCAGCCTGTCCAATAATTGAAACCTGACTATCCTTTTGAATGCCATTTGGAAAAGCATGAGAAACGACATTTTGCAGTAATTCATTGATAATAATTGAAATTGTAACAATTTGATCATTATCAACCACAATTGTCGAATCAATATCCAATTTAATTTTCAGCTTCGTTGCTGAATCATTGAGTTGAACAAAATGAGATATCAACAATTGAATAGCTGCTTTCAAATTCGTTTCATCATCTAATTGTTTGGACATCAGTTCGTAAGTTGATGCAATTGCCATTATTCGGCTAACACTTTCATTTAAAGCTTTCTTGGCTTCTGGATTCTGAATACGCCGCTGTTGAATTCGCAGCAATGAAATAACCGATTGTAAATTATTCTTGACCCGATGATTGATCTCACGAATAGCAACTGACTTAGAAATAATTTCAGCTTCTTTCCGTTTAACATCGGTCTTATCTTGGATCAGGATAACTAACTGTCGGTTCTGCTTATTCCAAAACTTCCTTGATCTAAAAAAGTAATTTAAATAATTAAAGTTGCTGACAAGTGGCTGTTCATCATCCTGAACCTGCTTTATTTTACTGGAAACCTCAGCGAAATTCGATCCATCTAAAGACAAATTATCATAAGTAAGTCCAAAGATATTGCCGATATAGCCAACCTTTTGATATAACTCAATTGCAGTACGATTAGCCAAAACCAGATGTCCTGATTGGTCAAACCCAAGTACGGCATCTGCCAACTGATTTGTAACGGCTTTATCGAGTCGACCAAACAACTGGATCGTTGCTGAGACGTCATTGTACCGTGATTCTAAGTCGCGTCCCTGGAAATTATCGAGAACATCTTGAGAAACATCTGATTCCACTATTGTCACCCCAATCGTTCGATTATTGAAAGCAATTGGATAAATCCGTTGGCGAATTAACCGATGTTCCTGCGTCTCCGCCAGCAAATCCACAGACTTTAGCTTCGTTTCAAATGTATGAAAAACGCCAGGTTCATTTTCTCTCAAAGCATCCTTACCAACAACTTGCTGACGATATAGAGATCGCCCATTCTGAGGCAGTTTATGATAAACAACCACAGCCTGTCCATTAAACTGATTTTTAACATCAATAAAGACATCGTAGTCTTCGTAGTCGTCGACCTGTTCAATGCGTTTTGCTTCGAATATCAACTGCCTGATTTCATCTTCATCTAAATTTGTGTACTGCTTGCACAATTCTACCAGTCGTTTCATTAAGCATCAGTCACAATCAGTTTAGCAATATCAGTCATTGATCGCCGCTTCGACATGCTTAAATCTCTAAGCATTTTATAAGCTGCCCCTTCCGAAAGATGATTTTCATCCATCAACACACCTTTAGCCCGATCAACTACTTTTCGCTCTTCCAACTTGGTATACAATTTTTGTACTTTTTCATTTAATTCCTGAGAACGCTTACCATAAGCAAGTCCGACTTGTATCGTAGTGAGCAAAGATCTCTCTGAAAGCGGTTTCACTAAATACCCGACTGCACCAATTCTGCTGGCAGTTCTTGTATCTTCTTCATCGCTGTAAGCAGATAAATATATGATGGAATTTGCTAAATTATCTTCAAGGATCTTCTTACCAGCTTTTAAACCATCTAATAATGGCATTCTGATATCCATTATGACCAGATCAGGCTTTTGCTCCTGACAAAGCTCAATTGCTTCAAATCCATCGCTGCCCTCACCGGCAACCTCGTAGCCTGCCTGTTCAACGATATCGCGAATATCCATTCTTGTGATTGGTTCATCATCTACAATTACAATTCGTTCATTCATGGTCAAACACTCCCCTAGCGCCATGCTAATTCATTTAAGGTATCTTCTGTTAAATCACCCAAAAATAATGACAATAATCTGTTAGGCAGTCGTTCCCCGAATTGTAACAACCACCTAATTCTTCACCAATTAGTAATTTTACATATACGAAGTAATTATAATACGTTTAAATGAATGGCGTCAATCAGGAAAAGCTTAGATTCAAAATTTTGATCACATCTTCACAATTCGGCTTCCGTGGATTAGTCGCAGTTGTTCCATCTTTCAATGCAGCTCCCGCAATTTCTGCTTGAGTCTTATCAAACAGTGCTTCACTAATTCCATATTCCTTAAAGCTTGCAGGCATTTTGAGCTGCCTTCTTAACTGAATGATAGTGTTAATCAAACTTTTAACTGCCATCTTAGGATTAATCGCTTGAATCCCAATCAATCTCGCCAAGTTAGCATATTTCAAAGCGGCCAAATTTGGTTTACCAGTAATACCATCATCCATTTCTGCGTTGTAAGCAATAATGTGAGGCATCAAAATGGTATTCAAACGTCCATGAGGAATATGATATTGTGCCCCTGCTGCATGGGCAATCCCATGATTAAGTCCTAAATTAACCATGTTAAATGCCATTCCGGCAATGCATGAAGCATCATGCATTTTTTGACGGGCAACCATGTCTGCCCCATCCTTACTAACCTTCGGCAAATACTTGAAAACCATTTGAAATCCTTTTTCAGCAAGTGCATCTGAAAAATCATTCGCGTTAATCGAAACATATGCTTCAAGACAATGAGTTAAAACATCCATGCCGGTATCAACAGTAATATTCTGTGGTGCAGATTCAACTAACTTTGCATCCAACAACGCCACCTTAGGAAGAATTTCATCTGTTACTAATGGGTACTTAACTCCCTTTTCACTGTTTGTAATAACAGCAAAGTTAGTCACTTCAGAACCAGTACCACTTGTCGTTGGAATGGCAATTAAATCAAGATCTTTTTTATCTTTACCCAATTTTTTAGCAAAATATTTCATCGCTTTGGTCGCATCAATTGCAGACCCGCCACCAACTGATATAAGTAATGTTGGCTCAAACTTTTCCAAAGCTTTGATCCCCAATACAATTTTTGTAATCGGCGGGTCAGGCTGAATATCAGAAAAAATTTTAATCTCATTTTGGCTTTCCAAATGATCAGTAATCTTGGTAATGGCCCCCGATTCAACCATGAATGGATCTGTAACCAAGAAAATTTTTTGACCATTTAATTGATCAAGTCCATCAAGTGCTTGGTCACCGGTCCAAATTTGAGTCTTAAACTGTATTTTCTCCAAACATAAGACCTCCTTTGTAGTTAACTTTAATAAATAAAAAAATGAAGCTTTAAAGGGACTCAAAAAAGAGTTCCTTCAAAGCTTCATTGCTTTTATGTACGCCATTGTACAAATTAGTATTTTTCTATTTATGCCATAAATATAGCGCTTTCATTTGTGAATGTCAATACTTTTCAAATAAAAAAAGCCGCATCATTTTGCGGCTTCATCAGTAAACACCAATGTTTACACGCTTGTACGCCATTGTACAAGCGAAGAATGAATACAAAAACACCCTATCCATACCACGAGACAGAATGCGGTTCAGACATTTTACTAAAAAGATCTGACTAATAGCTTAAAAAGCTAATCACAGTGGCGGGACCGCATCGGACTTTCACCGATTTCCGTTTAGTAAATGTTTTTTTATTCAATTCAACACTTTTACAATATCATACTCATTTGTAGATGTCTATTTAGGAAACTAATTTATCTACGTTTACTTTTAATGACTTGTCTATTCACAATTTCAGCCAAAAATAGTTTTCATAAATTGATTGTTTCCTACCGGATTTTAAACCAGTTAGCTTAATGACTTATCTTCATTTTTCTCTTCCTCGATACCCCCAGTCGATTTCCCAGTAACAGCCAGATGATGTTTAGTATTTTTAACTTTATTACGTCTTGCCACCCACGCGGTTAACATGGGGGTCAGGATAGCTGTTACAACAACCGCCGCAGTAATTTGAGCAGTTGCCGTTGCTTCAATTGCCTTATAAGAAGCATCAACTGCTGAAAGCGCTGCGGGAGTTGCCATAGCAGCACCGGCCGTACTAGAAATTGCTGCTCCTGCAATTCCGGAGCCCCCGGTTAATCGATCAGCCCAAATCGTAATAACACCACCAACAAGTGTTACAACAATTCCTAATAATATTCCAGCTGCGCCACCAACAAATATTTGTTTAAAATTCATACTGCATCCAAGTGCAAAACCAACAACGACTATTGAAGCGTTCATCCCGTCATTCAAAATTTTCTTTACGGCTGGAAATAGGTTTGCAAGAATCATTCCGACTAACAACGGTAATATTGTGGCTAATAACGTGACAACCGAGAATGATGCGAGTCCAGAAGACGCCAAAGCAATCATGGTGACGTACGGGCCAACACTTAGAATCGTAATTCCTACAGCACCTTCGTCCACCTCATCACCAAAATCATGAACAATTCCAGCATACATTGCGTTATTTGCACCAGACATTGCTCCAATAATTGCCAAAGCACTCAGTCCTAAAAAATTGTTATTCAAAAACTTACCAACTAAAAGGCCAAGGATGATTGAAACAATAACCTTAGTAAGGATAATCGTCCCACCCCGCTTCGCAGCAGCCGGAGTCGATTTAAATGAGATGGTTCCCCCAATGACAAACAAAAACGCACCAACCAAAGCTCCAGATCCAGTTGCCAATGGTGTGGTAAAACCGCCGATCTTTAGTAAGCCCGGAAAAAAACTGTTAATGGTTGCCCCAATAAACATTGGGATAATAATATTCCCACCAGGAATTGAGAAATGCTTTTCCTTCAGCACCTGAGCCATAAATGTCCCTCCCTTAATTTAACCATCCATAACGACACCGCCATCAGCATCCCCAATTTCTCCGGTAATAAAGCTGGCGGCATCTGAAGCAAAGAATAAAATCATCTGTGCAATTTCCACCGGCTCCGCAGGACGACCCAATGGAATCATACTAATTACTTTTTCATTCTTCACAGGATCTTCAGAAAGAGATTTAGTCATTGAAGTATGGGTAAACGATGGTGCAACAGCATTCGCATAAATCCCATACTTTCCTCCTTCTTTTGCAATTGCTTTCGTAAAGCCGTTAACGCCGGCTTTAGATGATGCATATGCGACTGTTCCTAAAAGGCCGCCACCAATTTTACCAGCTACTGACGAAACATTAACAATCCGACCGCCACCATTTTCCTTAAAATGACGCCAAATAGCTTTAACAGTATTGAACGGTCCTGTCAAATTAATATTAATTGTTCGGTCCCATTCTTCAGGACTTAATTCATCAAATGATTTGGCACTTATTATCCCCGCAACATTAATCAAAACATCTACTTTTTCAAAATCATCTATGATTTGATTAAATACTTTGTTTACTTCATCACGATTAGATTGATCCATATGATAATATTTATCTTGGATCCCTAATTCCTTCAATGTTTTTGAACCAGCCTCATCATCGATATCTAATAGCGCAATAATCCCGCCGCCTTCATGGATTCCTTTGACAATCTCTTTTCCAATTCCTTTTGCCCCACCTGTAACAATTGCAACTTTACCGTCAAAATCGTAACGCATATTATCTTCACCCTTTCAGATTTTTCGATCTATTTGTGTAAGCGCTTCACAAATATAGATTATCATATTGTTTTAATTTTTGCTACATATTTCACAAAATATTTTAATTTAAAGTCTTATTATTCAATTTTTACGGGACTCATATTCCCGCGCAGACTAATGAATTACTCTAGTAATCTTTAATTCTCATAAAATTAAATCATTTGAATTTATTATAAAAATTGCTAACTGAGCACATAAAAAAGCTCCAGGATTTCATATTCCTGGAGCTACTGAACTAATTTTTAAAGTATAATTATCATTCCTTGGAATTAACTGCCAATTTATCTTTGGCAGTAAACAGGTGACGATATCTAATAGTGATTAATACTGCTAGTATGAATCCTATCAATGAAATAATAACATCAAAGAGAATGATATTAGCAAGATTTGCAACCATCATCCCTGTGATCAAAGGAATTGTGAATGAGGCAATTGAACCTGCTGTGTAGAAGGCACCAGTAATTGTTCCCTTCCCTTTTGGAAAGAAAGAAGACATTACAGTGAGACCCAGTTGCATAACACCACCAGCCGCCGAAAATCCAACAACAAAGGACATGATTGAGCACATCATTGGCGTAGGTATTAAGTACATTAGAAGCAACGAAATGAATGAAAGCAATGTATAAACACCTATAAATTGAATCTCTTTAACAGCACGTTTAGCTAAAGCAGCAGTAACCAGCACACAGACAATTGAACCAACACTATAATAACTAATAAGTGCATGAGCAGATGTCGATCCCATATTAGCAACTTTTTCGCCATATTCGCTTAACCATTGACTAACTAAATAGAATGTTGCTTGTGAAATATATCCGTAAAGAATGAATAACGTGCCATCTATCCAAAGATTCCCAGTTTTAATATTTGTTTGACCATTTGCTGACTTTTCTTCTTTAGCTTCTACAACATCTTGACCTGGACGAGGAAATTTTCCCATGCTAAGGACGAACAAAAAGTTAACGGCAAGAATTGCAATACAAAAGATAAATGACCAACCATACCAGATTTTGCTGGCAACCAAGAGACTGACAATTAATGGTAGTAGGAATTGTCCAGCTGAAATGAATGCCTTGATAATAACATTGGCTGTCCCTTTTTCTTTAGGAAACATTTCCATAAGTGCCGGATAAGTTCCGGAATCCAAAAACGAATTTGCCATCCCGGCTAAAATACCAAAAATATATGCAATCCAAATTGATGGACTCATAACAATTCCTGCAAAAAATAGTATATACGTAAATATTCCTAAAGCTACAAACGGTTTTCGACCAAATTTATCAGATAAAGCTCCTGAAACAAGTAAAACTAAAATTCGGCCAATTCCTAAAGACGAAATAACAACAGCAACGCCGCCAGTACCAGTTCCCCACTTATTTGCTAAAGCGGTCATATTTTGTGCCAAAATGATAACACCCATTCCATGGATAAAATAATTCATATACAGGCTTATCGCAGTGGGCATATATTTATTTTTCATGTGATCTCCTTCTTTATAAGCAATTTTCAAAATTAAATAAATTAACAAATAATTCTTTAAATGGCAATTTTGATAAAAAAATAGAAGTGCGAATTTTGCACCTCCATTCCAAATTCACGTAGATTAGCCTTCTGTTAATCGGAAACAAACTAATGCTACCTATTTTGATGTGATAACTTCACTAGAATTTGAGGTCTAATTCGATTCAAAAACGTTTCTAATGGTGAATCCAATATTAACGAAAATTATGATCAATCAAAATACCAAAAACAATGACGTGCGGGTTTGTAAAATGTTTCAGTAAATCCACAAATTGAACACCCGCTTTTGATTTCAGCCCATTATTAGTTGATTGCTTTTTTTTCGTCATTTCAATATTCATCCCATTCCCCAATAGGTATTTAAAATAAGAAGTTTTGAATCTAATTTACAAATTTTAGTTTTTTACTTTTGAGGGATCCTCACTAAATAGTAAATCGCGGATATAATCAACGGGCATATCTTCACCAGTCCAAAGCTTAAATGCTTCGGCACCTTGTTCTAGCATCATACCAAGACCGTTGAAAACATGATCAACTCCGGCTTCTTGGGCAACAGTCATTAATTTGGTTGTTCGTGGTGCATAGACTGTATCGTAAACAATCATGTCTTTATGGAACCATGAGGGATCACTGACCAACGTTTTGTCTTCTAGTGGCTTCATGCCAACCCCGGTTGCATCACAATAAATTCTAGAGTCAGCCAGTTCACGTTTAAAAGCATCTTGATCAGCTAAATCATATAAAGTTGCTTTACAATCAGTATTTTTATTAATGATATCAACATTGCGTTTAGCGTTTTCCCATTCAGCATCTCGAATATTAAATAATGACATTTCTTTAACACCATCAGTTGCAGCTTGAATTGCAACCGCTGTTCCAGCACCACCAGCACCGGAGATAGTCATTTTCTCACCAGTGATATCCAAATTTTCATCTTCAAGTGACTTCATAAATCCTGTCCCATCAGTCGTGTATCCCGTTAAGACACCGTTGTCATTTACAATTGTATTAACTGCCCCAACCATTTTGGCAACTGGATCTAATTTATCAAGCAGTGGGATTACCTTTTGCTTGTTCGGCATCGAAATATTTGAACCACGCATTCCTAATGATCGAATCGCTTGAATAGCATTAGGCAATTCTTTATTACCAACCTCAAATGCTAAGTATGCATAATTAAGCCCTAATTTAACAAACGAAGTATTGTGCATTGTTGGTGACATTGAATGACGAATTGGGTATGCCATTAATCCGATTAAAATTGTGTGTCCATCGATCCGGTCTGCAACGTTCTGATTGTCAGCCATAGTTGAAAACTTCCTTTCAAATCTTCTGTATTTGTTCAACTTTTCATAATCTATTATAGAGATGAAAACGGTTAAAAAACATAAACTAACGTACCTTTATTAATAGATGCTCTCTATGAGTATTATCAATCACCAAGATATTTAGTTATTGATAATTAGATGTTTAATAAATGTAATTCTTAATTTTCGTGCAATGTAAACGCTGACTATTTTCAACATCAAAAAAATTTTCTCGAACTTTAATCGACCCTAAATTACTTATCAACGATATTCTACTTGACAAACAAATCAATCTGATTAACTTGTTTGTGATTTTTCAAACACCGATATGAGAAGGAGTTAGCAGTTAAAGATATTCTGCTACTAGTTTCTTCTTCGAACACTTATTTTTAAATTCTGAAGGCCTATACTTTGCCTCGTCTAATTAAAATGAATGCTATACTAAAGAAAAATCAAGGATTCGAGGGCGTCAATATGATGATAAATCAAAACATTGCAGGGCTCCCAAGCTGGGATCAAACAATTGCTATGACTTTACAAGTAATCAGCGAAAGGGACTTATGGAAAAGAAATGATTTAAGAAAAGTCGTAGCAGATCAATTTAATCTTCCCGAAAAAACTCGGAATCGCACTTATCCAAATAATCCCGATGTTCCAATCGTTGAAAGCCGCATTGGCTGGACACTTAGCGATTTAGCCATTGGTGGATTAATTACTCGACCTCACCGCGGTGTTTATCAAATCACCGACCTTGGTAGTCAGATGCTCTCAAAATATGGAAAACATTTAACGAGAAATGAGGTTTATCAATTACCTTTATTTCAGGAGCATCAAAGAGAAGTTGAGGAACGACGATCCCGAAAAGCAACTATGTCGCAAGCGTCAGAAAACACGACAAATGACCCAGAGGATATTTTTAATTTGCTTGCTCAAAAAACAAAAGATTATAATATTGAAGTGACAACCAAACTACGCCAACAGATTATTGATAGTGACCCAGTCTTTTTTGAACACTTAGTCGTTAAATTACTTTCAAAAATGGGATACAAGGGCCCTAATGGTAGTGCCACTGTGACACCAATTAGTAACGATGGCGGCATCGATGGCATTATTAACCAAGATCCGCTTGGAACAAGTACCGTTTATCTGCAAGCCAAACGCTATTCAAAAGACAACACCGTACAACGACCTCAAATTCAATCCTTCTATGGTGCTCTTCAGGGTAAAGGCGCTCAACGAGGCGTGTTTATCACAACTTCCCGCTTTTCTCCATCAGCTGCAGATTATGCCAGACGCTTTTCAATTGTTCTAATTGACGGTCTTACTCTTACTGATCTCATGCTTGAATACGAAGTGGGTGTTCAGGTTAAGCACGACTATAAGTTATATGAAATTGATGATGACTTCTTTAATCTTGACTAGCACTGAAACTTCACTAAATCAATTCGTTCTGATTATCAAACTCGTAGTATAATCAACCTCAATAGCATCATTGATAACCATTTAAAAGGAAGATTACATATGAAGATTCAAGAAGGATACATGCCATTTCACGGATACAAAACATACTATCGAATTGTTGGTGAGCCAAGTAAAGACAAAGCCCCACTCTTACTTATTCACGGTGGCCCCGGATCTTCGCACAACTATTTCGAATTAATCGATGACTACGCAAACACTGGTCGCCAGCTCATTATGTATGACCAAGTTGGCTGTGGTAAATCATCCATTCCAGATGACGAATCCGTTTATGTCAAAGAAACTTGGGCAGAAGAACTCATCGCATTACGAAAGTATCTTCACCTAAATGAAATCCATATGCTTGGTCAATCCTGGGGCGGCATGCTGGAAATGTACTACTTAACCAGCTTTGATCCTCAGGGGATTAAGAGTGTCATGATTGATGGTTCCCCTGCCTCAATTAAATTATGGATCCAAGAACAACACCGGTTGATTAAATATCTGAGTTATGAAGATCGTCAGGCCATTGCCGAAGCTGAAAAAACGGGTGATTTCACCGGCCCCAAATATTTAGCCGCTAATGACCGCTATATGGAACGTTATTGCTGGGATGACCCGGATGAAAATTCGCCAGAACCTTTAAGACGACCGACTAATGGAAAAAAAGCCAGTCTAATCGCTGAAGGGCCCAACGAATTTACCGAAAACGGGACAATTAGTGATTTTGACGTCACCGATCAGCTTAAAAATGTCCACGTCCCCGTTTTGGTCACCAGCGGGACTGATGACCTGTGCACCCCTTTAATTGCCAAATCAGTCTATGATCATATTCCAGGTGCTAAATGGCACTTGTTTGCCAATAGTCGACACTTGGCACTGTTGGATCAGCACGACGAATTTATTAATGTGTTAGATAACTGGCTAAGCCAAAATGACTAGTTGAACAAAAAACGATCATTAATGTCTTTGAGGTATACCTCACTTTAAATAGACATTAGTGATCGTTTTTCTTATTATCAATTATTTTTTAATTAGCTTTATGAAACACTGACCGATTTCTCCTCAACCTCTGAAGCTGCAATGTACTTCATAAAGTTGTCAAAACACTGTTTCAAGAAATCTTCACTGCCTGCATCAACCAAATTGTCATTTTCATCAAACTGGTTGGCAGCCTGTGGCAACATAAATTCGTTTCCTGGCATAATACTTGCATCTACTCCAGGAGCATCTAAAATCTGACGTAAGTTCATCTGAGCTCGAACGGTTCCCTGAATCCCCAATGACGTCCCAACAATCATAACTGGTTTATCCTTAAATGGATGTTCAGCACATGATAACCATTCAATCGTGCTCTTCAGCGCAGCAGGAATCGCATGGTCGTACTCCGGAACCGCAATGACAACGCCGTCTGATTCTTCAATTGTATTTGCAAGTTCCTTGACAGCCAATGGTTCATCATTCATCAGATCTTCATTAAACAACGGAATGTCTTTGATTTCATGAATTTCAAAATCAGCTTCTGAATCAAACAAATTCTTCATTGCGTTTAACAAGCGACGATTATATGACTTCGAAGCATTAGTGCCAACAATGGCGGTAATCTTCTTATCATCAGACTCTTCAACCTTATGCTGATTAGCGTTTTGCGTAGCCGAGGCACCAGCAACGTATCCGGATGAGATCCCCCATGTATTCATCATACTTGGCATCGAATCATGACCATTGGCACCACCAACAACCTCACCAGCACCAAAATAGTTGGCAACGGGTTGGTTTTGCTTGTCAATCAGTTCAAGATTCTTAGGATCAGCGGAATACCCACCCAAGGTTGTCGCAAATCGGGCACATTGTTCAATCAAATAGTAAGTGTGACCTTCATATTCGTGCAAATATTGTTTATCACGGCCGAATTCGGGGTCCTTACCATCCTTAGCAAAGTTTTGATAATTATCAACGGTTCTTTCGAGATTGGTAACATTGATCCCAGCTTTTTTAGCAACGTCGTCTAATGATCCTTTAACAAATACGGGCCGGTTATCTTGATCCTCAAAGAACTTTTTGATTTCATTTTCCGTGAAATCATGTAAAACAAGCAGTTGATAGACTTCTTTCCAAGTCCGTTCATCCATCAACAAGTATGCAATTTTATCAGATTGGTTAAGAATGGCATCCCTAAAGGTTGTATAAACATCCGATTCATTAACAATTCGTTTCCCATCTGAGTTAACGTAAATGGATCCCATATCGGTTGCCTTTTTAGACGCATACGTGGTTAATTTAGCAATTCCCGGTTCAACTTGAACCCCATGTGGATAGACTTTGTACCAATCCAGGTTGTGAGTCTTTAAATTCAGATCTTCATTAAAGACATAAGCATCCCCGGTCGACGTCATTGGACCGTAGTAATCAATCCCCTTGCTTTCAGGACCACGCATCTGTTTATTGGCACCATAGCCACCAGCGGCTAGAACGAGTGAAGCTGCTTTGATCTTAACCGTTTCGTTATCAGCTTCAGCAGTTAATCCATTAACTCGCCCCTTGCTATCAAAGGTTAATCCTTCAACTCGGGTGCCAAGAAGGATTTTACCGCCCTTGGCCTCAAACGCTTTAGAAACTTTTTGAATGAATTCATAAGAGCTGGCTGTTGGTAATTCAATTTGACGTTCAACTGAATGTTCCGGAGTTTGGGTTTGCGCTTTCTGATAGTCCAAGCCAGCAAATTCACTGATAAAATCAATAGCCGGACCAATATTGTGAGCCATTAAATGCGTTAATTGCGGCAAATTAGTGTGCTTGCATTCAACTGCAACATCGTTAGCAAGTCGTTCTGGTGAATCCTGCTGATCAATTTGTTTGCCAAAAATTCGTTCAGCAACTTTTGAGCCGGTTCCGGTCACGTTGGAACCATTTAAAATAGTAGCGCCACCCAAATACCCATTCTTTTCAACTAACACTACTTTCTGGCCGAGGGAAAGGGCGCGACAAGCGGCGACCAAGCCAGCTTCGCCACCACCAATTACCGCAACGTCCGTCCTGATGCGAGTCGTCTGGTGTTTCGCGTTTTTCTTAGCTACTGGTGTAAGCTGAACATTTTCGTTTTTAACTGCTTTCTTGGCAGAATCTAAAATTGCTTGGGTCATCACTGTCGCACCACTTACTGCATCGACATCAAATGACTGCTGAGAAATAATATTTTGTTTTAATTTATCAATCACTTGGTTGAAAATTCCAGAGGTTTCAGAATGTTTCAAGATCTTTAAATCCTCAACCTTATTGTCATCGACGTCAACTTCATAATTAATAATGCCATTATGGCCCATTGCCTGACCTTTAATTTGCTTTTCTGTATGACTCATATCCATACACTCCTTCTCTCTGCTTTTCCAACCCATTTGTTGTGATTAATTCATTATTTTGATTAACAAAAATTGCTTCGACATTTGGCAGCTGATCAACCAATTGTTTGCCCCGCTGACTACCGCGGAAAAAACAAACTGTTGACAAGACCTCAGCCAATTCAGAATTATCCGTAATGATTGTGACTTGAACCACATCACTTTTTTCTGGATATCCCGTTTGAGGGTTTAAAATATGATGGTAGATGTGATTACCAATTTTGAAATATCGTTCTCGAATTCCTGAAGTCACAAACGTTTTTGCAGTTGTATGAACGACAGCCAATGACCGACCATCTTCATATCGTGGGTCACGAATCCCAATCCCCCATAAACTATTAGCTGCTAGCGGATTTTGGCCAAGAACTTGAACGTTGCCACCCAAATTGATAATGCCACTCGTAACACCATGATTCGCCAATCGATGAATAATTTGATCGGCAAAGTATCCTTTTGCAATTGCGCCCAAATCTAGCTGCATTCCTTTTTTAGTTAAATAAACGGTTCGTTGCTTCTGATTTAATCGAACTTCATCTAGATGAATCAATTTCAAATCGTGATCAATTTCATCCTGACTTGGAATTTGATGACCGCCGAAGCCGATTTTCCAAGTTTTCACCAAGGGACCAATCAAAACATTAAAGCTGTCTGAATATTCCTTGGAATATGCTACAGCATCCGTAATAAGTCCAAAACATTTCTTAGAAACCTTTACCGACTGTTTGCCGGCATTTTGATTAATCTTTGCCAAGACTGAATCAGGACGATTTGCGGAAAATACCTGATCCATTTGTTGGAGATAATCGTAAACATCAAAGACAGCCGAATCATTCTTTTCAAATAGTGTTAAAGAGATAATTGTCCCCATCATTGGAAATTGTGAGATATACTTTTTATGTTTAGTTGCGTTTGACATCAACGATCATCTCCTAGTCACCACGATCTATCATTAACCAAGTTTTAAATCATTCAAATCATGACGCAAATCATCTAATGAAATTTGTCCAGGGGCCGAAACAGCTCCAACCGCACCAAATGTTAAGCATGAGCCAAAGACTTCACCAGAAATTCTTGAAACCTTTCCCAAATCTCCCATCGACATCGTGATAATCGGTTGTGCCAGTAACGAACTTGCCCGGTTAGTCGCATTTAAAAGTGTTAAAACATCCGCCGCGCTTTGCGGCATAACGGCCATTTTCGCTATGTCAGCTCCAAGCTCGGTCATGCTGGTCAAACGACTGACAATATCATCTTCACTTGGCGTTTTATCAAAATCGTGATTACTCATAATTACAGCAACATTATTTGCATGGGCTTTGTCAACTGTGGCCTTTACCTGATCTTCATCATGAAAACGTTCAACATCTAAAGCGTCTGTATAGTCACCATTGATCACATCGGCACAGATTTTAAAATATGCCCGATCATCGAGTGACAATTCGCCACCCTCACCTTTTGTTCTAAATGTGGTAAGAAGTGCAAGGTCCCCGAGAACTTGACGGAGTTGGGTACCAGTGTCGGTAAGCTGATCCGGGTTAGTGACTCCCTCAAAGAAATCAATTCGCCATTCGACAACGTCCGGTTGCTTTTCAGCAATTGTTTTTGCTTGATCAATAATGTCGCTTTGGGTTTTACCAGTAATCGGAACCGCAATTTTGGGTCGTCCACTACCAAGTGTGAGTTTTCTTAAGTTAACAGTTTTACTTGTCACGATAACGTTCCCCTTTCAACTTTTAAGGCCAAAATCTTCTTTTTTATAAACGCTTACATTAGCCAACTTGTTACTCAATTCACTTGAAATCTTATCATCATCACGTATCATAATAAATAACAATACTTTGATTAATTAATAGATAATGTCTATTAGTTAGGAAGGAACCCATTTATGAATTTACGACATTTAATTTTCTTTCGCGAATTAGCCCACACACAACACATGGCCAGGGCCGCCGAAAATCTCGGTATTTCGCAGCCTTCCTTAAGTTATGCAATTAAAAAGCTTGAATCAGAATTAGGCGTTCCACTCTTCGAACCAGAAGGCCGCAACATTCGATTAACGCCGCTGGGCAAAGTTTATTTAAAGTACATTAATGAAAGTTTAGACATGCTGAGTGATGGTAATACCCTCATTAAAGAATTAATTAATCCGAATGAGGGCCACGTCAATCTCGGCTTCACCTATACCTTGGGTCAGCGATTAGTTCCTGAATTACTCACGGAATTTAAAAAGAATCCAGATAATGAAAAAATTTCATTCACGTTGGGTCAAAGTTACTCGGCTCATCTCCTGCAAGACTTGAATACTGAAAAATACGACATTGTCTTAAGCTCTCACGTGGATAAGTTAGGCGATCAGGATGCAGATCGACTTTTTAAATTTTATCCAATTGTCCAACAGGAAATTAAACTTGCAGTACCAGCTGGCCATCCCCTTGCCAAGAAGGAACACGTGGTATTAGCAGATCTCGGTAAGTATCCAATGATTATTTTTTCACAAAATAGTGGCTTAAGACCTCTGATAGATAAAATCTTGGCACAAGAAGATGTTAGGCCGGAGATTACGTATCAAATCGAAGAAGATCATACTATTGCCGGATTTGTGAAATATGGAATGGGAATCGCATTAATCCCCAACCTCCCGCAACTGGACACGAAAAAGGTGGTTTTAAGAACAATTGAGAATAATGCCTTAAAACATGAATTGTTCTTGGCAATTAAGCGGGATCATTTTCTAACCCCGTCAGTGCAAAGATTTGAGCGTTTTGTTCGGGAGTACTGTCAAAAGCAGTTTACGGAGAAGGGAGTGTTTATTTAGAAAGAGTGCGAAATGAGACGCTTTGATCCCGGCCGTATAAGGGTCCCTGGTAAATATTCCTGAATTTGGAATGTTTACCAGGGACCCTTATACGGCCGGGATCAGTCTCATTTCGCACGTTTCAGCTATATAGCAATAACGCAGAAATATTACTGGCCTTAGAATATTTAGTTAAGTCAGTTATACGGCCAGGATCTGCTGGGACTCACACGTTTTGGCCATATAGCAATAACACAGGAATACTCTCAAATTCGGAATATTCAGTTGACTAGCTTATATAGCTCAAGCCCCCTCTTGAGCGTCCATTTTGATCAAGAAGTCACACCATAGTTGCTTAACCAATCACACCCATTTTTACCGTTCCTTTACCTTAATGCGGACAAAAAGTCTGGCCACAAAACAATTCCTTTGATTGTTAAAAAATTAAAAGAAATCAACAAATGATTTTGAAACTATTTTGTAAACGGTTACACTTGACATATGAAACATTTTCGTGTTTAATAGCTGTTATGATTGTTAATTATTGAACAATAGCCCTTACTGGCAAACATGCTACTCAATTCAAATCATATCAATGCAAGGGTGATAATTATGTCGCGAGCTGAACGAATAAAAACAACGGCTTGTTTATATTTTAACTACTTGATTCATGGAATGGCCATCGTGATTTTGGCACAGAATATGGCTGTTCTTGGCAGGCAATGGCACGTTGGCGATGCTGGTGTTTCTATGGTTATTTCGTCACTGGGGATTGGTCGCCTTTTGGTTCTATATGTTTCTGGAACATTATCTGATCGATTGGGTCGCAAATTATTTATTAGAATTGGGATTGCCACCTATGCCGTCTTTTTTGTGGGAATTATTCTTTCCGAATCAATGATGGCTGCCTATTTCTTTGGGATTCTAGCCGGTATGGCCAATTCATTTCTCGATTCTGGCACTTATCCGGCTTTAATGGAACTGTATCCACGCAGCCAAGCCTCAGCCAATATTATGATTAAAGCATTCGCATCAGTTGGTGAACTAATTTTACCAATTTTTGTAGCTGTTTTAGAGCATTTTAATATTTGGTATGGCTGGACTTTTGTGTTCTGTGCAGCAGCACTGGCAATTAACTTTCTTGCCATGCGCAGCAGGGTCTTCCCCAAGTTATCAGGTAATCCACGGCCACGCAAAGAAAAGATTACCCCGTCTACTCAGGCCTCATCCAAGACTAAATTAACCTCGCGTCAACTTTTGCTGGGAGTTATCCTAACAATCTTTGGCTATGTGTCAATGTCAACATTCTACTTGGTTAGTCAATGGTTAACTAAGTATGGCAGTATTGTTGGTCACTTGAACATGGTCAACGCCCGGTTACTGGTTAGTGTCTATAGTGTTGGATCCATTATCGGTGTTATCACAACCGCAATTCTCGTTAATCGGTTTATTAAGCCAATTTGGTTCATGATTTTTGATACTGTGCTATCATTTATCGCTTTACTGTTGATTACACTATTTCCAACTGAAATCGTGATGCTGATTGCTTCCTTTGTCATTGGCTGCACCGCTGCCGGTGGTGTGATGCAAATTGGTTTAACAATTATGGGCGACCTTTTTCCAAGCGCCAAGGGAAGAATTACTGGGATTTACTATACTGCCAGTGGCTTAGCGTCATTTACGATTCCCGTCTTTACTGCTATTATTTCAAAAACCAGTATTCATAACATTATGTGGTTTGATGTCGGCATTGCCGCTATTGGGATTCTATGCAGTATTTCTGTCTTATTAATTGAAAGAACGGATCGGCTTAAATTTCCCAGTCATGTAACAGAATCGATCAAAGTAACGACTAAGACCGTTTCTGATTATCAGACAGAAGCAAAATAACAAATTCAAATTTCCAGCACCAATCGCATAAAAAAGCATTTAGATTAAGGCCAAGAATGTTACTTTCTCTTGGATTAATCCAAATGCTTTTTTATTGGACAGTAATTGATACCGGTACATCTTTATTTAGCGGATACATCTTATCGCTGATTTCAATAACACCACCGTCTCGAGTTGCAGTAACCGTCAATTGATTATCAACTTTATCAACCATAACTTCACCATTTTTGATTGGCAGGATACAATGAAGCTGATCAAAGTTGTCTAAATGAGGAGTTACTTTAAACGTTTCGTAGCCTGGCTTTGTCGGTACTAATCCAATAAAATGACGACCAATCAGATATATTGGACTCGCTCCCCATGCATGGCAAAGACTTTTCCCGTACGGATCGCCATACATTTCATAAATCTGAGCACCGGTTTGGCTAGGATCATATTCCTCCCAGAAAGTGACCGCGCCTTTGCGCAACATGCCACCCCAGTAATCCAGAATTGTTTGATAGACGGCTCGATATTCTCCCATCTGGCATAATGCATCTTGTTCAAAAAACTTAAAATATGGTGTTGTAATTTGAGTGATTTGATCGTTAAGCAATACGTTTTTTAGAATCAGACGTTTCTTTCGATCATTAACTAAATCAAAGATAATCGCCAAAATGTTAGCATGCCGAGTGATATGGTGCTTCCCAGATTCGTAACTGTCAATAAACGCACCCTGATCTTCGTCCCAAAAATAATGCTCTAGATGCTGCTGTAATACAGTAAACTTATTCTGATACTGATCAACCGATTTGCCTAATGCTTGGCCACAGGTAATAATTGCCCGATAAGTTTGCAGTAAAAATAGCTGTTCAGCCGCAACAGTCCCCTGCTTGTCCATTTTTGACCAGTCGACAAAGATCCAGTCATTCCGGCGCCCATAAATAAAACCGTTGTCATTTGTCTGCTTAATTAAATAATCTACCATTTTTTGCATCTTAGGATAAATAACTTCTAAGAATTTAAGGTCTGCCGTCATTTCATAGTGATTGAGGATGCCAATTGCCCACAACATTGAATAATCAACAATTGTATTAATATGTTGCTTAATATCATCTTGACCACGTAAGGCTAATAACGTTCGCTTATCAATTTCTTCATCAAAAAATGAATACTGATTCATCAGATTTGCCTGCAAAGCATCACCTGCCCATATCCAACGATCCCGTTTGATGCCATCAATAAAGAAGACGTCACTGCACAAATTAAGCGTTTCAACGGAAACATTCCAAATTTGATTAATCAACTGATTATCAGTTTCAAATTTCGAATTGTTTTTCTTTGGAATATATTCATGAACCGCCGTTACCTCAACATCGTTCAAAGAAACATCTGGAACAAATACATATCTAAATGCCCGTTTTCGAATTGAGGAGTGTCTATCCACATTTTCCTGCTTGTAGTAACAATTTTTGACATCCAACGCTTCAGTTTCGGATTCGCCATAGCATAACGTTATTGACTTCGCTATTCTTGTTTGAATATGAAGCGACCCGTTTACGGCTCTACCAAAATCAAAGAGAACGCCGTTATTCTTGGTAACCTTTTTTTGGTGCTGCACCAGGATTGTTTGATACTTAATCATATTTGGATCCTGATCTGGTCGCGTAAATAATGGGTCATAGCCAGCCGGCAGCCGGTCCACAAAATTGCTGGCTTGCCAACCGTCGTTTGAGCAAATCACATCTCCTTGAATGTAAATAGCTGGTAGATCCGTTGGGTTTCCAATAAAGATCGTAACAATGTTCTTGCCTGGTTGGCACGTTGTTCTCTGATTAAGTGGGTACTTCGAACCATTAATATCCACGTAGCCTTTTCCCCGAGCAAACACTTGGAATTCAGTTTGCCGATTCAAAGTATATGTCCGCGTAAACTTAACGTTACGATTACAATCGTCAATATACCAGTAGGCTGGCCAGTCCATGCTGCGTTCCTCACGCTGAAAATTTTGCAGCATCCCCTGATGAATGGAAAAATCACCAGGATACCAAAGCCAATAGACGTCTGCCAATTTAAATGCCTCCTTTAATTTATTACTGTTTCTAGACAACTTATCTTGACGACAGATTTGCTGGATCGCTTTGCAAATCTGAACTGGTCATTTTAAAACGTTTAATTAATTGGACAATAATAATCGCACTTGCGCCAAAAATGACTGTACATCCCACTAATACCCAAAGCAACAGTTTAGGCGAATACCCCATCAAGGTTGGCGTTGCTAACGAAAAGATTGCGGTCATTACTCTCACTATCCCATATGAAAAACCGGTCATCGTCGCTCTGGCTTCTACTGGATAGAAAGTTTGACTCCAAATTTTATACAATGCTTCCCCACAGAGAATCGTACTACCAGAGTAGAGAATGTAGGAAACAACGAATACTTGCCAGAATTCACTGAAGGTACCTGCAATTACAAATGCCACAAAGGCAACCGCGATCCCGACATACATTGCCGGATAACGATATTTCGAGTCAGAAATTTTGAGGTAGACAACATTTACCAACAAACAGAAGACGTTTGCAACTAAAGCAATCATTGTGGAAACCAGTTGACTCTGCTTATCGACGGTTACTAAAAAGTAATTAACAAAGGATCCCCAAGTATTAGCAGGTATATTCCAGAACAAGTAAAAGATGGTTAATAGAATGAGCGGCAGCAAAAATACTCGATTTTTCAACAAATCTGCCAGCCTCATCTTTCCCTTATCGACCTGGCTTTCACTCACTTCTTGTTCAACCGCCTCAGCCAATCCATATTCAATATTTCGGAACCCCTTCGAAAATACCCGGACACACCAGTTAAGGAACGCTACAATCCCAATCCAGCCGAACAGAACGGTTGCACTTGTCATCCCTTGACTGGCCGTAATCATCCCAATAAACTGCGATAATAGAATTCCAATTGTCCAAAAAATTTGAGTAGACGCGATTGCCCTTCCGTAAGCCCCTTTATCCATTCGTTCTGAAATAACAGCCAAAGAGGTTGGTAAATCTGCGCCAGAAGCCAATCCAGCAATCACAACACCGACCATAAGAAAAGGAACACTATTTGAAAAAGCAATGATAAATGACCCAAGTGCTACAAAGAAAATATCAACATTGAATACAGTCACCCGACCAAACTTATCGGACAGCCAACCACCGACAAAAGAACCGGCAGCAACTGATAACGTCAACATCGTACTCAACAATCCAATAAGCCAGCTATTAAGACTCAGTGACCTTGCCCAAATGGGAAGCGCAACCCCTAGACTTACCAATAACGCAGCATCTAAATACGAAGCAATTCCAGCAACAATAATTAATAAAACATTGTCCCTGCCTAATTTCACCTTTGTATTTGGCATCATTACATCCCCTTAGTGAGATATTTTTGGATCAGATAAACAGGTGTACAGCTCCATGCATGACAATAACTATTTAAGATTGGACTACCATATGGAGAATAATCTGGTTTTTCTGGTTCGAAGGCTTCCCAGTACGTATCAGCACCAAGTTTAATCATCGTCCCCCAATAATCTTTTAATAAATCTATTGCCTGATCGCGGAGACCAGTCTGGAATAACGCTTCCGTAACATGATGATACATATAAGGTGTTGCAATCCCGCGAATTGGAAACAAGTCATCACAAGTTCTTTGCATGATTTGTTGATTCGTATCCGAGTCCATAACTTTTGCCAACACCATCCAGACTTGACTAGCAATATTGATTTCATGATTATTTCCTGAAATAAATAACCCACGTGATGGATCATAAAGAGACGTTTTTGAATACTGAATCATTTTTTCTAAAACGACACGATATTTGTCAAGATCCTCGTCACTTTTTTGTTGCGCTAAATCAATAAATTGGCGAAGGACATAAATGAGAACTGCTTGACCAGCAGTTTCTTTGTCAAAATCATTGGACCAGTCGATAAAGACAGGGTAGTCATCATCAAGCACTAATTTTCCGGACCGATTCACTCTTTCCAGTGATAAATCCATTTGCTGCTTAGCAATCGGATATAGATCATCTAACACAGTTTGGTCCATCTGAAATGTTTCCAAATCAGCTAAAATTGAGATAAAGAACAAACTATAATCGAATAAAAAGGTATCGTCGGGAACGTAATTCGGTGTCGTAAAGACATTTGCCGGAACTCTGCCATCTGAGGCCGTCATTGCGCCAAACAAATATAAACAACGTTTAACTAAATCCCGATCCCGAAAAGTTGCATAATTAGCCAGTGCTTGAAGTCGTAAGTCACCAATCCACAATCGACGATCACGCTTCGGGCCATCTTCGAACACATTTTGCATGCAATCCGCTAATGTTTTAACCCCGACTTGGTAAATTTTTTCTAATTCAGGATCATTTAACTGCGGGGTTGTTACTTGACTTAGATCTGCAGACGTTTCTGTATCAACAAGTGGATGATCAAAAACCGCCTGCCACTTGGGAGAAGTGTCAAGAACCGTAATCTCAACATACCTAAAACTATAACGACGAGGCAATACCAACCTGGTTGGTAATTCGTCAATATGGATATACTCTTCCTGAATCCAGGATTTACTCAACCAACCATCATAATCAGAACTCTTGTGAGCAAGTTCCGCGGGCATTTCAGCAAATTTAAATTTGCAAAACAGCGGGGCATCCATCGGCGAACCGGCGGAACTAATATCAACTGAAAATTTACCTACTTGATGATCTCCAAAATCCAAGATTATTTTCTGATCACGAGTTAGCTGATGTGAAGCCAGATTTTGAATATCATCAACTCGCTTAATACCGACGCCTTCTAAAAATGAAGCATCGTTATTGAGTGCCACGAGTGACTTTGCCCCGATTTTTTGTTTATACAATTGAGGCTTAAACATATCTGCTTTGTCAATCAATCGTTGATCATGTTTAAAAGCGACATTGTTATTAATTTGAAATGTAAACGCCATCTGCTAGTCCCCCTTAACTGGTTGACCGATTCGAATATCACGAACATGATGTTTTCTTTGAAGATAAATCATTACGATTCCGGCAATAAAACTGATGAATACAATGCCTGCGAATCCAAACATCGTATTCTTAATCGCAGAGGGAACAACCAAGGCTGGTGTCACAATGGCGAATAAGCCACAGCAAACACGTGAAAACCCGTTGATAAATCCTTGAACTGAAGCCCGAATCTCAACTGGGAATGATTCTTGGGTCCAAACCTTGTACATTGCTTCACCGGCAATATTATTACCAATGTTATAAGCACCAATTGTCATCACAATCGGCCACAATGAATGACTACTTAATGCAAGACCTAACATTGCCAGAAACTGGACAGTAATCCCCACAAAGAAAAATTTATTTCGATACTTACCTGCCGCTACAGATGCAAACGCAATGGTTGCAAATAAGGAAATAACATTCAGCACGATTCCGGCCCCGGTGGCAAAGCTTTGAGTAGCGTGGGCTTGAACCAACGTAAACGTTTGGAACTGACCAAACGTATTGGCTAACAAGTTCCAGCAAACATAAAAGATTAAAATACTAAAGAAGAAGCCCATATATTTTTTCTTATTAACACCGAGGAAAACGTTTTTAATGGAAACTTTTTCAGTTAAGTGAGCTTCACGTTCATGGGCAATTCGTCTTTGTTCCCCTTCTTGATGAAATGTTTTAAACTTCGACGAAAATGTTCGCCAAATCCAAGTAATAATTGCAAAAATCGCTAAAATTGAAAAAACTAACCGGGCTCCTGTTGCCCCAGCCATTTTTGAAACAATAAATGCACAAACATATGACATGAAGACACCAATTTGCCAGAAAATTTGGGTTGAAGAAACTAAACTGGCTGATGTCTCCTCATCTGGAGAATCATGCGAAACAACAGTTAGACTAATTGGTAAATCTGCGCCTGAAGCAAATCCTGTTACGATGACTCCAGCGAGTAACATGCCATAGCTCCCAGCAAAAACACAGACAAGTGCCCCAATCGCATAAATCAAATTTAACCAGTTAAAAGAACGGATCAAGCCAACTGATTTTGTGATCTGACCTGCCAATAAGGATCCCGCGGCAATAGCGAATGTCAAAGCTCCTGAGATAAAACCCACCTGAGTGTTTGTTAAACCCAACCCCGTTTGCCAAACAGTAATTGTTGCGGATAATCCTACAATAATCCCGGACCCTAGAATTGATCCGATTCCTGCTGCGACTGCGAGTGGCCTGTATCGACGAACCATTGATTCATTTACAGTATGATCTTTCATAATAATCGTTCCTCCTTTAATTTCTGTTATAATTGTAAGCGGTTACTGGTGCCGCGACAATATCGCTGTCACACTGAAATGATTGCAAAATCACAGATTAGTACGATGCAGTTAATTCCAGTTGTTAAGGAGGAGACTAATGACCTCACACACTCTCGATACTCAACTATTCAAGTTAAACAAAATTGAAAAGCTCCAAAAACATTTTGGTGGGAACGTTAACTATATGGATTTGGACTATATCAATGATCCGATTCCCAAAATGCCCGGAAAAGACTTTTTCAAAACTAGTGATATCGCAATCACTAAAAATAATCGATTCTCATATGTTCCTGCACACACTCATACTTTCATTGAGCTTAACTACATGTATTCAGGATCGTGTACCCAATATATCAATGACGAAAAAATCATTCTACATCAACATGACTTATTGATTATGGATAAAGACATTGTTCAAAGAATTGATTACACAAGTGACAATGATATTCTGGTCAATATTTTGATTAAAGATGATTCCACACTTGGTGATTTGGCAAATTATATCAACGAATCGGCAAATATTGTGACCCAGTTTCTCTATAACGCATCGCGGACTAACGCCATTCATAACAATTTCATCTGGTTTAATCTCACCAATAATGAATTGGCGATTAACCTCATCGAAAGTTTAATCATGAAAGGTTTAGAAAAAAACGATAGTCAAGGCCAATCTCTTCAGCTCATTTTCTCTGCTTTGGTCATTGAACTTTCCAAGTCAATCAAACAAGAAAAAATTAATTTCGCAGATCCATCAACTGATGATCTTTTACCGATTTTGAAATATTTAGATAATCATTTTTCGACAATTTCACTCAACAAAATTAGTCAAAAGTTTGGTTACAATACCAATTATCTGGGCAATAAAATAAAAAAGGTCACTGGAAAGACATTTAAAGAATTGGTTGAGCGACGTAAGTTATCGGCTGCCCAGAATTTAATGATCAAAACTCACTGTAATGTCAGTGAAATTTGTGAGGTGATTGGTTATAAAAACAACTCTTCTTTATTTCGCCTTTTTAAAAAGTACCTTGATACAACCCCTTCTGAATATAAAAAACGAGTTAGTCCAAAGAAACCGGTAAATCAAGAATTTAATCAGCGACTACCTTGATTTATCTAAGCAAGGTCTCATAGTCAAACAAGCATGTGCCAGTTATCTTTTTTGTTGGCGTAACGATCTCCTAATCCATCATAAGAATAGTGCACCTCATAACAAAATCACCTTTACACGGCTACGTTTATGAGGTACTCTATTATTAAAATTTAATTATTTTATAACTTTTTGCTGTTTTTGGATTGGTTTCTTCCGTTTTAACAAAATATATTACATATAGTGGGTGAAAAAATGAGTAAAAAGAAAATATTGGCTTATAACATCTTAGACTATGAAAAGGAGTTTATCCCGCAATGGCAGGCTGAACATCCAGAAGTCCAAGTAGATTTTAACCAAGTGGAATTACACGATGACACCGTTGAGCTTGCCAAAGGCTATGACGGTATTGACTATCGCCAACGCAGCAAACTCTCTGATGGTCCAGAGCTATACAAAAAGCTACATGAGTATGGTATTCAGCAACTTGCTTTGCGTTCAGCGGGCGTTGATTCATGCAATTTAAAATGGGCTTGAATTGTCAAATTAAGTGCAACACTACATTAAAGAATATTTCATAAGGCGT
>NZ_AZEY01000021.1 GCF_001434255.1 Lentilactobacillus diolivorans DSM 14421
GATACCTCTTTCTTGTTTGTGGTGAATTAAGAATAGGTCTTCATGGCCTTTTTGACAAGTTTGAATAAAGAACTGGTCTAGTAGAACAGGTGTTGCACTTCAATTTTAAATCGAGGCAAAATAACTAATACCAAGAAACCAGATTAAATTAGAATCAGCATTGGCACGATCCATTTTGTGTTTCCTTGGATTTAATAATTGACATCTTAACTATGATATTTTAATCTAGTTTAAAAATATAACAATAATATTTTTAAAAATAGCATTAGTAGTTATAAATATAATGTCGTTTGGGTAGAAAAGGAGGATCTATATGTTAACTTTACTAGTTGCCACAAACAATACTTCTGGTTGTGAATCTAAACATTGGTTACTAAAACGTCATGTGGTATTTCAAGAAAGAAATATGTTAAAACAGCCGTTAAACGTTAACGAAATTAAAGAACTACTTTCTCTGAGAGAATGGATGCTGGGATATTGTCTCAAACCCGGCTAAAACTTTTAAAGTGCTAGGTATAGACGCAGACAATTTAAAATTATCCCATTTTATTAAGTTACTGGCTAATAATAATAGTTTAATAGAATCTCCAATTCTTATTGATAATCAAAGAATTTTGATTGGCTTTAATGAAAAGGAAATTCGGAGCTTTCTTCCTAGACAAGTTAAGAGAGAAGAAATGGATCTTTTGTTAATTAAAACTAGATAAATTGCTGGGTTCAAACTTTTAATAGAATATAGCATGTGCTTTGCGTTTTAAAATAGTTGTCTAGGTGGAGTTTAAAAGATAGTCGAACTACAGGGGAAAATGAACCTATATTGGTTGACCAAGGGCAATGATAATTAGAAGCTATCGTATAGTTTCCAACAAACAAATAAATACGAGAAAAAAATAGATCTAACTGAAAAGCTAAATTTAATAATACGAGGAGGAATCTTTATGAAAAATGGTGAAGATGAATTATTCAATCTATTAGAAAACACACCTGTTCATGCTCAAAATGGGGTTTCATTAAAAGTGATTTATGAACATACAGATTTGTTTTGGAGATATTCCTTTAATGAAATTATTAAATATTTTAAAGACTTGATTCACTTTCAACTGGTTAAAGGAAGACTTATTAAATCCGGAAATCTTGAAGAAAATTGGGAATTTTTGGGCATTTTGTACTAAGGATAGAAAATATGTTGTCAAAGATTTGTAAGCGCAACCACAAAGGCTGAACGCTATAAATGTGATTTTTGACTGATCTTTATCATTTTAAAAACTTTACAAAACCAATCGGGAATAATTTTCCATTATCAATACTGCTAATTTATTTTCAAAGGAGGAATTTCTAAAATGCCCAATTCTCAGGAACCTAAACAAGGTTATTTGATGGATGATCAGACACAAAATCTAACTCCAATTCCACAATTGGAAGACTCTTCTTATGAGCCAAGCAACAAACTGAGAGGCAAAATCGCTCTAATTACAGGGGGAGATAGTGGGATTGGAGCCGCTACCGCCCTTTTGTTTGCAAAAGAAGGTGCCGATATTGTTCTTGTCCATTATCAATCAGATCAAGATGCTCAGAAAATAGCTGATAAAATTTTAAAGATCGGTCGTCGGGTTTTAGTTTTGGCAGGTGATATTGCTGATGAAGGCTTTATTAAAAAAATAACAGCAGAAACTTCACAGAAGTTTGGTCATGTTGACATACTTGTCAATAATGCTGGTGAACAACATGTTCACGAACATTTTTTAGATATTCCAATGAGTGAAGTCACAAGAATTTTCAAAACAAATGTTATAGGTATGTTTATGTTGACTAAAGCAATATTTCCTCTATTTCGAGAGGGTGGCTCAATAATAAACACTACTTCTATTACGGCATATGCAGGCTCACCTGTCCTTGTTGATTATTCTGCAAGCAAAGGAGCAATCTTATCTTTTACTCGGTCATTAGCGCAGAATGAAGACATATTAGAAAAAAAGATTAGGGTAAACGCAGTAGCACCGGGGCCAATCTGGACACCACTGATTCCTGCAACTTTTACTTCTGAACAACTAAAAACATGGGGCAAAAGTAATGCACTTAAAAGGCCAGGTCAACCATATGAAGTGGCACCGAGTTATTTATTTCTAGCCACAAATGCTAGTGAATATGTCACAGGACAGACCATTCATGTAAATGGTGGGGAGATTGTGAATGGTTAAATAAAGGAGGAGAAGAGTTTTGCAACTTATTTATAAATTGCTCTACCTGATTATTATTATCATTCTATTTCCATTTGCAATTT
>NZ_AZEY01000022.1 GCF_001434255.1 Lentilactobacillus diolivorans DSM 14421
TGTGGCTTAGTCTAATTCTCAAAAATCTCTTCATCCTTACCGATTGACAAAGAGCCTATTTTAACAATCATTTAATATTTATACAATAGTAACCATGTATATTAAGACAGGTAGGTTATTTTGTTGCTTTGGCCACTGCCTGCTGACCAAGGAGGTTGATGAAGTTAAATGGCCGGTCAAAGTTTGGCTGGAAGAGCATATCAACCATTGCCATGAAGTCAATCGTGTTCCGGTTCTGAATCATTACCGAAACTGCATTGGCATACATGGAAATGTCATAGCTGCTCATGAACTGGGCCCCGAGGATCTGGTTATTACTCCGGTCCCAGACTACCGTTCCGATAACCTCAGCATTGGTCGGCATGAACTCCGGACGATAGTTATCCGTAAACGTAACGGCATCGGCATCGAAACCGGCTGCCTTAGCGCTGGCTAGGGTCATCCCCGTTGAGGCCATCGCGTGATCGTAGAGCTGGAGGCCAGACGTCGATTGGGTCCCTATGTAGGTCATCGTATTGCCGAAAAGGTTCGTCCCAGCGATAACCCCCTGCCGAACCGCATTAGTGGCCAACGGGACGTAGGCCTCCTGATTAGTTGGGTTGTAATGTACTGCCACTGCATCACCGGCCCCGTATACGTCAGGATCCGAAGTCTGCATGTAGGCATTGGTCTTGATAGAGCCATCCTGGTTGAACTCTAGCTGGCCCTTGAAGAGTCCGGTATTAGGCCGGAAACCAATACAGAGAATGGCCATGTCAGCGGGGTAACTCCCCTTATTGGTGTTGACCGTAACTCCATGACCATTATCTTCAAATCCAGCTACCATCTCGTCAAAGGCTAGTTTAACGTTATGGTCTTCAAAATCCTTGGTAACGATGTCTGTGTATTTGGCATCATAGTACTTGCTAAGCAGACGGTCGATACCATCAATCAAGGTCACGTTCTTGCCCTGTTTGCTGTAAGCCTCAACCAGTTCAACACCGATGTAGCCACCACCGATAACCACAATGTTCTTAGCATCCTGGGCAACCTCAAACAATTTCTTGGCGTGGTTATAGTTCTTGCAGAGGTAAACGTTAGGGTTATCAATCCCTGATAAGCCAGGGATGATCGGCCAAGATCCCGTAGTAACCATCAGTTTGTCGTAATGGTCCTCACTGGTAGCTCCGGTATTAAGATCCTTGACCGTCAGCGACTTATTCTTCAGGTCAACATGGGTCACCTCATGCTCCAGTTTAACGTTGGCTCCCAGCTTAGTCAGAATCTCCGGGCTGGAATAGAACATATCGTCAATGTTCTTAGTAACCCCACCGAGATAGGTCGCAATCCCACACGACAGGAACGAAACATTGTCGTTCTTTTCGTAAATAGTTACCTCAGCATCAGGATGATTGCTTAACACTTGATTAGCAGTGATAGTACCGGCATGTGTACAACCAACGATAATGATCTTCATTTGCAAAGCCTCCTAAACTTAAGCAGATACGGACTGTCTGTCCATGATTGCGTTACCATGTTCATTATAACAAAGCAGTCTATAAAATGGTGCTATTTGCTTTCGATTTTCTACTATCATCCGATAATCACTTGTTAAATGATTGATGTTGCCAAGCAGGCAAAAGACCAGTAAAGTAGAATATGATCATTATTGAAGGAGTACTAATTATGGAACAATTTTTTCTGATTACCCTTACTGCAATCTTTATCATTGAGAGTTTCGTTGAAGACCTCTAATCTGATGAGTCGTGAATTATCAAAAAAGAGAACTAGA
>NZ_AZEY01000023.1:0-27285 GCF_001434255.1 Lentilactobacillus diolivorans DSM 14421
TAAACATCGCGTAAGAAGCCGGGCAAAATTTTATCTTTGATGACATAAATCTTAGCTTTCTTTGTTGATGGATAGGGGCGCCCTAAGTGCCTACAACCATACGTTTTCTCGAGATACTTAACGGCATATTGATGCGCCTTGTTAAGAACCTCAAGATTTTCGCAATGACGGGCAATCATCTGCGAAGTAGGAACTAAACGATAGCGACGCACCCGTAAGTATTCAGTTTTTTTAGGTAATTTGATCATTATCCTTACTTTCCTTGGCTGGGTTTGGTTTTTGGTGCCGAATGTATTCTCTAATTTGCTCTTCTGAACGCTCACTAACAGTTACGGCAAAGTAACTTGGTTGCCACAGGTGTCCACCCCAAAGCTTATTTTTAATTTCCGGATGGTGCATAAATAACATCCGAGCAGTAACCCCTTTTAAGCCTTTCATAATTGACGAAATCGAGTACTTAGGAACTGCATCAACTAATAGGTGAACATGATCAGGCATAATTTCCATTTCCTCAATCTTCATACCAAATTGACTGGCTAAGCTGCGAAGTAGTTCTTCCAATTCCTGCTTAACTGGCCCAACAAAAACACCACGTCGATATTTAGTAACGATAATTAGATGATATTGTAGCGAGTAGACACTGGTTCGCGTATAATGTAAATCTTTAGAATTTTCTTGCATAATCAACACACCTCATTGCGATTCCACATGCATATTATACCATTATTTATTTTGCATACACAAGTATTTTTAATTTAAAAACTCACTCGGAAACCAGAAAGCGCAAGACGCTTTCCTCTCGGTACTGAAGTGCCGAGTTTCCTCGCGAGCTTCGCTACAAATCTAAACGATAGGCAGGAGAACTCATGACAAATTCAGAATCCAAGCGCCATGAAAATTTATCCGCAAAACTGGCCGAAATCCAAAAGGAAATTGACGAAAGTAAATCTAGTCATATTGTTGCCAAGTCAAGATTAAATGGTAATCAAAGACGATTCAGAGTTCAACCCGATAAGGCAACTGCTTTTAATGGGCCGGATTGGATTCAGGAAAACATTAAACGGGCTAGAGCATATGGCCGCCAACTTGAGAAGCGCTATCCGTTACATAAGGTCTATTTCAATCGATTATCCAAGCTCAACTGGACGTGGATTGATCAAATGCCGTTGGATACCAACCGGATTAACGGTCTGCTTAAGCTGAATGATCAGCAGTTAAATCAAACGTTTGCTGATACGTTAACAGCAAATTCCAACCAATTATTGAATGAAAACTTGGATGATTTGGCTAATTCATTAGATTCCGGCCATGCTAAGCAGGTGACAATGATCAAAGAATTGATTAATCAGAATCAGAAATATTACATCGTCCTTTTTAACACACTTTTTCCAATTTTAGAAAGTGAAACGATTAAACGGTTTGGTAATCATAAGCAGGTGACGTGGAATTTTAGTCCATCGTTGAATGTTGTCCGTCGAATAACTAGGGAGATGCGTAGTGACCAGCAGATGCGATTTGGTCGTCTCTTGGAATTAAACGAATTAAACGTGTTGATGGGATTGTATACGTATTTCGACTTTAATGATTATAGTTTGGCAAGCATGCCGTATTCAAGACACACGGTGGAGCATGGCCGTTTTGATCCTAATAATTATACATTTACGCAATTTATGCAGTTGGTGCTCATTACTCGAAACATTACTTATAGTAACCGTAAAACTGGTTCATAACAGTATCGCGTCTGCTTTATTGTTTGCTGGGCACAGTTACTGTGATTTGCCAAAAAATGTTACACTATAATTACTTGCTCGTTACATTTATTGAATTTCGGTGAAAATCGGGCATTAACCTTGTGCTTTTGGGGGAAAGCCGTTATAAATGAGTATGAGTGATAAATTTCTAAATTAAACTAAGGTGGGATATGAATGAGAGGACATTTTAAGTTAGCTGTTTTAACAGCGCTCCTTTTCGCGTCCGCTGGGGTATTTGGCGTTGCATCAAGCGCTAATGCGGATGGCGTCATTGAAGCTCCCGGCTCTGCTGGTAGTATTAAGCAGGTTAACGCCGGAAACGTCTTGAAGGATTATAATGAGGAAGCGTTGAACACTGTTAATAACAGTTCACCGCAAGGAAACACCAGCAAGAAGTATACAAAGTACACATTGGATGAAAGTGGTTATAACTACGCCAATTCATACAACACAATTGATGGTAGTTCACAAACTAACACGTTTAAGACCAAATGGTTCCTACCAGATGGATTTAACGTATCCAACTACCAACATGGTAACTTCCAGAGTGTTTCTTTGGACGGTAATGGTAATCTGTATTTTGTTGAATCTAACGGGACTAACACCAATCAGGGTGCAATCGTTAAGTTTGACATGGCTAAATTACAGCAATTAGGGGTCAATGATGATGTTTTAGCAATTTGGAAAGCGTTTGATTACTTTAACCCTTATACGACTGAAGGAACACAACATAACCAAGAATATGAAGATGCCTACAACCAAATGCAGGGATCATTTGATCAAATTAAGACTTTGACCAATACATTAAATCAAAACAAGTCTTGGCAAAACAACCAGTTAAATTATCAAAAGACAGCTCAGAAATGGTATTTCCATTGGAAGACAAAGAAAGCTAACAATCAAAAGACTGTTAAATCAAACACGGCTTCCTATGTTAAGAAACAAAATGCCAAGAAAGTTGTTAAACAAGCAACTGCCAAGATGGCACGTTGGATGAAATCATACCAGATGCATAAGAAGAAAGTTGCCAACTACAACACTAAGATTACTGGTATCCAGAACCAGATCAATACTTACCAGAGTCAAGTTGATGCTGTTAAGGCTCAAAATCCGGACATGTTCAAGTATGTTGATATTGCCCAAACAGCTACTTTGAGTCCCCAAGTTGATATTGGTCATGGGCAAACTTTGAGTTTTAACCCACAAAACCAACATCTGTATCTTGCTGAAGATAATACGTTGACGGACTTGGCATCACGTGATGATAACAATACTGTTCTTGAAATGGATCCAAATACATTGAAACCAATTCGAGAATATAACTTTAAGATGTACCATGGCGATAGTGCCAACTTACAACTTCATACGTTAGCATTTGATAAGAATGGTAATGCATATTGGGGCCGTAAGTTGGGTAAGGGCTATATGTTCTTCTATGGCCGACTTGATGAAAATGGGGTTAGCTTCCAGGCTTCATCGTCCATGGTTGGTCAACGTGGTGGTACCACGAACCAAGGCGTTGCTGTTAACCCGCAAAATAATCGTTTGTACTTTATTTCTGACGATATTCTGACATCAATTCCAACCAGTCAAATTCAAGATGGCAGTTTCAAGGCTTCTGATATTCATTATCAAGCCTTTAACTCCGGTCGTGAATTTGAAAGCTTGGCATTTGATCAAGATGGTTATGGCTACTTGTTAGCATTGTGGCCACCTGAGTTAATGCAATCCACTGCACCACTGAACTAATCTTTTTCGTCAGTTTAGGCGAAGCAGATAATATCATTTAAATAGATAGAATTGAGGCTGAGACAGTTACTTGTCCGGCCTCTTTTTTTATTGTCAATTACGATGATGGTTGGGCTTAAAATCAGCAGTTTAAATACGTCACTATGGTTGAAAGAAAATAACTTTAAAGATATACTTAAATTGAGTAATTATTTATCATTAGGAATGTTTTTAAGAAAAATTAATTTGAGGAGGCATTATTTTGGGCAATCATTATTCTAACAAACGAACCTTCTTCCGTAAGTGCTACAAGCTAATGTATGCGGTTACATTCGGACTGCTCATTGGCCTGGGAGTGACGACGATAGCCACTTCAGCTAATTCAATTATGGGTCAACCACTCCCCAATAGTGGCAATTCAAGTGCCACAAGTCGTCTTCTGGAACAAGGGTCGAAAGCCTTGCCTCAACGTTTGGGTATGGGGCAAACACGGATGGCTGGTTCCAAAGTTAACGAAAAAGGTGATCTGGATTTTGAATGGGGAAGTTGCCCATTAACCTTGGCGGATAAGACGCTGACGGTTCATCCGGGGACAATGGCTAGTGTTGCCTTGGATCAAAATAATCAAGTGACTCAGTTGCTTCAAACCGATCAAGTCACGGCAATTAAACTTGAAAAAGGGGTCGTGTTTCCGAATGATTCGTCATGGCTGTTTGTTAATATGCCAAATGTTACTTCGATAACCTTTGATAAAGGTATTGATACTAAAAATGTGACGAATATGATGACAATGTTTATGGGAAATCCCAAATTGGAATCGCTTGATTTATCAAATTTCGACACGAGCAGTGTGACCAATATGGGCGGAATGTTTGCCAATGATCCCGCACTAACTTCATTAAATATCGCCAGTTTTGATACAAGTAAGGTGACATTGTTTGGAATGCCCGGGTATACGGGTGAAAACGGGATGTTTGCCAATGACCCAAGCTTAAGGTCACTTGATGTCTCAAACTTTGATACCAGTAGCGCGACAAATATGGACTTCATGTTCTTTGGTAACACAGCCCTTGAATCGGTTAACGTATCAAATTTCGATACTAAGAATGTGACGTCCATGGTAATGATGTTTGCCAATGATAGTAAATTAAAGTCTCTCGATCTATCGAGTTTTGATACGCGACTGGCAGCGAAGACAATCGTTAGTGGTGTTCCGGGAACATCATACATGTTAGGTTTTAAGGGTGATTCAGGTAACGGATATATGGATTGGACACTCTCGGATCTGTGGAAAATTAAAGTTGGATCAAATACAGTTATCGCAAGTGCACCCTTTCCTAATATCGTGATTGGTTTGCCAGCCGCACCCGGCACGGCCAATAAGGAACGTTCATTTACCGACGCTAATTTTCCGGGGGCAACTTTCTATAATAACGGGCCTGATTGGCAGGAAGTGGGGACCAGCACGGATGGTCATAACCCAACTGGTCAGGTATTAAATGCTTCTGACTTGAATACGCGATTTGAAACCGCACGGACTGGCAATGAAATCTGGGTTTGGCAGCAGGCACCAGCCATTAAGCAAACGGTCACGTTGACCTACGTTGATCAAAATGGCAAGCAGATTGCCGAACCACATACCATTAGTGGCTATTCGGGCACAAGTTATGATCTTTCGGATGCCAAATATCAGTTGGCCATTAAAGGTTATACGTTTACTAAGGTTGTTGGTGATTTGAAGGGGACAATCGGTACTGATCCTACGATGATTAAATTTGAATATACGGGTGGTTCAACTGGTAATGGTGGTTCATCCTCCGGTGGATCGACAATTCCAGCAACACCATTGGGACCATCAACAACCCATCCGGGAACGACACCGCCAACGAAGCCGGAGACACCTGGCATCGCTAAACTTGCTTTTCCGTTTAAGGTGTACGCGAAAACAACTGTTTATAAATAGCGAAATGTTAACTTCAAAAAGTCACAACGGATTCATAAATATGCTAAGCAGCCACGAATCAAGGCACCCGTTTTCACTGTAACCAAGGCAGTTAAGAATGCTCAAGGACGTTGGCGTTATCGGGTTGCCGGTGGTTATATTACCGCAAACGAAAAAAATATTGGTTTATTATATTGGCAATCAGGTAAGTATCGTCGATTGACGGTGATTAACCCGAAAGGCGTTTATGAGTATCGAAGTCGTTTATTGGCAAAACATTTCCGAGGGCAACATTTGAAGCGTGGCACAACTGTCAGAGTAAAAGGGGTTACTCATGATGGCATGACAACGCGGTATGTTTTGACGAACGGGCATTATATTACTGGAAATAAGAAATTTGTGTCATTAAAGTATTAACAGAGTGAGGCAAAAAACGCTTAGCTTCCAGAGTGTAGGGGGCTTATCCGAATATTCTGGCCTTGAATATTTGGATAAGCCCCCTACACGGCCGGAAGCTGTTTTTTGTCTCACGTTTTCACTCGGTAATAGTCATGATGATACAAAACGGGGCTGGGCAAAAGTAATTTTGTCCAGCTCCCACTGATAATCTTGAAATAATTGAAACTAATCTAACCAGAAAAGGGTAATTGGCTTTCCAGTTGAGCTTTTTGAGTGGCAATTATAGCGTATTATCCATACTTAATAAGAATCATTGGTTGAATTAACAATAGGCACACTTACTTTCTTTTACTAAAAATGTTTTAAAATGAACAACTATTACTATTTTGTCTGTGGGAAACACAATTTTTACATGGTACAATTTTAATTATGTGGAACATGAGAACGAATGTGTGGACTGATTATTTTTTGAACGGTAAACATCAAGAAATGATCAATCCGCTATTTACTACATAGATACCAAGGGGCATTTCCCATCGGAGTTGCCTAATCTCAATCAAAGGAATCGTAAGTATGAATCCAAATTTTACTCCTGTCAATTTTAGTCGGAATCGGCATGTCAAATTATGGCGAACACTGTACTTTACAGTGGGCATCGTCATTTTTCTCATGATCGGTTTTTCGATATGGCATGCTGACCAGAAACAGCAACGCGAGGCACGGGAAAATTACATTAACTCAAATGTACCAACTTTATTCATTCATGGCTGGTCTGGTACGCTGCGTTCGGAACGGCATATGGCTGATTACGCCGAAACTACTGGTGCCGGTCAACGGCGGATGATTATCCGGGTTCGGCCAAATGGTCACATCGCTGTCAAAGGTAAGATCGAAAAATGGATGCATAATCCCATTATTTTACTTAGAATTGATAATAATCGGGCAGGGGAATTTCAATACGCCCGTTGGTTGACGAACGTTTGCCGGCTCCTAAAATCAAAATACCACATTAATCGGCTGAACTTTGTCGGTCATTCGATGGGATCGTATGCCACGGTTTATTATAATTTGTTGAATAGCAATCGGAGTGATGTTCCCAGATCAAACAAACTTTGCCTGATTGCGGGTCCCTATGATGGCATTATTGATAATCGGAAAGCCAATCAACCACTGACTGGATCATTGGCGAAACTTTGGGATGATCAGCCTAACGAAAATCGCTTATTGAAAAATGGTCAACCTAAAATTATTCATCCCGAATATCAAACATTATTGCAGTTGCAAAACCGGATGCCGAGCCAGATTAGAATTCTAAATATCTATGGTGATCTAAATGATGGCTCCCATTCGGATGGCGTGGTGACAACAACCTCGGCATTATCATTGGGGTATCTGGTGAGAGGCCATGTTAGCTATTATCAGACATTTAAGGCGACGGGTGCTAACGCCCAACACAGCGAACTTCATAATGGTAATCTGGCAGTAAATCGGGCGCTAACTAATTTCCTTTGGGGCCGTCATTATAATATGTCATCTGATGAGCCGAAATATAATCCAATGCTTGATAAGATGATGAACCCAACAGTGTTGTTTAATCATCAGGAACATTCGCAGACAAGTATTGGAATTAGGTAATCCAAATACTTTATTCAGTATGGCCTTGGTCAATTTATTTTGGCTGAGGCTTTTTGAGTGGTAGGATTCATAAAAAAATTTCGAGTGATTGGTTGTTTTTATCATGCGGGAACATGGGATGATTGATATCCTGTGTTAGAACCTAATCATCATTTTTAAGTTCAATCGTCTTTTTGTTACAAATTCAAAAAAGGTTAAACACATTATCTAATTTTTGTTATAATGGAGGCATCAAATGATAGGGGGTACATTATGAAAGCACTCAAGCACATTTTTGTTGCATCTGCATTCGTTTTTAGCGTTGGCGCTGCTACATATGCTGGTAGTTCGACAGCCCAAGCTAAGGGGACGACGACCTTTCCAAGTAGTTTGACAAATCATACCTTTTACGGCGCTTATTACAGTAAGGGGCATTATGGTAAATACAAGTACACATTAAAGAATTATGCGACGGCTTATCGATTTGGCAAGAATTCATATAAATGGGGCCGCTACAACAGCAAGACTAAGAAATACACATGGAATAAGGCAGTTAAAGTTAAAGTGACCAAGACCAAGCAATCTAAAACAACTTGGTACAAGGCAACCCAAACTGGTACGAAAAAGCCAGCTGTTACTTACTTCTCACCAACTGGAACCAACAAAATTCCAGGGATGATTGTTAAACGCGGTGCCCATTCAAGCGTGCCTTATGGGATGTTCTACTAGTTAAACTTGGGCTTATTGCTCATAAAATCGAGGCTGAGACAAAAGTAATTTTGTCCAGTCTCGTTTTGTGTAATCACGATTGTTACCGAGTGGGGACGTGGACCAGCAAGCAGACTCCGGCCATATAAGCCCCTTAACTCGATATTCTAAAATCAGGAATATCAAGTTAAGGGGCTTATATTCTGGAGTCTAACCGCTTGCTGGCCCACTCTGTTTATTTTGTCACAAAATAATGTCATTTTTTTATTGTCAGCTGTCGTTTATCATGTAATAATGTTTTTGTAATACACAAAACATTGAGAGGTTGTGGGGGAATGAAGAATAAATTAAGATGGCTGACATTGCTGGTTTTAGGGAGTGGCATGATCCTCGGTGAGGGTATCGCTAATCCGCAGTTGGCATCGGCCAAAGCTAAGCCGAGGGTCATGGTGCTTGATCGCGGCCTGGTTAGTGGAACGTATAAAATTAAGGCAGCTGCCAAACATGGTTACGCCTATTCTGCCAAGTTGAAAAAACGTGAGTGGAAGTTAGCTGGGTTAACAAATCGAACCTTTAAAGCAACTCACGGCGAGTTCTTGAACGTTAATGGGGTTTTCAAGACTTACTACTATATTAGAGATACCAAGAAGCCCAAACGGGCCGGCTGGGTTAACTTTAATTATTTAGAGCAGATAAAGGTTGGCTCGGATAGTATTAAGAAGCCTAAACCAACCAAGCAGGAAAAACCAACCAGCACAAATGACCAAAATTCAACGAGTGATTCTGATCAAGCTCAAAGTGCAGCTGCAACTCAGGCAAAGCTAAATAAGTATTTTACTGCCGATGAACAAGCACAAATTGCGCAATTAAAGCAGCAGGCTGATTCGATCGGTAATGATACTAAGTCGATGTATTCCCAAACGCCGTCAGTGAAGGGATCATTTACTCCTGGTCAACTGAGTGAGGGCTATCTTAATTCAACCTTGGGATGGATTAATTTCTTCCGTAGCCAATATGGATTGTCGCCGTTGACCGATAACACAGCTTGGAACACAGAAGCCCAGTATGGTGCGGCCACTTTGGCAGCCGCCGATCAGGGGCTTTCTCATGGCTTGAAGGGATTCTCAAAGCCGGCATTTATTTCGGATACGGATTGGCAGCGGGGTGCTGATGCGACTAATCAAAGTAATTTGGGGCAGGGCGTTGTTTCTCCGTATGATACCATCTCACAATACCTCAATGATTCCGGCAATGATATTCCAGGGCATCGTGAATGGTTATTAGGGGGGATTAATCAGGTTGGTATTGGCCAAGTTGGTGACTACAATGACTTGATGGTCTTTAATCTGCATGGTGACGGTAGTTCAGTTCCATCCAAGCCAATTGAATTTCCCAAGCAGGGACTATTTCCAATTGATCTTGCCCAAGACACCCGTTGGTCATTATCACTGACAACTCAGTATCAAAGCGGGACTCAAGTGAAAGTTGGCGTGACCGATAATACGACCAACAAGCCGGTTGATGTGACAAATATTATCGCAACCCATGGTGGCTATGGCGGCTTTGGCACTTCAATCAGTTATGAACCGAATACCGATGATATTAAATTTGGTCATTCGTATACGATCACAATCTCTGGGGTGCCGGGGATGACTAGCGATTATACGTATACGACAAAGTTATTTGATTTGGGGATTGCGCCATCCAATTCTTCATATACGGAAACGCTTTGGGAAGGTTAGGTATCATCAATAAAACAAGCCCCTTATTTACCAGCGTTGGTAAAATAAGGGGCTTGTTCTATTTGGTGGATATATTCATTAGCTTATATTGATAGATTTTAAACTTGGATATTTTTGACCAGTCACGAATGCACGGTTCTTGGCAACATTTTGATCGATCGGCGATGTTGTCAATTTGCCAAACACCCCCCAAACGCATTACAATCAATCTAGCCAATTTTTAAACCGGCACTTAATTTTGAAAGGATTGAAAACACACATGAAACGCACATTATTGATCGTGGGTGCCATGCTCGCCTTAGTTTTAGGCGGATGCGGTAACCAATCCCAATCCAAGAACAGTTCCAGTACAAGTGAGTCAACTTCAGCTAAAAGTTCTTCCAGTAATTCCAGCACTAGCAGTAACAGCAGTTCGGCAGCAAGTTCATCCACTGCCTCAGGGTCATCAGCCGCGGCTCACCGGTCAGATGCCAACACGAACACTTACCTTCGTTTAAGTAAGTTTAACCAGCAGTTAACTCAGAAACTGGGTTCAATCAAATTACCGAAGAACGATGGTTTAAGCGAACACAATGGTTATGTCAATGTCCGGTATTCTGGTGATCAAGCCAATTATCAAATCTCATATAGTGTTGGTGATCAGGCCCGGGCATTAAACGCGACGGCTTTGAAAAATGAAAATCCATATGCTGTTTTGACCAGGAAGACTTATGATTCAAATGATCAGGCTGGGCAACAAATTGACCAACATGATATTGAAAATGGCCTGCCAAAGGTCAACCTTGGGTCTAACATTCACGGCACAATTGATTCAGCCGCTGGAAGTGAATATCTAACTTGGAACGAAGGCCGTTGGAATTTGACGGTTCATGCTGATCGGGTAGCTAACGAAGATGCAACGCAACTGGGTAAGCAAACCGTTCAACTTTTAGATAGCTACACATTACCGGTGCCAAACACTAAAGGTGCGATCATGTTTGATTCACAGATTGTTGATCGTCAGCGTGATCAAAAAATCGCTTGGCAAGATGGTAATAGTGTTTATACGCTGCAGACGCATAGTCCGGAAACCGGTATTCGGATGGCTGCCAGCATTTCTTAGTTCCTTAACTTTTAAATGAATGGTTGTGCGAGGCTGAGTCAAAAGTAATTTTGCTCAGTCTCTTTTACTGGGGTACTCCAGCGATTAATGAATGAAAACGCGGGTTGAAGGGCGACTTCCAGTTTTAGAAAAAATAGTGGATTCTCAAGCAGGACCCGGCCATTTGCGGTATACTACGGTTTATGGATTGATCAGTTTCGAAACGGAGGTTTATATGAGCTATTTAGAATTACATGATATTAAGAAATCGTATTATCTGGGAAGTGAGGAATTCCCAGTCTTAACCGGAATCAACCTGTCATTTGAACAAGGCGAGTTTGTCTCGATCCTTGGCGAATCCGGTGGTGGGAAAACCACTTTGATGAACATTATTGGTGGGTTGGATAGTAATTATACCGGGGATGTTGTCCTCAACGGTAAATCATTGCGTCACGATACGTCCAAGCAATTGGATTCCTATCGTCGGCAGACCATTGGGTTTATCTTTCAAAACTTTAACTTGATTAGCCACCTGACCGTCTTTCAAAATGTCATGGTGTCACTGGAAATGACCAAGCTAAGCAGGAAAAAACAGGAAGACCGGGCTCGAGAGCTTTTGGAACAAGTTGGGTTGACCGACCACATGAAGAAGTTTCCTAACCAACTTTCCGGCGGCCAGAAACAACGGGTTGCCATTGCCCGGGCGTTGGCTTCTGATCCGGAAATTATCATTGCCGATGAACCAACCGGGGCTTTGGACAGTAAAAATACCCAGGAAATTCTTGGCTTGCTGGATCAAATCGCTTCCAACGGAAAGTTAGTCATCACGGTTACCCATTCTCAAACGGTGGCGGATTCCGGAACCCGGATTGTCCGATTGGCTGACGGTAAAATTAGTGAAGACACCAAAGTTAAGGACGCGTATGCTGCCAGCAATGCCAACGAGTTGCCAACCCATACATTACGATTTGGGGCAACTTTGAAGATGGCACTTGAGAATATGCGGTATAACTTGAAACGAAACCTGTTAATTGTGTTTGGCGCGGCGATCGGGATTTTTAGTGTGATTGTCATGCTGGGGCTTGGTAACGGGGTTCAAGGGTATATTAACCATGAAATATATTCGCAGGTTAATCCGAATGCGGTGCAGGTCGCGAAAAATGTCGGCGATTCAACGACAAGTTTAAAGAAGATGACCATGTCGACTAAGGACAAGAACCGGCTGAAAGACATTAAGAATGTCAAAAGTGTCAATGACGGCTACTTTGTTCAAGGTGGCACGCAGTTGCGACGCGGCAAGAAGACGGCATCGGTTTCATTCATGCAAACTCATAATGCCACGATGCTAAAGAAGAGCATTTCCAAGGGTCAGGCACCCAAGAATAACGAAATCCTGCTGACTAAGGAAATCGCGCAAAAGTTAAATAAAAAGAATCCAAATTCGTTGATTGGCAAGAAACTGACCTTCTACCAAAATACGCTAAACAAGCAAAAGCGGCCGGTGGTATTAAGCAAAACATTGACGATTAGCGGAATTGCTAAAGCCAATACCGGCTCAACATCAATTACGTACGATACCATGAAGTCGATTTTTAAATCGAAAAAGATCAATATTGATCCGAACTTTGTGACCATTGAAATTGCTGGCGGAGTTAACAATGTAAAACCGGTTGAAAACCAGATCAAGACTTACAAGGGTGCCAAAAATAAGGCAACTTATCAGATCACCGGTGTTGGTGGTTTTGTCAATACATTGAATACCTACATCACCTTGGCGGTTAATGTTCTGGCAACCATTGCTGGGATCTCACTGTTAGTTTCAGCGATCATGATTATTGTGGTGCTGTACATCAGTGTTTCCGAGCGAACCAAAGAGATCGGTATCTTGCGGGCACTGGGTGCTTCAAAGGGAAGTATCCGTTACCTGTTCTTCTCGGAAGCCTTCTTTATCGGGCTGTTCTCTTCAATCTTGGCAATTCTCTTGGCAATGGTATTGGCAGGAGTTGCCAACCATATTGCGAATGGTGCGATTAATTACATGATCATGCAAATCACGCCGGGAAATATCCTGTTCGGGTTCCTGGTTTCTGTCATCATCTCGTTGTTGGCAGCGTTGGCGCCAGCGGGTAAGGCGGCTAGATTAGATACAATCGAGAGTTTGAGTTATGAATAATAATTAAAGTTTATGAAAAGCAGTTAGGTCTTTAAAGGGATCAATCGACTATTTGAGTTTGAATAGTTGGTTGATCCCTTTTGCATTTCTTCCTGATCACTGAAATTATATCTGTCATGTAAAATGACCGGAACACTAATTACTAAGTGGATATGGCTAATCTGTTTTAAAGAATAAGATAAGCATGACCATCACTTGGACATTACGCAAAACATATTAAAATGATAATTAAGCGTCAAAATGATTGACCGTGTTATCTAGTTGTTATAAATTAACTGCATGTAATGAATTTTGGAACCTAAATTGTGGTATTGAAATGGCTTTCATGATATTTTTGTTTAGCATTATTTAAATATGGTTGGTTAAATCCATAATTGCGATTTAGTCATCAGCCACTAATATTGAAAGTTAATATTAATCACTAATTTTAATAAGCAATTGATAACTATCAGCATCACTACTTTTATAAAATTCAGTTAATTCTTTAAAACTTTCGATACAGTTGGAGAAAATCGACCGGATTCAATAAGAAGCAATTTATAATGACCAATATTCAATAACTAAGAGAGGTGTCCCTATTGAAAAAGATCAAGTTGGCTGCTGTGTTCTTGTCTGTAAGTCTAGGCGTTGGCACATTTGTAATCCCAAGCCCTTATTTATTTGGCTCATTTGGAGAACAAATTGTTAAAGCTGATGATAATCCGGTTGAGGTCCCACAAAGTGATTTTGATTGGCAATTTGATGATACAAATCATACAGCAACTTTGTCAGGGGTTCACATTTTTTTTGGCAAGGATGGTAACCCGGCAAATATTATTCTGCCAAGCACAGTTACAAAGGATGGTAAGTCCTATACAGTAACTGAAATTGGAACGAAAGCCTTTTATGCTCAAGATAGTTTAACCGGTGTGACATTACCGGAAAACCTTACAAAAATTGATGATCAGGCCTTTGAATATGCTCACATTACAAGCATTGTTTTTCCGAAGACGCTGCAGTCGATTGGAAAAGATGCATTTTGGTCAACGTATTTATCATCAATTGATTTTAGTCAGGCTACCTCGTTAACAACAATTGATGATGGGGCATTTGAATATACTCGAGTAAGCAGCATAACTTTACCAGAAAACCTTAAGTCACTTGGCGCTCAGGTATTTTTGGGTGTAAAACAATTAACTAGCTTAAAACTGAATGCTAATTTGGAAACGATTGGTCCCCAGGCGTTTTTATATGATCATATAAGTAACTTGGATTTGACCGATGCGCCTAATCTAACTTCAATTGGGGCTGGTGCCTTTGAGTATAATGCCATTGAAAATGAGATAACGATGCCGGCAAATTTGGCAACAATTGGGGATGCTGCATTCGCCGGTAACAATATCCCAGCCATTCAGTTTAATGCTGTTCTGAAATCAATTGCACCATCGGTATTTGCGTACAATAAACTAACGACTCTCGACATTCCAAGCAACGTGACCACAATTGGCATTCAGTCATTTGTGGGTAACCAATTAACGACGGTTAAATTAGCTGGAAGCCCAAGTGTGGGTACTGATGCATTTACTAACAATCGGATTACTAATTTTGAAGCGCCAAATAGTTCGTTTTCTGCTAATTCAGCGATGTCACAGATCGCCACGACTCAAAATGATAAGCCTAATCTAACGGCCAATGATTTATTTGATATTAATATGACAGGTCAAAAAGCCCAAGATTTAGCAATTACTAATTTAACTAATGGTGTCACATATACCGCTGCAGGTGGATTTAATATTCCTGCTGGGGTAAAACAATTCTCGTTTGACTGGACTTTAACTGACAGTAACGGTACCAATAAAATCTATGCGGGCCATTATAATGTCAACCGAAGTACGCCAGTGATTGTGGTCAAGGATAGTAACTTAACTATCGGTGACAGTTGGTCGCCAAAAGATAATTTTGTGAGTGCAGCCTTGGAGAATGGTCAAACAATTGATTTTGATAGCTTGAAAGTAATTGTTAAGGATGCTTCTGGGAATGTGTTGGAGAATGGTGTTAATACAAATGTTGCCGGCAGGTATTCTGTTACGTATGCTTACGGGAATGATATTTCATCAGTTGCAACTGTTAATGTTAACAAGAAATTAGCCACTTATTCCTTAAGTGGGAATGAGTCAGTTTCTTATGATAGTCAAACGCATCAACCTGATAAGGCGCAGTACACTGTGACAATGAGTAATGGGAAAAGCTATGATTTACAAGACGGTGACATTCAAATAGAAAATAATGCCGCCAATCCTGGCACTTATAATGTTGTTTTAACTGACCCTGGTAAAAAGCATATTGAAAATACGCTCAGTGACCAATACAGTTATACAGATGCGGGTAGTACCGCTACTTTTACGATTGTTGGTCAACAGCAGGGAAGTGGCAAGTTATCAGATGGCACTAAAGTATACGATGGTAGAAAAGTTAGCGACAGCAATTTCCAACCAACTTTGACGTTGAAAGATAATTCGGGCAAGGAGATCAAAGAACTGACACTGTCGGACGGCCAATATGTCATTAGTAATGATGATTCCAAAGTCGGATCGTATGTCATTACGTTAAGCCAAACTGAAATTGATCAGATTAAAAAGGATTACCCAAGTTATGATTTTGGTGATTTAAGTCAGGCTAAGTCGACCTATACCATTACTCAAGCAAAGGCCACCGCTAAATTGTCTAGTGGCACCAAGCAATACGATGGAAGAAAGGTCAGCGAGAGTCATTTCAAACCCAAGTTGACCCTTCTGGATTCCTCCGGGAAAGCCATCGCGACATTAGATTTATCGCTTGGCCAATATGTTATTGGCAAGGATGGTTCAGCAGTTGGGTCCTACCCAATTACGTTAGACCAGGCTGAAATCACCAAATTACAAGCAGCATATCCTAATTATGACCTCAGCGCCTTGAAGTCGGTTCAGTCGACTTACACCATTACACCGGCTGGCAGTAGCGGTGGCAGTAGTTCCTCATCGAGTTCCTCGTCCAGTAGTACGGGAAACGACGGCTCATCAAGTTCATCTTCGTCATCAAGTTCAACGAGTGATGGGACGGGAAGCGACAGCAGTTCAACCACCAACCCCAACACACCGGAAACCGGATTAGAACCGGGAAATGTGGCGGCCAAGGGGACGGTTATTTACGCGATCAAGAAAGTTGGCTTATATAAGAAGACAGACTTTTCGACAGCTAATCGGCGATCCTGGTATGTTAAGAAGCCAAGAATCTATCGACCGATGTTTGTTGTAACCGGATATGCAAGGTCTAAGGATGGCACTTTACGTTATAAGGTTCGTGATGTTAACCATTTGACGGTTAATCGTGGTAAAAAGGGATATATCACAGCAAGCAGTCACTATATTCGGCCGGTCTATTATCAATCAACGCATCAAGCAGTCACGGTGATTAATCCACGAGGCGTGAATAGTTATCGTAAGGCCGATCTAACTGGTAAGATTCGTAATTATAAGCAGGGAACGGTCCTTAAAGTGAAGCGAATTGTTACTCATAATTTGACAACCAGGTATGTCTTATCAAATGGTCATTACATCACTGGAAATCGTAAGCTTGTCAATATGGGGCGTCATAAGCAGACCAAGTTGGTTCGTGCGCGAACGGCTATTAACCGGTACAGTGATGTAAACCTGAAGAATCGAAACAGCCACTATTCTAAGAAACAACAGAAAGTGTTCAAAGTGTATGACTTTGACTATTCACGAGGAAATCGTGTTAGTCAGCGGGGCACACTGCGATACCGGGTCACAGGTGGTTATATCACCGCGAATGCGAAATATATCAGGGTGATCGATCGTGGCTACTAAATTGATTGGCTAAAGGAACCGGTCATTGAATGGTTGTGGATCGGAAAAATCATGAATTAATTTCAAAATGAATGAAAAGATACGCCAAGTAAGATTACTTAACCAATAAGGTCGGTAATTTGCACTGGCGTATTTTTTATTAATTCTTTTCTATCTGTTATCCGAAAGAGTGAAAAATCGGAATTCTGTAAGCAGTGTCTAAGTCCGTTGATTGCTAATGGTTATCATTAAGAATGCTTTAAATAAAATGTCACTCCAAGCATTAAATCCCATCACTTTTGCACAAGATGATATCATTTATGTATAAGGGAACAACTAATTATGGCCGTCATTAGTAAAAAGTTAAATCACCCAGTCACTCAAGCTCATCGGGGGAATTAAGAATGAAAACAAAAAGCGTATTGCGGGGGAAAACGACGCGCGGGGGATCAAACAAACGACACTTAAAGAAGTATGTCACAGCCAAACTATTGGTAACGGCATTGGCAGCGTTGACGTTTGGCGGGGCAGCCGCGGTTACGGATGTCGGCATCCCTGTTGGTGTAGCACAAGCTGCGGATGATAGATACTATATTCAGCCGATAGATGAGGCCACCAATGAAACTGTTGGATGGCCAATCTCAGTGAAAGGAACTTCAGGCCAGTCTATCGATGCACCACGGGTAGTTGAATATAGGGCTAAACAACAGAAAGTGAGATTACCGCAAAAGCCTGCTACAATTCGTGTTGCTTATACAAAAGTTACTGCCATGGTCTCTATCACGGTCAACTATTTTGATAGAAACAATCCATCCACAGAGCCATTGGATTCGCAAACAATAAATGCAATCCCATATAATTATCAAACTGATGATGTTCCGTTGAAGGATTTAGGCAGTGATTACTCTTATTACCATTCCGAGGTTGCCACAAAGCTTGATGGATTGACTTTTTACGGTTTTAGTTGGTATGGCTTTGGTATTGACAACCAATCTGAAGCCGGTGGCACTGCAGTCGTTAACGTTTACGTCAATGGTCCAAAGGTTTTTAATGATTTCAAACCTAAAAACATCACCTACAAAATCGGCAGTCCCAAACCAGTTCCTGCCGATTACGTTGATAAAGACGATAAGGGAAATGTGATTGATCCAACCGAAGTGAAGATTGACGATTCAGCAGTTAAATGGGATCAGCCGGGATCCTATCAAGTACCGGTTACGTATGGCGATGCAACCCATAATGCGACCGTTACCGTCCAGGCAGCCGATAAACCGCAACCAGTTCAATATAGTTACACCGTTCGTACAATTGATGGTCAAGGGCACGACCTTGGTCGAGGCTATTCTAGTACTGGCGCTTCAGGTAGTGCCATTTCTGCCCCAACTATTTCCGGCTACACGTTGACTTCGGCAAATAATGTGGCGTTAACCAGCAATGGTCAGCAAATTACTTTTACTTACCGTTTGAATTCGTCAACGCCTGTGACACCAACCAATCCTGGCGCAACTGATCCAACAACACCTAATAATCCCAATCCTGGTACAACGAACGATTCTAACGCAACGATGACGCCCGTTGAACCCACTAATAATGTGCCAACCAACGCCGCTCAAAAAGGTGCTGTTGTATATGCCGTTAATAAAATCGGCCTTTACAGTAGTCCTGATTTCACCAAAGCTAATCGTAAGGGATGGTACGTGAAAAAGCCGCGGGTTGCGCGACCGATGTTTGTCGTAACAGGCTATGAACGGAGCCAAAATGGGGCTCTAAGATATCGGGTTCGGGATGTTAATCATTTATCCAAAACGGCAGGTCAGACCGGCTACATTACTGCTAATTGGAAATATGTTCGACCCGCCTATTACGCCGCTAAGCATTCAACGATTACGGTGATTAATCCACGAGGGGTGAATGCTTATCGCAAAGCTAATTTAACGGGTAAGGTAAAAGCCTACAAGCAGGGAACAGTTCTTAAGGTTAAGGGAATTGTTAAGCATAATCTGACGACTCGTTATGTATTGACAAATGGAAATTACGTGACCGCTAATCGGAAATTGGTCAACATGGGTCGTCATAAACAGGTCAAGGCAATCAAAACGAAGCAGACGATTAATCGATATCGCGATGTTAATTTGACAAAGCAAAATAAGCGGCTTGCCAAGAATAAAAAGCTGAAAGTTTACAATTTTGATTATTCACAAAAGAATGATGTTACGAAACACGGCACACTTCGATACCGAGTGGCCGGTGGTTATATCACCGGTAATACTAAATATGTAAAAGTTTATCGATAATTTTCATAAAAAAGCATGTCGAGACACGTAATTTTACGCGTGCCTTAACATGCTTTTTTTAGCATAGTAAATGAGTAAACAGGCCACCCTCAGACATATGGCGGCCTGTTTTATTTATCCACAATCCCCCGCAACGCCGCAATCAACTTCTCGTTATCGGCCAATAATTGCTGATACTTGGTTGGATCCAAATTATTTTCCGACACGCATTGGCTCAAGTCACGTTCAATCTGATCCTGAGCCGTTTTTCCTTTTTCGGTTAATTGAACGATAAGCTGACGGCGGTCTTTTTCCGGTCGCAGACGGACCAGCCACCCGGCGGTTTCCATCCGTTTTAACAGGGATGTCAGGGTATTACTGGCGAGATGGAGTTCCCTGCCCAGATCATGGAGGGTTCGCTGATCATTTTCCCACAATGCCAGCAAGACCAGATATTGCGTATAAGTTAGTTGGTAGGGCGCTAGTATTTGTTGATAGAAACGGCCAAAAAGTCGGTTTGCGTTGTAAATTGAGAAACAGAGTTGATTGTTAAGTGCCATTTTATTTTCCATTTGTCGTCACCTTAATTAATTAGTTGTCATATTGATTCAATCTTATTCGATTGATTGCGATAAATCAACTACCTAACAATAGTTGACAGGATTATTCAATTGAATTATATTGGGATTAATCGGGCACGACTAATTAATTTATTTATTTTCAAAAAAGGATAGGTGAACGGGATGAAGACAATTTATGATTTTACAGAAACTGAAATGAATGGCCAACCATTGAAGTTGCAAGACTATCAAGACAAAGTGGTTCTCATTGTTAATACAGCCAGCAAATGTGGCTTAGCACCTCAATTGGAAGGTTTGGAAGCACTATATAAAAAATACAAAGATGATGGTTTAGTTGTTTTGGGGTTGCCATCCAACCAATTTCACCAGGAATTGGCAACTGACAAAGAAGCCAGTGACTATTGCCAACTTCACTATGGTGTGACGTTCCCAATGACGAAGCGGGTAGCAGTCAACGGTGATGATGAAGATCCGCTGTTTTCCTATCTTAAAGATGAATCCGGTCATGGCAACATTAAATGGAACTACACAAAGTTTCTCGTTGGCAAAGACGGTCGATTGATTCATCGATATGCGCCGATTACGAAGCCTGAGAAAATTGAGGATGCCATCCAGGCGGCGTTGAAATAAAGAACTGTAAAGATTTGTATCAATTATTATGTATGGTCACTGCTTCTTGCGGTGGCCATTTTTTGATTCAGCTTTTGGCCAGTCATCACTGCATAATCGCCTTAGCCTGTTCGGCAATAAAACGGCGATTCTTATCAATGTCGGCTTTAGTGGCATTCGGACCGAACATAATCGTAATCACAATTTGTTCATGATAGAACGTGATGAAGCGTTCAAGCTTGCTGTTCGTCCGATTCAATTCTGATTGAGTCATTGTGTCGCTACTGACTTTCATCAAAGCGGTTTTAATTTGTTTAAAATATTTCTTCTCGAACCTCTGAACCTTTATGGCATCACGGCAGCGTTGTTGGTAAAAATTAAACGAGGCCGGAATTCGAACGGGTGTTTCACAGCCTTTGAAGTGTAACAGTAATTTATCCGGTTCGTCAGTTAGTTCATAGGTTGCCACTTGATTAAGTGACAGCCAAGGATGATGACCATTTTTTCGGGCGGCCTTCAGGGGTGACAATAACAGGTTACGATAAACGTGAGGCACGTATTCACTAATTCCCAAGTAATTTGCGATGGTCCGGACAATCCGTGGCACTTGTAAAAGCTTTTTGTCGCTGAGTTCCTGTTTGATCAATGTTTCCGGCGATGCCTTAACGGTGACTAGTCCAAGATATTTATCGACAATCAGCGTCTTTGCCTGTTTTGTCTCCAGTGGCACTAACAGGTACACCGTTTCCCAATTAATCGGTGCTTTTGCTGGTTGCTTCTTAATATGGCTCAGCTTGACTTTGGTCACGTCAAAAATACCGTCATTGTAAAATTTGCGGGCAGATGGGTTAATTGCGGTCAATAAATCTTTCATGAAAGGCCTCTTTTCCTAGAATCACTATAACTGTAACGAACAATTTCATTACTCTGGGAACATAATAAGATCATTAAACGCATTTGTTAATAAAAGCGATCATAAAAATAACCAATATATCGCAAATATAATAGTTAATCACGCATAGTGAGAATTTGACTAACCAATCACGATTAGTGATATTAACGCGAAAACGGTTTCCAGCAATGTGGTATGATATTATTGTGAGATTTGAAAATAGGGGGACTAACTAATGGCAAAGCATCGCAAAGAAAAAGACCGATTAATTAACGAAGCAGTTAAAGAACAAGTTAAAAATATCGATATTCCTTATGAACCAACTTATAGTAAAGATGGTAAGTATACGCTGTATAGCTTTAACAATGATGAAGCCCTTGGGATTTCCAGCAACGAGACACCACTAACCAATCAAGAATTATTGGATCAGCTTAATGCCGGAATTACCGCCCGGATGAGATATTCCATTGTCCCGATTCAAGCGTATATTGCCGAAGTTAACGGTGTTCGGATGAAACTATACGCACCAGACGAAGAACGTTCTCAATTCATGATGTATATTCCACCGAAGTCAACTGAACAGCGAGTCAACCAATACTTACTGTTAATGATTAATGATATGAAAGCGAACGCGGCAGATCAGCCGGGAAATGCGGAATAGTTAGTTGGTCCTCACAATCGAGTGATCATTAACTGAAGAATTGATAATTTGTAATCGCACCCGAATGATCGAAGGGAGATTGTTTAATATGAGCGAATCAGATCGAAAACCGACCCCGGATCAACGCGCCCAAGCCAAGAAAATTGTCGAAAATGTTGATATTCCGTACCGAGCATTTCCAATTGCTGACGGCAAATTCACCGTCTTTGCTTATAATCACGGCCAAGCATTTGGGATTTATAGCCAAGTGGGTCCAATTGATAAAGAAAAGTTACGCGCACCTTTAGATGATGCAATTACTAATTTGCTTCATTATAATTTGCAGACTGAAAGTGACGGGTCTGAAATGATTGACGGCAAACCGATGCGGTTATACGTGTCAAACAATCCAAAGCAACAATTTATTTTTTACGGGCAACCAGGGGCAACGGCTGAAACGTTCCAGAATTACCTTGCCGTTGTCGTTAAATATTTTATTGCCCGTAAACGTCAGAATGAGCATCATGAATAAGTTGACGTTAAAAACGTCTTAAGTACATTTAAAACGTTACAATGGGGATAACCAGGTTTGATCGAAAGGGGCGTGTGAATTTTGAGTGACCAATCTAATAAAATGACACCTGAACAACGCCAGAAAGCGGCTGAGTTTATTAAAGGGGTCAATATTCCGTACCGGGTATTTTCAACGGAAGATAAACTGTTTATGGTGTTTGTGTTTGATAATAGCAAGGCCATTGGGATTTTTAGCAATGATGGGCCAACGGATCAGGATGACTTACGATCACGGCTGGATCAGGCGATCACCAATGAGCTTCATTACCGATTCAAACGCTCCGGTGATCAGGCCGCAATTGACGGTCATAAAATGGCCCTTTATCCTAAGGCGGCAGGTGCCAGTGAACGGTTTATTTTTTATGGACAACCCGGCCTATCAGAAGATATGGTGAAGGCCTACTTTGCGGTGGTTGTTCAACATTTGACTCGGAAAAAGTAGCCCAGATTTAACAGATTGAGGAGACAGATTGTGGCAAAACATCGAAAAAAACGTGAACGATTAATTTCGACCGAAGCAGCGAAGATGGCTGAAGGAATCGATATCCCATATGATGCCAGCCAAACCACTGATGATGAATACACGCTGTTTGATTTTAATCACGGCCGGGCATTTGGCATTGCCAGTCATATTGGGCGAGTGAATGGGATGCAGCTGCGGAAAGAATTGGACAACGGCATTACCATCGCAATGGGGTATGAATTAAAGCATATTGATCCAACTCGCACGTGGGTTAATGGTCAAAAAATGAAGTTGTCGGCTCCAGAAGACGATCCTGATCATTTGTTCATGTTTTACGTCACTCCGGAGACGTCTCGGGAAGAAATTCATGACTTCTTGATTTTGATGACCAATGATTTCTATCAGCGACAGAAAAAAGATTAAATAGATGTTGAAGCAGAGTGCGACAAAAGGCGGTTAACTTCCAGGGTACAACTGGATTATCCGAATATGCTCCGGGTAGAATAGTGGGATAATTCGGTTGTACGGCAGGAAGTTGCCTTTTATCTCACGTTTTCGCTTGGTAATAGTTGTGATGACAAAAAATAGGGCTGGACAAAATTACTTTTGTCTCAGCCCTTTTTAGTTGTAAATCACTTTTGGCGTGTGGCCCATCTTTTCCAGCACCTTCACTAAGTTCTGGTACGACATTAGAATGGTGGCCGTGTTAATGTTTGGATGAGCCGAAATCTCCGGTAGTTGTTGCAAGTCGGCATCCAGTAAAACCTCAACTTCGTTTTTCGTGTCATGCATGAGGGCGAGTGGCGTAACCATTCCGGAGACAACGCCTAATAAACTTTCTAATTCTTCTTCACTGGCAAAGTTTAACCGGCTGCGGGCAATTTCTAATTGATCAGCCAATGACTTGAAGTTGACCCGCTTACGATCAGTTAAATACAAATAGAACTGATCGCGCTTCTTTTGCTTCAATAATAAATTCTTCACCGGTGGTAAGCCGGGTGGGGTATTGGGATCATCCATCGTCCAAATGGCGGGATGATCGATGCGTCGGTACCTAATGTGTAAGACGTTTAGTAAATTGATTGCTTCTCGCTCGGTCGCCATTTTCAAGTGTATCAACTCCCAAAATAATGATTGAAATTAATCATACGCTTGTTTGTGCCATCGGAAAACTAGCAGTAAGATGAAATTTTAAAACGGAGGCGAATAAGATGGATCTCACTTTTGATTGTTACGGTACGTTATTGGATACGCGAGCCATTCGAAATTGGTTCTTGAAGATTAGCCAGCAAAATAACTTGGATGGTCAAGCCGCTTGGCATCAATTTGAATCGTGGGAAGATCGATTAATGTACGGGGAACCAACGCTACCTTATTTGGTATTATTGAAACGAAATTTAGCATACATTGATATGACATTGAAGACGGGGACATTATTCAGTGATCAGCTTTCCCAATTAATTGCGGCTTACCAGGCACTTGAACCTTGGCCGGAAGTTGTGACCACGCTTCGTCAATTACGTTTGGCAGGTAACTGGGTTATTTTGATGTCTAATTCAACGCCGGAACTAATGACAGCGCATCTTAAATCACTCGGTCACCAAGTTGATCAAGTCATTTTGCCGGAACAAACCGGTTGCTACAAACCAGAGATAAAATTCTTCAAATACGCAGCCCAACAAGTTAGTCATGATCATATCCACGTGGCGATGGGCTACTGGTGGGATGTTATCCCGTGTCGTAAAATGGGTTGGCCGGTCGTGTGGATTAATCGAAATGGGCTAACGGCATTCGCAGATAATCAACCAACTGCAACGTTACCCAACCTGACTGGCCTGCCAAAATTTATTCAACAATTTTCTGAATCAAACTAAATTAAGAAGCCTTGAAAAATTCACCAGACATTTTTCAAGGCTTCTTGTGTTTTAAAGGAATGCCTAGAATAGTGATCCGACCTATATTTCTATATGTCGTGTGTCCATCAAGAAATCGATTTTTAATGTTTTTCAAAATAATTTCATCAGCTTTTCCATAATAATTGAAAAAGTACCAGGTCCTTCTCCTTGCTTTCATCTAAAAAGGATCACTTAATCCCGGTGTAGCAATGATTTCTGTTCCTAAAAGTACCCTGTTTAATTCCTCGTTCTTTCTATATATAGTAGTATCTCGTGACAACGGCCGTTGGATCAATTCAATTAAATTAGGATGGATTCAAACATGGAAAACACAAAACAGGTACAACGTCAGCGCTACACCGAAGCGTTTGACTTCTTATTGGACGGGGACCATGAATTAGTCGTTTACGGCGTATTGAAGAAACTTCACATTACCAAGACCAATCCGTATTATGACGACATTGTTCAAGAAGGGCGGATTGCTTTCATTAATAAGTATCTGCAGGCACTAAATGCGGGCAAACCAGAAAAAGAAATTTTGCCATTTATTTATCAGGGTGTGAAGTGGGCACTGCTGGACTATCTACGGAAGCAACTCACCACAGTCGAACACGTTCAAGTTCCGGAAGACAATGTCGACCCATTGGCCGAACTGATCGATCCACTGCATACCGTTGAAAACATTGACACGGGTGTTTTGATTCGGCGCTTGGGAACCGTTTGTACCAAACAACAAATGCAATACATGATCTTGGCGTTTGAATGGGGACTTACCATTACTGAAATTGCCAACCAATTAAATGTCACTCGGCCGACGGTTTATCAGCTTCGCAAGGCTGTAATAAAGAAAATCGGTAAATTGTTTTAAAAAATATTTTACACTTTGACCGGTTCATTTCGTTACTAGTATATGTAAGGGTTGGCGCCAACAACTTACAAAGAAAATACAGAGGAGAAAGAAAATGCAAAGAGATTGGATGAAATCAAGTGCGACTTATACGTTGGTTGACAAGGATCACAAGAAAGGGGTTAAGCATTCTTTTAGTTATTTGGCTAAAGATGTCAAAGCTGAAACGATTGCTGCCTTTGGCGAGATCATTGAATCCTTCACGGAAGGCAAAATCACTGACGCAACCGTCTCTTCAACTGAACACGTTGGGGTACAAGCACAATCAGCACCAACAGAAACACCAAATACCGAAGCAGCATCTGCACAAGGTGAAACAGCTCCGGTTGAAGCACCAAAGGCATAATTAGGTTTATTTAAAAATTAAGATTTAGGAATTTTAGGTTGGAAAAAACGGTTAATGCTTTGGCAGACTCGTGGTTACAGTCTCCTCGGCATGAGACGGACAATTTACAGGAGGAATCATTAATGCGTACACTTGAATTAATCTTTAAATCAGCGGATGATAAGACAAAGACCATCAGTATTAACTACGCCAGCGGTAATTTGGTTGGTGCAGATGTTCAAAAGAAGATGCAACAGATTACGGAGCTGGGGATGTTTGATAATAACGGGGTTAATCCTTACCAAACACCGATTGCGGCGCAGTACCGACGGACCGAAATCGATAAATTATACGATACCCGTGCGAACTAATTTGTGCACAATATATCAAATGAAATAATCGCGAGAACCTAGGAATTGTAACATTCGAAGGGCAAAACAGAAATGTTTTGCTCTTTTTTCATTACAGAAATGTTTCTAATATAACAATCGGATAAATTAAAAGCGTATAGGTTGCGAACCGAAAAATTAGGCGATACAATAGCATATGTAAAGTTGATTGGGTATCAAATTGTGGTTGTTGCTTTATCGTAAGTGCGGTATAATTAACAGTGCAGTTTACATATACCTAGTGAACTACAAATCATATATATATATTGGAGGAGACTATATAATGAAATCAAGCTTGAAGAAATCATTATTTGTAGGCTTGGCAGCTTTAGGCTTCGTTGCCGTTGCTGGTTCAGCTAACGCTCAAACCGCTTCAGCAAAAAGCTATGCTAAGGTTACATCAAACAAAGCCTTAACCGGCGACGCTACTACTCGTAACGTTAACGTTAATGGTACAAATGCACTTTATACTAAGGCTGGTACCTTAAAGGGTGCTAAGACTGTTGCTACTAAGACTACTTTGGCAGCCGTTAAGGATGCTAAACAAGGTCAAAAGAACTGGCGTGCATACCGTGTTGCTACAACTAACCGTGGTTCAGTTTATTACAAGGTGGTTACCTTTGATAAGACTTACCGTGGCTGGATCTACGGCGGCAAGACGACCACATCATTTGCTGGTGGTTTAACTAAGTATGACACTACTAGTGCTGCTTCATCAGCTCCTGCTTCATCAGCAACCTTTACTTTGAAGACTCCAGGCTCAGATGCTGACAACT
>NZ_AZEY01000023.1:27406-116266 GCF_001434255.1 Lentilactobacillus diolivorans DSM 14421
TGCTTCATCAGCAGCATCTTCAGCTAGCGCTTCAAGTGCTAACTCATCAGCTGCTTCATCAGCATCAGCTTCTGCTGCTGCTCAATCAGCTGCTGCTCAATTGAACGGTAAGTGGGTTAAGGCTTCGGCTTTGCAAGCTACTTCTGCTTCAAGCTCAGCTACTCCAAATCCAGCTCCAGCATTAAATGCTGATCAAGTTGGTGTAAAGGTAACTGATACAACTGGTAAAGTTCTTGGATACGCAGTCGCAACTAAGAACGGTTCAGATACAACAGCCGCACAAACACTTGGTAATCATTATGGTGCAGCTTTACTAACACCTTCTGATCTACAAAATGACACGGTAAATCAGGCATATGCTAGATTATTAGCAGATGCTAAGGTTACTGGCTACGGTTCATCATCATTAACATTGTCACAACTACAAGCTAACCAATCAGCCCTTAATGGTTCTTCATATGGTAAGTTTGCGACTATCGTGGTAGCTCCTGTTGCATCTACATCATTGTTGGATTCAGCAACATTCAATCTTGATAACTTTGGTTCGGCTGGCAATGCTGCCGCTAAGGATACTTCTGCATTACCATCTAATGCAGTTGTTCAATTGAGCAATGGTACTTACACTACTGCCGGTTCATTAAGCGCATTGGCCGTTAATGCTTTGAAAGGTGCTCGTGGGACAAGTGCTACAAATGCACAAATTCAGACTGCAGTGAAAGCTGCTGGTCTTGACACTATCACCTTTGTTTATGCAAATAATGTCCAAGACGCTTCAGCTCAAAAGAGTTTAACTAACCCTTCAACTGCACAAAACGTTCCTGCTGGAAACGGATATTTGACATTTGACTCACTTAATGGAAACGGAAATAACGCAACTATTAAGAACAATGTTTATGGTGGTGTTGGTAGTGTAACTCCTACTTTCCAAGCTATCCAAGCAACTATCACTGTATCAAATGACACCGCAACCTTCACTTCAACAAATACCACTAATGCTGCTGCTTTGAACACAGCAACATTTGGAAACGACAACAAAGCAACGTTTAAGTATGATAATACCAAGACTCAATACGCTAACTTTGCTCAAACTGCTGCTGGTTCAAACTTCAATACCTTCTATTCATTAGGCATCAAGAACTCAAAGTAATTTTTAGTTGAAATTACTAAGTAACTTGATTCATTCTGAAATAAATTAAAGAGTCCTAAGATATTTAATGAGCAAGTCTCAGCAAGTATCTTGGGCTCTTTTGTCGTTAATAGTGTTTTGAAATTTGATTTTAAAAAATGAGTTGATATTTCCAAAGATTGCGGAAATATCAACTCATTTTTAGCTATCAGTATTTATTGCTAATATTCAATAAAATCATTAAACAGAACTTGAAATCGTTATTTCACACCAACAGCGCTTCGCCATTTCTTCCAAACTTTCGGATAGCTATAATTCTTGGCAGATTCATAAGCATTTTCGCTCATTCTTTGAAGCATAGCGTCATTAGTTAACAATGTAATAATATGTTGCGCAAAGCCATACAGATCTCCCGGTTGAACCAAGAAACCATTAACTTTATCATCAATAATTTCAGCTGGACCAAAGTTGGTATCAAATGCAACCAATGGTAATCCATGGCCTAACGCTTCAACCATTGCTAGTGGGAAAGCATCTTGGTGAGCTGCACCCGCAAAGATCTTAGATTGATCATAAAGTGGATCAATTGGATTGGAATAACCAGAAATGTGAATGTTATTCTGCATACCTAACTGATTAATTAAGTCTTTAAGTGAGTTAACAAAGTCACCATCACCGAAGCCACGAATATCAAGCACCGCATCGGGAACTTGTGGGACAACTAACGCAAATGCCCGGATCAGATTATCCACGCCCTTATCGACACCTAACCGACCAGCATAGATAACTTGGTTACCCTGCTTATTTAATGGTGATAAATGTTCAGCTTTCAATTCTTTATTATCAATGGCGGCACCAGGAATCACACTGATTGGAATATTTCGGCCCTTACCCTTTAACCGCTTCAAACGAATTCGTAACTGACGGGCTTGATTATCCGTCATGACAATTAAACCATCTAATTTATCCAAGTGATTAAACACTTCTTGATAGCTAGGTTCGAGTTCAGAATGAATCAGATCATCTGGATTAGCTGCGTGAAGAATCGGGAAGAAGACGTATTTCTTTGCCTTGCTCTTCATGCGAATCAATGGAATATCCGCAACACCTGGTCGATCAGCAATAAAGGTATTTTCTTCATGATTTTGTTCGTTAATTTCATCTAAGAAGAACGTAAACAGATCTTCTTCTGTATTGAAGTAATAATCTGAACCTTTGTAGTTGATCAAGTGAATATTGAAGATTACTTTACCCTTACCATCTTCAGTAATTTCCCAATATCGCTCCAAGGCACGGGTACCGTCTAAATGATAAAAGATTTCTGCCAATGGATCGCCATCGAAGTCTAAAAATTGGGTACATGATTTGAATCCCCGTGAATCCCAAATAACGCGATTAGCAATATTACTAAAGGCATCATAATGTTCAACGGAAGCAATTTCACCTACTCGAGTTGGTGTATGATGAATTGTTTCGGCCAATCGGCCACCTTGAAGGGCTTCGGAAACATTGCTGTTATAGTGCATTTGATAACTGATCGGAATGTTTAAGTCTGAAACACTGGATGATTTTTCCTTAACATCTGTGGTTCCTTGGAAATAATCATACATATTAAGAACATCATTTTGGTTTAAACCAAAGTTGGCTGCATTTAGATGAAGCATACTGTCGTAATCACGAGTCACGATCTTTGAATGAACTCGCTCGTGTTTAAACAACGCTTGGCGTTTAAATTCAATATGTTCAACACTGGAATTTAATGCTTTAATATACTGATTTAAAAAGTAATACATGGTTACACCTCGAGACTTTCTGGAATTTTGGCATTCTTCTTAGCATCTTTGATCAGTGGTTGCCATTTTTGCCAAATTGCATCGGATGAATAATTCCAACTATCTTTATAGGCATTTTCACTAAAGGTTTCCAATTTCTTCGGATCAGAAAGTAGCTCAATAATCCGATCAGCTAATTGATCAACATTGCGGTTTTCAACTAAGTAGCCGTCTTTGCCATCATTGACAACATCACGAGGACCATACTTGATATCAGTTGCGACAATCGGCAAGCCATGAGCTTGGGCTTCAACTAATGTCAGTGGCAGTCCTTCCGCTCGGCTTGGCAAGATGAGTAATTGGGCTGAATCATAAACAGCTCCAATATCTTTTGTGTAGTCATGGAAAGTAATATCATTATTCAAGCCCAACTGGTTAACTAAATTAGCCAGTGTTTTATCGTAATCACCATTACTGTAGCCCCAGAAATCAAGGGTTGCATCCGGAACTGCTTTGATCACTTTAGGCCATGCTTGAATTAAAATATCCTGTTGCTTTTCGTCAGATAGCCGAGCAACCATAATAACTGATTTCGACTTTCGAGTCGTCCATTTAACGTGTGGCTTATCTAGAAGTTTCTGGTCGGTAACGGCACCAGGGATCATATAAACGTTAGGCTTCTCTTTGCCAAAGCGCTCAGTAAAGTCATCGTATTGCCATGGCGTAAGGGTTGCAATGCCATTCCAACGTTTCCGGTTTTCCAACATGTACTCATAATTATAGTTAAATGATGAATGCATGTGGTCAGTCCCAGAGTTAACGTGATTATTATGTAGGTACATAACAGAATAAATTGGTGTTTCCATTTTTTGAACAGAGTAAGCCAATTCATAAGCTCGATCACAAATAATGGTATTGGCTTCGCCCGTTGAAAGATTTAGTTGGTCTAACCAGAAGGTTGTTAAGTCCTCAAATGTCGCAAAGTCATAGTCATGACCCTTATAGTTAATTAACTGATGAAGGGAAGTTTCTGTTTCACCGTCACCACGTGGATGCGTGAACCTTTGAATAACGGGTTGGCCATCAGGATTAAGGATCTGCTCGGAAACCAACTTGGTTCCATATGAATAAAATTGTTCCAAAGCAGCGAAACCACGGGTGTCATAGCGAACCATGCGAACAGGTCGGCCGTTAAATCCAGAGTATTGAACCCAGTCGAGACGTTTGTCTTTCTCGGAACGAGTCCCAACGATCATAACCAGTTGGTCGCCTTGATAGACATCGGTCTTGGTTTTATCTTTTTCTGGTTTTAACGTATAGCCCTTAGGCATTGGTAAATCTTCAATGGTTAACTTACGTGGCTTAAAGCTCATCGTTCCTTGGAAAAAATCAAACAGATTTACAAATTGATCTTCAGAAATTCCCGCATCGGCAATGACATCATGAATGTTCATTGAGAATATCCGGGTAATAATCTTGGCAGGAACATGTTTTTCATTAAACAATCTTAGTCGTTTAATTTCAGCATGTTCAATACCAGACTTTTTGAAACTGATATTGTCATCGTAGAAAAAATACATTTATAACTCTCCTTATCATAACTACAGAGTATATTCAGGTATAAAAGTGACTGAAATAATATTATAAGTGTATCATATTGAAGACGCTTGTAGGCCTTGGTGGGGGGTGATACGGAAAGATTTAAAGTAAAAGTAATATACGGTATTTAGAGAAGGCAACAATGATGAGGTAGGTCAATGTTTTTTGAGATTAAAATGGGTGACTTGCACGATTCTACGTTATATATTATTGTATTGTTGACCAATGACGCCATGCTTCAGAGAATGAGCGAAAATGTTTATGAATCTGCTAAAGATTATGGTTATCCGAAAGTTTGGAAGAAGTGGCGCAACGCGATTGGTGTGAAATAGAATTACTATTTCATATTCATAATAAAAAAACTTCCCTCAACAAATGAGCGGAAGTTTTTTGAAAATTTATGAAAATAAAACGGTGCCCCCTCTGTTCAAGAGAAGCACCATTTTATTTAATATTAAATACTAATATTTACTTCTTGCTTAATCAACTTTATTACTTAATGTTTGCTGCATAAAGTTGTGCAAAGTTCATGCTTGATGCACTACCATTTTGAGTTATCTGGAATGAGTTAGACTTAGCAACATTATAGTTAAGTTGCAATGTTTGGTTAGTAACACCAAACTTGCTTCCTGCAGCTGGTCCAAATTCATTAGTGACGTTTCCGTTCTTATCAAGAGTCAATGCGTAGGCACTAACTTTAGTTGCAGAATTACTTGAAGCACTTGAAAGTGCATCGTCACGGCTCAGTGTTGACTTAACAACGAAGAATTGCTTACCATAAAGATCACTCTTAACAGTACCATTGCTATTAAGATCAGCACTTGTCAAAAATGCACCATCAGTGTTGTTCCAAACTAGGTAAACCGTGTCTGCATTGACAGACTTCAGATCGGATGCTAATGAATCAGCGGTCAAAGTGGTATCAACTGTTCCCTTTACTGCGCCTAATACAGAGTTCTTTAGACTTCCAAAGGTTGTGTTAGCTGTGCCAGCATAAATAGCGGCATTGTTACCTGGTTGTTGAGTTCCTGTATTGCTAGTTGTTCCAGCGGCACCAGGTGCGTCAACGTTAAGAGTCAATGAAGTTGCGAAAGCAGCTTGGTTAGCTGGTGCAACAGTGATTGTGGTATATTTACCATAAGTAGCACCTTGAACAGCAGAAGCATTAGCAGCTAATTGACTGTTAGTCAAAGCAGCTGAACCATACCCAGTTACTGAAGCACGAGTTAATAATGATTGATAGTCATTAGCAGTAGCTGGTGTGTTAGTTAAGCTAACAAGTCCAGGATAAGCAGCTGTAATAGTTTGAGTACCGGATGTTTCATTGGAATTCTTGGTTAAGACAACATATTTATCAACTTTGTTATCAGTACTTACAATATGAACACCAACTTGATCAGCATTTAATGCTGGAGCTGGATTTGGAGTAGCTGAGCTTGAAGCAGAAGTAGCTTGCAAAGCCGAAGCCTTAACCCACTTACCGTTCAATTGAGCAGCAGCTGATTGAGCAGCAGCAGAAGCTGATGCTGATGAAGCAGCTGATGAGTTAGCACTTGAAGCGCTAGCTGAAGATGCTGCTGATGAGTTAGCACTTGAAGCACTAGCAGATGAAGCAGGAGTAGCTGAAAGTTGATACCAAGTGTCGCCTTCACGAGTAGTGGTCTTAGCGGCCGTTACAGTGAATGTGGCGCCAGAGAATGGTGTCGTAGTCGTGATAACCTTCTTGTCAGAAGTAGTAGCACGGCCAACCTTGTATTGTGACCAAGCAGGTTCGTTGTATGCCAAGTTGTCAGCATCTGAGCCTGGAGTCTTCAAAGTAAAGGTTGCTGATGAAGCAGGACTTCCAACAGTTGGATACTTTTTTTGAGGCAATTATCAAGATTAAAATGTTGGATAAGATAACGGCTTCCCTTTTTCGCCAAATTCTTACCAAGCTTGGTTCACGAATACTTCCGATTGTGTCGACACTAGATCCAATAAAAAGTTTATATAAAAAACAGATTGCCAATGAATTTCTGAGGGATCCTATGAATGTTGAAATTATATTGAATTCAATAATTGATTCCAACAAGAAAGAGCAACGAATAAATATTAATAATTTTCTGGACAAAGATCAGCGCGATGAATTATTTCAACAATATATTGATTCTCCAAAAGCAAAACAGAGTTATATCCATCTCATTGCTATCGAACGATTTAAACCAGATGTTGATATATCTACAAAATATAATGCAAGTAAACGGGAAGCACAGATTATTACAAGGAGTATAAAGAATGATCCATTTACATTTACGACGACTGTCGAATCTAGTATAGTTTCGATGGATCGTATTGTAGAAGAAAATATATCTAATGATAACAAGGATAGTAGACTATTATTGCAATTTAACGAAAAGTGGCTTAATAAATTTGTGGACTATTCAACAATTTTACAAAATCTTATTTATGTATTCGGTATCGTAGATAATAATTTAAAATTTACAGGTATTTCTAAAAATGAATCAGGAGGTTTTTTTGAGCGCTTTCTTACTTTATGGGGAAAAAATGAGTATCATAATGGTGAGGCTTTTAAGAACAGTGAAATGGTTCTGACATCAAAAATGCAACTATATATCAAATTTTTAAGACAACGAGGAATAAAGTTTGAAAGTGTAATTAAATGGTATTTTGATACGTATTTACCTAAATATCTTGGAATAAAAGGGTTTTACTTCGGGAGATTTAATTTTGAAGATTCGTTACGTAGCAGGATAATGATGCTTTGTGTCAACTTTCAAAGAATTTTGAAGGAATATCAACTTTATTCAGAAAGTGGTGAGATTAATTCTGAAATTGTTGATCAAATGAAAGTTCCTCATCTCAATGAGCTAAAAAGTCTTTGTGATAAGAAGTATGTAATTTCTGGAGAAAAGATGCAATCGGCTATGCAACAAATATTTTCAGATCAATCTTCTTTTGGTCACATTAGTAATGGCTTATCATTCCAAAATGAATTATTAAAAGGAGTTCCAGTTTCGTGTTTCAAAAATTTTAACGTTAAGGAGTTGAATTGGTTAACACGGAATGGCTTTTTGACAATTTTGAAAGGTAAAGTTTACATCTTTTCAGAGGACTATTTAGTAATGAGAGATTTATTTTACAATGATGAAATAAACTATTTTTGGAAGGATTCAGATACTAGAGAATGCATTGATTCTAAGGTTAAGTTAGGACAATTGTCTTTTAGAAACAACTTATTCACAAGAAAGGAGTCTGATTACATTGATTATTACTATGGCAGTCGCTTTTCCAATGGATTGGGGATTAGGAATAAATATTTACATGGATCGGCTGAAAACATTTCAAAGTCTCAAGACGAGCAAAACTATTGCGTGTTAATTTATTTATTCTGTTTGTTAATTATAAAAATTAATGAGGAATTCGATCATTCTCAGACTTTAAATGAAAATTCGTTGATTATTATTTAAACGTTGTTGCCAGTATTCATTCAAGGTGATAGGGAATTTTGAATTGTAGTAAGGTGCCTTTCTAACTGTACTGATTTGCAATGTTTCGTTCTGGTGATTATTGTCGACGCGTCTTATTTATCGTAGATGATGGTCAGAACCATATGCCCAAACCACTGCCTAGGGCTAATAAAAAAATTTTTTGATCACCCAGGTCATGACGGCAATAATGACGCACACTATTATCATTGTACTAAGATCATAGCCACTTAAAGGATTATTACCTATGAGCCAATCAAATATTTTTCTCTTATTTGGATTCTTCTTAAAATAATCCTCTAAATTTTCGGCCCATTGTTTATACTTATCGAATATAAAATACGAAAAACGACGAAACATAATTATTTAGACTCCAATTCTATTCGGTGAATCGATTATCATTGTCTAGCTTAAATGCTGGCGAAGAAGGTAGGACTTTAAACCTTGCTCGATTGATAATCCAGTTACTATCGTATTTACGATAATGTCGAGAAATCCTTATTTTTAATAAGGGATGTATTCATCTTTCCTTATCAAGTTTAACTCCAAGATTATGTTCTGCACAATGTTGTTACATCTTTGTTTCGAGCGTGTATTTAGTGATCTGGGTTATTTATCGATTAATGAGGATTGTCCTTCCTTCTTGATTTCTCGTGAACTGATTATTAAATGGAAAAAATAAAAAATATATCGAATAGAAGATTTCATTAAACCGCTTTCGTAAATCCCAGCGAAATCGCTTATACTAGAAACATAAAAGCGATTTCGAAAGGAACAAGCTATGGAAGACGAATACATCTCAATTTCCTGCATCCCGCTACCAACGTTTATCCAAGGCGGCTATGCGATTTTTGATCCCGGTGAAATGCATCCCAACCGGAATGATTTACAATACTTTGTCTTGATGTTCATTGTTAAAGGGACTTTGTTTATTGCGGAGGACGGTCAGAACTATACCCTTAAACCAGGGGATAATTTTATTCTATTACCGCAACATCACCACTATGCTTGGAGGCCGGTTGAAGCTCGAACCGAATATTACTGGGTCCATTTTTCAGTCAGCGGCCGGTGGGTTCAAGAACCCGAGCCAGTCGATGTTAGTTCAAAGATCAACATTCCCACATTGCACTATTTCACGCCGTCGGTCACTTTGTGCTTAAAAAAGCTGCAGCGAATTCCAGATTCAGAAGTGACTTTTAAGCTGATTAACCGGATTTTTAAAAATAGCGCGTTGCAGAACAACGTCGGCTTTTGGCAGGCACAACAACAGTTCATTGACTTGCTGCAAATTATTCAGGTCAAGGTAAAGGGCGAGTCATCGTATGCGCAATTAGCGGAAAATATCGAACGTTATTTGCGTGACCACTTTGATGAGCGAATTACGAACGCCTCGTTGGGCAAACAATTCCATGTTCATCCTAATTCAATTGCGCTAAGTATGAAGAAGACATTCGGAATGACCCCTAATGCTTTTTTAACCAAGTACCGGCTTGAGGAAGCGGCCAAGCGCTTGTTAATGACCACCGAATCAGTCAGCCAGATTGCCCTTGATGTTGGGTACAACAATATTTATTATTTTTCAACCGTCTTTAAGCGGTACTATGGCGCTTCGCCGATTGCGTATCGGGAGAAGTTCAAAAAACAGAGTGTGCCGCCAAGCGATTAGATTCCAGAATATAAGCCCCCTAACGTGATATTCCTGAATTTGGAATATCACGTTAGGGGGCTTATATGGCCGGGATCTGCTTGGTTGCACACGTTTTAGCTAGGTAGCAATAACCACAAGGCCGGGATCTGCTTGGCTGCACACGTTTCAGCAAAGTAACAATAACCACAAGGCCAGTGATTGGCTTGATTTTAACTAAAACAAGTTGGCATTTAACCGATTATTTAACCCGAACCCGGATCATATTCCAAGAAAGCGGCTGTAACTGCGCCTTAACTTCATGATCGTCAATCGTGGCGTTTAGTGGTTGAAGTTTCATCTTCCCATCCCGGTTGTCAGCTTTGACATCGTAACCATAGAATTGGGTTGCTTCAATCACTTGTTCAACGTCTAAGTCTCTGAAGAGGGTTTTAAAGTCGATCTTCTCAGATTGATTCTTGTTCTCCGCAAAGATGGTGATTGTTTTCTGTGATTTGTCATAAGTGGCAATGCTGTCAAGATACGGCACGGCATCGAACTCACGTGACTTGTAAGTTGGCACGTCAACTTTGGGGGTTAAAGCGATCCCCTTGCCATAATTTGAAACCTGCATGTAAGGATAGAAGATTGACTGGAACCAAACCTTCTGATCGTTAGTCATAATCGGGGCAATCACGTTAACCAGTTGCGCAAGACAGGCAATTTTGACCCGGTCACTGTTTTTCAGCAAGGTGATTAATAAACTGCCGACTAATAACGCATCTTCAAAATTATAAACGTCCTCCAAAAGGTGGGGCGCTTTTTGCCATGGGGCTGTCTTGGCATCTTGATCGTTGGAATGATACCAAACATTCCATTCATCCAGCGAAAGGTTGATGGTTTTCTTCGTTCGTTTGCGAGCCTTTACCGCGTCACAAATTGCGACAACGCCCTTGATAAAGTCATCCAAATCGATATTTTTACCCAAGTAATTATCGAGTTCGTTGGGGTCGTCATCACCATAGAAGCCATAATAACGGTGAAGGGACAGGTAATCCACATTATCGTAACATTGATCCAAGACGGTCTTTTCCCAATCACCAAATGTGGGATTGTCCATTGAAGAACTGCCACAGGCAACCAGCTCGATGGAATCGTCAACCGCCCGCATGGCTTTGGCAGCTTCATTGGCTAAGTGGCCATATTCATAAGCGGTTTTTTGACCAATTTCCCAAGGACCGTCCATCTCGTTACCCAGACACCAAGTCTTGATATTGTACGGTTTTTCCTGACCGTTTTGGCGCCGCAAGTCACTCCAATAGGATCCCTTTGGAAAGTTACAGTATTCCACTAGGTTAGCGGCGGCCATGATCCCTCGGGTACCTAAGTTAACCGCCATGTTGGCTTTTGTGCCGACTTTATCTGCCCAATTCATGAATTCATGTAGGCCAAATTGATTGGTTTCAATTGACCGCCAAGCCAGATCTAAGCGAGTTGGCCGGTCTTCCTTGGGGCCAATGCCATCTTCCCACTTATACTGGGAGACAAAATTACCACCGGGATAACGGACAATCGGGACATTTAACTTTTTCACCGCGTCGATGACATCCTGACGCAGACCGTCCTTATCGGCAGTTGCCTGACCAGGCTGGTAAATACCGTCGTAAACGGCCCGGCCTAATTGTTCGATGAATGAGCCGTAAATGCGCTCATCAATGGTTGAAATTTGATTTGCCGGATCAACTTTTAAAAGAGCTTTCATTTAATTTCCTCCTGATAGAGTTACTGATAACGGCTAATTGGTCGTTTAGTGACGACCTTAAACGTTAGCAGTAGTCATTTTCGATTTTATTAGTCTTCGTTTAAGCTACCACGGCGTTCCAACAAGGTTGTTCGAATGCCGGTTTCCTGCTTTTCAAACTTGATGTAGAGCAGAATCAGCAGGCCACCGATGATAAAGAAGATTGCGGGTAAATAAGAAATACTGAATTTAATGGCTGACAGAACCTGGCTGTTTTGAACGGCGCCGGCTTTATAACCAGCGTGTGCCAAAACAACGGATGGGGCATAGCCACCAAGGCCGGATCCCATTTTAATGGCGAAGGAACTTCCAATGGCGGTTAAGAAACCACTGGCTCGGATGCCGTTTTTCCATTCGCCGTAGTCAACGGTGTCGGCTAACATTGCGAATGGTAGGGTAACGGAAATCCCAGTTCCGATTGAAGCAATTGACCAGGCAACTGACAGGGCGATCAATGACTGACCGGTGAACGCAATTAGGATTTGACCGAAAGCAGCTAAGAACATGCCGGCCATTAACACATAGGTTTTTCTGAATTTCTTAACTAAGAATGGAATCGCAATCATTCCGACTAATTGGACCATTACCAACGCGTTTAGGATTGAGGCAAAGCCCTTTTGGCCTAAATTATATTGGGTATAGTAAACAACAACTGATGTTCGTGATGCGTTTCCCAACCAGTAGAAGATAAAGACAATCACTAAAATGAACCAAGGCCAGTTTGATTTAGCTGCTTTAATTGAACTAAGAATTGAAACGGCCTTTTTCGGTTTATTAATTTCACGGGTGTCTGCGAAGGCAAACATTAATAGCGCAAATCCAATAATGCCAAGCACAATCGCGGTATTTCGCCAGCCGGATTGTGGGGTACTGCCAAAGAACGACACGAAGCTTAAGGTGAAGGTTGCCGTGATGAAGTAGCCGATCATGCCACCAATACTTCGGGTACTGTTCAATTTGATTCGTTGATCGGAATCGTTACTTAAGTTCGGCAAAATTGACGTAATCGGTGTTCCAATTCCAGTGTATGAGATCCCGAACAGCAGGTAGGTAATTAAGGCCCACCAGAACTTACCGGTCGTACTCAAATCCGGTGACCAGAACATTAAAACAAAGAAGATTGCGAATGGAAAGGCCATCCAAAGCCAATACGGTCGGCTTTGCCCCCATTTGGTATGGGTATGGTCAATAATGAATCCCCAAATTGGCGCATCAAACGCATCTAAAATTCGGGCTGCCAGCAGGATGGTTCCGGCTGCGGCGATGGATAGGCCAAAAACATCGGTAAAGTAATACAAAATAAAAGTCGTAACCGTTGTGTAAAGTAAGTTACCGGCTGCATCGGTACTTGCGTAGGCCAGCATTCTATGAAATGGAATTTTAACTTTGCTATTGATTGCGTTTCCAACAGAACTTTTCATGTTAATCCCTCCAAATTACAATTGACTAAATAATTGCTTGTTAGTATCGAAGTTAACAGTGAGACTCGTTGAATTAAATTGCTTACCGGTATCTAAATCGATATAGCGATGAATATAAGGGGCAAAGCTGGTCACTTCATAATGGTTATCGGCATGCTTTTTAACAGCTCCGTTAATCGCTTGGTAGTTGCCGTTAACATCCGCGTATAGATAGGTCGTTTGACCAAAGCCGTTTAAGTAGGCCACGAGTTCTTCGCCCATGTCCCAATCATCTTCGCCGGTGTAGCCGTCCGGAAATAGTCGGGCAAAGATACCGCCATCCGAAGCAAAGATGGATTGGCCAAACCGATTGCGGGATAAATCCGGGCGGTTCAGATTAGGGCCGGCAATGCTGTAAGTGGAAGCCGCCTCGCCGGGTTGAAGTTTCCGGTCGGTCGCGGTTGCATTGGCATCATACATATAAAGCACCGCGTTGGTTGCCCGGTAGGCGGCTTGAACCAAAGCCACATCGCCTAACTGTTCGCCGGTGATCTGAGCTGCCGCGGCAGTGACACCACCCCATAGTGAGTGAATCATATAGGAGAGGGCTTCCCACCAGCGATCCGGGCTCTGAGATCTGAAATCATTGCTAAAGCCGATGTTGGCTTTCAATAATTCACCATAGATCTTGGCCCCGGATTGGTGATGGGTTAATGCCAATGCCGCCGCGGCGGGGCCAAAGCCGGCATTGTCAAAGAAGTGTTCGGTCATAGCAGCCAGCAGTTGGGGGCTGTTTTTTTCAACTCGTTCGGTAGCGGTTTGCCAAGCCTGGGAGATTTCAGAATATTCTTTGTCCAGACCGGCCATTTTAACGTCCTTCAAGAGGTCTTCAATGTACATGAAGTAAACGCCCAACATTTGAGCCTCTTCTTTACCCCGTTGGTTATCATGCAAATCGGGGTTGACCCGAACATCGAAGACTTCAGCCGCCCACGCGAGGTATTCTTTGGGGGTGTGAAGCTTTAGGGCATCTGCCGGACATTTAGATAATAGATAGAATAAATGGGCAATGTATTCCAGGTCCATGACGCGGTAAAAGTCACCATATAATTTGCGGGGATGTTTGAAGTCGCCATCGACGAACCATTTTGGCCGGACATAGTTAACCGCACTGGTTTCGACTTCTTGGATTTTTTGGGCTGAGTCTGAAATGCTGGCATCGAGTAGGCATTCCTGAAGAATGAACGTCATCTTGCCAATTGACTCACCTTGATTGGAAACGGGGCTAAAACTATATGGGATTTTGCCAGATTTTCCAGTATAGGAATGATCACACAAGTAGTCAGCGCGGTCGCAAAGTAATTTTGAAATTGATGCCATGACGTTGAAGACGCCGATGTCGGTGGTGCCGTCAGTAAAGGTCACGATCAATTCATGTTCGCCGAGTCCTTTGGGTTGGTAGTTCAAACTGCCATTGGTGAAATCGGCTGTTAAGTCTTCTTCAAGCGTCTGTTGCGACCGAACTTTGATGGTGGCGACTTGCTGATTGGCGGCTGGTGAGATTCGAATGGTTTGTTTTTGATCGGCTTGGACGAGTGGTTCAAATTGAATGTAGGGATGACCAAGCTGTTGGGCAACGTGATAGAAGTCTGCTTGATCTGTATATGATTGGAGCACGAAGTCCCATGAACGGGCTTGGTTAGCGGACAGGTTGATCGCGGTTTGGGGATAAATCCAATCGTGATGGGGGCGCTGATCATCTGAATAGCCGCCAGCCAGAACAAATTCATGAAAAAGCATGCCGTCTAATGAAGGGGAAACATTTTCAAAAAAGCGGTTCGTGTATTCGTTGTAGGTGCCGACAGAAAGGACTTCGCCGCCAATTTGATAAACTCCCAGGTTGGGCGCGGTATTATCTCGTCTTACTGCGGCCAGCTTAGTATAGTTGGGCGAGATGCTTGGAAAGACGGCGGCTGATTGATTCGCGTTTCGATACACATCTTTGTCCCGGAACATCACGTAGGCCAGGCTGATCCAAATGCCAAAGTCGTTGATCGTTATCGGATTTGAGCCGGTATTTTCAAGCTGAATCTGCCATTTTAGACGATCATTGACGAGTTCGAATGTTTCGGAAACTTTAACGTTATCAAAGGCAAAGGTGAGCTGACTTTGGTCGTTGGTTTTGTGAATGATCGGTGTTTGGTCAATGCTTCGATAGGGATGGCCATTGACGGTGATGTGAAATTCACCAAATAGTTTGTCTTCATCCTGATAATTAAGTGACTTGAGATAGTTGGGATCAATGACCCAATTCATGTTGGTGGAGTCATCATTGAGCCTTAACCCGGTTATTGCACCCCGGCTATTTTGCTGGATAGTGAAATAATTGGATTTCATTAGTGTGAACCTCCTCATTGATAATCGACGTTTTGATATTCTGTAATCGCTTACGTATACAGAATACCGGGCTTTAGGCGATTATGAAATGGGTTAAACACTAAAGCGTTTACAAAAAATCAACCAGAGTTTGTTTAAAAAAACACATTTGGTTTGTGTTATTTAACAAATTTGGGTGTGGGTATTTGGTCTGGCTTTGTGAAGGATGGGTGGTGCTTAGGTGTTATCGAGGTAATATTGGTTTTTGAAAGTTAACAAGACGTTTGTACTATTTCACAGAATTTGGGTGTTGAATTTTTTGAAATTAGGCGTTTTAAGTAACTTCTAAACGAAATTTTGTGTTGGAATGTTATTCAGGTTACTGCTAATCCGGAACAATTTGTATTGGTTGTCATCGGCGGGTGAAGTTAATTAAGGCTAACTGTACGATTTGATTATTACGTGGCGAAGTAATTCTCATGAAGTGTTAGGATTAATAATGGTTAATAATTAACGGAGGTATATAAATTGAAAAAAATTTTATTGAGTATCACAATAGTAATTTGCTTTTCATTGATTCCGTTTTTTAGTACTTATCAGAAAAGCGGCAGTTTGTTTATTCAAAGCGTATATGCTGATAGTAATGAGCAAGATGAAACACAGGATTCTCACAGCAATAACAGTGTTACCAATCCTGTTAATTGGAATAATTGGCAAAAAAATCCATTGCTTAATTTTAATTTTGACGACGACTTAAATATGGTAGAGGGAAACGAGAATATACAAGATATACTTTCGATAGATGCAGCGTGGGCTTCCACAGGTGACACTGAGGCAGAGGCGTCAATTAGTGATGATGTTACCTTCTATCATTACCTGGTTCTTGCATCAACAAAAGATATCGCTAGTCTGCCTGCCACTTTAGGCAATATTGCGATTGACGGCACACTTATTCCAAATAGTGACATTAAGTTAAATCAATTTTCAGCCGGAAAATCTTTGGGAACTTCGTTTTCTTTCCCTCTAAAAAAGTATATGGTTAATCCAGTGTCTATTAGCACAAAATCGGAAAATAAAGATAATCATATACAATCAACTATTCGAATTAGATATATAGATCCGAATCATTTGAAGGCGTCATCTGGCACGCTAAACGAGAATTATTTAAATAATGACTATCTAAGTGTAACTGATCCACAAATAGTTCGAATTTTCTACAAGGATTCGAAAACTGGTGATGACATAGCTAAACCGACTGTTTTGGGAGAAAACAAGTCATATCAATATGAGTTAGGGGATATTAAGGCCCCAGAAATTAAAGGGTACACTTTAAAAACAGCTAATAGTATTGAATACCAAACGGCAACAGTATCAAAAGAAAAAATTATTGATGCATTAAATTCAGCTATTAAGAACATTCCCGGGGTAAATATTAATGACTCTGAAATTAAAACGATGAGTGAGGAATATGATCAACTGTTTGGAAAAATTCCAACAAGATCCCTATTAAATTATATTGACCTTTCAAAGGCTTTTTCACTTGGAATTGGCACCAAAGATCCTAATGCTGGTCTGAATTTTTCTCTTGCTTTGTATGAACTTATTCAGTCTTCTGACAAGCCGTTTAGCGTTTATAACTATCTGCAAAATGGTACTACAAAATATAGAAATGGAAATGTAATTAGAGATATCAAACTCGACACGATACCACAAGCGATTACTTTTTGGTATAACAAGGATTCACCAACATCAACTACACCAGCAACTCCATCGACAACAAATACGTCAGCAGTGCCGAACGATTCAACCTCTAGTACTACTTCAAATTCATCATCATCTTCAACTTCCAGTACTAGTCCAAGTACGCCAACTCCATCTTCATCGTCCAGTTCTTCAAACAATACCAGCTTGCCAAGTTATGCAGCTGCAAAGGGAACGGTAGTTTACCCCATCAACAAGATTGGCCTGTACAAGTCAACCAAGTTCTCAGCTACTAAGCGAAGTGCCTGGTATACGAAGAAGCCAAGAGTTTATCGGCCAATGTTTGTTGTTACCGGCTATAAGCGATCTGACAATGGGGCTTTGAAATACCGAGTTCAAGACGTTAATCACACTTCTAAGACGAATGGTAAGACGGGATACATTACCGCCAGTCAGAAGTATGTGTGTCCAGTTTATTATGCTGCCAAGCATTCAACCGTTACCGTGATTAATCCACGGGGCGTGAACGCTTATCGTAAAGCTAACTTGACCAAGAAAGCTAGAAATTATCGACAGGGGACGGTCTTACATGTTAAACGAATTGTGTCGCATAATCTCACCACTCGATACGTTTTAACCAATGGCGACTATATTACCGCTAACCGGAAATTGGTTAATATGGGGCGTCACCAACAAGTGAAATCAGTTAAAACTAAACGAACAGTTAATCGGTACAGCAATGCTAACTTCACCAAAAAGAATCATGCGATTGCAAAGAATCGGGCATTAAAAGTTTACGGATATGATTATTCTCAAAGTAATAATGTTACGAAGCACGGTGTTTTACGTTATCGAGTAGCTGGTGGGTATATTACTGCCAATACAAAATATGTTCGTGCTTATAAATAGGAGCTAAAAATGATCTCATCAACTTAATGGTTGGTGGGATCGTTTGTTTTAGAAATGGATAAAATCAAACCTTCATTTTATGAACACAACACTATGTTATCTAATTGCAAATTAAAGTGATACTATTAGTGCGATAGATTGTGAGACCTATTTATTGATAATCGGATTTCAGGGGGGAGAACTATATCGATGAGAAACAATGTGAGAAAATTAAATTTAATAAAATCAGCTATGCTAGTTGGACTTGCCAGTGGTTTAATGCTTGGTGGAATGTATCTGGAAATTGGAGTTCCTATGCTTGATCAGTCTGTTACTGCTAAAGCGGCAACAACGTTTAATCTTAAAGATATTGATTGGATGTCAAGCTGGACGGCAGATGTGAATGGGATGCCAACGACAGCATCTTATGGGCTTAATAATCCAACCTTGCCTTCTGGTTTGACACCATATGACAGTATCCTCTTGCCACAATCAAATTACGATAATAACAGTATAAAAAGTCCAATTAAAATACCACTGGGAACTCAGATGAATTTTTACGGGCAGATTGGTTCAGAATATGGGTTTATGCAAAAGTATGCAACAGGTATCCAAATGGGAATTGGTTCTAAAACAATAAATGCTCTTGAGGCCATTAAAGAAGGATTGGGTGTGGCTACTGATGCTGATCTCGGGAAATTATTTACCGTTAACGTATCAGAGATAACACCGACTGGAGTCACAGTTGCTAATGATAAATTACAAGACACCAAAAACCCCGTGGGGACGATTGTTGGGTTAGACCAATTGAAAGATCCAAACGATTTAGTAAAGGTAACAATTTCTCCAAAAGATACTACTTATTTAACAGGAGATCCTTTAACCTATTACTTTGGCGCTCCAGTAAATTATAGTTATAAATTTGACAATGGAACCGAGCAAATTGTATCGGCTGATAATTCCGCTGCAATTACCGTTCCTAAAGGTACCAAGGTAGCCGTATTAAAAGCAGATGGCTATCAAACTTCTCAGTGGAGTTCAAGTGATTCATCTGTCAAAGTGGATAAAGACGGTAATGTAACTGGATTGGATAATCCATCTCTAAATGGTAAGACCGTTAAGGTTACGGTTAGTGATGCTGATAATCCAACGGGACGCACTTACACGTTTAACTTGGCAATTGGTACGCCAGCAGTTACACCAGGTGGTGGTTCAGGTAGTGGAACGGCTGTAACACCGGGAACAGATTCGTCGTCAACAAATATTTCTACAACAACGGGTTCCTCATCGGCTACCTTGCCAACAACTACAACCTCACAAAAGCAGGGCGCAACAACCTCTACTGATACTGTGCCAATGAATAATTCAGCAAACGTTCCATCAAATACTGCCGTTAAAGGTGAAGTGGTTTATTCTACTAAGAACATTGGATTATATAAGAGTACTGACTTCAAAAAATCTCAGCGACTTGCCTGGTATCCAAAGCAAATGCGAGCTAACCGGCCGATGTTTAGGGTAACGGGATATAAACGAGCGGCTAATGGGGTCTTGAGATATAAGGTCCGCGACGTTAACCATGGTCGCAAGACGGCGGGCAGGACTGGCTATATTACTGCTAGTCCCAAGTACGTTGTATCCGTTTATTACGCAAGTGTTCCGAAGTCCAAAAAAGTGACAGTCATCTCGCCCAACGGTGTGACTGCTTATAAGACGGCTGGTTTGACTGGTAAGGTTAAGCATTACAAGAAGGGTGTTCGTTTAACCGTCAAAAAGTTGGTTAAACACAATTTGACCACTCGCTATCAGTTAAGCAATGGCCACTTTGTTACCGCCAATAAGAAATTGGTTATTGCGGGTAATCATTAGATTGAACAAGACATCTTTATAAATCAAATCAAAGAGGATTCTGACAAATATTGCCGGAATCCTCTTTGGTTTGATTTATTTATGAAGTTGTTCTTTGGACTTGTTAAAAATGGTATCAGATTAATTACTTTTTAACTGGTTTTTTAATAAATGCAAAAATGACTAATGAAATAATGACCATAATCAGAAGTACCCAGTAAGTTAAATTAAAGTTTTGCGTTAAGACTGCGCCGTTAGAAAGAACGACCCTTTGAGGATTTAGAGGGTTACCGGAAGCCATCAAGAAGCCAACGATAATTGCGCCAATTCCAAATCCTTGATAGATCATAGAATAATTTCGTGACGTATTTTTTAGTCCAAAATAATCGGAAACAAAAGTTGGGAATACCGTAATATTACCACCAAAACAAAAGGCCATTGCGATAACAACAACATACATCATTGCCATACTCATAGCGCCCGGTTTTGTCAGCAATAGTGCGATTAACGCGAGGAGTTGGATGGTGAAAGTGATGAGAAATACCGTCTTTCGACCTGTGATATCGGATAACCAACCCATGATAAATCGGCCAATCGTATTAGCCAAGGCAACGATTGCCACAAAAGTTGCGGCAGCACTTGTACCACCCCAAACCGAGACTTCACTTGGAGCTTGAGTTCCGGCAGCGGCCATGTTAGTTACCGCGGCACCCAAGAGTCCCATAAACATAACAGCGGTTGTCAGGCAGAAAAACATCAGATAGGCTTGGGATGTGTGGAGCATTTCAGAAGTTTTAAAGTTGGTTTTATCGACCTCGTTAGCGTTATCTGAACTTGATGGAACCGCCATATTATCCGGTGCATCCTTTAAGAAGAATGACCCGATGCCGGCCAGGATTAATGCCAGGATTCCCCACCAAAGCAAGACCCGATCAATGTTTTCGGCTGTAATGGCACCATTACCACCGGCAATTGCCATATCAATATATTTAAAAATAAATGAACCAAGACCATAACTGGCAACACTAATCCCTGAAATTAACCCTTTTTTCTCTGGAAACCATTTAATCGCGTTCGTAAGCGTTGTTAAATAAAGCACACCGTTCATTGCGCCAAGTAAAACACCGCCAAATAACCACAGCATCCAAATTGATGACCCTTTACCAATCATCATTAAACCTAAGATAGCAAGACCATAAATAACAGAAGCACAAAGCGCAATAATTTTGATACCATACTTTTTAGCCAGTGGAATCCCGGCTAACGTTGCCAATGACAAACAAAGCATTCCTAAAGTAAATGTAAAACTGACTGATCCTGCCGGAAGCCCCCCGACAATCTTTTTAACCCCACCGACCGTTTGAACAACACCACCGGATTTTAACATAAATCCATTGTTAAAGATTGACCAAGCATAGAATGAACCAGCGGACACTTGAATGAGAATTGTGCCGAAAATGATTAGCCAACGGTTGGTTGTTCTTTTAGAACTATTTTCCATAATTTTTCCCTTCTTTCGAGTTGAAAGCAGCGATAACAAGCAGTAGACTAGAAGCGGCACTTCAATGAATCCGTTTTCATCTGTATTTTAACATCTTGCAAAAGAAGCAGGGCGTTTTTGGACTCCGATTATTAAGATAATCACAAATAATTGTGTTACGACAAAAACGTTGATTATAAAGACGAAAATGGCGGAGTTGAATGTATTTCTAACTGATTGATTTTGATATTTAGTATAAGTCACTACCGGTGACAACGGGATATAAGTGTGTCGCAAATGGTGCTTTGAGATATAGAGTTCATGATATGAGCTATGGTTGAAGGATGCTGAGCAGGACTGAAAAAAATTATTGCTGGATCAGAGTATACTATGTCTGCTAATTATGGTTAATCTAAAATATATTCGCTTTCAGTAATGGATGTCAAAAAGCGTTTGGTGCAATTTCCTTTTTTCCAAAGAAAAAGGCTACCTCCAATTAGAAGTAGTCTTTACAAGCATGTAACTCCAATCTTGTAGCGGCAAGAAAGGAGATCATAAATCATGGACAAACATCTAGGTAACCAACCTAGCAGCAGGTAACCAACCCACTATAAAACGACGGTTTTATCAGCCAAAGTTCTCGGTATGAAGCGCCATAAGTAACTAATCGGCATTGATAGTGAGCAACCTAACGCAATTAACTGAATATGCAGAGTCCTACCTTTCAACTAAGAGTATGACTCTTGGCTTTTTTCTTCAAGTAAAATTAGTATTGAATTTTTGCCCGAAATTTTCTATTGAGCGGGAACGAAGAATTATTATTAACCAAATAACATCGTTTCAAAACTTTGAGAATATAAGAATAGGATCAATTAAGTCAATTATCAGTTGCTACGATTCTCTCGACTCATTCGTTAACCAAATCTGTAAAACAGCTCACTAGGTTAATGAACTAACTCTTTACATTTGAAATCTTGCCTAAAGAACTAAACCTTTTATGTTGATTTTACACATTAATATCCCAATATTATCCCCAAATTTACACCAACCTAATATAATACCCCCTGTACAAAGTAATTATGACGTTATCTTTGACAGGAGGTATTTGTTGAATGTTACATAAATGGGAAAACAATCATGTTTTGAGGGTTCGACAAGCTAAACGACAATTTCTGGTTTTCGTCTCACTAACGGTTATCGGTGGATCATTACCATTAATCACAAATATTGGCACCTCACGAGCGGCAACAACATCAGCTACCACTTCAAGTGCCACTGATGAAGGCAATTCTGTCCCGTCATCTTCAAGCGATTCCGGTTCAGCCACCACCAACACAACTTATGAGCCGACACAGGTCACCATTCCCAGTGCCACAGATCCAACAAGCATCCCCAGCCACCAATTGAGCATTGAGGCAGTTTCTTCAAAACCTAATACTATTAAAGCTATTCTTCAAGTGACTCGGCCACAGGCTTTATGGAATCAGTCTAAAACCAAAAAGATTAGTACAGTCAAACCAGGGAACTATCATGTGAAAATCAATTCAGCAAGCCAAACAACTGATCGTCATTCACTGGTTTATTTGACGATTTCCAAAGGTAGTCGGCATGAAAGCGGCTGGTTATCAGTGAGTGCCTTACCAAATAATATTCGCAAATTACTGAAGAATACCCCTGAGTCGGATAGTCAACTTTCAAAAGTTAGCCAAGCATTTGACGAGTTACTTCAAAATGATTTAAAGACTAACAATGCTACTAATTCACAATCTGACTCCGCTATTTCGACTGCAGCCAAGAAAATGCTGGCAAGTTTCAAGCCTTATTACCAAAAGCCAACCGAGTCGAATTACCAAAACCTTGAGGATCATTATGACAGTTTGCTGGGAAACCAGTTATCACAGGAAGATTTGAAAAATAATGTCCAAACGATTGGCTACCATGCTGATTTATCAGGGGATCCCCAAGTTGTGGCTCAAAGGCTATTTAACGCGTTTTTGTCCCAAAAGAAAGCAATTAGCTCCTCATCAACTGGAAAAATCACGAAGTCTGGTAGTGATTTTCAATTAATCAATGGCCGAGTGGTTGGGCAAACAATACTGGAAAGTCAAAATCAAAGTCAGGAAGCTCCCAAGACGGTCACTGTTCAGACTCCGGTGAAAACCGTTACAGTTAATTAGCCAGTTGTTCAATCGACGAGTTCAAGTACTTCAACCAGCCAGTCGGCAGGGTCTTCTTCCGGCCAACCGGGTGATAAGTGGGCAGCCATCGACAGTAAGGTGACTCCACTTTTGCAAGGACAACACATTTCAGGCCGAGTGGCTATCGTTAAGAACGGGCAGTCACATTCGATTAATGTCGGCAATGCAACAAGTGCCGTAAAAAATGCCGATGAGAATGTTGTTTTCCCGTTGGCTTCGTTGCAGAAGGTGATTACCGGGGCGATTTTTACCCAGTTAGTGAATGAAACTCATTCAAAGTTAAATCAGAAAGAAATGCTGAGTGATTATTTCCCAAAGATTCCGAATGCCGATAAAATTACCATGCGTGATTTATTGGATCACGTTTCAGGAATTGATATGGATGAATTAACACCGCCAAATGTCTTGAGTGAAGATGACGCCATTCAATATACGATTGATAATCTGAAATCAGGGCAGCCGGAACAGAAATTTGATTATACCAATGCCAACTATACAATTTTGGCAGGTATTTTAAAGAAAATTGCCAATCAGAGCTACGAGCAACTGGTGAACACTCGGATCATCCAAAAATTGGGCCTGAAGCATACATTCTTCTGGGATCAGAAGCCCAATAACGCGGTTGTGGCTGAAAGTGCTCATTCAGATGGCAAACAGGATAATCAAGATCCGGCATTTCCATCCCAGGCCTTGTTATCATCGGTGGTTGGCGCAGGCAATCTATACAGCACCCCTGAAGACTATCTAAAAATTCAGCAGGGACTTGAAGACGGCCAAATTCTGATTAAGGATGATTACAACTATTTAGCCTATTCAGGGCACACATCACTTGGTAATAATGGTTATCATGGTGGCTTGTATCATGAGGATGATAATCAAAAGTGGGTTCGGGGAACACTTTCAAATACGAGTTATGAAAATGGCATGGACATGGATGAGGATAATCAAAACGGGGTCATTCTGTTTACCAATCAGCATGTTAAACCCGAACCGACGAACACATTGAAGGGATTGGCGGAACAGATTAAGGAGATTGTTAAGACGACTGATTGAAGGGTAACGAAAATAATAAATAATTATTAACAATGGCATGCCTACTTTCCAGAAAGGCATGCCATTATTGTTCGGTGAATCTAATTTACGAGAAATTGATAATCTTCGTAATTGAAAAGATCAATTGCGAGTAGGGTAAACGCATAAGTTAATTACAGCTAAGTAGACCGTGACTATAAACTGTTATTGTTTAGATGTAAACAATTACCTTTAATGTATTGATGCATTGATATATATATATGCTATTATGAAATTGTAATAGTACTGTAGTTATAAAGTGCTAAATTTTATTGGGGGAGTGGTTTATTTGAGTATAGATACGCATCGCGGATTAAAGCATTTATTTAAAATTGCTTTGTTATCCGCAACTTTTTTTATGTTTGGAGCGACATCCCTGGCGACAACTGCTAGTGCAGATGACCCGGCTATATATACTAATAAGGGATTTGATACTAGTCAGACTTGGCCAACGACTGACAATGTTTCGTATACAACGTGGTTAGAGGTAAATGGGCAATCAGGTCCCTTTGCAGTTTCAAATTCGCATCAGCCTAATAGTAATGCGATTATTGATACTAAACAGATAAATTCGGCAACGGTCAGTCAAGGTGTTGAGCTGATTAATCATCAGAGCACATCTCAACATGTAAACTTTTCAATCATGTTGCCAACAGCGTTTAGCGATACATTTGTTTTGGGTGCAAACTGGAAAGAACAGTTTGCGGAGCAAGGGATAACAGAAGCTCCGAATGAAGATAGTCCTGATCAAGGGATAGCATTTTTCCCTAAGGAAAACAGCTCTCGGGAAATAACAAGTTTTCACGTACAAGGAGACTTGAAGGCACATCAGGATTTGAAACTTAAGTTACCACTTGCCATTTCAGAGGCAGCTACAATTAATATTAATACACCATCTATAGAAATGGACATGTATTTTTACGATAGTACTGGTTCTTATGATGCATACACGTACGCTAGATTCGGCAATGTTGTTCGGGACAGTGATGGCACAAGCCCATTGGATAGCACTGGTCGTTATGTTGCGTACAGCAGGGATTCAACAAAGCGAGCAATATTACTTCCTAATGATATTCAGCAACTAATGCCACAAATGAACAAGAATGACATTAAAATCAATAATTTTCTTTCAGGCAATGACCCAACTGATTATCAGAATGCCAGCGATAGTCAGTGGTACACGGGTGGTAAATATTTTCTTCAACTAGATCGAATTCAGGAGGCTGTCCGTAATAGTGGGTATTCAGTACTACCGTCAAATGAGAATTTATCCAAATATTATGCCTATTTTAACGTTGGAAGTGCAGCAAAAGACGTTTATTATCCGTCTACAAATAATGAATTTAAAGAGTTTGATCTTTACGGAAAAGATGGTTACGGCACAATTCCTGTTGAATTACGACAGGTTATCAAAGCCAATCATGATAATGTTACACTGCCGATTGGCGCAAAATGGAATCCTTATTCTGATGTAACTGTTTATGCTCATGATGGCAGCCAAATCAGTTTGCCAAACGCCGATGTGACAGTGGCAGGTGCCCCGACAGATATGACTAAAGATGGTACTTACCAAGTGACCTATACTTATACGCCAGATAAAGTTTCAAAGACCATTACCGTTGTTGTTGGTAAAGGCAGTGCAACTGGTGGCAATACAGGTGGAACGACCGGCTCAACCACATCAAACACCACAAATAATGGTTCGACAGGTGACGTCAATAATAATTCGAATAATTCAACAAATACTGGCTCGACTTCAACAACTACAACCACTAAGCCTTCAACATCTGTTTCTAATGGAGGCAGTAACATTGCTGTAAAAGGTGAAGCGGTTTATGCCACCAAGAAGATTGGCTTGTATAAGAATATCAAGTTTACCAAAGCTAATCGAATCGCTTGGTATCCTAAGCAAAAGCGGGTTAACCGTCCAATGTTTGTGGTCACTGGTTACAAACGTGCTGCTAATGGTGCTTTGAGATATAAGGTCCGCGATGTGAACCATGGTCGCAAGACGGCTGGTAAGACAGGCTATATCACCGCTAGTCGGAAGTATGTGGTTCCTGTTTACTATGCAAGTGTTCCAAAATCTAAGAAGATCACGGTCATCTCTCCTAAAGGTGTCAATACTTACAAGTCAGCTAATTTAACTGGCAAAGCCAAGCATTATAAGAAGGGGGTTCGTTTAACTGTTAAGAAGTTGGTTAAGCATAATTTGACCACTCGTTATCAATTAAGCAATGGCCACTTTGTTACCACCAATAAGAAATTAGTTATTGCTGGTAATTATTAAGCGTCACAAAGCTTCATTAATAGGTTAACCTAAAAAGGATTCTGACAAAAAATTGTTGGAATACTTTTTGCGTTGAGAATGAGTTTGCTCCTTACAATATTGACATTTTTTCAAGTTAAACAAGTTTGACAAGAATATGCTTAAACGCATAATCTTGTTAGAATTTTTATTAAAAAGTCATTGAACAGCAGCGTTATGTTTTTTTAGAAGATGGGTTAATCAGAGCTTACGTTACTGTGCCAACGCAAATAATTTAGTAGGGGGATAATATTGTGTGTTTAAAAAGGAAAAACACGACGTTGATTATCAGGGTATTGATGACTTTCATTATCAGCATTAGTTTTATGAGTTTATCAGCACATGCTGCTGGTTATAATGGACCGTTTTACAATAACGGTGATCAATTTGTCGTTAATTCAGGTATAAAAGCGACTGTAACACTGGCTAGCGAGGATGCCGCTGGTAATCAGACGGGGGAAGGTTTTCCAACGTCTTCGATGGGGACGACTAATTTACCCATTGATTATAATCGGTGGGAGAGTACCAATAGCAAGAAGTTTTCAGCCAATTTGGTGATTCACAATGATTCCGGTTCTCCACAAACGGTTAATCAAATGATTGGTTTGTCCAATTTGTCAGCTACTAATGGTGTTTATATCAATGATGCGGATAAAAAAGCAGTCATTTCGGATGCCAAAACATTGACCGGTAAAGTGGGAACGGTTCGAATTAGGGTTGGCGGTAATTTATATACATTTCATTCGTCAACTGATGACGATTGGAATAAACTAGAAAGTGATAACTGGAATAGTGGTTTTTCTATCCAAATCAATACACCCGATGGCTCTCACGGAAGCGATCTTGCAAACAATGATTCCATTTCGCTTAAGATTCCATTGACTGTAACGGATCCTAACAATAAGGACTTTACTAATGTTACAGTGTCACAATTTAGTTATAATGGCGATTATGCAAATCCTGTTCTGCAACCGACCTTCGTTAAAGATATTAGGAATACGGTGGCCAATAAGCCATACTTAGTAACTAAAATGTTGTCATCAGATCCGCAACATCGAATATATCAAGTGTTACCTGACGATGCTCAGTCACTAGTCCCAACGTCAACGGATAATCCAATCATTTTTGATCCGTTTAATGTTGGTTATGAGAAAGCGGCAGCCAATCAAGCAACAATTCCAGCTTTTAACACTGGTGTGTTTTACATTAATAATCGACCGATTTTTAAAACCGTTTCTCAATTTGGTTGGTCAATGGAATATGTGAATAATAATCCAACCGATAACGTCATGCTTCCGTACTATACTTATAGTCGGCCGAATAATTCAAGTGATAACCCAACATCGTTTATTGACGAGCAGGGAAATCCACTGCCTTTAATTCCGAATAATTACGCGAGTTATGTCTCTCTAAGAAAGGTCCTTGATGCTAAGAATTGGACCATTCATGTTGGAGATAAATTTGATCCTAGCATAGGGTTTGAAAAATGGACAACTAAATCTTCAACAATCACCGATTTTGATACAGCTGTCGCTCACAAATTACAGGTCATTCAAAGTGACAGTAATCCAGTTAATACAAATAAGGCTGGTGTTTATCCAGTTACCTTTAAAGTCCCTGATGCAACATTCCGGGGTAGTAATGAGACCCAGTACGTTTCCAAGACGGTTAATCTGACAGTATTAACGCCAAATTCCTATGTACTAAAGGGAAGCACAACTGGTTTTTCCTTAAACCCAGCTGAATACTATGTCAATGTGATGTATCGGGATAGTGCCAATAATCCGCATACGTTTACGGTTAATAATTTGTCCGCAGCTGATTTAGATATTGAAGATAATAATGGTAATCTTAATCCCGATCAAATGCGACCTGGTCAGGTCTATAAAGTTATTTTAAACAATTCAGGGAAAGCTAAAGTTGAACAAGCTATTCGAAATGTGGCCGGGAATGTAACGATTGATTCCGCCATCAATGATGCTTACTTTACTTATGTAGCACCTGCTAAAAATACAGTTGTTGCTAGTTTAACGGGTTCGTCAAATAATAAAAACGCGTTAGATCCTAGTGATTATAAAGTTACCTTCACTGGTGACCCTACTCATGCTGCGTATACGCCAGTTAACGGTGACCTTCAGCTAGAGGATGATGATGGTAATGCTGTCACTAAACCTGTGGCTGGAGAGCAATATAATGTGGCACTGACAACTGCTGGAAAGAATCGAATTGCGACTTTCTTTGATAAATCAGTTCATCTGATTTTTAGTGGTAAAGGTGTATTTATTAAACCAGTACCAGGCGTTACACCAACGCCAACACCATCCACAAATGACGGTAGCTCAACTAATGGTAGCCCATCTACGCCGATTGGTCCTGCCACACCTTCAAAACCAAACAGTGGCAACAATTCAACGACAACTACAACCAAGCCTTCCACTTCAGTAGGTCCTAATATTGCCGTTAAAGGTGAAGCCGTTTATGCTACCAAGAAGATTGGCTTGTATAAGAATACCAAGTTTACTAAAGCTAATCGAATTGCTTGGTATCCTAAGCAAAAGCGGGTTAACCGGCCAATGTTCGTGGTCACTGGTTATAAGCGTGCTGCTAATGGCGCTTTGAAATATAAAGTTCGCGATGTCAACCATGGTCGCAAGACCGCTGGTAAGAAAGGCTATATCACTGCTAGTCGGAAGTACGTGGTTCCTGTTTACTATGCGAGTGTTCCAAAATCTAAGAAGATTACGGTCATCTCTCCTAAAGGCATCAACACTTACAAGTCAGCTAACTTAACTGGCAAAGCTAAGCACTATAAGAAGGGGGTTCGTTTGACTGTTAAGAAGTTGGTTAAACATAATTTAACCACTCGCTATCAATTAAGCAATGGTTATTACGTTACTGCAAACAAGAAACTGATCATTCAAGGGAATTATTAAACCGAGATAAACTTGATTATCTTGTTGATTCAATAGATAAAATGGTATTCAAAAATATCGTGGAGAGTTTTAAAATTGCTTTGTTGAGAAATAATCAGCAACCAATATATTTTTAATTTAAACAGGCACCACATCTTAGACTGAAGATAAGTCGGATGTGGTGCCTGTTTATTACTAAGTCCATTTCACGAGAACATGATAACTTTTGTAATTGAGAAGATTAATTGCCGCTAAAATAACGCATATTTGATGACATGCTTTATCAGATTGTAGCGATCAGACATTGTTATTTAAATGATTATCCTTGTTGTATTTATACATTGATATATATATATGCTATTCTTGTACTGTAATGGCACGTCAGTATAAGGGGTGCTAAAAATTATTCGGGGGAGTGATTTATTTGAGTACAGATACACATCGCGGATTAAAGCATTTATTTAAAATTGCTTTATTGTCCGCGACTTTTTTTACGTTTGGAGCGACTGCGGTAGCAACAACTGCTAGTGCAGACGACACATCGGGTGTACCAGCTGTTTACAATGGGAAAAATCCGCAAAGAGATATGGTGACAAATGTTTCGAGTGATGGACAGACTCAGCCACAACAGTATTTTACATCTTGGTTTAGTTTGGCTGGTCAGGATTCTAATTATACTGGACCAACGACTGGGAGTAATCCTAATTCGATTTTGAACCTTGACGATTATACAAAGGATCCAAGTTCTTTGTATGAACATCTATTAATTAAAAATGATTCTAACAAACCAATGAAATTTTCTATTGATTTATGTTTACCGCAATTTTGGCGCGGTAAACCTACGGTAAATACAAACTGGCCGGTTTATGGTAGCGACAAAATTGCTACTCCCACTGCTGGTAGCACTACTCAGGGATTAGACGTAAAATATTCTTCGTTTACTAAATATTATATTCCGCAAGAAAATGTTACTGCTGCAGATTTACAAGATCTTGGTAAAATCAGTGTTGGTGGTACTTTACAAAGTCAGGAACATTATCAATTAGACGTTCCTTTAAAGTTGATAGATCCTGAAAATATTGAATTGGATGATTTGCTTAATGGCGCAAAATTTAACTCAGTCACCATTAATAATCAATCTAATGGGTATTATGTCGATCATGTGAGATTTGCACGTGGTGTCAATGCTTACAAGCAACTTGGCATTAACGGTACCAATAAATATGTGGTTACTTATCGAACTAATGATAAGCCTGCAAAATATTATCATGCAGCCGATATTCAAAACTTAATGCCGGTTATCAAACCAGATGATACTGTTGTTAATGACTTTGGCGGATACGATCCAAAAAACAATGATTTTCCGTATATATATACCGGTGGTGGTAATTTCTTCCTTAATTACCAAACAATAAAAGATATCAATGGTAATAATTTGGTTCAGACATTTCAAAATAATGGTTATGCGGCACCCTACAATGATAAGCTTGGAACGATCTTTCCATACTATGCTTGGAGCTATATGAATAAGATCAATGATTCCGGTTCAACTAGTGAGGGTGACTGGGGAAATATGGATGGCATTAGCAACTATGGCATGCAAATTGTTAAAGTTATTGATGTCAATGGAATTAACGATCAGGATCAACTATTTCTTAATCCTGGTGCAAAGTGGAATCCAATGGATAATGTCAAAATCTGGAATCCACAACAAACGTACCAAGAGCTATTGCCTAACGCAAAACCAACTGTTACAAGCACTCGACCATTGAATGCCGATGGAACATTGAATACTAATCAAACCGGCTCATTCGATATCACTTATAACTATCCGTTTACATATACAAACGGTAATAAAGTGACATTTAAGAAGACGATTCATGTTATTGTTGGAAATAACTCTGGTGGTGGTACAACTACAACTCCATCAGATACTACTGGTTCCTCTAGCAGTAGTACAACTACCGGTTCTTCTTCATCAACATCTAGTTCAAGCAGTTCTACACCAACCACGACAACGAAGCCATCTACTTCAGTAGGTCCTAATATTGCTGTTAAAGGTGAAGCCGTTTATGCTACCAAGAAGATCGGTTTGTATAAGAGTACCAACTTTACCAAGAGCAAGCGAATTGCTTGGTATCCAAAACAAAAGCGAGTCAATCGACCAATGTTTGTGGTCACTGGTTATAAGCGTGCTGCTAATGGTGCTTTAAGATACAAAGTACGTGATGTTAACCATGGTCGTAAAACAGCTGGCAAGAAGGGTTATATCACCGCTAGTCGGAAGTATGTGGTACCTGTTTATTACGCAAGTGTACCAAAGTCGAAGAAGATTACGGTCATTTCTCGTAAAGGCATCAATACTTACAAGTCAGCTAACTTAACTGGTAAAGCTAAGCACTACAAGAAGGGGGTTCGTTTAACCGTTAAGAAGTTGGTTAAGCATAATTTAACTACTCGTTATCAGTTAAGCAATGGCCACTTTGTTACCGCCAATAAGAAGTTAGTTATTGCGGGTAACTATTAGAATTTTCACAACTCTTCGAATGAATATCAAAAGAAGGATTTCGACAAAAATTGCCGGAATCCTTCTTTTTGAATTTTGAGATTTAAATTGATTGATCAAGGAATTTAAAAACTTAGTCGGAAAGGTCGCAAATGTGCTGCTAGTGATAATCGCTGCTGTTACGAGTTCTTATCGCTTAGCCCAATTGTAATAAAATGTTGGAAAATCCGATTTTTAGTAATCTTGCCAACAACCTTTTTGTGGTCATTTTTAGCAACAACCGGTAGCGAATCAACTTTTCGATCTAATAATAATTTGCCTGCATCGATGATTGGCATATCTGGTGTTACGGTAAAAATATTGGGCATACGTGTCATCACCGTGCTTGCAAGCGTTAATGAGGCGTTTGTATTGTTTAATGTTGCTCGCAACAAATCTTTGCGGGAAATCAATCCCACTAGATGAAGATGATTATCGACCACGTAAAGTGACCCAACATCTTCAATAAAGAGCGTGTTAACAGCTTCAGTTAACGTAGCGGCTTCTTCAATTTCAGTTGGTTTTTGGAGAATCTCTGAAATGGGTGTTTCAAACAATTGCTGGTAGTTCAAAACTTTCTTGGGTGATTCATCATATGTGTAACCAATTTTAGGCTTGGCATCCAGAATTCCAAACGCCGTTAAAAGTCTTAAATCTGTTCGAATTGTCGGCATACTGAGCTGAAGTTTGTCGGCAATCTTTTTGCTGGTGATTGGCTGAGCTGTTTTAACAATACTAATAATTTGTTCCTGTCGCGGGGTTAATTCCAACGTCATCGCTCCATATTTTAGATTAAATTATCCATAATAGGATAAATCACAAATTCATCATACCATAAAATGATTTAAGTAAAACGTCTTATTGGTTTTAGATAAGTTAATTAAAATATTTTTTTGTGGCAGCAAAATGGTATTGGAAAAGTATTTAGCGCTCACAGAGAGAAACGTTCTTTTAAAACGTCCTTGCATTATTAATACGTCTCATATATGATTATGGTGCTTAATAAAATGTTTCAATAAGCTAAGAAAGGGCGTAATAGAATGCAATATATTTACACATTCAAAGAAGGCAATAAAGACATGCGACGCTTATTAGGAGGAAAAGGGGCTAATTTAGCGCAAATGACTAATTTAGGTCTCCCTGTTCCGAGCGGTTTTACAATTTCAACCGAGGCTTGCAATGCTTTTTATAAGAATCATAATCAGTTGAATAATGAAACTTTAGCCCAATTAAAAACGGCTTTGGATCAGTTAAGCCAAAATGTTGGTAAAAGCTTCAATAGCCTAAGTAAGCCATTACTGGTATCGGTTCGCTCAGGGGCTGCAATTTCAATGCCAGGGATGATGGATACAATTTTAAACATTGGTTTAAATGATCAGACAGTGGTCGCACTTGCCAAAATAACGGCTAATGAACGGTTTGCGTATGACAGTTATCGCCGTTTATTGGCCATGTACGGCAATGTGGTTGAAGGCATTTCTGAAGCAACCTTTGATACTGTGATCGAAGATATGAAACATCAAAATCATTATCAATCTGACTTGGATTTGACAACAAATGATTTAAAACAAATTGTAAGCGAATTCAAAAAAGTTTATATTAATAAGTTGCATCATGAATTCCCACAAAATCCCACTGAGCAGTTATTAGCCGCCATTAACTCGGTTTTTGAATCATGGAATAATCACCGGGCAGAAGTTTATCGCCGTGAAAATAATATTCCCAGTGATTTGGGCACAGCTGTTAATGTTCAAATGATGGTCTTTGGCAATGCAGGTAAAGATTCTGGCACCGGGGTTGCTTTTACCAGAGATCCAGCGACCGGTAAAAAGCATTTATTTGGTGAATATTTACTGAACGCTCAGGGAGAAGACGTGGTTGCTGGAATTCGAACCCCACAGCCGATTAGTACATTAAAAGAAGCAATGCCACACCTTTATGCACAATTTGAAGCAATTGCGGCTAAGCTTGAGTTCTATTACCGAGACATGCAAGACTTGGAATTTACGATTGAAAACGGGAAGCTGTACATGCTACAAGCCAGAGATGGTAAGCGGACGCCAACCGCCGCTGTTAAGATTGCGGTGGACATGGTTTATGAAGATTTGATTTCTAAGCAAGAAGCGCTCATGCGAATTAAGCCGGAATCTGTTCAATCAATCTTGTATCCCGAGTTTGATGAGAAGGATCTTGCTAATCATGACTTTGTTGCTAGTGGCTTACCAGCTTCTCCGGGTGCTGCAACTGGGCAAATCTATTTTACCGCCGAGGCGGCTAAGGCTGCCCATGATGAGAAGCAACAGACCGTTATCCTTGTTCGCCAGGATACTTCTCCGGAGGATATTGAAGGAATGGTGGTTAGTGAAGGCATTGTCACTTCACGTGGCGGCATGACTTCTCATGCGGCTGTCGTTGCTCGTGGAATGGGAACGCCAGCCATTGTTGGCGTTAACGAACTGCAAGTTGATTATCAAAAAAGAAGTGCAACGATTTCAGGCCATCAGCTACATGAAGGAGACTGGCTTTCAGTTGATGGCACTCAGGGTCATATTTATATTGGTCAGATTAAAACTGCTGATACGGTTGTTAATGAGAACCTCTCAACGTTGTTAGGATGGGCAAAACAGGAAAGCCATCTTGGGGTTTATGCTAACGCTGATACTCCGGCAGACTTCTCCCAAGCTCTGAGGTTTGGCGCCGATGGAATTGGATTGACCCGAACTGAGCATATGTTTTTTAAGCCGGAGCGACTGCTTGAGATGCGACGGCTAATCATCGCTGAAAATGCTGAAGCAAGGCAGTTGCCATTAAAGCGATTATTGAAAATGCAGCAGGGAGACTTTTATGAGCTATACAAATTATCAGCCGGCCGGTCGGTAACAATTCGATTGCTTGATCCGCCACTTCACGAATTTTTGCCGCATGATGAGAAAGAAATTCGCAAAGTGGCGAAACAACTGGATGTTACGCCAACGTATTTGGAGCAGCGGGTTGATTCTTTGAAAGAATTGAATCCGATGTTGGGTCATCGCGGAGATCGATTAGCAGTAACTTTTCCAGACATTTATCAAATGCAGGTTGATGCCATTATTGGTGCTGCACTGCAATTGTTGGATGAGAATGTGATCATTGAACCGCATATTATGATTCCATTAACGGCTTTGAAGTCTGAAATGAGCTGGGTTAAGGATCTGGTTGTGAACCGGATTGAACAACTTCTGGTGAATAAAAATGTTCGTCTTGAATACACGGTTGGAACAATGATGGAGATGCCACGGGCTTGTTTAACTGCCGATGAGATTGCGGAAGTTTCAGATTTCTTTAGTTTTGGTACCAATGACCTGACCCAATTAACATTTGGATATTCACGGGACGATGTTGGGTCATTTATGCCAGAGTATATTAAACAAGGCATTTTACCAGCTGATCCATTCCAAACTGTTGATGTTGATGGCGTTGGTCAGCTTATGAAGATGGCTGTCGAAAAGGGGAGATCCATTAAGCCACAATTACCAATTGGTGTTTGTGGTGAAATTGGTGGCGATCCTAAGTCAATTGAATTCTTTGAGCAAATTGATGTTTCGTACGTTTCGTGTTCACCGTTTCGAGTACCGATTGCCCGGCTGGCGGCCGCTCAAGCATCTCTGAGAAATAATCGGGTTGTTTCTCAAACAGTGAGTGTCAAATCAGTTAACTAATCTGATGATAGTGGTTGTCCTTTAAAGAGGATGATGAATGATACGTGCAATCAAATATACGGTTACCTTAAATGGTGGACTGGTTTTTGGTTTAAAGACGGTTCGCAAAAATAACCAGTTCAAGTATTAAATGTCATCCTCAGAATTTATTGGACGTAGATGTCGGCTGTGGTGTAATTGGTTTCTACGCTGAGGTAACAATATGGTAGAGACAAAATAAGATATCAGGTTCGCGATGTCAATCATGGTTGCAAGACAACTGGCAAGACCGGTTACATTACTGCCAGCCGGAAGTATGTGGTACCGGTTTATTATGCTAGTGTTCCAAAACCGAAGAAGATTACGATTATTTCTCGTAAGGGTGTGAATACTTACAAGTCAGCTAGTTTAACTGGCAAAGCTAAGCACTATAAGAAGGGCGCTCGGTTGACCGTTAAGAAGTTGGTTATTGTTGGTAATTATTAGAGCTTTCGTGGGTTGCGTGTGAATAAAAATAAAAGGATTCTGACAAAAATTTGTCGGAATCCTTTTTGTGTTAGGAACACGTAACCATTAACGGAGAGATAAATATTTCATTTTGTTAATTTTTCGTAGCACCTTATCCAGTTTATCCACGGTATCAATCCGCAAATGAGGTTATTCTGCAATTGACCATTTGTTATAAAAGCCATTGTTTTTGCCATACATCCTAATTGTAGTTTGGTCGGTGGCTTTGGTACTTTAAGAATTTTTTGTTTTCGATAGGTCACACAATTCATTAAAATTCAGCATAAACAATTTTACCCATTAAGAATCGACAACTCAGTGGCATATTCATATGAAATTAATTGCCCAGTCTCATTTTCCAACCATGCTTTTTCTTCATGTGAAATTTCGGAAACGGATTTAGTTGACAAATTACCGAATTTCTCAGCAACAGCGTTTAAAGTAGCCAGCTCATCCTCGTTAAAAAGGGAATGATCAGTATCTTTATTGGCTTGGTAATAATTCCATTGATACTGCTGAAAACTGGTTACGTCTTCATCAATTAAATTGGCGCTTTCCATGGAAGCATACAATAAACTGTACTGATTAGGAACTGGACCATGCGGTAATTTAGCATACGAAGCACCGCTTATAGAGACAGTATGATCGTTAAAGTATTTAAAATCCGAATAAAACATTAATTTGTTTAGCTTAGTTTTAGTTAACTTCGGTACCTTGTTCACAAAGAAAAGAACCATGCTGGTAAATTTTTTTAAATCAAACTTGCTAAAGCCTGAATACTCAGTAAAATTTGTATCAGCAAAATATTCGTTAATCCCCTTGTCAATAAGGTCTGAAGCCTTATTTGGGTTTGATTTCCTGATGCTTTGTTCGAAGGCTTTTCTGCCTCGTTCAGTCATCTTGCTTTTAGTGTTTTCATACAAACGATTAACGAAACTTGAATCATCCGACTCTAGGCTTTTTAGGAATTGATCGTTAGCCGTTGATGGCAATGCGCCCGTTTCATAAGTTGCAATGGTCGTTGGACTCCATGCTAGAAGGGATGCAAAGTCCCGCTGATTAAGACCAAATTTATGTCTCAAAGCTTTAATCCGGCTGGGACTAATCACGTTATGATTGGCACGGTAAACATCTAAAGCCTGATTTACAGCCCGATTGTCCAGTTCTTCATCAAAAACTTGTTCATTGGTTTTGCTATTAAATCGTGTTGGGGCATTAACTATAATCTTTTCACCCCGAATTGTATAAATTTCATCAATTGACTTTACATAAGTTGTTTCCATAAAAATCATCTCCCCTGCTTAGTCATATAACGACTCATGGAAAGAAAGAACTTTCGCGTGACCGTTGATTAATTTTAATTTTATGTACAACTTGCGTTCAATAACGCCATTTTTTAAAAACACCCAAACATATTCACCCGAACCATTGCGGTCAGCTTCCGGTCCCCGCACATAATCCTTTGGTGTTAGCCCCAGCAAAACAATTTTAATGGCTTTTGCGGGCATTTCGGTCATCTGTGCGTAATCTGCTCGGCGTTCAACGATTTCCCAATCACCATGCGACAAAGCTTTTTTGAAATCAATTAAGAAGCGGGTGATGGTTTGAGTACTTGCTTTTACCATTCGATTCCTCCGGCTATTTATATATATAGAATATCATTGCTACAAAATTGTAGCAATGATTTTGGCCTTAATATTGAATTAATTTCCATTAGTGATAGTAATTTATTAATCATTGGACTGAAAAATTGGGGGGGTAGCCGTTACAGGGCGGATGATCACACGCAACGTAATGATCAGGACTTTTGCGGCTTTGAAAATTACTAATTTTTTTCGAATAAGAACGATCATCCTTCAATCGTTATACTATACTTGAATCGTAATTAAAGAATCAATTGGAGAAAGTAAGGGATAATACTGTGAAAAAACATTTAATATTACTGACAACGTTGGCGTTGGGGCTGCTGTTCTTTGCAATGCCCATTGGGACAAATGCTGCGTATTTGAATGGAAACGGCTATGCCCGTGAGGCGACTCATTTAGTTCGGGCAAGAAAGACAGTCCGGGTTTACCGGGTAACAACCGGAAACAGTGAAGCCAGCAATCGATTTCATTTTGCCGGCTATTTGCATAAAGGATCAAAAGTCTTTGCTTCGGGATATTTGATGAGTACCGGGGGTGGCCGGGTGATTAAATCCAAGTACCGCTATTATCATAATTACCGAACATTCTTTTTCGTCTTTGGCAATCATTGGTTGACTTCAGTTCGGTAAACCGGATATGAACCATTACAAGAGAATATTGATATTTGAAGACCAAGGAGATTGCGTCAATCAATTTCTTGGCCCTTTTTATTGCTCATTAAGTGGATTCACTGTGAGAATAGTAAAAAGTGAAAACGCCATCATAGTTAGTTTAAAAGGAGATATAAAACTGTTACACTAAATGTAAAGGGGTTAACTTTTATTAATCAACTTTATTTATAATTAGCATTAATGATTACAATTGTTGAATGTGGTTTCAAAGTTGTAATTATTTTTTGGGGGGCTATGATAGTGCATATGGTAAATTGTCAAATTACTAAAAGTTACAAATGGTTATTTGTTTGTGTTGGCGTATTAGCAATTAGTGGCGGGATGGCTGTACCATCAGTGAATGTTAGTGCCAGTCAAGTTGACAATCCCGTTGTCAGGTCGACCAAGGCCAGTCCTGACGATGAAGCAACTTTTGATTGGGGAAGCAGTACATGTACCGTCTCTGGTGATACGTTAACGATTGGCCCTGGAACGTTGACACCTGCTGATCCAGCGAAGGGGGGACAGTCACCGATCGCTGATCATCCTGAGGCTTATAATGTTACCAAGATTATTGTTGAAAAGGGTGCTCAATTACCACAAGATTCTTCCTTCCTTTTTGCAACCTTGATTAACATTAAATCGATCGAGTTTCAGAACATTGATACAGCAACTGTAACGAACATGGCTAATCTCTTTTCGAACGATACCAACTTAAATGAAATCAAGGGATTAAATCATCTTAATACTGAAAATGTCACAACAATGGCTAATATGTTTGATTCTGATAGTGGTCTAACGGCACTTGATCTTGGTAATTTTAATACTGCAAAGGTCAAAGATATGTCGGGCATGTTTACCTATAATTCTGGACTCAAGACGTTGGATGTTTCTAAATTTGATACTGAAAATGTTACGAATATGAAAGACATGTTTGTTGGAACTCAATCGCTCACAGGGCTGGACGTTTCTAACTTTAATACCAAGAATGTCACAAATATGGGTGGCATGTTTATGGCAATGAAGAATCTGGAAAGTTCAAAATTTAAAGGTTATGAAAATTTTGATACATCTAAAGTTACCAATCTGAATTCGATGTTCAGTAATAGTATTAAGCTGACAAAGATAGATTTATCAAAGTACGATACAAGCCAAGTCACAACTATGTATGGGTTATTCTTTATGCCAGGTTATGACGGTGCGTTACAGAAGATTGACCTTTCCGGAAATTTTAATACCAAGAATGTGACGAACTTTGATGGGATGCTCCAGGGCCTGCCGAATTTATGGGAATTGAAGCTAAGTCCGAACACACTGCTTCATCCGGATGTTTATTTAACAGATCCGACTGGAACCAGCAGTAATCCTAAACCATTTTATGATGTTGACACTCCAGGCTTTACATTTCAAAATACTGGTCAGAATTGGCGGGGAATTGGTAATGGCGGTGTCCATCATCCAACCGGCAACAAATATCAAGCAGCCGACTTGGTTAATTTGTATACAATGGCGAATCCTAGCAAACCAACGACCGATAAGACATATGTTTGGGAGCAAAACGGCATTGAAGCTGGTAAGATAACAGTTAAGTACGTTGATCAGAATGGTCAGCAAATTCATGATCCGCAAACTGTAACTGGTTTTGTTGATGATGTTTTTGACGTGAATAATCCAACGTACAAATTAAGTATTAATGGGTATACGCTGGATGAAACCAAATTACCTAAAAACATAATTTTTGGTAGAGACGTTCAAGTCGTTACGTTTGTCTATACTGAAAATAGTGGGTCTGGTTCCACTGGTAGCTCAGGTTCAACGATAGGAACTACCACACCTGCAACGCCAATTGGACCAAGTACGCCAGTGAGGCCTGAAACGCCATCAACCGAACCTGACAAGCCAACAACACCAACTTATGTGGCGACTAAAGGAACAGTTATTTACGCAATCAAAAAGATTGGTTTATACAAGTCAACCGGTTTTTCAACGGCTAATCGACTCACATGGTATGCCAAGAAACCGCGGATTGACCGGCCAATGTTTGTTGTCACTGGTTATAAGCGATCAGCGGACGGCGTTTTAAGATATCAGGTTCGTGATGTTAATCATTTGGCCAAGGCTGCTGGTAAGACCGGATACGTTACTGCAAGTCAGAAGTATGTAAAGCCGGTTTACTATGCAAACAAGTATTCAACAATCACGGTCATTAATCCGCGTGGCGTTAATGCATACCGCAATGCCAATTTGACAAATAAAGTTAAAAATTATCGTCAAGGAATTGTTTTGCGAGTTAAGCGAATTGTTAAACATAACTTGACGACTCGATATGTGTTAGCAAATGGCAACTATGTTACCGCTAATCGTAAATTGGTTAATATGGGCCGTCATCAGCAAGTGAAGTCGGTTAAGACGAAGCGGTCAATTAATCGTTATCGAAATGTTAATTTGACGAAGAAAAGCCGGGCAATTGCCAAAAATAAGATCCTCAAAGTTTATGGGTATGATTATTCGAACGCAAACAATCATACAAAACGTGGTGTGTTGCGTTACCGGGTTGCCGGTGGTTTCATTACGGCTAATCCTAAATATGTTCATGTTTATAAATAACTTTAACTTGAGAAGCTTGCCGATATGAAGTTGGCAGGCTTTTTAGTCTTGGTAAGTAGATAAAATGATGCCCAACACTAAAGCGATTAATAATTGTTAGGTAATGAAATCTTCTGAATAGCTTTCATTGATAGCGCCTGCTTTCCTGTATGTCGTGGATTTAATTAGCAATCACACGAGGGACATGGCAGTATCCACCAGTGATTTTCCACGCCAGAGGGATAGCCAGCGGATCACTTTCTGAGATCGTTTTCGATTCATGGACATTGGCCTCCCTAGAAAAGCTGTGAGACAGGAATTAGGCCATCATCAAAGTAAGACCGGTTGTTGGTGATGATGGTTGGAACACTTGTGATATTGTTCTGATTAACTTCTACTAAGATTTGTTTAGCAACTTTATCCGCTAATTCATATGGTTGAACATTAAAAGTATCTTGTAAATATAACTCAACATTTTCAAGCGCTTGATTGCGTAGCTGTTCTTGATGTTGAAAGAGACGGGTTATAAAATCAAGGGCTTGATTGGGATGGCCATAATCGACGTACTCATTGGCAACGTTGCCGTTAAGTAACGACGGTTTAGGCTTGTTCCAAAATTTTAAATGGAGTAGTAGCTGTCTGGTACCGACACTATTTAGTAAAACCGATTTGTTTTCCAGAAACCATTTTTGGCTGTCGGGACATGCCAAATTTAAAATGGCGATTAGTTCATGATCCGCATCCGCTTCCCCAAAATTTAATGTAGATTGATCTGAAAAATTAAAGTTAAATTCGCTCATAACCGTCCCTCACTTTCATAGTTGTAAAACAAAAACCGTCCCCGCATATCAAATATGCAGGGACGGTTTCCCGTGGTACCACCCAAGTTTATAGTTAGCGCACTAACTATCTCAAAGGCACAAAATATGCCTGGGGCTTTATCGGACCCTCACGTGTTACCAGCTTGCACTGGCAACAAAGCTCCGGACTCATCTTCAATCACATGTTCAGCCTGCTCTTTCACTAACAGCAGTCGCTTTGAATTTACTAATGTGGTTTACTCTTTCCATCAACACCATGTTGTATCATATTGTTTTAATCATCTTAGAGGCCAAACTTCTGATTGTCAACCCTAAATTATTGGAATTATTTCCGGCATCTTTTATCCGATGCAGGATGCCGTTTACTGAAATGGAATAATGGTGGGGGAGTTTTGATCGATAATTATTTAAGACCCCGTACCAAATATCAGTTAGAGACTAAGAATCTTGCGAACTAAATTTTGACTTGGTGGTTATGCTTGTTTTATCAGCGAGGTTATTTTAAGAAAAATGATATAAGAAAGAACCAGAAAAAATGTCAAATGTCAGCAGCAAAAATTAAAAGTAATTTAAAAAATATCTTGACATTCACATTAAATGAGTGTTAGTTTAATGCATACAAATTAAAGCACGTTGATTGACTGAGTAGATTAATGCGGATTGTTCAAGAGAGCTGTGTCAGGTGAGAGTCAGCCTTTCCAAATAATCGAATATGGGTCATGAGTGTTTCGCGTTAAAGGCTAAATTAATTTTAGACGGTTCGCTTCGTTATCAGCATGTGTAGTTGGTTTTCCGGAAAGCCAACTCTAAGGAACAGTAATGTTCAAAACAAGGTGGTACCACGTGAAAAGCGTCCTCGTAAATATACGAGGGCGCTTTTTAATTTGCGAAAGTTGGCTATTATTTATTTGAAATTCAGAATGGAGAGATTGATATGTTAATTGAAAAGAAAGAAAGCTATTCAAAAAAGTTACTTGGCAGTTGGGATACAAAAACCGTTGTGTCAGTGGCAATTGGGGCTGCATTGTTTGGTGTATTGCTTGATTTCGTGAGCATCCCTGTTTTTACCAACACTAAGTTATCGGTAGCGTATTTGATTCCAGTATTTGTTGGGGCACTATTTGGCCCACTTCCAGCTGGGCTGGTTGGATTATTTGGAAATATCTTTGCGGACCTACTTGCCGGTTCCGGATTTTGGCCGGATTGGTGGATTGGCAACTTTATCGCAAGTTTTGTAATTGGATTACTTCCGCTCTACGGGGCAAGAATTAAGGACGGCATTTTTAACGTTAAGCATGCAACCATTTTCACCATTACGACGATTATTGGCCTATTAATCTCCTTTGGATTCATTTCACCATTTCTTAACACTGTCTTTTATGGGGGTGAAAAGGCAATTAACTTTGCTCAAGGATGGATCGCCGTTGTTTCCGACGGTATTGTTGCGGTTGTTGCCGGCTTACCATTACTCTACGCATTGACACGAAGGTATAAGAAAAATTCAAATTTAACTAAGGAATAAGGTAACGAGGGGGAGTGGAGATCTATGAGCCAAAGTCAGCCGATCATTTCATTTAAAGATTTTTCGTTCAAGTATAAAACTCAGCAGGAAGCCACTTTAAAACATCTTGATTTAGACCTTTTCCCCGGCGAAAAGGTATTGATCTTGGGGCCGAGTGGGAGTGGAAAAACCACGTTGGTTAAATGCATTAATGGGTTAATTCCCAACCAGGATAAGGGAATGATTTCTGGAAAATGTGTCATTAACGGCAAAGAGATCAACCACACCAGTATTTTTCAACGAGGCAACGATGTTGGGACTGTTTTGCAGGACTCGGATGCCCAGTTTGTTGGCTTGAGTGTGGGAGAAGACATTGCATTTTATTTGGAAAATAAGAATGTGCCGCTTCATGATATGCAGGCAAAGGTAACGAAAGCTGCTGAGGTCGTTGGGTTGGATTCTTTCTTGAGTAGTTTGCCGTTTGATTTATCAGGTGGTCAAAAGCAGCGGACGTCAATTGCCGGAATCCTGCATGGCAACGCGCCAATTCTCTTGTTCGATGAGCCCTTGGCTGCTTTAAACCCCAGTATGAGCGAAAGCATTGTGGATTTGATTGATCGACTCAACCATCAGGAACATAAAACGGTTGTGATCGTTGAACATCGGTTTGAAGAAGTGCTTCACAAAGAAATTGATAAAATCGTTCTGTTGAATGAAGGCCAAATTGTTAAGATTGGAAAACCTGATGATTTTTTGAAGGATGACATTTTAGAGAAATACGGAATTAGAAATCCATTGTATCTTGACGCCCTAAGAAAGGTTTCTGGGAACCTCAAACAGGACCATGACCTGTGGAATGTTGACTTAATCAACCCGAGTGATTATCAAAGTGACTTTCAAAAGTTCTTGAATAACCGATCCAGTCAACCTGATAAACTCACTCAAAAAGATGCTAAAGGCATCATTGACGTGGCTGACCTTCGATACAGTTATGATGGCCAGCATCAAGTGATCAATATGGTTCATTTACACATCAAACGGGGTGAAAAAATAAGTATTATTGGTAAGAATGGCTCTGGTAAATCAACGTTTGCCAAGTTGCTTACCGGGATTTTGCGGCCAACAACCGGTGACATTTTGGAATTGGGAAAATCGATTAAACACCAAACTATTCAACAAATTGGCCAGCAGATGGCTTATATCATGCAGGATCCAAACAAAATGATCGTGAAGGATACTGTCGAGGATGAGGTGGGACTAGCGTTACAACTGCGTGGCATTTCAGGCAGGGAACTTGGTGACAGGGTCGCTGAAGCTTTGAATGTAACTGATTTATACGCAATGCGTCACTGGCCGGTTAACGCCTTGAGCTATGGTCAAAAGAAACGTTTGACGGTTGCGTCATTATTGGTATTAAATCCGGCATGTTTAATCATGGATGAACCAACGGCTGGGCAGGACTTTGAGCATTATCAGCGAATGATGGCGTTTGTTGATCATGTTATCCAACAGAAACAGATGACGTTAATTGTGATTACTCATGATATGCAGTTAGCCTTGGAGCATACTAATCGGGCGATCGTTATTGATCAAGGCGCCGTTATTGCGGATGATGATCCGTTTAAAGTGTTAAACGATAAGTGGATTGTTCGTCAGGCCGGCCTAAGGCAGACTTCGATCTATCGACTGGCTGAAAGAATTGGGGTTAACGGTGAAAACCTTGCTCGTGCAAGTATTAACGTCTGAAGGTAATCGAGGGAAATAAAATGGAAAATTCATTTGTAATTAGTTATTTACCAGGCCAACATTTGATTCAAAAACTGAATGGCACGACCAAACTGTTGCTTTTGGTTTCATCGCTTTCTTTAATAATGATTTCGTTTGATATCAGAATTTTGATCCCCACTTTTGCACTGAATATCATTTTTTTAATTTCAGTAAAGCCTAAATGGCGGCAGATTCGCGGGATTACCTATTTCATTGTTTTCATGAACTTATTTAATATCCTTTTGATGTACCTGGTTTCACCAACAATCGGAGTTAGTGAAATTGGCCATAGTGATGTCTGGTTTTCGATTATCGGCCGGTATGTGGTGACTCCTGAAACCCTGTTTTATCTAAGCGTCAGGTTGCTCAAAATATTCAGCATGTTTATTGCCAGTCTCTGGTTTGTCTTAAGTATCACCCCCAGTGAGCTTGGCGTTGGGCTTTATCGGCTCCACGTCCCTTATAAGATTTGTACGGTGGTTTCATTGGGTTTACGATCAATTCCGGACATTTCCAGAAACTATCGTGAAATTAAGAATTCGCTTCAGATGCGTGGCTTGGAACTGGATAAAAAGAGAGTGTCGGTGTTTAAACGTTTAAAACAAAGTGTCACAATTTTGATTCCGCTTTTACTGTCAACGTTTGAACGAGTTGATGTGATTGCCAGTGCAATGGATTTACGATTGTACGGAATTGGTAAGAAACGTTCCTATTATTCTTACAAGAAGCCCACTAGAAATGATCAGTTCTTCAGGTTGATTGTGATCATTCAATTGATTGTTTTTGCGATCTATTTAGTAGTCGTTGTTTTCCTAAGACCCGCTGGTGCAGGAAGGGTGTGGTATCCATGGTAATTAAACCAACTGATTGGGATAAAATCGTTCAACCGTATACCGGTGATATTAGTTTGCTGGTAAATCTTATCAAGTGGCCGACGGTATACGACAAACAAACGGTATCGAAAAGATCCCCTCATGGTAAGGCGTTGAAAGACGTTTTGCTCTGGTTAAAAAAGATTGCTGAAAAATGGGGATTGAAAACCCATTTGTATCGAAATGAAGTCTTGGGGATTCAACTTGATGGCAAAAGTTCAAATCGGATTGAATCAGTTTGCCATGTCGACGTTGTATCTGTATCGGGGAAATGGCGTTTCGCTCCCTTCAGCGCAGAAGTTAGCGAGGGCAATTTGTATGGCAGAGGGACACAAGACATGAAGTTTCAACTATGGAGTAATTTGCTATCGTTAAAAATTATCAAAGATCAGGGTATTATTCCAGATAGGACGCTTCGATTGGTGATTGGAACTGATGAAGAAAGAACAATGACCGATATTAAACGCTATATCGATGAAGCCGGACTGCCGGAATTTGCGTATACTCCCGATGGGTCATTTCCACTTTGCCTTGGGGAAAAGGGCGTTTGGACAGCGAAGGTTTTTCAGAGAGTTCAAACGCGGGTTAGTCAGATTAGAACCTATCAAAGTAGTAACGCAATCTGCGATCGGGTTGATGTTTGGATACCCGAGAATGATAATAAAAGGGCAATTGAATTTTTGGTGGCCAAACAAGTGGCTTTCACTTTAGGTGAAGATAAGCGGATTATCTTCTTAGGCAAGTCTGCGCACAGCTCATTGCCCAAAGATGGCGAAAATGCGATTATTCCGGCATTAAAGTTTATTGATGTGTTTTATCAAGAAGATTGGGCAAAAACATACGTTAAAGTGTTTACCGATTATTATGGTACTGAGATTGGAATTGGGGATGGGCAATCCCGAATGGGGAAAACCACCCTTTGTTTGAATCGAATCCGGTTGGACAACTCTCAGTTAACTTTGATTTTGGATGCTCGGTACAACGACGATACTGACGATCGGGAACTTGAAGAATTAACGGCTAAGTCTTTACCGGATGCATTGGTCACCACGGTTTACGTTGATCCGGTTACCAAGACGGATATGAATAATCGCTTTGTTGATAAGTTGTTGAAAGTTTATTATCAAGAGAATCCCGATGATTCAAGAGAACCGTATTATTCGGGTGGTGTCAGTTATTCGAAAGCCTATTCAGGTCGGTGTGTGGCTTTTGGTATTGAAGGAATTGATTCATCGATTCCGAAATTGGCTCACCAAACTGATGAACATGTGCCATTATCGATAATTCCTAAAACACTATCAATTTACACACGGGCACTTTACGAGTTATCGGTTATTTGAAAGAAGGTGTGATGATTGACTTGCGATCTTTTAGAAGAGAAATTGAATCAAAAGCAAATTCTAATTTCCGACGGTGGCATGGGAACAGAATTAGAAAAACTGGGCGTCATCAATGATTCTGGCTTATGGTCATCAGATGCTTTATTGCACCATCCCGATGCGGTATACGATATTGATAGGGCTTATTTGGAAGCGGGGGCTGATATCATTACGACGGCGACTTATCAGGCTAACCCGCTATTCTTAAAAAAACGATTGTCGACATCGACTGATAAGCCACTGATCACAAAAGCAGTTGAGATCGCTAGACGGGCAAAAAGTGATTTCGGTAGGGATCATCCGAAGGCGCAAATGCCTTTGATTGCAGGGAGTGTCGGGCCTTATGGGGCTTATTTAAATGATGGCAGCGAATATACCGGGAACTATCACTTATCGAAAAATGAGTTCAAAGCCTTTCACCTGCCGCATTTGCGATTACTAAAGCAGGCAGGTGTTGATTTCTTTGCCTTTGAAACCATTCCTAATTTTACCGAGGTTCAGGCTCTGGTTGAACTGTTAAGGGATAACTTTAAAGGGATTAGTGCGTGGGTATCATTTAGCGTTAATCACGTGTTTGATTTATGCGATGGGACTAACCTTGAGCAAGCAATTACTTATCTGAATCAGGTTCCTCAAATTTCGGCAGTTGGCGTTAATTGTACTGATATCGAAAATATCACGCCGATTTTGGACCGAGTAAATCTGATCTCTGAGAAGCCAATCGTTGTTTATCCTAACAATGGGGATGATTATGATTCAAATTTGGGCAAATGGGTGTCTTCACCCAATAAACCTAAATTCGCTGATATCACCTCAAACTGGATCGATAAGGGTGCCCGAATTATTGGTGGTTGTTGCAGGACCACGCCTGATGATATTCATAACATATTTACCGTCGTTCATTCTGATCGCGTTTTTGCATAAACAAAGAGCCATTAAAATAAATCACATAATTAGGCCCGAAGCCTGACTTGCCGGATTTATCTTGATGACTCTTTTTCGTATTTATAATAGTTTAACTTAAACTTGTTATTACGAAAATTACCCCGCCAACGGTTCATGAATCATTTGAATGTGAGGAGTCGATTCAAAAATAAATGGTTGGCCATGGCTAATAAAGCCGAACTTCGTGTATAATTTTTGAACTTGGGTCTGGGCTTCAATCTCGATTGGCATCCCAGCAAAGTCGTTTTTGATAGTGGTCATGACTTGGTCAAGTAGGTCCTTCCCATATCCTTGGCCTCGATATTCCGGGGCTGTGACAACTCGACCAAATGTCACGTGGTCTGCTTCTTTAAAAATTCTGGCATAAGCGATCACTTTACCGTCAACCATTTTAAAAACATGAATCGCTTTAGGATCGTTCAGATCGACTTCCTGATAGATTCGTTTTTGGGCGACCACAAAGATTCTGGTTCTTAAATACAGAATGCCAAATAGTTCATTGGTTGTTAATTCATTGAATGGTTTGATTATCCACATAATAACGGCCTACTTTCCAGGGAATAATAGTTGATTGATTGTTTCGACGGCTTGGTAAAATTGAGCTTGCTGCTCGGCTGATAAGTTGGCGACCAGTTGCTCAACCTGGTCGTCTGACTTACGATCCAGATCATTGGCCATTGCCTCACCGGAAGATGTTAATTTGAGTTGCACTGAACGCGAATCGGTTGGGGAGGGGATCTTTTGTAAGAAGCCCTGTTTGGTAAGTCGATTGATAATCCGGCTGGTGTAGCTCTTATCGATTTTGAGTGTGGTTGCGATCTCCTTAGGATTGATCAAGTGATTGAGCTTAATTTCTAGTAAAATCCGGCCTTCCTGCCAGCTGATGTTGGTATCGAAGACCTTTTTATTTAGTAAGCCAAGGAGTTCGGTGTATGAGCGATTGAACTCACGGACTTTTGAAACTTTATCTAAAGGTAGCAAGGCGTGTCTCCTTATGGTTGGGATTGGGTTAGATTATTTTTAATTATAGATAAAGTAGTGGCTTTTGTCCACTACTTTATTGGCTGAAATAATATATTTTCGTGAATTGAGTTAGGTGAACTGTGAAGATTAAATAATAATTTCTTGAGGATCACAGTATGGTTTTATCACCAGATCTTTTAATCAACTTTGAAAATAATGAAGTTTTATCAGACAAAATTTTGATTTTAGTAAAATTAGTTTTTCACATCGTTATTAGGTATATAATACAAATATTAGTTAATACATATAAGACAGATTGGTTTCTTAAGAGTGCAAAATTGACGTTTCTTGGAACATTTTCTAATCATGAAAAAAGAGTTGGTTACTGCAGGTAGCCAACATTTTATTAACTGAAAATATAATGAGCGAGGTTGTGAAATAGAAGATTAATCATTATAAATAACTAAGCATAGGATGAGACTTTATCTGAGACCATTTTATTGCTAAGAGAAAGAGAAGAGTGGTGTATATTTTGGAAGAGCAAAAGTTAACTAAATGGATTTTGGAGCATATACCAACAAAAATTTTTATGAAGATAATTCAGTTATATAAAAAAGCGGGTCCAGTTCCACATAAGATGAACAATCTAACAAGACGAGTTTATATCACTAGAATGATGAATAGTAAGAATTACCATCAAGTTCATCGATTATTAGTCAAGGTTTTCCAAGAGGATGAACCGACAATAAAAGACGGACAACAATTGTCTGACCTTTCCAATGAAGATATTTTCAATCAAATATTGTCAGATTTTTCTCAGGAGAAAGTAGACAAAGCAACTTTATTAATTGAAGAATTTGAAAAACGAAAACAGGTAGAGAAAAATACTAAAAGCAATGATCGAATAATTAAACTAAATAAGCAAAGAGAAGATCGCGTGTCGAAAAATAAAAAGCCCGTTGAAGAAAGGGAAAATACATTAATTCAAAACGAAGCTTTGAGGAAGCAAAACGCTAAATTATCAGATCAAGTAACATCTTTAAAAAAGCAGTTGGAAGTTAAAAAAAAGCAAAAGAAGCCAAAAAAGCAAGATCAAAATAATGAAAATGAAATTGCCAAATTAAAAGAAGAGTTAACAAAAGTTCGAAGTACCAATGAAGATAAGATGAAAAAAAAGCAGGAAGGAAATGATAAATATTATGAAAAGTTAACGAAAAGGATTAATAAGCTAATCAGTGATAATAAGAAGTTTCAAGATAAGGTGGCAAACTTAGAGTCACATAACGACCAATTAGTTGATGAAATCACGAAATTAAAGACATCCGTTCCATTAAGTCATCCTAAGAAGAAGGAAAGTGAATCAGAAGCCACTTCCACTGTCTCTTCGAAAGAAAATGTTGCTAGGAGTCGGCATCCATTTTTACAAATTGGTGCCCCAGAGACAATAAATACAGCAAAGTTTAAAGCTCAATATCCGCAAGCAGACATACTTATTCCAGCTATATTCTATAAGCCCGAAATGCAAGCAAAAAAATATAATTCGGTAAATGAAATTCCGTTAGTGACTGGACATGAATGGCAATTTTATGATTATGTTTCGTTATACACTGAAATTCTCACAGCGGGGGATCGTTATGCGTTAAAAAACAATCCAGATATTGAATCGGTAATTGAAATTAAAAATAAAGAAGACTTTTGGAGGCAAAAAATATAATGCAAAATAAACAATTGTTTATCGGAATTTGGGATCAGCGGGATGAATATGGTTCTATAAGGGATACAGGGGGTATTATTAGGGAAAAAAGCGGCAAGCTTTTATTTAATGTGAAGATTTTAAATGAACTAAGCAATAATCAGTATCATGACATGGAAATTCATGTGTATCCCCAAGAACTTGAGAAAATAGGATTTGATAAAATTTTGACGACTAATGAAATGGCAGAAGAACTTCCAAAGTGGGTTTTTACATTTAATTTGGAAATTAAAAAAGAGCCTAGAGATAATGTGTTTGCGACTAACGTTAAACGGCTACCTAGAAATAATGATTTTCAAGATATGGATAAATTTGAATTAGTACCTGTTTTCCACAAGACCGAAGACATTCTTGATTTTAAAGCATTTAATCATGCTCTTTTGAATGGTAGTGCAGTTGAGTTTAATGACGCTCAATTATTAAACGATGATGAATCTTTTGCTATTTTTCAATCGGATGGTGAAGTTGATAATTCAGATACTGACCGAATATATGAGAATTTGATTATTCATGATATCCAGAATCAATACATTACTTATGATGTTCCTAGCGAGAACACTGCCATCACAGAACGTGATTGGAATAAACGTGATTGGATCGATGCCATTTATGAAGTTGAGGACTTAAACTTAGCATTTATTCCCAGTCGTTACTTAATGGCAAAAAAGTTGGAAAAGATAGCCCCTAAAACTGAGGAACTTGTTAATACGGTTTCTGATAGTGAAAATGTGGTTAAATCAAAGCCTGAAGGTGATCGAGCCTTAGAATATAGGCTCATTGACCGATTTATCAAAATAACAAAATCACCCGATTATGATTTAACATTTAATCTCTTGGATTTACTTAACTTCCATAATTCAATTAAGAGCAATACATTTACGATTCTCGCAGGCTTGAGTGGTACGGGGAAGTCAAAAATCGCTTCTGCATATGCGGAAGCAATTGGAATCTTGTCAAATAATGATTCTAATAGTGATCAATTTAATCTAGTCTCAGTTCGTCCCTTTTGGCAAGATGATGCAGATCTATTAGGGTACGTTGACACATTGAGTAATAATTATCATCCAGGGGATTCTGGATTAGTTGATACATTAATAGCTGCGAATAAGAATCCAGATAAAATTTATATGGTTTTATTAGACGAAATGAATTTAGCTAAAGTTGAACATTATTTTTCACAGTTTCTTTCGGTGTTGGAAATGAAACAAGGCAGGGAACGAAACATCAAATTATATGATAAGTCACTTGAACGTCGACTTTATAATTCGGATAAATATCCATCCCAAATTAATATTGGCTCTAATGTTAAATTTGTGGGGACAATGAATACTGATGAATCCACCTTCCAGCTATCTGATAAGCTACTAGATCGTGCAAGCATAATCAGTCTAGAAATCATTCCATTTATGGACAAACAACCTGCCTTACAAGTTGACTCTAGTAGCTTTTCTGAAATCACTTTGGATCAGTACAATAATATGAAGGCCGATCACTCTGAGCTTAGCAAAGAAGAACTCACTTTCTTTTGGAAATTTGATCAATTGATAGAAAAACATTTACCTAACGTTGGATTGGGGTGGCGTGTTTTAAACAGTATTAAAGTCTTTTTGGCTAATGTGCCAAATTACAAAGAATTTGATCGAAAGGTGGCTCTTGATTATCAGGTAGCACAACGAATCCTGCCAAAAGTTAGGGGAACGGAATCCATGCTCAAGGATTTGTTGACTCTCAATACTTCTTCTGATGACAAAAAGGGTCAAATTGTACAGTTATTGGATACATATTCAGAGATGTCTAATTTTGAATTATCGAAGCGTATCCTGAGTAAGAAAGAATTAGAACTGAAGGTGAATGGATTTGTTAGATAAGGTTAACCTTGTAAATAACAGGAATGAGCCTTCACAAACTTTTACGTTTAGTGAAGATGAGTTTGCATTCAATACGCTCAACGCTAAGGAGAATTGTTTATATTCAATTATATTTGAAGGAGATGCTGAGGATAAGCTTTATATTGATGGGCTAGATTTGATTAGTGATAGTCGCATCAAACGAGATGAAAATAATAAGATGTATGTCTCACCTAGTAAAGTAGCGTTACATCTTTATAACAATGAAAAGAATAATCAGTCCAACTATTTACCTGGAATTTATCGGTTAAAAATGGTTCGAACAGGAAAGGAACCGCTTTATTCATGGATTAAGATTGATCCAAAATTTCTAAGCAATAGCGAGTTGCATCAACTCCGTCTTGATGTTGAAAACACTATTCGTGGATTAGCAAGATCGTTCGATGCTAACGTAAATGGAACGTTAACCAGCTATAATGACGATTTAACTAGTGAAGATTATGAGCTGCTTGCAATATTTCACCGAGAGGAACAAAATTTTCGACAAACTCTGTATGGAATTCGTACTTTCCCAAAATTTAACATTGCGGCTCAATATAGATGGACGGTGAAATCAATTTCTCCGCTTGACAACCGGTCTGTTCAAAAAATGGCAAGCCATCCAGCAAAAAATAAGCAAAATTTTGCCAAGACACGCTTGATCAATTTTAACATTCCACAAAATAAATTATTGAAAGAGCAACTTGTTTATGTTCTGAAAAGAGTGAATTACTTAATTCAAAAGATAGAGAATTCTTCAGGATTACTTCATAGAAAAGTAAATTCTCAACATAATAGTTTTCGAGATGATCTATCCAGGCTCAAGTCCTATAAGGATGAAATCTTAGATTTCTTGAATTGTTCGTGGATGCGGAACACGTCTCTTAAAAACACACATGAAGTCAACTTATTAGGAAATATGAACTATAAATATATCTTTATGACAAAATTTGTTAAGAAGTTAAAATTAGCAGCTTCAAAGCAGACAGATTTTCATCGCCAGTATGAATATTACTGGCATCGAACAGATCTTTTGTATGAAATATGGGGATACATTCAAGTCATAAAGTCCTTAGAAAACATAGGGTTCAAGCCAATTGACGGCTGGATTTTCAATAAAGGCCGTGAGTGCTTTGATGAGCTTAAAGATGGGACAGCCGTCACGATGGTTGGTGATCGTGTTTTAAGTTCAGAAGATCACCACTTGAAAATTAGAATTATTTATAATCAGAGAATTTCGGCTAACAAAAATGTTACTGTTTGGACAAATGGAAGCCATAACTGGCCTGATATTAGGGTTGATTTATATGATGCAAGTGATGTAGATGGCAGCAAAACCTTAATTGGAATGCTGGTTTTAGACACAAAATATCGTAGATTAAAAGATGTTGAACGTGATGCGTGGGACCAACTTGCGTCATATTTAGATCAAATAAAGACAAGTGAGAAGTATGCTTTTACCTTGAAACGTTATGAGAGGGCAAAGAATCATAGCATAATTGACTTCTCCAAATCAATTGTGTCAGCTGTTGGCATTCTTTACCCTAGAATCGTTTCTGATCAAGATGATGATTTAGTTCAAAGATTTTCAGGAAAAGATATCATACCAATAGGATTGATTCCGGGAAATGGTACGGTCGATCTGAACCATTTTTTTGATAAACAAATAGGCAAACTTATCGATAAAGTAGTTTATTTAACTCGTTTTAATAATTTGTTTTAGATCATACACTTTAATGAGATCACAAAAGTATTCGATTAGAAATCTGTTTCACGAGCAATACAACGTCAAACACATCTCTTGATCATAGTTTCCAAATCCTTTACCAAAAATTGTACAGCCACCTTGATTTTTCGCATCCTGAGCGACACCAATTCTCAATTTCATCCGACTAGGTAGTGGGGTGAGATCGTCAATCGTGGTGCCGCTAATTTTTTGCCCAGAAATCCAAGTTCCTTCGTGCGAGACAATTAGCGTGACTTGGGTACCATACTGATTGAATTTTGCTGGTGTCCATAATGGTGTGAACTTACCACGGATGTCCGCAAAGTCGCCGGGACTGGTCCAAGTGCCCAGCTCTTTACCATCCAACGTAAATGTGATATCTGAGGGCCAATCTTCATTTGACATTGGAATTTCGCTACCCATTTCCGCTGATAATGTCAGCATTTGCACCTGTTCACCGGGTTCGAGAAAGTTACCAACTTCGTATTCAACATAACCTTTGGCAAACCAGATAATTCTGGCGTTTCGGCGTTCTGGGGCCATCCAGTATTTGGGCTCGTCGACTTTACCAATGAAGCCGTTTAAGTCAGCTAACCCACAGGTTGGTTCAATCTGGAAATCGGTATGTAGGCCAACGGGGATGTCTACCTTATGCGAACTTAACGAAGATGCCTGGACTTGGCTTGGAAACTGGATCTTAATATCATCGACCGTTAAATGCGAAATCTTACTTTTTCCTTCTTTAGTGAATTTAAGCAGACCCGCGGCCTTTAGTTGATTGACGTGTCGGAGAGTGATCGTCTGGCTGATTCCCAACTTTGCCGATAATTCTTTAATACTGTATGGTCTGGCTGCCAACAGACGAATGATTTTTAATCTTGCTGGACTCGAAAGGGCTTTATAAACGGGTAAGGAATGATCATTCATATCTAATAACATAGAAATATCACCTAACCTTTTAGTTGTTTTAGTAACATCATATAACTTAAAGGTGTAAATATGCAACCTAATTAGTTTTTATCTCTCTTTAAAACAAACTGTTTAGTTTTCTAAAAGCCGATATTTCTAAAATAATACACTAATTAGTATTGAAAGCGTTATCAGCACCCCATATAATAAAAATGTGCACAGGATATAAGACCTTATAAAATATAATTTATCTAAGGAGACTGATTAGTGATGAAATCAACTTACAGTTACGATACGCTTTTTCCGATTGGCAATATTGATCCAAAAGTTTGGAGCTCGTTTACTGAACATTTAGGCCGTTCAATTTACGGTGGCATTTATGATCCGGACAAGCCGTTTTCGGATAAAAATGGCTTTCGCAACGATGTTAAAACAGCCGTTAAAGATTTAAACCTTGGGGTCATCCGCTATCCTGGCGGCAACTTTGTTTCCAATTATGACTGGAAAGATGGTATTGGCCCTAAGAAGGATCGCAAGAAGCGGATGGACTTCGCTTGGTCGACCGTTGAACCCAATCAATTTGGTATCGATGACTTCTGCGCCTGGGCAAAGGAAGTTGGTGTTGAGCCAATGATCGCGGTTAACTTGGGTACCGGTTCGATTAAGAGTGCCGCCGAACTAGTTGAATACTGTAATCATGATTCTGGAACTTACTGGAGTGATCTGCGAATTAAAAATGGCCATCGAGAACCATACAACATTAAGTATTGGTGTTTAGGTAACGAAATGGAAGGCGATTGGCAAGCCGGGCATATGAGCGCTGCCCAATATGCTGACAAAGCCCGTGAAGCCGCCAAAATGATGAAGTGGGTCGATTCCGATATTAAACTGGTGGCCTGTGGGAGTAGTTATGAAATGTTACCAACCTATCTCAAATGGGATGAGACCATTATGAAGCAGCTATACCCATACGTTGATTACATCTCAACTCATAATTACAATATGAATTCCGGCCAAGGCGCTCAAAATTTCTTGGCTTCTTGGAAACAGCTGGATGACCACATTCAAAATACGAAGAACGTGTTGAACTATTCGAAGTCACTGCAACCGAAGTTCAAGGATAAAGATATTAAGATTTGTCTTGATGAGTGGAATGTTTGGAACATGCAGGATATCAAGATGGATAGCTTGGATGATTTGAATGGGATGACCACCTTTGAATTAACTGATGCTAAGAAATGGGAAGAGCATCCAGCAATTTTACAGGAAAAGTACTCCTTACTTGATGCCTTGGTTGTGGGTGGCTTAGGAATTACGATTTTGAATAATGTGGATGCGGTTGAAATTGCTTGTTTAGCGCAGTTACTTAACGTTATTTCGCCCATTACAACGGATGAAGATGGTCATTTACTCAAGCAAACCATTTATTATCCATTCCAGTTATTAACGGAATACGGGCGTGGTGAAGTTTTGAAGCCACACATTGAAAGTGACACGCAATCAACCGACTATGGTGACATTCCGGTAGTTGAAACCGCTACGGTGTATGACAAAGCCAACCAACAGTTACATGTATTTGCCTTAAATTCAGATACTAAGCAGTCATCTACGCTAGCCCTTCATTTGACCGGATTTAAATCAATCAACTTAACTGAACACATTACCTTTACCGGTGACGATTTGAAAGCAATTAATACGTTTGAAAATCCTAATAATGTCATACCAACTAAACTATCAACGGAAAATGAAAGCCTTGATAACCTAACCTTACCAAAAGCTTCCTGGAACGTTTTGACATTTGATGTTGCTGAATAAGCCGGTCACTAGAAAGGTGATGTAATGAATGGACGCTACACATCAAAAAGCAGTTTCATTTAAAGAAAATCTTGGCTTTAAAGATTATGTTGGCTTTGGATTTGGCGATATGGCGATTAATTTCACCTTTGCTTCGTTAGGCATGTTCGTTGTCTTTTTCTACACTGATGTGATTGGAATTTCGGCAGGAATTATTGGAACTTTAATGTTATTTTCCCGTTCGTTTGACGGGATTATCGATGTAGTTGTCGGCGGTTTAGTCGATAAAACGCATAGCCGTTGGGGCAAAACCCGACCCTGGTTACTATTTGGGGCCTTACCCTTTGCGATTCTGACAATTTCAATTTTTGCTGTGCCAGCCGGCTGGTCGGAAGTTGCCAAAATCGTTTATATCTTCCTATCCTATAATTTGTTGATGATTGCCTTCTCGTCAATTGCAATTCCTTATGGGACGTTGAATTCATTGGTGACGCGGGATCAACATCAGCGTGAGAAATTTAACCTGTTTCGGATGTTCATGGCCCAAGTGGGAGTTCTAATTGTGACTAACGCGACGATGCCAATGGTTGATTTCTTTGGTAACAAGCAGTTAAGTTGGGTAATCACTTACACGATTCTATCAGCAATTTCAGTGCTATTGTTTATGGTCGTTTTTAAATCACAAAAGGAACGGGTTCAAGTTGTTGCAGCTAAGAAGATTCCACTCAAAGTGAGTCTCAATGCGATTTTCAAGAATAAGTATTGGTGGATCGCAACAGTTTTCTTCATTATATATAGTATTGGCTATGCTTTAAATCAGGGGAGTACGATTTATTATGCAAAGTATGTACTGCATAACGATTCCTTGGTTGGTGTGTTAACGATTGGTTACTTGGCACCAGTCCTAATCGGCTTTATCTTCGTTTCCCATCTGTTTGTTAGATATGGGAAGACTAAAGTGATGCTTTGGGGATCCATCTTAAGTATCTTTGGTTATCTGTTCACATTGATCTCACCTGATAATTTTGCGGTTGTTATGACTTCCCAAATTATTAAAGGGGTTGGCCAAGTCCCAATCCTCGGTGGGGTTTGGGCAATGTTCCCAGATACGATTGAATATGGTGAGTGGAAGACTCACGTTCGAGTTGAAGGCTTGCTGTACAGTGGTGGCAGCCTTGGTCAAAAGGTTGGTGTTGGTCTTGGAACTGCTTTAACCGGCTGGGTTCTAGCCTGGGGTCGTTATAATGGCGCTTTATCAGCCCAACCATCCAGTGCCATGAACTCGATCTACCAACTCTTTATCTATATTCCAATTGTCATTTACATTTTACAAATTGTGTTATTGCTCATGTACAATCTTGATAAAAAATATCCGGCAATCATGCGGGACCTTGCCGCTCGCAAAGATAATGACTAATTATTTTTGCACCCCAATGTGAGTGGCAGGAAAACGGGTACACGATTAAGATCCCATGGAATTAACAGTTAGTTCTAGTTAATTTCATGGGATCTTTTAGGCTTAAAAACCAATGTTAATGGTGTCAGTCAGGCATAAAAATAGTAATTGCGCTCTTAGTATTTCATAATGAAAATTAGTTGACCAGGTTGAAGTTTAAGCATGTGAACGCTACGATTGTTAATAGAAGGTTAACTATTTAGCGAGTTCTTATCAATTAGAATTGGAGGGGTTTAGTTGAGAATCAACCACTTATTCATTCTTAAAAGGTGTGCAAAAGGTTGGCGTGTTGGTTTACTAACGGCAGTCGTGGGGGTAACGATTACGATGGGTGCTGGATTAACCGCATTCGCTGATTCAAATTCAACCGTTGTGGGATCCTCAATCAAACAGGATCAGACCATAAGTCCCAGTTCCAAGGTTGATGGAGATCTAGGCTATCAATGGGGAAATTGTTCTTTGAACCTAAACAATGGGTTGCTAACCATTAAGGCAGGTCAATTAACCGGCACGCAACCGGATGGCCTTAAAACGCTATTTTCCGAGGGGAAGATTACAGCAATTCACGTTGAAAAGGGTGTTAAATTGCCTGAAGACTCAACGAACCTTTTTGCGGGGATGACCAGTGTAACAGCGATCACCTTTGAGAAGGGAATTGATACATCAAATGTGACTAATATGACCGCGATGTTTATGAATGATACGGCACTAACTTCATTGAATCTGTCCAGCTTTAACACCAAAAATGTGACTGATATGACTTCGATGTTTATGGGAGATGCCGCATTGAAGTCGTTAAATGTATCCAGCTTTGATACCGAAAATGTTGTTTCGATGAAGGGAATGTTTGCCGGTGCGACTCAATTAGAATCACTTGATTTATCAAGCTTTGACACTCGAAATGCAGTTAAAAATATTGATAATAATGAATCTGGAACTACTTATATGCTGGGAATGGCGGGAGGAGAAATCGACTTTCTTCTTAAGAATCTTTGGAAAATAACGTTAGGGCCTGATACAGTAATTACTGACCCATCTGAAAATGAAAATTTGAAGGTCGCTGGATTGCCGGATGCTCCGGGTACCGCCGCAAATCCGGTGTCATTTACCGATTCGAACTTTCCCGGTGCTATCTTTCAAAATAATGGTTCAAATTGGGTTGAGACTGGAACAAGTGTCGATGGTCATAATCCAACTGGAACTGTTTTAAAAAGTCGTCAGGCATTAAAAGATTATTTAGCTAAGCCTCGTAGTAAAACCGAAACCTTGGTTTGGCAACAAGTTCCCGCTCCCAAGCAAACCATTACGTTGGCATACATTGATCAATCTGGTAATCAAATTGCCAACCCGCAAATATTTAGTGGCTATCCGGGAACAAGCTATAACGTTTCCAACTATCAACTAGTAATTAACGGGTATGCGTTTAATCGAGTGGTCGGGTCTTTAACTGGGACATATTCTAAAGTACCGATGACGATTACTTTTGAATATGTGAATAATCAAATCGGATCAACAATCCCTGCCACACCATTAACACCAGCAATGCCGGTTCCCGATACTTCAACGCCAACTCCCACAACGCCAGGTCAACCAGTTGAGGTCAAATACGCCTTTCCATTTAAAGTTTATGCTAAAACGACGGTTTATAAGTATCGAACGGTCAACTTTAAAAAGTCTCAGCGAATTCGAAAATACGTCAAACAACCGCGTTACAAAGTATCGGTCTTTACAGTTAACAAAGCAATCAAAAATGCGCAAGGCCGTTGGCGTTACAAAGTTGCCGGTGGCTATATTACGACTAATGAGAAAAATATCGGCTTACTGTATTGGCAGTCAGGTAAGTATCGTAAGTTGACAGTCATTAACCCTAAAGGTGTTTATGAATCTCAAAGTCGACTACTTGCCAAACATAATCGAGTTCAACACTTGAAACGAGGAACATCAGTCCGCGTTAAAGCAGTTGTTCATGATGGCATGGCAACTCGGTATGTGTTGAATAATGGACATTATATTACTGGTAATAAGAAGTTTGTTTCGTTGAAGACCTCGTAAGCTGATTTAACTTTGACGATCATTTAGCGAGCTTATATTTATCGTATACAAAGGCTGAATTTACTTGCTTTATTGTGATTCAGTCTTTTTTGAGCGGTGAAAGACTTGAGTAAGAAATCTATGAGCGATAAAAAATCGTAAAGATTATCATATTATACTGAAGCGTGGGGATGGGTATTCTTCAATAGATAAATTATTAACGATCTTGAAACTGTTTGAGTAATAGACGATAAATGGAAAAAATATAAATTCAAAATTTCCTGTTCATTTTTTAGACTATAATTGAATTATGTTTAAATTGTTATCGGAGGAGGGGTTAACTTGACGAGGACTGAGAAGCTACTTCTTGGAATATTATTGGAAACATTTTTAAGCCTGAGCTTTTTCGTAGGTTCGGCAGAGACTGCAATGCCCATTGCTTAACATAAAGGTAGTCCATCATTTTTGCACGGAACTTGAAAGAAAAAATGTAGCGAAATACGCAGCATATAAGGATTAGTTGGTATTATCTACGAACATATTTCACAATTGGTGATAGAAGTACTAATGGGCTGTGTGTGGGATATACTCGTCAGAAGAAATACAAAGATTCAGGATGTGGCTGGTGCTACTTATGATTTGCATTACGAATATTTAGGGAACTGTAATTATGAACTTCTTTTCTCATGTTGGGTTTGAATATACTAATATGAAGTAAGCCACAATAAGAAAATAGCGTATATTCCAAGAGGTGACCGGCATCATTTGTTTTATAAAGTGTCTGACCGCGTTGGCCGCTTTTGATAGGTGTACTTATAATATTTTGTCAGATTAGAAAGTATTTCATTGAAAATAAAACTAGGAAGGGTTAGTTATGAAAATAGTTAGATGGATAATGATTGAAATGATGGTATTGATGGTAGGGATCTCAATAGCCACAATAAAAGAAGAGATTCATCCTCAATCAGTTTATGCTTCAATAAAGAAATTAGGTGGCCACCGGATTGATAAACCGCGTCTACGATTTAAATATTCGACTATCAACGAAAATACACGGTTTGATCCATATAAAGGCATGATCTATTACTATACAAAGCCTGACAAAGTTAAATTTTCTGTGAAAGATTACGTTAACACTGAAAAGCCGGGTAGGTATGTTGTTGTTTACCACGTTAAGGATAAAGCAGGGTATAATTTTACCATTACACATTACATAAGGGTTAGGAAGATTTTTGTTAGGAATATTTATAATCCTAATGCGATCACTTCATCGAGCAACTCGATTTATCATACTTCCCCAATCGGGACAAGTTTTAAGCTTGTTCCTGAATTTAATGTGAAGAATGTTAGTTACAAAGGAATTAAGTGGTCGTCCTCTGATTCAAATGTAGCTTCAGTATCTTCTGATGGGAAGGTGGTACCTAAAAGAGATGGTGTTACCCTTATAATTGTCACGTTTAATAGGCAGTCATTTAGTACTCCTGTGTTGGTCAGTGAGGGAGAACTTAGCAAATTATCGAATTCTGATAATGTATGGAGTCGTGTTAACTATGATAAAGATTTGATCATTAAATATTATGAAACGGGAACATTAAAACAATTACTTAACCAGATATGGATTACCAATGGATCTAAATTTGCCTATGCTAAAAACATATTTGCAAATTATGCACAACAGAATAAAACGGGATTGGATTATAACAATGGTGAACATTTAATTGATGCTAAATACAATGACTCCAATTTAGATGGGATAAGTAAATCATTTTTCAAAAGTGGGGATCAGATTGTCTTGCAAACCCAAGATGAGTTGGGAAAGGGTCATACTTATATTGGCAGTTACAGAACAAATTGATTAACACTAATTTTGCCTGATGTTGTTTAAGTGAATAAAGGCCTGTATAAATCTGTAAGGATAAATTACAACTTATTAATTTAATTAAGTCAAAAAATGGAAGCTCATTGATTATTGGACTTCCATTTTTTGACTGTGGTAAACAGGAACCGGATTCTTCACAGCTGAATAATGACATTGCAATCTTCCTTTCACCCACTTTCATAAATGGATTGACAAAATATTAACAAACAACAATAATAATATTGTACTAATATTTTGATATCTTAGGAGGTTATGAGAAAAGGCGTTAAAACTGTCTTTGACACGTATCAACTGGTCCGTTGAATTTGTTTAGCTGGTCAATCTTTTTTGTATTAATAAGTTATGGGAATACTTTCCGGTTGCATAGAGCGCTACTTTAATGGTTGGTTCTTGTGAGAAATACATATTAGAACATATTTAGGCGTAAATCATGGTTGATATTGGAAAGTTGTTTTTTACAAAGTGGGAATTTATTTAAGAAAATGACATTGGAGGGGTATTCATGGATCAAGCAACTAAATTTTGCCCAAATTGTGGCAGTCAGATGCCGAGGTCGTCAAAATTTTGTCCAAAGTGTGGTTTTAAACAGCCACCTTTGTCGGATGAAAAAGTTCAACCACAGGCAAATGATCGGGGTCAAATCAATCAAAAAGATACTACTGGTGAGGGATTAGCTAGTGATCCTGGTCCAGCTCAAGGAATGTTTACAAGTCAAACTGCGTCTGCTGGCAGTAACCAGAGTCAAGTTACGCCCCAAGACCAGTACAGTCGGGCTAATGCCAACAAAAATCAGCTTGCACCAGGTTTTATTAATTCATTCAAACTTTTACTGAGGGATGCATTTACGATTAATCACCGAATGAGTCGGGCTGATTTTTGGTGGGCAATGCTATCGACTGCGTTGATCTTTACAGTACTTGAAATCCTGATATGTACCATTGCTGTAGATAAGCCGTTGGCACTTTATTCACTTAATGACGATGTTCAACGGCCAATCTTATTTGGCATTATTCTTGTTAGTTCAGCAATTTTTTCGCTTTTATGGGTTGCATGTTTTACAGCTAATATCAGACGACTTCATGATACCAATCGGAGCGGTTGGAATTACTGCTGGTCTTTTTTCCCGATTGCGGGTGGGGTTATTTTGCTGGTATTCCTATGCTCAAAGGGGACTTCAATGAATAGGTTTCCAATGTCGAGTTCAAATATTCTTTGGGTAAAAAAGTGGTATTCTTGGCCGATATTGGTGGTTTTATTTCTTTGGACCGGCGTTTCCCTAAGCACGGCAAATCAGCGTTTAATTCGAAGCGAGTATGGTACGTCAACCAATTACGCTTTTGGGTTTACAGGTTCCCAAGCTGCACGTGATATAGAGCAAAAGGTTACTGATGAGGATTCTGATGACTATGATAGTCCTAGTGTCCGGTGGGATAATAGTCGTGGTGAGACGGCAATCCATTTAAGCGGTAATTCGCGTGTAATGCAAGGCCTAAATGATTCTGAAGTCGCTATTTGGAAGTCATTGGTTAGAAGTGCGACGAATGAATCAGCATGGTTAGCAAAGAATAAAGGGAAACGCTATAGTAGAATTGTTGTTCCCAATCCTGATGACTCAGACCGAATTTTTTTGGATGTCTATAATGGACAAGTTGAATACAATACTAGCGATGATATGTAAGAGATCACAGATAGGAGGATGAAAATTGGTTGATCAAAATTTTAAATTTTGTATTAATTGTGGTTCCCAAATTTCAATTTCTGATAATTTTTGTCCAAATTGTGGCAGTAAGCAACCTGCTAAACAACTTACCAAGCAGCCTCAGTCAGTACCTGAATCAATTCCTGTAGAAAGGGCTAGTGGGCTAGATTCGGATTTTAATTATGCTCGAATTATGGTCTATCGTCGTAAACTTGGATTTATTGGACGGCCTAGCGCTATTCTTTATGTTCAAAACAAACATTTCTATAATCCAATCGAAAGGATTGCTGAAATTTTGGCAGGCGTGAGCTTTATCGTTTGTTTTGAACAAAATGGGTTGCTGTTTTTAGCGGTTTCTGTTAAGGGTCTGTTTTCTGGAAAAAATCGTTTTATAAAGAATGAGTGCATTCAAGAATTCTCAGTCCGGACCGGCCTTTTAGAGAATACAGTTTCCATTAAAATAAATGATACACTTGTTAAGTTTTCGACACCAAAGTTGTTAGTTGGACATTCCTGGCAAGCCCAAGGATTTCGACATTTGAAACAAAAGAACAAAAATAGTTACTAATTGGGGAGAAAAATAGATTTATGGAAAATAAAACCATCTATTGTCCAAATTGCGGCAGCAAAATTGCTGCCAGTTCGGTATTTTGTCCTAAATGCGGTCAAAAAATTAACGTCACGGTGTCAAATCAGACCGCGCCAAATCCAGCTGGAAGTTCCCAGCCGGCAAATCATGCCAACAATGGCAATCAATATACAAACCAACAGCAACCTCAATATTCGCAACCGACATCTTCTCAGAACTCAAATGCAACCAGTGCTGGAAACGATCGGAATACCAACTTATATTTAACGTTTGGTTGGATTTGCGCGGTGATTTCGCTATTTTTATTTCCAATTATTTTTGGTGCCGGTGGTGTTGTTTTTGGCGTTTTACTGACCAAAAACGAGCAGTCCAGGAATAAAGGTACAATTTTAATTGTGATGTCGGTTGCAATTGGGATTACCGGATTTCTGCTTGGGGCTGCGCTAAATAGTTAGTTACTCATTTGAGTTTTTAATCGGTCTGAGTATTTTTACAAATTGCATCCCCACGTTGGACGTTGTATGATGTAAGTGAGATTTAAATTGTGCACAATTTAAATCAACCAACAATGATACTTGGAGGGATTCAATTGAAACTAACAATTAAAGATACTGCCAAAACCTATTTGGCTAACCGAATCGATACCACCAAGAACTTATTTTTGGCAACTGACGATGGCTCTAATAAATATTCCAAAGTCGGCGGTAGTTGCGCGATTGGTGATAAATTCCAAATTGTTGCAACCAGCAAACAAGATAATGATTATCGAATCCCAGTAGATAATAACCAAGGCCTTCATTTATTCACATCTGTTGGCGAGCGAACGTTTTTGGGCTCAGGTCTGACACTTGATTTTTCACATAATGCATTGGTCCTTAAAGATGACAGCGGCATTCTCGATGGGGCCGTCTCTGTCCAAGATGCTGATCAAGTCCTTAATCAGACTGATGCAGAACAAACGGCGGAACAGAAGGCACTTAGTCAACAAATTTGCTAGAATAAAATCGTTCAAAAAGAGCAAGTTTCTGATTCACGACCAACCAGGTGGTGAGTTGGAAACTTTTTTTGTTTATCTTGTTCGAAGTCGGCGAATGTCCCTTGTTTGGTGATACAATGTAGCCAACAAAGATTCGTAATGGTTTTATTACTAATGATACCAAAATAAATATTAATGGCGGGGGATCGACAAACTGTCGGTTCTCTTTTCATTTATCAAAGGAGAATTGTGTATGATCCATATTGTGACTGACTCAACTGCCCAACTGACAAGCGAAGAAATCAAAGCGCATCAAATTACTGTTGTCCCATTGACGGTGACACTTGAAGGGCAGCACTACCGGGACCGGATTGATATTAGTCGAGATGAATTTTCGCGACGTTTAAAGGAAGATCAAGAGTTTCCCAAGACCAGTCAGCCATCGATGGGTCAGTTTATTGAAACTTACCGGCGGCTTGCGAACCCTGGCGATCAAATTATCTCGATTCACATTGGATCGGTCTTAAGCGGCACTGTTCAAACGGCTCAAATGGCGGCCAAACAAGTATCAGCACCGATTGAGGTTGTCGACAGTGGGCTGACTGACCGGGGATTGGGTTTCGCGGTTCTAAAAGCTGCCGAGTTAATCAAGACTCAGTCGGACTTAAAGACTATCGTTGCGGCCTTAACTGCCTACCTTGCGAAAATTACATTAACTTGTTTTGTGAATAGCTTAGATTATTTGGTAAAGGGCGGCCGGGCTAATCGAGCAGTTGGCTTTGTTTCGACGTTGATCAAATTAAAGCTGGAATTAGGGATGCCGGCCGGTAAATTAAAAGTCATTCACAAAGCACGCGGCGAAAAAGGGATGCAAAAAATGGTTACCCAAGTTGTGAACCAAATTATTAATGACCATCAGATTACTCGAGTGGGGCTTTCCTACGTTGATAGTCACGTGGATACGGATCGAATTGCGGCTGAACTTAAACAGGCGCGGCCGGATTTAGAAATTATGAACGAGTTGACCAGCCCGACGATTATGACTCACGTTGGTCCTAAAGGCTTTGCGGTGATCTTTGTTTAAAAATTTGAGTTGTGAAACCTTTTCAATATCAAATCAAAATTTGCAGATCGGAAACTGGCAATTTTAGATTCAAACTCATTAAAATAGGATCAGTTAGCAAAATTAGGAGGAATGAGTTGTAATGGTGTTTACTAAAGACATGCGTGATATGATCGAGGATCAGCTACCTTTTTTGGCAACGACCAGTAAGGCTGGCCTTCCTCAAATCGGCCCTGAGGGAACTCTCCGGGTATTAAAAGATGGTCAATTGGTTTATTACGAGCATACGTTTCGGCACGCTTACCACAATATGAAGGAAACGGGCTTAGCAGCGGTTGCAGTTGCCAACCGAACGGTAGAAAGTGGCTTTCGCTTTGAGGGTTCTGCCGAAATTCACGAAGGTGATCCTTTGGCTGAAGAGGTTCTGGCGCCGACCACAATCCGTGAACGATTTCCCAGAGTGGTGGTCGTCGTCATTAACGTTGAGCGAATCTATCGACTGAATAACGACTTAGATGCCGGAACTCGATTATTTTAGTTGATTAGTGAGATATCTGCGGCACTGAGTAACGCTCATTTTCGTTGGTTAGAATGCTTTTTACCCATTTAATTTTCTGGTTGTTAAAATTAGCAGTTCGCAAATTGGCAATTTCTCATTCATGCTGGTTAGAATAAAATAATCAGACTTAACAAGGAGGAATTCAAATGGCAGTGTTAACTAAAGAAATGCAAGATATGGTAAATAATCAATTACCGTTTTTAGCGACAACTAATGAAGCAGGTTTGCCTCAAGTTGGTCCCAAAGGTTCGTTGCATGTCTTAGACGAAACTCATTTGATTTATTTTGAGCACACTTTTCGCCATGCTTATCACAATTTAAAGCGAAATGGTTCGGCTGCCGTGGCAGTTGCGGATCGGCCGGCACAAAAGGGTTTTCGCTTTGAAGGTTCGGTGCAAATTCACGAAGATGATGCGTTTGCTAAGAAAATTTTAGATCCAACCAAGATTTATGAAAAATTCCCAAGAGCAGCCGTTGTTGTAATTGACGTTGAACGGATTTATAAATTGGATAATAATTTGGAAGCCGGAACACAGATTGCCTAATGGGGTTTTCCGGTTATGAAAAAATGGGGCTGGGACAAAAGTAATTTTGTCCCAGCCCCTATTTGTGTAATCACGATTATTACCGAGTCGAAACGTGAGATAAAAGGCAACTTCCTGCCGTACAACCGAATTATCCAAATATTCAAGTCCGGAATATTCGGATAATCCAGTTGTACTCTGGAAGTTAACGCCTTTTGTTTCACTCTGATTTTTATTTTAAAAAGCGAAATGGACTTTCGTGGTTAAATCAATTAACTCAGATCGCAATTTAAGTCTCAGAGTTATTTGAATGGTTAAACTTTGGTATCCCAAGGCAATTTAAAGCAATCCCCTTATATGGAATTAGTTGGTAAAATCACCACCGGTGACGCCATAGCTTTGACCGGTGACATAACTGGCCTTATCAGAGGCGAGGAATACATAAACCGGTGCTAATTCAATGGGTTGACCAGCACGTTTGAGGGGTTTGGATTGCCCGAACTTGGGAATGCTTGCTTGAGGTTGTCCGCCAACCACTTGTAATGGCGTCCAAATTGGCCCTGGTGCGACCGTATTAACCCGAATACCCTTATCGGCCAGCTGTCTCGACAGTGCTTGGGTCAGTGTCCGAATCGCACCTTTGGTTGTCGCATAATCCAGTAAATACGGTGATGGGTTGTAGGCCTGGATTGAAGTCGTGGTAATAATTGAAGCTCCTGGTTTAAGGTATTTCATAGCGGCTTTGACCATCCAAAAAATGGGATAAACATTAGTTTCAAAGGTTTCCTTGATTTGCTTTGTTGATAGCTTGGTAATGTCACCAGCTGCCTGTTGTTTACCAGCAATCAAGGCTAAAATATCCAGACCGCCAAGTTCGTCAGCGGCCTGATCAACCAGTTTCTGATTGAAAGCTTCGGATTTAAGATCGCCCGCAATTAGGACGACTTTTTGCCCAGCTTTTTCAATCAGGGTTTTAACCTCTTGGGCGTCTGATTCCTCTTCAGGCAAATAATTAATTGCGACATCAGCACCTTCACGAGCGTAGGCGATAGCAGTTGCCCGACCAATTCCTGAATCACCGCCCGTTATTAATGCCTTGCGACCCTTTAATTGGCCGGAACCTTGGTAGGAATCTTCACCAGCGTCCGGTTTGGGATCTAATTTGGATTCCAAACCCGGTTCTGGCTGAGATTGATTTGGATAATCTTGGTTAAAATATTTAGTTAATGGATTGATTAGTGACTCATCACTCATTCGTTAAAACCTCCTATCATCTTTTAGTAGCATCGTTGATCATTGAGTTAACTGAGAAAGTAACTTTTAAGAGATGACATATCATCATATCCTGTTATGATCCGGAATGTTAATTCAGCTGCAACACCCCTAAATATGATGATTGCAAATTAGTATATTGCAAAAACCGATAGATAGTCAACTTTTTTGATTGCTAATACGGCATTATTTAAATCGATTAGTAAATCATTGACCACATATAAGTTTAATGCTTGACATATAAAGATTACTGTAATAGCATGATAATCAATAAAATGTTACGTGACTATGAATTAATGGTTCAACACCGCAATGACCTTTTTAAGGAAAGGAAGTATGTTTATGCTGAGTTTGTTGATTACACCAAGCAGTACTTCTAGTCGCAAAGCCCGAAAATGGCTAGTTGATCATGATATTCCATTTAATGAGCGAAACATGGCCCGACATCCGTTGAATGGTGATGAGATCAAGGAGTTACTCTCTTTGACGGAAAATGGTTGCTGGGATTTGGTTTCCAGACAATCTGAGACGTTTAAAAGATTGAATGTGGGGATTGAGAAATTACACTTATCACAGTTTATCGAGCTATTGGTGGCACATCCCCAAATCTTAAAACGACCAATTCTAGTTGATCATGAGAAGCTTCAGATTGGCTTTAATGAAGATGAGATTCGCAGCTTTTTGCCAAGGGAATTGCGTAAGGATGAATTTAAGACTTTGTTGGCAAAAACGTGCTGATTAATTGAACATAAACCGAGCGCTTCAACTTACGAATAAGGAGGAATGACCGATGGGATTTATTTGGGCATTAATTGTTGGTGCCATAATTGGTGCGTTAGCTGGTGCAATTACCAACAATGGGCAGTCAATGGGTTGGATCGCCAATATTGTCGCAGGGTTAGTCGGTTCCGCAATTGGTCAGGGACTTTTAGGGTCATGGGGACCGAGTCTAGCTGGGATGGCGATTATTCCCTCGTTGATTGGTGCGATTATTCTAGTCTTAGTTGTGTCATGGTTCGTCAGGAAAGGAAATCGGTGATCTCATAATGGATGCGTTAAAAAGTGTATTTAAATTTATGGTTGCCAGTACGTTGATTGTTGGTGGTGTGTTACTTGGCGGCACGGTGTTTGCGGCTAAAAAGATTGATTCCTTTGGTGATAAATTACAGGGAAAGATTCATCGATAAATGATATCTGCGAGGTTTAATCGAAATGTCAATCCGTAGATGTTCAGTAGAGATTTGAAATAAGAAACGAGATATCATGAAATTAAAAGTGGGTCCTTGTTTTGCTGCTAATCATTTTGGTTAGTAACACGCAAGGACCCTTTTGAAATCCGAGTAAGGATAGTTAGTGGACCGGGTCATAAATCGCAAATGCACTTTATAAATCATCATATCGGGGCAACTAAATATAACTTAATCGATATAAAAAGTCTAAATAATTTGCTGATTTAAGTACCTCTGTTACACTGTAAGTAGATTCAATGAAGCGCTTTAATTCAGAATGTCAAGTTGAATTTAATAGTATGTTTGTTGTTATGAAAATTGGTTAAATAGGGGATGACATTGTAGAAATTAGCGTGATTGATTAGATTTAGGGGGAATTAAAAATGAACACAAAACTTTTTGGGAAAAAATGGCGATTTATCAAGCTGATATTGGTAGCAGTTACTTTTCTGTTGTTTACGGCTGTTATGGGGCGACAGGTGTCAGCTGATGATACTCCGGCGATGTATACTTATACCGGTCCTAATAGCCCACAAGGCGTTTTGAGTGATAAGGGAATTGAATTTAATACTCAGTTGATTGTTAACGGGCAGTCAGGACCGTATCCTCGGCTTATCGGTACTAATCAATCGAGTAATGCGATTATTGATGCAACTCGAGTGAATTCGATTAGTCAGGAGGTTACTATTAAAAATACGACTAGTGAAGCCGTAAAAATTGGAAGTTATGAAGTCTTCTTACCAAGATGGATGAATCCAAACTCTCCGGTTGTTGCAACTGATCAGTATTCTTCAACAACCCAAAACGGACTAACCACTCGATGGTTTTCGTATGTTGATGATCATAATTCTGATCCTACTGCTTTGAGGGCATTTAATATTACTGGAACTTTACCAGCTTATCAAGAGTACAAATTGATCATTCCAATGAAGATTCAAGATCCGGACTCCGTTAAGGTAAATGATACTTTTAATATTGGAAACTTCTTTTATGACCCTTACAAAGAATTTTATAGTTATTATCGATTTGGCAAATTAATGACCGACAATGATGGTAACAGTCCACTGGATAGTACGGGCAGATACCTTGCCACAACCAGGAATGCAAACGGCACGTACAATATGTTGCCGAATGATATTCAGCAACATATGCCAAAGATGAATGCTAATCATGAAATAAGGATTAACAACTTTCCAAGTGGCAGTAACGAAGTTGATTTTCAAAATGCGACTGTAAATAATAATACGCCATACTATACAGGTGCTTTGTATTTCATTCAACTTGATGCGATTAAGGATTCGGTTCGAAACGTTGGTTACTCAGTTGCGGTTAAACAGGGCACTAACCCAAGTCAGTTAATGGACTACTATACCTATAATACGATCCCAGGTGCAACGATTATTGACCCAGAGACCGGAAAGCCCGTTAGTCCTGGACAAATAGATGGGGTTGGCACGCTTTATATCGAGCTGCGTAAGGTCGTTGATGCCCATGATTCAACAATCAGCCAAGGAAGTGCTTGGAAGCCTGCTGATAATGCAACGATTCTTGATCATAACGGTAAGCCGGTTGATTTAGCTTCTAAGGATGTTACGGTAACCGGAAAGGTGAATTCATCTGTACCTGGTCAATATCAGATTACGTATAAGTGTGGTCCAGACAATGTTTCAAAGACAATTACAGTCACGGTTAAAGGTGGTAACACTTCCGGTGGTGGTAGTACGAGTGGTAATAATAATTCAAATCAAACGACCAATCCTGGCGAGACCACTGATACCAATGGTAGTACCAGTGTGACACCAGAGGTCGGTAACGGCCAGGTAGCCGTCAAAGGTGAATCGGTTTATGCCACGAAGAAAATTGGATTATATAAGAAGGCTGATTTTAAGCGTGATAATCGAGTTAAGTGGTACTCAAAGGCTAAGCGGATTAACCGTCCTCAGTTCATTGTTAAGGGATACCAGCGGGACAATGCAGGTAAACTGAGATATCGCGTTCAACAATATAATCCGTATACCCGTAAATACGTAAAGGGAACCAAAGGATATATCACAGCGAGCGCTAAATATGTCATTCCTGTTTATTACCGCTCAACTCCTAAGAGCAACAAGGTAACGGTTATCAATCGTAAGGGGCTTAATTCTTATCGGAAGACTTCTTTAACACAAAAGGTAACCCATTTTAAAAAAGGTGCTTTATTAAAGGTTAAAAAAGTGATCAAATATAAATTAGCGACCCGTTATCAGTTGACTAACGGCCACTATATCACAGCCAACAAGAAGTTTGTCATTCAGAAATAGGCTGTTAGAAAGTCAAGTTTTGACAGGCCAATTACCATTTTGGGAATGGCGATCAGTGTAAAAAATATACCAAGCGTTTTGAGGAGCAACTATCACCTTGAAAATGCCCGGTATATTTTTTATTGGGTTGCTAAATGATTTTTGAATGAACAGTTGGCTAGAAAATATGGTTTCGGATGTAATTGAATATTAAATAGAATTACAATTTCTGAAAATTAAAGCATATTAAATATTTAATTGCATAATATGACGTTTTTGCATTAGTGTTAGTTACTCGTATCTTAACGATATTGGTTCGAACTTTTTACTTTGAGAGAATAATTTTGTAAAATCCCCAAATGACCTATTGCCATTTTTGAACTTTTAATCTATCCTTGATTTGCAGCAAATTAACAAGACGGTACCGGATCAGGCAATGACCGGTATAATCAAAGGAAGGGACTGTCAAGTTATGAACTTGTTGACGATTTTAGTTTTCTGCGTGTTAGGTATTTTGATTGGATTAGCCATCGAGGGCTACACTTATTGGGAGCTGGGTCACAGCGCCAGATCAAGGCCAAGCCGAATCGGTAACCATATTCATCCATAGTAAATAATAAAATAAAATGATGAATGATTGAAGGGTGGCTGGGACAACAATCGTTTCGACTAGTCGCTGTTAGTTTAAATACGATTGTTACCGAGCGAAAATGCGGGATAAAAGGCAATTTTCAGCCATCAGGGCAATGCCAATTTCGTTGATGGCCGCTGATAATCCCCGGCTGCTCAATGAATGAACTGGTTTTTAAATCGGTTTTAGACAAAGAAGATTTTTCAGAAGTAAGTCGATTTATGGAACAATATCCTGATGATCCATTTTGGAATGAAAAGAAAAATAATTGAACAACCAATAATAGCCGCCTTATTAATTAATTTTAAGCTCCTTAATTCAGAGCTCATTTAAAATTAGTTGATAAGGCGTTTTTATATTTTAATCAATAAACCAATTATGTTCTCGTTCGTCTGGAATATTGATCAATGTTTCCTAAATCAATTAGTGTAATGTACTAATCTTGCAATAGATCAACTAATTTTTTAAGTGTTTGTGCCTCTTAGCTGTTTCCCGGAAGATTTTCTAAATTGCCTTGAACAGTGTCAATTAATTCCCATAGATATTGGACGTATCCATATTTTAAACCATTGATTTTTTATGGATCGATTTGCGTTTTGCTTCAAATCGCTTACCATGGCTTGTTTAAGTTCTTCGGTATTGCTAATTTTCTTTGCAAATAGTTTATCAACTTTTCAAGAAAAGTATGACACGGCCAACACTCAGATAAAATAGTTCTTTTTTATACGGGAAAATACAAAGGAATGTTTTAAGTTAACATACTTTGTTCCATGTTTTCAAAGGATCTTTTTGCAGATTATCTTTATGTGATTAAATATGGCAAGATGGTGAGCACTGGTATTGCCAAAAAACTGTTAGCGATGTTTATAAAATATTGGAGAAACATTCATATTGTCATTGACACACTATTGAAAATAGAGCCTATTTTTGTTACGAGATAATCACCTCTGAAATAATTTGCATAATAAGGGATTTGGTAGAAAATTTATTTTTTAAATTCTTATCATTTGCAACGGACTAAAGGAATTGTTATTATGTAGTCCAATCATGTTCAAATGAACATGTTTTGGGATAAGGAGGAAGAGTTTTTGAATAACCAGTCTGAGATGCTTTTATCGGTTATTAATCGGTTGGTTCGGAATCAGATAACGCATTTATTATCATCTGTAGATCTATCGGATAATAACTTCATGCTCATTGTAAAAATTCATGATAATCCAGGTCTTTCACAGAAAATGCTAGTTCACCAGATTTACAGAAATCATAGTATTATTACTAAACAATTGGCAAAATTAAAGAAATTAAAATTTGTAGATGTGGTAGTGAATCCTAAAAATAAGCGAGAAAAGCAAATATTTTTAACAAATAAGGGAGAAAGTGCTTATTTGGAAATTGTGAGAGTGAGCCCAATTGTTAATAAATGGATAGTCGAGGGGCTTACTGAAAATGAAGCAGCTCAATTTACCAAGTTACTAAAAAAAATATTTGAAAACAAAAAAGATATGATAGATCGATTTTTACTTGATTAACCGGGAAAAAAGGAGATAAATATGAAGAAAATTCAATATGATCATTATGGTGATAATTCAGTTTTAGCAATGGTTGAATCGCCAAAACCACAACCGCAACAGCATGAGATTTTGATAAGAACTAAGTCTGTTAGCATTAATCCATTGGATTGGAAAATTCGCAACGGTGCAATGGAACAGGTGGTACCGATGAAGTTCCCTGTAACTCCGGGAATGGATATTTCTGGCATTGTAGAAGCAGTCGGCCCTGAGGTAAAGACAATTAAGCCAGGCGATCGTGTCATTTCGTTTGTTGAATCCTTTGCTGGAACATATAGTGAGTATGCAATTACTCAGGATAGTTGGACTGCTGTATTACCAAACAAGGTTAGCTTTTCGGAAGGAGCAGCTATACCTGTTACGGGTTTAACCGCGTGGGAAGCAATAGTGGATTCTTTGAATATTATTAAGGGCTAACGCTTATTAATTCAAGGAGGAGCAGGGTCTGTGGGAACATTTGCTATTCAGTTTGCTAAAAAATTAGGAGCCGAAGTTTATGTTACTGCTAGTCCAAACCATAAAGAGTTTTTAAAAGACGTTGGGGCAGATGGCGTGATTGACTATCATCAATCACATGCATTTGACAATTTTAAAAAGGTTGATGCTCTTTTAGATTTGATCGGTGGGAGGGTTCTAAGTCAAAGTTATCAGCTAGTAAAAGAAGGCGGGAGACTACTTACTACTAATGGTATGCCCGATCAAAAGATGGCGGATAAATATGGGATTATTGCCATGTTTAGTAATCTAAGAGTTGAAAATGAAATACTAGCAAAAATTGCTAACTATGTTGCAGTAGGTCAGATAAAAACTTTTGTTACAAAGCAATTTAACTTTACCTTAGAGCAAGTTAAACAAGCACTAGCTTTAAGCGAACAAGGACATGTTTCGGGGAAAATCGTCATAAATTTTTAAACTAGTGTTGGAAATAGAAAGTAGACCGAGAATTGTGTTTACAAAGTAAATTAAATTCTGGCTTTTATCATTCGCTTAAAAAGTACTCTATCTCTGTAGTAGAGTGCTTTTTGTGTTTGACTAATGGTATTGGAGAGTTAGTTGGGGGAACATTCTTCCGAAGAAGGGGGGGAATCTTTGTTGCCTGGGCAGTCCTACTATTTGGAACTGCTGCGTTAGTAGTCTTAATGCAGGCAATAAAAAAGAACCGTTGGGGGTATGGATCAGGTTTAGATCAAGTTCTGCGATTCTCTCTTAGGCCGGTAGGAGCATTGCCGTTGTACTAACTACTAGCACTTACAGATAGTAGTTTTTCATTAAAACTGTTCAAAAACTATCATAGTAACTAAAATGGATCACCACGGGTGGGAAGACGGCCGCACTGATTTGTGATGTCTACAATCGTGACGGTACCCCATTTGCTGGTGATCCTCGTTTCGTTTTAAAGCGACTAAATCAATCATTGACTGATATTGATTGTGGCCATCTAAATGTTGGTGCCGAAATGGAGTACTTCCTATTTAAAGCAGATGAATCTGGCAAACCAACTGACACTTTGAATGATCAGGCTTCTTACTTTGATGTTTATCCAGATGATAATGGTGAGGCTTGTCGCCGAGAAACGGTTAATACATTGAAACAAATGGGCTTCCAGATTGAAGCCGATCATCATGAGGTCGCACCGGGTCAGTGCGAAATTGATTTTCGATTTGACGATGCGGTCATTACGGCAGATCGAATTCAACTGTTAAAGCTAGCCACCAAGGCGATTGCCGTTAAGTATGGCCTGCGGGCAACCTTTATGCCGAAACCAAAAGCTGGGATGAATGGTTCGGGGATGCATTTGAATACGTCTTTGTTTAAGGATGGCAAGAACCTGTTTGATGATTCCAAGGGTAGCCACGGTCTTTCTTCACTGGCCCTGAATTATTTAGCCGGTATTTTAGCTCATGCTCAAGCCTTTACCGCGATTACCAATCCAACCATTAATAGTTTCAAGCGATTAGTCCCGGGATTTGAAGCGCCAACCTATGTTGCTTGGGCCGTGGATAACCGGACAGCCTTGGTTCGAGTCCCTGATGGTCGTGGTCCGGCAACGCGGTTCGAATTACGGAGTGGCGATCCCTCCGCTAATCCATACTTGGCAATTTCGGCTTTGCTAGCTTCTGGATTAGATGGGATTCAACGTCAATTAACGCCCAATAAGAATGTTGAAGACAGCATTTATAACATGACGCCAGAACAACGGACCGATGCCAAAATTGTTGAATTGCCAAGCTCATTGCCGGCTGCACTGGCTAATTTGAAAAATGATGATATTTTAGCTAAATCTTTGGGAAGTGTTGTGCCAAAGTATCTGGAAATTAAGCAGGATGAGTTGACCAACTATCAGATGAGTGTCACTGATTGGGAAAAGAAGACTTATTTTAATGTTTAATGCTGGGATTAGGCAGGCATGAATCCTCGGTGTTTAATTAAACGTGAGTTTGCGATATTGTTAAAATGTGTAAATAAATAATGAAAGTTCGTTTAAAATAAAGTACTGTTAGAAATAATCGTAACGGCACTTTATTTTTTATCTCCATAAAGTCATAACTACTCTATACAATATTAAAAAAGCCCATTAAATGTCATTACTGGAATTGAAATATGTAAATTCATAAAAGAATAATTATCTAGTTTGGATCATAAAGGAAAATAGATTGTGAATTTGCAGATACGAACTAAATTGACAATTGTTGGATAATGGCATGTTTCTTTGGTTTATTTACCAAGGCCAGACTTATTCAGAAGATTGAAAGGAGACGTTAAATGCGATTATGGCATCAAAGCTTAATTAGCAGGTTGCCGCGGCAACAATTACTTGGTCAACATCGTGAAATCGCGGCACTTCGCGGAAATGGTTGGGGGAGACCCCACGCCACGGTCAACTATGTTTTTCAATATTCACCGTACAAGCTCTACCAATTCCACGTGCTTGTAATGAAAGAAATGCAACGGCGGGGTTATCATCCTGATTTAGCTTGGCTTGAACCGACTTATCGTGGGAAAAAATGTCCGGCTTATCAAACGATGAAGCAGGTGCCGCTAACAACGCCAATTTATCCAGAGCATAATGCCGAATACTTAGCCATTTGTTTGCATAACCTAGCGGGTAAGGGTATCTTTCTGGATTAATTTATCCGACACGCCATCCGTTTTGGAGATGGGTTGGTAAAAAATTAAAACGGACTCATTAACAAGTGTTGCAGTTGTTGGTGAGCCCGTTTCTTGTGGTTGATTAATGATGTTCAAAATAAATTTAAGTATGTCGCTTCCCTTGGCTTGCTTTACAAATTGAGTATGCAGTTAATTTTAGCGAGCTGTTTTCTGAACCCTAATATATCTTGATAAGTGATTATTCCATATTAAATCGAAATGATAGCGTTTGCGTACAGGGATATGTTAGGGTGAAATTGTAAATAGTTAATGCGCTGTTTTTTTTATGGGGGAGGGGCGTACTTTGAAAATCAAATTCAAGCGTTATTTGTATCGAATGATGTTAATGCTGGCGGGGGCGGCAATTATGCCGTTAGCTGGATATGTCATTCATCAGAATCAAGTTGTTCAAATGGTTCAGGCTGCGGCAATTCCAGCGGATGATGCCAAGTTACCGACATTTATGCCGAACGCCAAGCTACGGTACTTGGTTTGGGATAACTACAATGATCAAGCTGGAACCCAACCGATTGCCAGTCCAGCTGAGATGACGAAAGGTGATTTGGCTAAGTTACAAAAGTTGAACTATTCGCCGTCTTCAGGAAGTCCTCAGGCATACGTTGATGCAGGACCAATTGATGGTGGAAATGGTGGCATTGGTCCTAATAATCCAGGTAACTATTCGCTGGAAGGGCTGCAATATGCCACTAGTTTACAAGAAATTAACTTGTCGCCCAGTTTGGATTTCGCGCCAAAATATTTTCATGGTGACATTACGGATATTTCACCGTTGGCAGATTTGAAGAATTTAACTGAGGTTAATTTGTATAGTAACCGAATTTCTGATGTCACACCGCTGAAAAATTTAAAGAATATCAAAGAATTGCGACTTCAATACAATTGCATTGAAGATCTTTCGTCACTTAGTATCAGTAACTATAAATCATTTTCTTACTTTAAGCAGCAAGTTGTTCTGCCGACGGTTCATCTAACGGGGAATACTTATACCTGGCAGGCGCCGTTTAAAGAAAAATTACCTCAAGGAGTCGCCTATAACAAATATAATTTATACGGTCCCAATAAAGCTAACGATTATTGGTGGTATAAAGTTGATGCTAATGTCAAACCAATGCAGCAGGTGTTTTATACCGGCGATAAGGTCACTTGGACAGGTTCAGACAACTATGTTTTTAATAACTTGCTTCCTCAAGTGACGCCGGGACCGACCAACGATCCTTCAGGTGGTAGTTATCAAGTCTTGGGAAACCCTTATAAATATTATATGATCGGCGAGTATAAAGATGCGCAAATTAACTCAGGTTATCCAATTATGACATATTACCTGCCGTATGAGGACAATGTCAAAGCAATTGAATATCGGATTATTCCCTATGATCAGGCGACTAATGAACCAATTCCAAATTATGACCCGGTTAAAAAATCTGATCTACCGGGAACCGCCGTTGAAGTTCCGGAAATTGCAGGTTATACACCGATTGCCAAAACTGTCACGGTTCCTGAAAACGGCGGTGATGTGAAGGCTTGGTATACCAAGAACCCGGTTGCTCAGGGTACGGTAACTGTTCATTATGAAGATGATCAGAATAATCAATTGAAGGATGACACCAGTTCAACTGGGGATGTTAACAGCCCTTATACGGCGCCAACTCCCGATGCGACAATTACCGTTAATGGGATAACGTACAATTTTGTTGGCGTGAAACCGGGTGAATCAATTCCTACGACCTATACGGATCAGCCGCAAAGTTTCACCTATGTCTATTCTGAAAAGGCTGTTGATGTTGATTTGAACTATACCGTTAAGACGATTGATAGCAACGGTCAAGACTTAGGGAAGGGCTATACTGCCAGCGGTAAATCCGGCAGTGTGATTAAAGCACCAGCGATTGATGGTTATACGGTCAGTCCAGCCCAAACCGTGTTGGATAAAGACGGTCAGATTATTACTTTCGTTTACACCAAAAAAAGTACCGGCGGCGGAACCGGTGGCGGTGGCATCATTACGCCAATCATTCCAGCAACACCATTGACTCCGGCTACGCCAACAACCCCGGCAAAGCCAATCACGCCAGCGACACCGATTCCACCGACTGAGCCGGGTGTGGTCGCAAAGGGCGAAGTTATCTACGCCGTTAACAAAGTTTATTTATACAAGAATGCCACTTTCAAAAAGAGTCAGCGAGTAGCCAGTTATGACAAGAAGCCGCGGATTAACCGACCGATGTTTGTCGTGACGGACTATGCCAAATCCAGTAATGGTCGTTTACGTTATAAGGTTCGGGATGTTAACCATGTCACGAAAAACAAGTATCGAACAGGTTATCTGACGACTAATTCTAAATTCGTTGTACCGGTTTATTATCAAAGTAAGCCAAAAGTTGTTACCGTCATTAATCCAAAGGGCGTTAATGCTTATTACAACAAGAATTTAACCCGTAAAGTTAAGAACTATAAACAGGGAACCGTTTTAAAGGTTAAGGGAATCGTTCGCCATAATCTAACTACCCGGTTTATTTTAACTAATGGCCGCCATATCACCGCTAACCGAAAATTAGTCATTACAGGTAAATCCAAGGCAGCCAAGATGGTTCAAGCTAAGGGTGCGATTAACCGATACAGCAAGGCTAATTTAACCAAGCGGAACAAGCATTACAATAAACAGACCAAAAAAGTCTTCAAGGTTAAGCGCTGGGAGTATTCCCAAGCCAACAGTACCAAGAAGCACGGTGTGTTGAGATACCAAGTTGCTGGTGGTTATATTACTGGTAATTCGAAGTATGTCAAAATAATCAAATAATAGTCAAAAATAATTCTCCCAATTTTGTTTGAATTGGGGGAATTATTTTTTGCCCTTTTGAGTGTTACAAGGTATATTTGCTGGTAATTCGAGAGGTCAAATGGCATTGGCCCCCATAAAATAAGACACCCTATTAGTTGTTAACCGGGTGCATATATGTTAATATACTTCACATAAATTCATTCTGATATAAATGATAATTTATACTTTTCAAATCAACATGGTAGATAAGTCTGTTTTTGATTATGAAGGTGAACATCTTTGAAAGGGGATGGGAGCTGCATAAATTTTAAATCGATCTGGGGGGAACCGTTTAGCTTAACGAGATTGACTTGGGGTGATTAAAGTCTGATCGGATGGCTATTAACGGTTATCGTAATTGTTGGTTGGACTCGCTGCTTTTGCCTCGAAGGAGGAAGAGAGATATGACAAAAATTTCAACAATTTTTCCCGACTATCATTTTAAAAATGACCGCCTGACGTTATTAGCAGGGCCGTGTGCGATTGAAACATATGACACCTGCGCTCAGGTAGCTGAAACCTTAAAAGAAATTACTGATGAACTTGGCATTAACTATGTCTTCAAATCATCTTTCGATAAAGCCAATCGAAGTTCCGGCGATTCAAGCCGTGGTGCCGGCATGGCTCATGGATTGCCGATTTTACGTAAAATTAAAGAGACTTACCACGTCCCAATTGTTACCGATGTCCATGAATCATATCAATGTGACCCTGTGGCTGAAGTCGCAGATGTGCTACAAATTCCAGCATTCTTAAGCCGGCAAACCGATTTGTTGGTTGCTGCCGCAAAAACTCAGCGGGTGGTCAACATCAAAAAGGCCCAATTCATGGCTCCTGAGGATATGCAGGGAGCAGTTGATAAGATAACGCCTTTTTCAAATAAAATCCTGTTAACTGAACGTGGTTCTCAATTTGGTTATCATCAATTGATTGTTGACATGACCAGCTTAATTCGTTTGAGAAAAATGGGCTATCCGGTGATTTTTGACGCCACTCATTCGGTTCAGGTTCCCGGTGGTCACGGCAATCATTCTGGCGGTAACCGTGATTTTGCCTTTCCATTGATGAGGGCCGCATTGGCAATTGGGGTGGACGGTATTTTTGCGGAAGTCCATCCAGACCCACCTTCGGCAATTTCGGACGCTGACAATCAATTGTATTTAAATAAAATTAAGCCAATTCTAACCACGGCCGTCAAACTGTTTGATGAAAATCGTCAACAACAAGAGGAGTTGATGGCAGATGGCTTACTATGAAATTGCAAAGGAGATTTTTGAAGCAGAGAAGCAGGCTCTAACTGAAGTATCTGAGCGGTTGGATGATCATTTTGATCAACTGGTTGATATTATCGACAAAACTAGTGGTCGGGTCATCTTTATCGGGATTGGTAAATCAGAAATTGTTGCGCAAAAGATTGCCGCGTCGTTGTCGTCGATTGGGCAGCCCAGTTTTACGTTAGATGCTGCCACAACGTTTCACGGTGATTTAGGTAAAGTTTCTAAAGACGATACAGTTCTGTTTGTTTCCAATAGTGGTGAAACCCAAGAAGTGATTCAAACGTTATTTGCGCTTAGAACGATTTTTCCCAACGGCTTTACTTCAGTCGCCCTGACAGGGAACCCTAATTCCACTTTGGCGAAGAACACGGATTTATTGATTAACCTAAGTGTTGCAAAGGAAGCGGATATTACCGGGCTGGCACCGACATCGTCGACGACGGCAACGTTGGTTTTAGGGGATGCTTTGCTGGTAGCGTTGGAAAAGAAACGATCGTTTGATAAGAAACATTTTGCCCTGTACCATCCCGGCGGCAGCATTGGCAAAATGCTTCTGCAACGGGTGAAAAATGTGATGCACACAAAAATTCCGTATGTCCAAGAAGAAACACCAATTAATGATGTGATTTATACAATTAGTAATTTTGGAATTGGCATCACTTTAGTGAGAAACTCGGCGACCGATGAAATCACGGGGATTGTGACTGACGGTGATATTCGAAAAAAGTTTTTGGATGTGCCGGCAGTCAAGGAATCTGTCGCGAAAGATTATATGACAAGGGATTTTATTAGTATCAATCAAGAAAAAAGAAATCAGGAAGCGTGGCGGGTGATGGCCGGCCACAACATCTCCAATTTGGTTGTTAGAGACGATAAGAATCAAGTAGTGGGGGTAGTGACGATTCACGATGTATTTTAGTGGTTTATTGGAAGACGATCAGGTTTATTATGACCTAACCGTTTTCTGCTACGCCTTTATTCTAACCGTCGGTCCTCAAATACAGCCATTTCCTTTACAATCTCGGGAATGTTCGGATTTCTTGATAACCTGGCCGAAACTTGTTTTCTAACTATACTTTGGACAGTAAAAAAGAAGGTCAATGTCTGACCTTCTTTTTTTGATAATAACTGTTTTTAGTTGTGAGTAAAGGATTATTTAGGCCACAAAAAAGTCCCTGTTGGCGTCAGATGGCGTGGTAGCGGGGACTTTCTTTTAGATAATTCTGATCTGTGCCGCCGCGTTTTAAGCGGTTCGGCTTACCTAGCGAATACACTAATCATTATAACATACGTTTGACAGTCAATATCATTTTGGGTGAAGAATATTAAAGGATTATTCACTTATTGAGTTACTGAACGTTGTGCTTCTTCAAGTAGTCACTTAATGGGACTAATTTTTCAGCATAATAACGTTTCTTGAAATCATCAATTGTCTTTTGATCATATTTATCAGCGTCTAATGTCAATTTTTCAACTGGAATTGGTCGCTCATTGGTAATCTTGATATCAATTAAGACTGGCTTGCCAGCTTTGGTTAGCTCAACGGCCTTATCAAAAGCAGGTTTCATTTGATCAACTTTGTCAACGGTGATGCCAGTCATGCCCTGACCTTCAGCTACTTTAGCAAAATCAGTCTGTGGCAGGCTAATACCGAACCATTCATGGTTGTCATCCTCCTGCTCATCTTCAATAAAGCCAAGGGCGTCATTAGAGAAGACAACGTTGATCACTGGTAAGTGGTAGGCAACTTGGGTGCTGAGATCCTGCATGACCATGGCAGCTGCACCGTCACCAGCTAAATTAAAGACTTGACGATTTGGATAGCTCAGCTTTGCGGCAATTGATCCGGGTAGGCCGACACCCATTGTGGCAAATAGTCCTGAGGTGATCCAAGGTTGTTTGCCATTCACTTTGAGTAACCGAACCGCGTTCTGGGTGACATCGCCAACATCAATTGAGTAAATGGCATCGTCTTCAGAAATTCGGTTAATTTCCTTAAACGCAGGTTCAAACCGCAAATCACCATCTGTTCGATTCATCATGTCATCATTGTATTGATGCCAATTGGCAACATTATCAACATTGGCTGCATACCAGGCAGATGGTTGGCTGTCTTCGCCTAATTGAATGAACCGTTGCAACGATTTCTTGGCGTCGGCTAAAATGGCAACATCGGTCTTGTGACGTTTACCAAGCACTTGTGGATTGTTGTCAATTTGGATGAATTTAACATCAGGTTTAAACATGACTTCGGCAAATGGATAATTGGAACCAACAAACAACATAAGGTCAGTCTCTTGAAGCGCTTCGTTAGCTGGTTTTGAAGCAACTCGGGCAGCCGATCCAAGCAAGGCTTCAAAGTCGTAAGGAATAATTTCCTTGCCTAAAGCGGTCGTAATGACTGGAATTTGGAATTTCTTAGCGAATTGCATGACTTCATCAGCAGCGCCATAGGTTCCTTGACCTACGTAAAGGATTGGCTTCTTAGCTTGTTTAATCAAATCCAAAGCTTGGTTGATTTGCTCGTCGGAACCGGCACCTAATTCTGGTCTAGCAAAGTTCTTAGCTGAGCTATAGTAACCGTCAGCTGGGATCTCTTTGTCTGCCAGATCATTTGGAATGGTAACGAAAGCTGGCCCGTGTTGCGCAAACGCACGACGAATAGCTTCATCAAGGATATGCGGTAAACTTTCAGCGGTCATAACAGTTCGAGCGTAAACGCCAGCATCTTTGAACCATGGGTTTTCATCAAATTCTTGGAAGAAATCTTGGTTCATGAGTGCTTGTGGGTTTTGGCCAACGATGAATAGGGCTGGGACTTTATCCGCCATTGCATCGTAAGCGCCTTGGTACAGATGAGTCGCACCAGGACCGGCTGAACCGAAAGCAACACCGATGTGACCGGTTAGCTTGGTATCCGCAACAGCCGCCAAGGCACCGACTTCTTCGTGACGAACATGAATATATTTGATGCGGTCTTTTTCAGCGTCCAAAGCGTACATCAGGTTGTTGACCGTTCCACCTGGGATGCCATAAATATGATCAACATGCCAGCTTTCAAGGGTCCGTAATGCTGCAATACCTGAGTTAATTGTATTTGCCATAATCAAAATCCCCCGTTTCATTTTTTGATCGACAACCGGCTAACTTGCCTGGATTGTCTGGAATGCAGTCGCGCTAAAAGGCGTTGCATTCGACTTTTCAGTATTATGATAAGTTTCTTTGTGGGGAAAAACAATTAAATGCACTTATGAATTGTAAGCGGATTAGTTGCCGGTATTTTGATGATTGGCGCATTAAAATTCTCATCGTTTTGAAATCATAACACAGGGTCTATTTGTTAATGGGGTACTATATATGCTATAATGATCTGTATAGCCGAAAGATAATGTTAACTAGAAGTTGAACCTTTGCCGGATTGTTAGAAATTGCCAATGGTGGTAGTTTTCGAACGACTCTCTACGAAAGGGGGCTTTCAATGTTACAATTACGCGATCAGTTATTTAATATGTTGGCAAATACGCCATTGCCAAAAAATTATCGGATGTCATTAAAGGCGTTGTATCAGCGGACAGACTTATCTTGGGACTATCAATTTTCTGAGATTGCCCAGGCTTTTGAACAATTAGTTAAGTCCCACAATGTTAAAGGAAAACGAGTAAAGCTGAATAGTAAGCAAGAAGATTGGGAATTTTTAGGTATTCTATGATGATTTCATTTTCGGCTTGTCGAATAAAGATTCTGCTTCAGTTTATAAAACATCAACAAATAAAAGCAACTTGAAATCGCCCTTTAAGCGAATCCAAGTTGCTTTTATCATTTTGAACGTATCATTATTAGCCCTTTAAAACTGAATTCCAAAATAGGCGGTCTTTGATATTGATATTTAAATTACCAGAACGATCGGATTCTCTTTCAAAATGCTTAGCTAAAAAATTCTTCAATGTTTTCATGATAAGCAATACCCCCTTGGTAATAGTCAAACTAACTTGAAATTCATCAAATGGCGTTGGAATAATTGATTCTTATATGATGTTGTCCCTTTTCAACTCCAACTACAGTATAAGGCAAAAATCGTATAGCGGGTTAATAATTGTGCCTATGTTTACGCTTACATTGAAATATTTTTTACATTAGCGTAACAATTGTCATCGTTTTGGCTTATTTTTGTAATATTCGGCTTAAAAGAACGCCATAAATTAAATTCTAGGCAGTATTTATTTGTTTAGTGGGCATTCAAGATGGAGAAAAGCGCCAATCCGATTAGTTTATTTTTTCAAACTGGTGCGCTAAAGTTAACTTACATTGATTAAAGTCGTTGTCCATTAGGAAAGAAGCTGATTTGGATGGCAAAAGATTGGGTAAATACAGAATTTGAAGGCTCGAGTTTAACCGCATTTAATTTGGAGCGGGATGCACGATTTAAAGAATTAGAGGAACAGGTCCGCAATTTACAAATTGAGAATGCCTACCTAAAAGAACTGCGGAGACTGGGGAAGCGCGGGAAATCATTACCAATCAAGAAGTGTCGCGGCTGATCCATCGTCTCCGGTTCGCGTTTAAATTACAAGATATCTTGGATGTCCTGCATTTTTCCAAGGGGACCTATGAATATTGGGAAGGTCGGTTAAATCGCCAAGATCGGGATGCTGAATTAGTGACATTAATTCGACAGATTCGCAAGGAAAATAATGATTATGGTTATCGCCGAGTAACTGGTGCTCTGCGTGCACAGGGTGTCATTGTTAATAAGAAACGGGTCCAGCGAATCATGGCGAAATTGGGGATGCAGGTTAAGACCTTTGTGCCATCTCAAACTGATACATATCATTCTTATCGGGGAACCATCGGCAAAGTCTCAAAAAATCGGTTGCGGCGGCATTTCCGGACTAGTGTTTGTCATCAAAAGATTGTCACGGATACATCAGAATTAACGTATCTTGTCAGGCAGGCCGATGGTTGTTGGCAAAAGCATGGCTTATTTTTGGATGCATTTATGGATTTATATAATAGTGAAATTATTGCGTACCGGATTTCGGATCATCCTAATGAACAGGCGATTTTGGATGGTCTGAATGAAGCAATCCGAAAAACAAGTGACTGTCCATATCGACGGACATTTCATTCTGATCAGGGCGGTGATTATCAAGAAAAGCAATACTGCCAACTTTTAAAACACCACCGGATTTTTCAAAGCATGTCGCGAAAAGGCAATTGTTTTGATAACGCGGTGATTGAAAATTTCTTTAGCTTGTTAAAACGGGAAATGTATTATGGTAGAGATTTTCGTAACTATGAAACTTTAAAAGAAGCCATTGAACAATATATCGATTATTATAATTGTCGCCGAATTAAGGAAAAATTGGGATGGCGGAGTCCGGTGGCGTATCGGGAGAGTACTCAAGGAAGGTAAGAATATCATATATATTTTAAAGGGGATTGATTACTTGGTCTAATCAAGTTACGGATCAGTCTTTTAAATCATGAATAGCAAGGGCTTCGGCTGTCAATCGGGGTTGAGATCACGTTATAATGAGGGCGTATACAAAAAATAATTCACAAGGGGGAGTTATGGTGTGAATATTAAAATAAAACGTTATTTATTGACTGTTAGTTTGATGATCAGCGGAGTAGCACTTGCACCATTAGTTGGGAACAACTTCCAACATTATCCGTTTATCCAAATGGTTCAAGCTGCGACAACGGATGTCACGGATAGCACAAAACTATCGGAAGTGATGCCTAATGAAAAGTTGAGGAATTTGGTTTGGTATAATGTTAACTGGCAATATGATCAAGAAAACAAGCCTGAAGTTGCTGATACTGACGCTTTAACTGTCGGTGATTTAGGGCAACTAAAAAAGTTACAGTGGTGGCCAGAAGCATATTATCCTGATCCGGATTACATGGCTTGCGAACCGCTTAACGGGGGGAATGGTGCCTTAGGAGCTGCTAATCCAGGAGGTTCTTATTCTCTCGAAGGGTTACAATATGCCAAGAATCTGACTACTTTAGATATTGCTCAAAACTATAATTATGGTAAAAAGTATCGGAACAATGATGTTACTGATGTTTCACCATTAGCTAATTTAACAAAATTGACTGATATCGATCTACATGGTAATCGAATTACTGATATTACACCTATCAGTAAGCTACCAAATGTTACGAGACTAAATATTTCGTATAATCACATTAGCGATCTATCTTCTTTAAATACGTCCCAATACACAGGTAGTTTTACTTATGACTACCAAGTAATTGTCTTACCTAACGCGTTGTGCTAGTTATGAAACATTCAAGCATAGCGGCCAAGTTTCAAGCCG
>NZ_AZEY01000024.1 GCF_001434255.1 Lentilactobacillus diolivorans DSM 14421
ATTAAATAAAGAATGGCCCATGGCCAAATTTCTGTAAAATGATGTTTGCGAAAACAATCATGAAAGGAATTTAGCCATGGATCACTACAAGCATATTACCATAGATGAACGGGAAACTATCTTTTTAATGAGGAATCATGGAAACTCACTTCGTGAGATTGCCAGCCATATCAAGAAAAGTTACTCAACCATTTCTCGAGAATTAAGCCGTAATTCTACTGGTAAATCCTATTCACCTTCGAAGGCTCAGGAGAAGTACAAACAGCGCAAAGGCAACTGTGGCAGAGTCTCTCTCTTGAGTAATCCTCAGGTGTTTGAAGTGGTGAGAGAACACTTCTGCGAAGACCTTTGGTCTCCGGAGGAAATATCGAATCGCTTGGCAGTCGAAAAGTATCCGGTGCAGATCAGTACCACGACTATTTACCGTGGGATTTTCAATGGCTTATTTGATAATTTGTTTAAATCTGGCAGCTCTAGTGCCGTGCGCCATCTAAGGCATCACGGCAAGTCTCGCCACAATAAAGCTTATCA
>NZ_AZEY01000025.1 GCF_001434255.1 Lentilactobacillus diolivorans DSM 14421
TGGTCGTTTTAGCGTTTTTAGCACTATTACTTAAGAGATTTTAGACAGCTTCTTAGCTTGACAATTCAAGTGGAAAAAATTGCTACTAACGATGCTAAGTGTTTTAGTATTAGGGGTTGGCGCCTTTTGGGAAATTTCATCTACCTCCATAATAATGCCCGGAGAAGGATTGGCAAGAGCTGTTTCTGTCGGGGTTAAAATACCATTCCCAACTGCCAAGATTTGGGGTGACAGTAGCATGGTCATGGTACCAGTGCTTCTTGCTCTGGCAGTCTTTCATTCGTTGACAGGTATTCGTGAAGGAACCATCATTGCGGTCTTTTTAGTTGGCCATATTGTTTTATAAATCCGGAAATTGGTGATATAAGCGACACTGAGTAGTTCACATTTGTAAGGTGGTTTAGACGCGCAATTCATAGCCCTTTTCTATACTAGGAGGATCATGATGATTATTTTGAAAGATATTTTTGTTATATTTGTCGCAGTAGAGGCGTTGCTCATTATGTTGCTTGAAATGTTTGGCACGCAAACTAAAATAGCACGCAACGCTTTCGACTTGTCGAAGAAATACTTGGCAATTAAAGAAGCACGCATGTCAATGGCCAACCAAGGCCTATACAATGGCTTCGTTGGCGTCGGTATCGTATACGCCCGATATGGTCTCACTGGTATGGCTTCGCTTCACGTCCAAGTCCTATTTATAGGTTTTGTTGTAATTGCTGCGCTGTTCGGTTCTGTAACAGCAAACAAAAAGATTATTTTCACGCAAGGAGGGCCCGCACTTTTTGCGCTTGGCTTTCTCTTGTTTGTGAATTAAATCACGGAACAGTCCATTTGTGATACGATATTACACTAACCCAAAGTAAGCTTGCGCCCATATGGGGCTTTTAAAACTTGCGGAAGCGAGCTTGACGTCTGGCTAATAATTCTTCCGGCGGCAAATTTTGTAACATCTCAAACTCTTCAATCGTCCGGCCCATTAATTGAATAATGTGGAACCGATCAATAATGAGTTCGGCGTTAGGGAATAGTTCGTGCACGAATGCCTGATAGGAGGCGTTCATGTCCATGATGACGCGTTGAACCGCGGCCCGTTCTGCGGTGCTGTACTGACTAAGAAAGAACTGTTTGATGGTTCTATTAAGGCGGTCGCTAAGTACTTTAACTGATTTGTGAGTGTCGGCGTCAATGCAAATAAACGACATGGAGCCGTGCGTGGAACGGAATTCATCAAAGCATAGATTAATCGGTAACCGGCGGCTCGCGTGTGGATGAATATTAGCCGTCAAAATACGCTGAACTGAGTTTGTCGAAATACCGGTGAGACTGGCGATAGTCTTAGCCGGGAGTGATTTACTGGCTAGCTTCAGCACATGAGTCGCTAGTCCGTGACCGATGGCGTGGTTGGTTGATACCACTGGAGTGGTGGCCGTACAAGTGCTATGGCAGTTACTACAACGCCAGCGTTGCTTGTTTAGCTCTAGAATTACGGGCCGGTCCATGGTCCTGCAATGTGGACATGAGTGAGCTTGTGTCCGTTAGGGTGCAACGTATTGTATCCACAGCTGGGACAGTGCCTGAGTGTGTAGGTAAGCTCTGCCTGGATGACCAAATACTTTTTGCGACCCGAGCCCCGACCATGAAATTCCTCACGAGTACCGAACACCTGAATGTTTGTGTCTGTAATTCCCAGTAATTTAAGTGTATTATCTAGTTGAGACATCTATTCCTACCCCGCTTATCTTGAGTTTCGTCGCTTAAAGCATAGCACTAGGGAGGCTTAGATGCCTTTTTTTGTTGTCAAAAAGGTCCTAGTACGCCTAGTACTTTTGGAATGGAAATACTTTCCAACGCCAAAAATTCTAGACCCGATATTTAATAACCGCTAGCTGACCAGAGCTAAGGCGGTTATTTTTTTTGCTGAC
>NZ_AZEY01000026.1 GCF_001434255.1 Lentilactobacillus diolivorans DSM 14421
ACCGGAACTAGCAAGTACCCTAAGAGTAGAAAGATACTGATGGTCGATTGGGATAAAAAAGAAAAAATAACTGAATGGCGGCACAATTGGGCGGTTAGTGTAAATCAAGTTTTAGAGCAAAAAAATATTCCCGATCGGATCAGCGAAAAATCATTTATCGAGGAGGGAATAGATGATACCCCAATGCAACATGAGGGAATCAATAGTAAGCGGCATGAAAGAAAAGAATTTAACCAACAAGTTAAGGACTATCGCAAAGCCAAAGCCGGTTATAAAAATAACCAAGAAAAAGTAATCAATAGAGGTCATTTAGATAGCCTAAGTAAACACTTATCGTTTAACGAGAAAAAAGTGGTCAAAGAGTTAAGCCACGAACTGAAAACTTATATCAGTTTGGAGAGCTTAGATGATAAACGGCGCATGCTATTTAATTGGAAAAACAGTACCTTAATTAAACATGCAATTGGTGAAGATGTGACTAAGCAATTATTGACGATTAACCAACAAGAAAGTTCACTAAAAAAAGCAGATGAACTCTTAAATAAAGTAGTTGACCGCACGACTAAAAAACTTTATCCAGAGCTTGATCTTGAACAGACAACCGCGGCTGAACGACGGGAATTGATTAAAGAAACTAATAGTGAACAAACGATTTTCAAAGGCAGTGAATTAAACGAACGTTTAATGAATATTCGTGATGATTTATTGGTCCGACAATTATTGACCTTTACCAAACGGCCATACGTTGGCTGGAAGTTATTAATGC
>NZ_AZEY01000027.1 GCF_001434255.1 Lentilactobacillus diolivorans DSM 14421
CCTCTACGAGGTCTTCTGTGCGGTCCTATATGTCTTGAAAACCGGTTGCCAATGGCGTCAAGTCCCCGGTGATTTCCCAGAATGGCGGTCAGTTTACAACTATTACAAAATTTGGTCAACTAAAGCTGAGCCTACGGCTGATTCTTTATTGGAACAAGTTTTAAAAAAATTGTCATTGCTCGGCGAACTTACCAAGGACGTTCAGCTTTAACTTCCTTTATTATCGTTGACGCTCAGAGCGTCAAAAACACCGCTACTGCTGAAAACAAAGGTTACGACGCTGGTAAGAAAATCTCGGGGATTAAGCGCCATCTGGCAGTTGATATCAATGGCTTTCCGCAGGCCATTCACATGACGCGAGCGAACGTCTCTGATCGAGACGGGGCCAGTGCAATGATCGCTTTACATGCCATGCATTTACGCCAGGTTCAAAATGTCTTAGTTGATGGTGGTTATTCAGGCGTTAATTTTCAGCTCGATGTAGCCAGTAATTTAAACGCAACCGTGCAGGTTGCGAAGCGCAATGAGTTGCATCGATTCGAAGTCATGCCCCAACGTTGGGTAGTCGAACGATCTTTTAGTTGGCTAGAGAATTGTCGGCGACTTTGGAAAAATTGTGAGCGTCAATTAACCACCAGTCTGCAAATGGTCGTTTTAGCGTTTTTAGCACTATTACTTAAGAGATTTTA
>NZ_AZEY01000028.1:0-28329 GCF_001434255.1 Lentilactobacillus diolivorans DSM 14421
AAAACCAACAGTTCTAACCTGCCGTTTTCCTACATTTTACGGGTGCCTTTTACAATTGATTCTCAATTCCTCCGATTACTATATGATTTTTTGGAATCCGATGGTTATTAACTTGCTTGATGAGATGGTGGAAGTAGTATCCACGTGAATGTAAGAGATAACCATTTTCGAACAATTGGATTGGAAGTTGAGGATACTGATTTAAACAATGATCTATAACTTTATTAGCAATTTTTCTGGGGATTTCTTCTTCTTTGAAAGAAGAAATAAAAAAAATCACGTAATCAGGCTGGGGATTTGAAAGGATGTTCCTACGAATTTGCTGTTTGTCTATTTTGTTACACGAAAGTACCTTTTCTACCCAGAAGTGCAATGCAGAGAGGCTTTCTAGAGGTGTGTTTAATTTGTTGAAATTTGTAGAGTTACTAAGATAACGAATCAAAAATACTTCTAAATTAGTGGTGGGGTGATTTCTCATTTTAAATGAGTAATCTACAATAATTTTTGCTATTTTTTCTAAAATAACTAGATCAACTCTGACATGTTCAATTAATGAAAAAGCCGCCTTTAAACATTGTGTAAGATTTGAGGGAGAAAGTTTCGAATGTCTTATGAGCAATAGGTAATTTTCCACCCATTTTTCAAATTTGTATCGGGCTGGGTGGATGCCCTTCCTACCAAGTAGATGAAGTTCTTGATCGATTTTAATATAAGAACCACATAGATTCACAAAATTTTGACAAAATTCTTTTTCATTGTTATAAATTAAATCATGAATACTTTGTTTTTCTAATTGTTCTTGTAAAGAGGATGTAGAAGTAAACTTTACAATAATGTCAACATCAATAGTGTTGAGTGGATAGTCTCGTTGTGCATCTACATTAGGGTCAAGCTTATTTTGACTACGAGTGTAAGTGGTAATAATCATATTACAATACGCGCTGAAAATATTATTCCAACTTACACAGAAAATATCAATGAACAAATAATTTTTGTGAATGTAATTATACATATCATATGCAAAAAATTGTATTTCGGCTAATTTCCCATACTTCTTTTTGCGGCCACTTAATGGATCGACTAACGGAGCGGAGAAAAAATTACTTGAATAAATTTTATTTTGTTCATTGACAAGTTTTTGTAGGCTTAAATTATTTACAGAGAAAGATTCGGTACCTCCAAGAAAAATCTTTTTCAAAGTATGGGATTGCAGTTGTTGTAATGGTGTTTGTTCATTGAATATTTTATTGATAATACCTATTGAATTATTATTAGTGTCTGTAAAAGCAAGATCTAATTTTTTTATTAATGAGTATAAATAATTCTTTTCCCCGTTTATTGAAATTTTTGAGAGCATAGCAATAGATTCTTTCGGAAAAAAGAGATAGCTTATATAAGCGTGTTGAAACCGCGACTTTATTGATGAATTGATCGGCTTTGAAGACGCTTTCCTAAATAAGCTATAATATTGATTTGATTTCATTAATAAAAATACTTTATCAGATTGTTCTTTTAAAATTGTAGTGGAATAGGTTTTAGGTGAACTTGGGCTTACAGCAATCAAGTCGGTGATAGAGGATTTAATTAGAATTGAGTTAATAAGAGGTGTGCTTCTCTTGTCATTGTCTTGAATAGCCTTAATCCTTTTAAACGAATTTTTACTCATAATAACAGTAGAACCGTAATAACTTAGGTAAGCATCTTCAAGCTTTCCATTTGGTAACAGTTCAATATCGTGTGTTATAACAGGTCGGAGATCTTCAAAAGAGGTGTATGGAAGCTGATCTAATATCTCCAAATAATTATTATTAAAATATGGATACCAATGAGCAATCGCATTTAAGATTGCATAATCTGCTTTTGCCGTTTTATTTGTTAAACGATCTTCATTATCATATCTCATTATTTCGTTTGGTAAAGTGTCAAGATCAATTAGATCAATGTTACTTGATTTATAATAATTTTGGAGTTGTGTATATGAGTAAGTATGGTTTTCTGAACTTGAATATAGTAAAACGTTATTTGGAATGTTATTTTTGCTATTATTATAGGTTAATTGTTTTTTTAGGTAATTTATCCAGTTGATTATTAAACGAAGATTATTATCTGACATTGAATATCCAACGAAAAGAAAGATATGCGTTGCAAGCAATGTTTTAATAAAAGTTGAAATTAAAATATGGGAATGGTCGTAGTTTAAATAATCAGATTCTTTTAATACAATCGTTTTTTCTAAATTCTCCTGAGTAATGTCACCATGCATTTTTAATATAAAATGAGATCCAGAATTACCACGAAGCAAAAGAGATGAGTCATCAAAAATAGTTACATATTTAAATATTTTAGAATTGAGAGCGGACTTCTCGAGAAGTGTGTCGTAATTGGTAGTAATGATGTGATCAGGATTTAATCGAACAATCATGTCATCTAATACATTTCCAGAATGCTGCTTTTGCATTATTTTTCGAATGATATCAAAATATTTAGTGGGATTTTTTTGAAACATCATTTCTGGAATTTTTAATAGTTCATCGTTAGTAAAGTCTTTGTCAGTTTGAATATTCTGAGCTTCCGCCATCTTTTCCACCAGCCTTGACCATGACGGGAATCCTGAATTTTGTGAAACACCAGCTCCAACAAAAAGAATTAACCTAGAGTCATCTGAGGCTTTAATAAGTCGTGATAAAATTGCTGATAAATTAGAATTCATTTTCTTCTCCTAAATTATTTTTACGTTCTTACCTATAGTAAGAACCTCTAACTATAATTATACATTGTCTTAAATGTACTGTTTGTCAGTTGGATTATATTATAAGAATTAAATGAATACTTAATCAATCTAACTTTATACTTTCATTAGCTTCCATTTATGAATTAAAAAATTTGAAGATAATGGCTTAAAGACTATGCATAGAACACAATGGTCTAGATTTTGAAAAATAATTTTTACAAGGTAAGTAATGATAAGGTATCAGTATGGATGGAGTTACCGAATAGGAATTGTTCCAATCAATAATATTTTCATTTTTCTTAAGAATGTAAATCTTTGGTATATTTTAAGTGCTGATGCACCTCACAATGATTGTAACTATTACAATGGTTCTATAATCAATTAAGCTAATTTATCAGGCTTAATATTCGAGGTGGATGAATGATGACGAAACGAAGCAAAAGGTTAATAACTCTCAGTGTGATCATTGGCGTGGTGATCGTGCTACTGGTGGCCGGCAGCCTTTTTCGGTCAGCCCATCATTCTCACCGGATAAGCCAGCAGCAATCAACCCTGGCAGCGAGTCACTCGACAACACCGGTTCTATTTGTTCATGGTTGGGGAGCTGGTTTACGTTCCCAAATGCCACTAGCCAAGAAGGCAATTAGAAAGGGAGTTGCGCAAAAGGGGCTCATCGTCTTTGTCGGGCCATCCGGCCAAATTCAGATGTATGGCCATTTACCTGCTCATCCACGAAAGTCTCCGGAAATTTTGATTAAGTTTCCTAATGCCTACATTGGTGAGTTTAAAGAAGCAGCTGCTCTGCATAAGATTTTGATATTATTGAAACGAAATTATCACGTTACCCAATATAACGCGATCGGACATTCGATGGGTGCGTATGCACTAACACTTCAAAGTGAACGGGATGGCAACTCACGCTTGTTACCTCGACTTAACAAGCTGGTATTAATCGCCGGCCCATTCGATGGTATCTTGAACCGGCACAAATGGGATCAACCTACCAGTGGTGCCTTGAGTCGGCTATGGGATGATCATCCGGGACAAAATCGACTGCTTGCCAATGGTCAGCCTAAGATTAAACATCCCGAATATCGGTTACTAATGAAAAATCGCCGAAACTTTCCTCAGCAGGCTAAAATTCTCAACATTTTTGGCAGAGTCAATAATGGATCGGATTCTGACGGGACAGTGAGCGTCCCATCTGCATTATCACTAGGTTCGATCTTGAAAAATCAGGTTGCCAGCTATCAGGTTCGTGGCTTCTCAGGACGTCTTGCAAAACATCCCTATCTTGAAACTAAAAATACGCGTGTTCAGGAAGCAATCATGAAATTTCTTTGGGAATAATGGCGCAGGTTAATGGTAGTTATCAGTATTACTCATTGTTTTTCACAAGTAGTTACGTCCTAAAATGGGGGAGAAATTTACCATTATTTGAGAGCAGCTCATCTGTTATAAAAGGCACTGGAAGTTTTTCCAGTGCCTTTTATGCTGATTTTAAACAATTTTATGAAAAATGAGTCAACTCATCAAAAGAGATAAAGTGGATGGATTTTCTTAGAGTGGTTATTAGCCCAAAAAGAGGGTGATGATAGATCGAAGAAAACTTATTTTGATAGTAAAATATAAACGACAATTCCAATACAAATGATAATGCCAATTGAATTTATTATTACGGACCGACTATCTTTAGCTTTAATGGATCTGAATATGACATATCCAATCAGGAAAACATAGATGCTCACCAAGTAAGGTAGGGCAGCAGGCCACATAACAATCAACAGAATTAGAATAAAGTTGATACTATCTTGCCAATTAAAATTAAATCCATTTGTTGAATCATGTTTATTCATAAGGGATCACCGTCTTTATCCCGAATTAATTCTTATGCCATCCATTTTAAGCCATTTTGGCTATTTATGCCGAATTCCTGGATGGATATTATCATTCATATTGCTAAAATCGTCTGTCTGTCAATTAAGCTTTCAACACAGTTGCGGTCTCAGCAACGGCCATGTCCACCATCAGGCTATTTCATCGTATACCCACCATCAGCCACAATTTCCTGTCCAGTAATAAAGCTGGCCTCATCCGAAGCCAGAAAATTAACCACGTTGGCAATTTCTTCCGGTTTACCGAGACGCTTCATTGGGACATCCTGCGCAATTCTTGCTTTATTTTCTGGGGGGATATTTTCCAGAATTGGCGTTTCCACCATTCCTGGATGAACGGAATTTACCCGAATATGATCGTCGACCAGATCAAGTGCCGCGTCCTTGGTCATGCCACGGATTGCAAACTTACTGGCACCATAGGCAATGGTATTCGGAATAGCGACCAAGCCGCCAATTGAGGAGATGTTGACGATCGATCCCTTGCCAGCGCGTTTCATCGATGCCACGATACTCTTCATGCCGTAAAAAACTGAATACTGATTAACATGGATGACTTTATCGTAATCTGCTGGTGTCATGTCGGTAATCGGCTTCATAATATCAATGCCGGCATTATTAACCAAGACGTTAAACGGACCAAAGGTTGCTTCACCCACCTCAATGACATATTGCCAATCATCCATTGACGTGACATCGTGCTTAAGAAACAGGCTATGGTTACCCAATTCAGCTTGCAGTTTTTGACCGGCGGTGACATTAACGTCGGTCAAAGCGACATTGGCCCCATTTTGAATGAAGTTCTTGGTAAAAGCCTTACCCATGCCACCAGTGGCACCGGTAATCAGTGCGGTTACATTTGATAAATCAGCCATGAAGACTCATCCTTTCTTTAGTAATCTAAAACGAGATCTGATTAGTAATCATCACGTACTTCTTTTTACCTTTAGCATACACGTTCAGCTAGTGATTGCCACAGTTTGGATTCAGTTGTGATAAGTCGTAAAACTTCAGTTAGAACAAAGGAAACAGAGTGAGCCAAAAGGCGGTTAACTTCCAGAGTACAATTGGATTATCCGAATATTCCGGTCTTGAATATTGGGATAATTCGGTTGTACGGCAGGAGGTTGCCTTTTGTCTCACGTTTTTGCTTGGTAATATTCGTGACTGCAAACAAATAGGGCTGGACAAAATCACTTTTGTCTCAACCCCTTTACTGTTTGTGATCAATTTTGAATTCGAAATTTTTGATGTCGTTATTTTTAAGACGTTTTTTTCACCGCACCAGCCACCAAAAAACTAATGTCCAGTGGTGACACATCATTGGTCAAATTACCGACCGAGGTAAAATCGGCGCCACATCCTTTAAAATGGCTAATGGTAGCTTCTGAAATGCCACCTGACGCTTCAATCTTGATCGTTTTAGGAACCAGTTGCCGCCATTGCTTCACGGTTGCCGGATTCTGGTTGTCAAACATAATCACATCGGCACCAACCGCCACGGCATCCAGAAGTTCTTGTTTGGTCTCGACCTCAATTTCGACTGGGGTAAGCGGACCAAGTTGACGTTTGACACGGATTAAGGCTTCCTTGACGCCACCGGCCAGCGCGATATGATTGTCTTTCAACATGACGCCGCCGGTTAAATCGAAGCGGTGATTGAAACCGCCACCTGTTTTAACCGCGTATTTATCAAATAATCGCAGACCCGGCGTCGTTTTTCGCGTGTCAGTTACTTTAATGGTGGCATCATCCAGATTATGAATGGTGCGAGCGGTTTTTGTTGCGATGCCGCTCATTCGCTGCATTAAATTCAAGGTGACCCGTTCGCCAGTCAACAGGGTTGCGGCCGTTCCGGTCACTTTACCGATTTTTTGACCAGCCGAGACGGTTGTGCCATCCGCGACAAGTGCCGTATAGTCGGCTTCTCCCAGCAAATCATAAGCAACGGGTGGGATCTGTTGGCCGCAGACAATGCCAGCCTGTTTGACGATGAAGTAACCGGTTAACTGTTTGTCAATTGGCAGGTAGCGAGCACTAAAATCGCCAAAACCAATGTCTTCTTTAAGAAATTCAGCGACCTTATCTTTCAGCAATAGCGGGTTCATTCGGCATCCTCCTGACTTGATGAGGTTGGTAGGGCAAGGACAGCAATTGAGCCAATGACCAACGAAACCATGAAAATGATAAAAATCGTGCTGATATTAACACTGCGATCCATCAAGACGCCGATCAATAGTGGGCCAAAGATGGCACCGATTCGGCCAATTCCTTGCGCCGTTCCAGTCATGGTCCCACGGATATTATTGGTATAAAGTTCAGGAGTCAATGCGATAATCGCCCCATACGCACCAAGGTTGAAGAATGACAGGACACACCCTGAGATAACGATCATAACGGCCGTTACTGATTGACCAAACATGATGGCGCCCAGCGCGGTTCCCAGCATGTACAGCGCAAAAACGTATTTAACCTTGATGCGTTTAGCGAGCCATGACGCACAGAAGTAGCCCGGAAGTTGGGCAACAACAATGATTGTGGTGTAGCCAAAACTATTGACGATTCCGTACCCTTTGTCCACCATGATACTTGGCAGCCACATGAACATCCCGTAGTAACTAAACATGACCATGAACCAAGCCAGCCAAAGCATTAAGGTCCATGGCTTAAAGGTTGTCCGTAATGATACCAGCCAATTCTGGGCCTGAGCAGTTTCCGGGTGACTTTCATGAATGTGTTTTCGCAAAATAATGGCAAAAAATCCGGTAATGGCGGTCACAATCAAAATACCGCGCCAGCCAAGTACTGGTGTCAATAAGAATGAGAGAAATGACGCGACCAGCCAACCAACTGCCCAAAAACTATCGGCCAAGATTAGCATTTGGGATCGTTTGCTTCCCCTGTAAATGTCGGCAATGTAGGTTGCGGCAACCGGAAGTTCACCGCCAAGTCCCATTCCAACGATAAATCGAATTGCGAGAAACGTGTAGAAGCCGGGGGAACCCGCCAAAACCAAATTTCCGATTGAAAAGGTGAGCAGCGTCGCAATTAACGTATTCTTGCGGCCAATCCGATCAGCTAAATGACCAAAGTAAAAGCCACCGCAGACCATCCCAACGGTACTGATTGAACTAATTAGCCCCGTCTGCGAATTTGTCAGTGCCCACTCCTTATGTACAATTGACATAATAAACGAAAGTAATCCAACGTCCATTGCGTCAAATAGCCACGCGGTTCCAATGATTAAGAAGACGCGTGACATTGTTTGCTGATTTGTGTGATCCATATTGTCAAAAACTCCCTTCTGATAAATAAAAGTAGTTTATACTTTTAAACAATGTAAAAAATAAAAGTAACGTTTACTTTAAATAGCAGAATACACTTTTAAAATGAAAAGTTCAAGGGCAGATGATTATTTAGTAAGATTTTTTTATCGGCGTAAATTAGCTAAATCGATTTAGTTCATGTGGCTTAACTACTAGAGTGAAGCAAATCGATCATGCTATACTGGACATAATTATGAATAACGAAACAATTTAATAGTTATCAAGAAGGGGATTATCACACATGAAGATTCAGACCATTTTGACATCTCAGTGGATTGATTGGGGCAAACAACGCTCTGCCGAAGATCCACGTTTGGAAGGGTTTGTCGCTGGCGAGGGTGGCCTAAATCCAAAGATTCTTTTATTGGGTGAGGCGCCTGGCGATAAAGAGATTAAGCTGGGTCATCCGTTTATGGGACCTGCCGGAAAAGAGCTTGACCGCTGGTTGGCATCATTGGGATTGACTCGCGAGGATATTTACATTACCGGAGTTGTCAGCGCACGACCATTTTCAATTGGTAAAACGGGGCGCAAAAGTGATCGGCGTCCCAACAACACTGAGGTGAAGACTTGGGCGCCAATGTTTGATTACGAATTGGCTCAGTTTCCGGGACGTTTGCTGGTACCAATGGGAAATGCCAGCCTGCAGCGATTGTTAGGCAATAAAGCCAAGATTGGTGAGCTGCACGGTCAGTTGTTGGAACGCCCAATTCAACAGTTTGATAAAGCAACGAATACGTTTAAATTAACTCAAGAGGCGCGGCAAATCTTCCCACTGTATCACCCGTCTTATTCAAAACGATTCAAAAATATGAAAGCAGTGGTGGATGCTGATTCGAAAAGACTAGAGAAATTACTTCATGATCAGTCGGTTTTAAAGTAGAATGAACTTAACGAAGCATAAGTTATGTTGGGATCCGGTTGATTGAGAGGAGTGGTCACGATGGCTAATGTAAAGTTTGAAGATAACCAAATGATTGTCGGTATCAGTGGCTTGGATAAGGTTTGGGGTTTTAAGGGAGATTTTAAAATTCCGATTGATCATGTATCTGATCTGACGGTGGAAAGCCGTGACCAAATGCAGAAGGATGGTAAATGGGGATTGGTAAACTTACGGGCGCCAGGATTGGGCTTGCCTACCAAGAAAGTGGGGACCTTTTACGGCTCATTTTATGGTGAGGCCAGTCAGATGAACCAATCAAAGAAGTCTAAAAAGTCATACCTTGACGTTTCTAGTAAGGATAATATTTTATTTGTGACTTTAAATAACGAAAAATACGACTATTTATTTTTAACCGTGGCTAATCCGGCTGAATTGATGAGCCAATTTCAGCGGTTGAAGGGAAATCAATAATAAAAATACATCCTAAGCTCAGAATAATGGACTCTCTTTTTTGAACAACTTTAACAATAAATCTAAAAACCCCGCCAGACCAAGCAATTATGCTGATTGGTCTGGCGGGGCTTCTATGAGTTGATAAAAACAGAATCCTGTCAATTATCCTTAATAACGGTCATGTTAACAACCATCCTGCGAACCTTATTTTCCGCATGATCCGCGTTAATTCGCCGAATAATTGTGTTCGCAGTGGTGGTGTGGGTTTGCACCTCACCGAATGAGTGGACGACCAAACTGTGGTAAACAATTTGATTTTGATGCTTAATCTCAAACCAGTTGGGTTCAAGCTGCTTTTCGGTTTCTTTAATATCTTTGTTGGGCCAAACCAAGTAATGGTTCCCTTTGGAGGTTCGATGAATTCAACCTGCCAGCCAAGACTGAAGTCGGACACTTCCTGCCAGCGTTGAATATTGACGTGTTTTATCGCAAAATAAATGACGCTGCCGAATGCCAACTTAGGGTGATGGTTAAATTCTGTCATCGTCAGTGGCTTGGATCTTTTAAGGGAACTGGTTTTAGCTGTGGGATGCGAATGATGTGGTTGTGTTGAGCGGTGCTGTGTCATGCTGAAAGCGATCCCCAGGATGCAGAGAATGAGGATTCCCAGCATGCCGCCTTTAATTACTTTTTTCATTATTTGAATCCAATCTTGAAACAATTTTCAGTCGAAATAGTCTTAGCTCGAGAACATAAGCCCATCTTATTGGAAATAACTAGAATCTTCAAACAGAAACATACCATAAAATAAAAAATCAGTCCAAACTGAATTCTTTGAACTGACATTGAAATGAAAACTCATCTCGGTTAATTTTCAAATCCGAATGAAATTACTTCCCCGTTAATAACTAAGGGCCATCCGATCCTTCATTGACCAGCTGCTGACGAAGTCTCCCTTATCGAGAGCAGCCTTTTCATTTGTCCAGCAATCATTGTAGTAAACGCTGCTGTCATCGACGCCGGTAACGACCAATGCGTGAGTGTGAAAGCCGTCGAATTGGCCGACCCAGACAACGATTGGATGGCCGGTTTTGCTCAAGTGATCAGCCAAGTCGTCGATTAATTTGCCGCTTAGGTCAATGGCATTGCCGGCATACTTTTTAACCAACTTCATTAAAGCAGGTGGATAGATACTGTTGCCGTCCTCGGTGAAAGGATTGCCAACAAACCCCTTGTTGCAATCGTCATCGTCATACGGCATTTCTTTGGCTAAATCGACTTTATTAACATCGGCACCGGCATATCGAAGCATCATGGTAACCGCGGTAATTTCACAGCCGGTTGGTAATTCTGGTCGTTGTGGAATCAGTGGAACCTGTAATTTAGTTGATTGCATATCTCTCTTTCTCCCCTAGAAAAATCTATTTGCCTTAATCATATTCTGAAATTGGATTCGGCGCAATCGTCACATCTTGATGGCAGTGTGATGATAGGCGGTTGTCGGAGTTCTCAGTGATGTTGATGGTGAAATTGTTAGAAAACTGGGATTTGTTTGGTTCCAAAAAAAGAGAAATCCACCAACGCACTCATCAAGCACATTGGTGGATCAGAAGGTTATCTAATGAATAGTAACGGACGGATTATCTAACATCCAGCGGTTGCTTGCTGGTTGGTTTTGGAAAGGCCACGTCCAGCTGGTCCAACTCATCTTGGGACAGGTCGATGCTGGCAGCTTTGATGTTATCGACTGCGTGCTTAGGATCTCCGGATTGGGGGATGGCTAAGGTATTACCGTCCCGAATGTCCCACGCCAGCACGATTTGCCATGGGGTAGCGTTATGAGTAACAGCAATTTGTTTAACCGTCTTGTTGGTCATCATGTTACCGCGCTCATCACCGGCACCGACTGGCGTATAGGCAATAAATGGGATTTGTTGTTGACGCTGCCATGGCAATAAGCTGTATTCGACGCCGCGGCTGCTTAGATTATAGAGGTCTTCGTTGGCTGCGACTTGATCGCCATCAGGCAGGGTAAGTAATTCCTGCATATCTGGTAAATCAAAATTGGAGACGCCCCAATGTTTGATTTTACCGGCTTGCTGAAACTTCTGGAGTGTTTCGACAGTTTCACTTAATGGAACCGCCCCACGCCAATGGTATAAGTACAGGTCAACATAATCGGTTCCCAATAACTTTAAACTGGTTTCCAGACTGTGGCCCATGCGTTTAGCTGAAGCGTTGGACGGCAGGACCTTATCGATTATAAATAGGTCATCGCGATTAAGGTCGCGGATTGCGTCGCCAACCAACGCCTCGCTGCGACCATTACCGTACATTTCGGCGGTATCGATAACGCGGGCACCGGCGGCAACGCCTGCCTGCAAAGCCTTGATTTCTTGAGCCCGGGTTGATTGGTCGTCACCCATATGCCAGGTTCCTAATCCAATAGCGGGTACTTGACGGTCGCCTAGAAGTAATTTTTTCAAATGACTTGCCTCCTATGATTTTGATGATTCATGTTCAACAATTTGAAAATTCCGAGGAACAAGGGTGGTTGGCTTCCAGAGCATTAACGGATTATCCGGGGAACTTGATTTTAGCTATTCAGATAATGATCCATGCAGTTGGTCGCTGTCGGTTATTCCACATCTTTATTTGGTGATAATTGTGATTGCGAAACGAGGTTGGGGAAATGGCTGCTACCTCAATCTAGCAGGTCACACTGACTAATTTCATTTTAACGCTAGTAATGAAAATGATGAAACAACTATTTTCGAATTTTCAACCAATTGAAAATTTCTTGAGCGGCTGACAATGGTAAATATCTGAGTTCAACTTCTTCATTGCTGTTGCCGTGGCGGACATTTACCCGAACATGTGCCAAGTTGGTGCGAGTCATCCAGATTGATTGATGAATGCCAAATGATTGGACGTTTTTTCTTGGGATAACGAATTGTGAGCGGGTGAACCAATGACCGTTTTGCATAATCAATTGGTCACCGCTGATTTTCCAACCGGTGTTGCTGGCAGAATACCAGCCTTGAAAAAAGGCAATGATAAAGATTGGCAGGCTTAGCAATCCCCAAGCTTTAAAAAAGTAAAGACAAATCGCTACTGGAACAAGGCCAAATAACAGGGCGTTACGAATAAAGTACCAGAAGTCGCGTTTTGGCAGGGTTGTTAATTGTGAGAAATCGGCGGGTGCCCAGCTGATAAACGGCGCGAGACTTGAGAAGGCCTTAGCCGTTTTAATCACCGGAATGATCATCAGATCGTTACTCTTTTCCTTATCGCCGGCTGATGATGCCGATAGCGCCTGGATCGTGGAAAGTTTGCACCATTGGCGGATGATATTTTGTTTGATCCGAATAGCCTGAATTCGGTTAACAGGAATCGTTACAGAATTGCGTTGAAAAAGGCCCTGGTAAGTCTTCAGCTGCCCTGATTCATTTGTCAGGGTAAATTTATAGTAGCGTTGAACGATTGTTAAAAAGGTGCCGATAATACTGATGATAATAATTAATAAGGCGATGATCGCAATCATTAGGATTGATTGCTGAACGATTTCACTGGTAATCGAGTTAATAATTCGCTGCGGAATCACGTCCTGAATTTTGCCGTAAATTGCCAGCAGGACTCCCATTAATGGAAAGATTCCCAGCGAGGTCAAGGCAAATACATTCAAGTCGTGGGGATTAATTAAATAGGTTGGGATTGGTTTCGAATTTGCCTGGGTTGATTTGATGGTTGATTCAAGATCAGAATCGGAATTTGCGTGATGACTCACCCGGCGTTGTTCAATCGCTTCCCGAACGCGTTCCGGGACAATTGGCAGGACGGCTTCGGGACTGTGATCATCATGGCCGGCTGTTTCGATTTGCAATTTTTCCAAATGAAACGGTTTTAAGAAAAACCATTGACTGCGTTGAATTGTTTGGATTCGACCATAGGGGATATGCGTATGCTTTTTAATAAAGATCCCGGAGTTAATCGTCAGCATGTCATCCGCAATTTCAAATGTGAAGCACAGATAACGGACGAAGACGATCGCGATAATTAGCAGGATAATGCCGCCAAACCCAAGCAATGGACTAATGTGGTGACGAACCAGAAAACGCATGGCCGGTCCAAATACCAAGGCAATCAAAATGACCCAGTCTAATAGATGACGAAATAGAAAATAAATCATCGACAGGGGGTTAAGATGCTGTTTCGGATTAGACGTCATGATCATTCACCTCCACCGCCATTTGCATAATTTGTTTGCGGAGGCGTTCGCCAACTTCCGGTTCAAGGCCATCGATGGTGTGTGACGTTGAGGCAGTCGTTACCCGAACTTTTTGAAGCTTTTGTGATTGAAGCACCGGCCCAGCTTCCAGAGTGACATCTTGGACTCGGGCAATTGGAATTGAGACCAGGTGACGGAAAATATACCCGGATCGTAGCTCAACGGCATCATCGGTTAAGGTGTACCGCCAAAATGCGTAACGATAAGGGACCAGAATGAGTTCAATAATGAAATAAATAATTGCAATCCCAATTAAGACGAGTGATGGATAACTGAGCCATTGCCAGTTATTGGTTGTGGCAAGGAAGTAACAGCCGATGCCGACAATTGCTAAAATTAGAAACGTGAATAATGCAGATAGACGCCAAACAGTTTTGATTTGGGGTGGTAATTGGTTGGATTCGGTCAATTTAATGAACCTCCTTAATTTTTTAAAGTGTACCTAATTTTGGTATAAGTTTCAACAGTGTCATCAATTAAAAAAGGGCGCATTATCCTAGACATTATCCCGATTATAGCGTTATACTTCTTTTTATGCGCGTTGATCGATTAATGATCGTTTAGGAAGGGGGAAGTTCAATTGTCTGCTAAAGTTAGAAACTCGATAATTGTACTTATTTTTGGAAACTTTTTGGTATGTGTCGGGATGAGTTTGATTTTTCCGGTGATGCCATTTATAAAAAATGAACTGCACTTATCCGCAACGGATATGGGAATCATGAACTCGTTGTTTGCTTTCGCGCAACTGATTGCTTCCCCGATTGTTGGGCAGTTATCTGATCGAATTGGCCGCAAACCAATTCTGGTATATGGTCTGCTATTATATATGTTCTCAGAGATTTTATTTGCGGCAACGAATTGGTTATGGATGTTTGATATTTCACGGACAATCGGTGGTCTGTCGGCGGCAATGGTTGTGCCAACGACTAACGCACTGGCAGCTGATTTAACGACACCGAGGCAGCGAGCCAGAGTCATTGGTCTATTGTCGGCTGCCTTTAGTGGTGGTCTAATTTTAGGACCGGGAATCGGCGGCCTGCTTGCCAAGTTTGATTATAAAACACCATTTTGGTTCGCGGCGGGATTAGGCTTTCTAAGTATGCTGTCACTTCAATTCATGCTGCCAAGTGAAAAAGAAATTGAGGGCTATGCCAAAGAAAATGTTGTCCCGCCAACGCCTCATTTGCGACAAAAATCCTCTTGGACACAAACCAAGAAATTATTCAGTGGGCCAATGGGCTTGCTGTTTTTACTGATTTTAATTTCATCATTTGGCCTGGTAGGCTTTGAAAGTATCTATAGTTTATATGTTAACGAAGTCTTTAAATTTACCATGGAAAATATTGCGTTGGTACTAACGTTAAACGGCATCATTTCACTCATGTTTCAAGCCTTGTTATTTGACCGGCTGGTCGTCTGGCTGACCGAAAAACGATTGGTTCGCTATTGTTTCTTCCTATCATTTGCGGGCACTATTTGGATTATTCTGGCTCATTCAAAATTAGAAGTAATCATTGCGACCTTAATTGTGTTTACAGCCTACGATTTGATTCGGCCGGCAATTACCACGCTGCTGACCAAGGCCAGTTCAACTGCTCAAGGATTGATTAACGGCGTCAATATGTCATTGACTAGTGTTGGTAATATCATTGGACCGATCATGTCTGGGGCTCTCTTGGATATGAACTATCATTTTCCATATTTAGTGGTTGCCGTTTTCTTACTTATTTCATGGTTGTTGACCTATAAAATTCAGGAAAAGTTTAAAGCTAATGTATAATGTCGATCGTTTTTGATGGTAATGAACCATTGGCAGTTTAAACCCAGTTATCATGCTGCAATCTAAAAAGTCCGTAAAACCATTCTCACAATCGGTGAGCTGGTTTTACGGACTTTTCGTTTAACTAGGTCATTGTTTATTTAACATTCTTCATTTCTTGATATTTGGGTTCCCAGTGCAGATCATCGACTGCCTGTTGCACATTATCGATTGGATCCTGGTTAAGCTGTTCATTAACTGCAGCTTGGGCAGTGGAGATCGCAACGGTTCTTGAAAAGGCATTTAATTTTGAGACGGGTGGTAAAACTGCGGCACCCGGTTTAGTTGTGTCAACGATTCCACCAAGTGAATGAGCAGCGGCACTAATCATTGAATCAGTAAGTAGTCTAGACGTTGCGGCGATGGTGCCGGCGGCCAGTCCTGGATAAACCAGTGCATTGTTGGCCTGACCGATCTCATATGAAACGCCTTTGTAAGTCACTGGCTTACTTGGAACGCCGGTGGCAATCAATCCCTTACCATTTGTCCATTTGATTAAGTCAGCAGCATTGGCCTCAAGTAGTTTGGTGGGATTGGAGATTGGAAAAATGATGGGTCGCGCGGTGTGTTCAGCCATTTCATTAACAATTGATTCTGTGAAAGCCCCCTTGACCGTTGAAGTACCGACCATGATTGTTGGGTGAACGGCTTTAACGACTGCTTCAAGGTTAGTGAGTTCGGCAGCATTCTTAAATTCAGTCCGTTTTCGTGCAAACGGTTTTTGTTCCGGGGTTAATCCGGGTGTATCTTCGAACAAAAGACCCTGTTTGTCGACGAGGTAGAAATGGCTTTTGGCTTCTTGTTCTGAAAGTCCCTGGAGAATCATTTCATCGTAAATTCGTTGGGTAATTCCGGCACCGGCTGTTCCGGCACCAAACGAGAGATAGATTTGATCGGTAAGCTTTTGGCCTGAAATCTTTAAGGCACCTAAAATACCAGCCAACACGATAATGCCAGTGCCTTGAATGTCATCATTAAAAGTGGTGATTCTGTCCTTATATCGATTTAAGATTTTGGCAGCGTTGCTTCGACCAAAGTCTTCCCAATGTAAATAAACTTTTGGGAATAAGGCTTCAACTGTTTTAACAAATTGTTCAATAAAGTGATCGTATTTTTCACCACGAACGCGTTTGTGACGATTACCAACGTAAAATGGATCGTCAAGAAGACTTTGACGATTGGTACCGGTATCAAGCACAATTGGCATCACTTGACTCGGGTTAATGCCAGCCGCCGCGGTGTAAACCATTAGTTTTCCAACTGAAATATCGACGCCTTGAACGCCCCAATCACCGATCCCAAGAATGCCTTCAGCATCGCTGACAACAATTAATCGAATGTCGCGGCCGTTAGCCCCATTAATCAAAGCTTCGCGCATATGTTCAGGATCGTCAATTGATAGAAATACCGCATTTTGCGGTCGTAAGAAGTTATGGCTGTAATTTTCAATTGTATCCGCGATGGTTGGATCGTAAACAATTGGCATAAATTCTTCAATATGACGACTGAACAGGTAGAAGAAAAGAATTCGATTATTGTTAAAAATTTCCATTAAAAAGAACCGTTTTTCCAAGTCAGTTGATTTCTTAGCAAATTGTTCATACACTTCAGTAGCCTGTTCGTCAATGGTTCGGACAACCGGTGGAATTAATCCGTTGAGACCTAACTCATCACGTTCCTGTTGGGTAAAACCAGTGCCTTTGTTTAAAAATGGATCGTTTAAAATTTGTTCTACGTGCATCTCGATTGCCTCTTTCTTGATTGATATCTTTGTTATAATGCCGATAAGAGAATATAGTCAAACTAAACACTTATGATAAAAATAATTTATGACAAGAAGAGGTGCCCTCATGCAACTCAAAGATTTAGAATACTTTGTTCAAGTTGCCAAATTGGCAAACCTGACGCAGGCGGCACAGTATTTTAGTGTTTCCCAGCCGACAATTACTTATGCGATTAAGCGACTGGAAAATTCGTTGGGGACTCAGTTATTAGCTAGGGATCCACAACACCGGTCTTTGCGATTGACGGAAACCGGGACTCAGTTTTTATACCATGCCCGGCGAATTTTAAGCGAAATGCAGCGAGCCCGGTTGGAAATTAATAATCGTCAAAAAGAAAAGTTGGTATTGGGATTACCACCGATCATCGGCAATTACTTTTTTCCAAGGTACATTGGGGATCTTAAACGGGAAAAGTTGATTAGCCGGTTGGAAACGCATTCCCTTGGTTCAGAGGAAATGCTGACTAATTTGCTAAATGGCAATTTAAACTTGGCCTTTATTGCCACAGCAGCACCATTGAAAAATCCCGATCTTGATTTATTGTGTCTTGATGAAAAAGCTTTTAAAATTATCTGTAGCCAAGATGAGTTGGATTTCTCGGGATCAGTTACCTTCAAGCAAGCCGCAATCAAACCCTTTATTGCATTTGATGAGGGCTTTATTCACAACAAAGTTTTTGACTATTTAGAAACTCGTTCGGGTGTGACACCCAATGTGATATATAAAACGACGGACGTTGATATTTTAAAAAATATGGTTAGCCATAATGCCGGTCTAGCCTTGTTAACAGAATTAGCAATTACGGAGAAAGATGATGTTAAAGTGTTAGCAATTAATGAAAAGCAAGTGCCAACGTTTCAGATTTATTTGGCTTATCGGCACGATCATGTTCTATCTGCGGTTGAAAAAGCATTTATTGCGATTATTAGGAGCCAGAGCGGGACAAAGCGCGTTTAGCTTCCAGAATATAAGAGTTTATCCGAATATTCCGGTCCGGGATGTTTGTTATATGGTAGGAAGTTGCCTTGTTCCGCGTTTTCGCTTGATAATGGTTGTGACAGCACAAAAAACCAATTAAAGTGATTTTGCCCGATTCTCTTTGTTAACGAGGACAGACTCATTCATGATCCAAAAGTGCGACTGATCAAATCACAATATGTTACGCTAATAGTGATCCACAATTTAAATGATTGGAGATGGCGTTACTTGGACGGATTACAATCAACAATTAAATTGAATAATGGCGTTGAGATGCCACGATTCGGTCTCGGCGTTTGGAAAAGTAATAATCACACGGCTCGTGATTCCGTGGCTGCGGCATTGCGAGATGGCTATCATGCCATTGATACTGCCAAACAGTATGGTAATGAGCGGGGAACTGGTGCCGGCATTAAATTAGGTCTGCAGCAGGCTGGCTTGAAGCGGAGTGATATTTTCGTGACTACCAAGCTTTACAATGGTGATCAGGGAAACTATGACAAGGTTGCCAAGGCTTTTGAGGGCCAATTAAAGGACTTGGGATTGGACTATGTTGATCTTTATTTAATGCATTGGCCGGTAGACGCAACATATATTGAAAGTTATCAGGCGATGGAACGGCTGCAAAAGCAGGGTAAGATTCGGGCCATTGGCGTTTCAAATTTTGATAATGACCGATTAGCCAAACTATTGGAATCTGCAGAGATTGTGCCGGCCGTTAACCAAATGGAATTCAACCCAACTAATCAGGAAAAGAAAATTTTACAATTTGATCAAAGTCATAATGTTCAAATGACGGCTTGGTCACCACTTGGCGGGGGCAGATCATTAACTAATCCAATGATTGATAAACTAGCCAAGAAGTATGATCGTTCGGCAGCTCAGATTATTTTACGTTGGGAGTGGCAACGTGGCATTGTCACGGTCATTAAATCAGCCCACGAAAAACGGATTATTGATAATAGCCATATTTTTGACTTTAAACTGAGCGATGAAGACGTCCAAACCATCAACCAGCTTGATCAGGGCGAACGTGGGTTGTGGTATAACGACTTTAAATGGCATAATCCAAATGGTGAATTCGGTAATTCAGTTGCGCAATGGGATGATACCAACGAACAACTATGATGGTCATTTAATAATTAAATAGATAGCTAAACGGCCGGGGTTAATTTGATTTTGCTCCGACCGTTTTTGATTGTGACCGGCGGTGTTACTATGATTGAATATGAACGAGTTTAACCGATACTGATTATTAAATTGAAAATATGTAAAGGGTAATTAGTTTCTTAATATATGGATTACTTTGTTTAGATCTTGAAACGCAGATCGTGGTTATTACCACAGGCTAAGCTAGAGAAGTCGCAACTTTCGGCTATATAAGCGCTTAAACTTAATGTTCAAAACAGGAATATTGGGGCGGGGGCTACTGTGCTAAAACGTGCAAAAGAGTGACAGCCCCCGGCCATATAAGTGGACCAACCCATCATTCCAAACCAAGGAATAATGGGTTGGTCCACTTATATTCTGGGGGCTAACCGTCCCTTTTTGCACTCTCATTCCCAGCGATAAAACTTCCTCGCCACATCATAAATCAACCAAAAGATAAAAAATGAAATATTTGAAAAAATGGCTCGGCTCAGAAAGGACCCGATGTTTTGGCTTTTGGCTTCCCAACCCATCAGCTGAAAAACACCGTCAACGATAATTGAGACGATGATCCACATGATAACGTCACTAATCAATAGGGTTAGGTATGAGTGCTGATGGAATCGCCAAAATTTTTCTGCTAAGGTGGGTTTCTTTTTAATATGGATCACCTCCAGTTGGTTTCTTATGAAATAGGTTACTAGATTGCCTGGTATTTGGCAATTGACCCCAGAAAGAGTTACAAGGTTCTACTTGTGTTAAAGACTGCTGGGTGGCCGATTGAAGGGTGTATGTATGAATTGGCTCCATAATGACTACATGGTTATTGACTATTCAGTCATTATAGAATATACTTTGGTCGAATTGAGAGAAGGGGCCGTGAAACTTGGTAAGTTTGGTTAAGTGATCGGTTTATTTAGACTATAAAGTTGGGGTCACGACACGTTATTTTAGTGATGCAACTTTGACCTAATGAATAATAGGGGGCGTTTGCGATGAAGGGTGATTTAGTTTTAGAGACTAACGGGTTACAGAAATCATTTGGGAAATTTAAAGCTTTAAAAGATGTGAACCTACAATTGCATAAAGGGGAGGTCTTAGGTTTCATCGGGCCCAATGGTGCAGGAAAATCAACCACAATTCGGGTAATCTTGGGATTGATTAAGGCAACAGGAGGGTCTGCTGAGGTCTTTGGTCAAAATGTTTGGAAGGACTCAGTCAAGATACATCAGGACTTGGCATATGTTCCTGGTGATGTTTATCTTTGGCCCAACTTAACTGGGGGGCAGACAATCGATCTGTTGCTTCACATGTCAGGACAAGCACATACCCCCCGGACAGATGATTTGATCAAAACATTTAAATTGGATACCAGTAAGAAAAATCGAACCTATTCGAAAGGTAACCGGCAAAAAGTTGCACTAATCGCAGCGTTCTCAACTGATGTTGATTTGTACATTTTTGATGAGCCGACGTCTGGATTGGATCCCCTGAACGAAGTTATTTTTCAAAACTTGGTTGCTGAATTAAAGAAAGCTGGAAAGAGTGTCTTTCTTTCTAGTCATATTCTCTCGGAAGTTGAAAAAATGTGTGATACCATTTCAATTATTCGTGAAGGGAAGGTAATTGAGACAGGGTCATTAGAAGCAATGCAGCATTTAACCCGAAATACAGTTGTGGTTAAAACTCAAAATCCAATGACCGCTTTAAAATCTGCAGCTGGCGTCCACCAATTGACGTTTACCGATGGTCATGAGACGGCAGCTGAGTTTAGTGTTGATTCTGATCAAATTGGCAACGTTATGTCGTTGTTGTCAGATAGTCGAATTGTTCAGTTGAAAACAACGCCGCCAACGTTGGAAGACTTATTTTTACGTTATTATTCAGCGAATAATGACCAAAAAGTGGGTGAGTAAAATGACACAGTATACCCAAACTTTCGCTTTATTAAAAGCAAATTTAAAACGTGATTGGATCAAAATCTTGATCTGGTTGGCCGTCTTGGCTGGCATGTTTGTGGCTGTCGCCGCCAAATTCGAGGGCATTTATGGAAGCCCCAAACAAATTGCAACAATTGCCCAAACGTTGAGGTCGCAGGCCATGGTCTCGTTATTTGGGCCGATGACTCATGCCAGCTTGAATACCGCAATTATCTTTGCCTCCGAAATGATGGTCTTTTGGGGAATCTTTATGGTGATCTTCAATTACTCATTATCGGTTGGCGCTACTCGTGGTCAAGAAGAATCCGGATTAACTGAAATGGTCCTTGGGGGTCACCCTGTTGGCCGATTGGCACCCATTGCGGCAGCCGGATTGGAATTATTGGTTGCCAACAGCTTATTTGCTCTGATTACTGGTTTTGGTATGATGGCTGCCAATATGCCGGGAAGTGATTTTAATGGTAACTGGCTTTTTGCAGTAACCCTGGCGTTAGTTGGTTGGACGTTTGGGATGATTTCACTGATTTTTGCCCAGCTGGTCGCCGATAGTCATAATGTTGCCATTTATAATTATGCTTTCTTTGGGATCACTTATCTGGTTCGGATGATGACCGATGTTGCTAATCCTGACTACACTTGGCTATCGCCGTTTGGATGGATTGAAAAGGCTGGCATTTATACTGAAAATAATTGGTTGCCGGTTGGGTTATTGGCCATTCTGGGTTTGATTGCATTTGGGATGGCGGTTGCTTTGAATGTGAACCGAGATATCGATGCTGGGATTATCCAAGTTCGAGCGGGCAAGCGTCGAAGCCGATTTCTGCGGGGACCGGCAACTCTCCTGCTTTGGAATCAAAAATCAATCAGTTTGTTTTGGATTATCGGGATGGCGGTTCTCGGTGCCAGCTATGGTTCGGTCTTTAACAGCATTAGTAAAATCGTCAATGACTCACCGGTCGTCCGCCAAGTGCTGGGCGCAAGCGGTATTGCTCATGCCGAAAAGACACAGCTTTTATCATTTGTTGGTATTTTGGGAGTGATCTTTGGCGTGTTGGCCGTTGTCGGTGGCGCGATGGTTATTAATCATTTATACACTGAAGAGATTAAAGGATATTTACAGTTGGTTAATACGAAGCCACAAAGCCGAAGCTATTTATTATCAACCTATTTTGTTTATGGTTGGCTGCTTTCGGTCATCATCCTTTTTGCTGCTTTAATGGCGGCGATGGGAGCTGGTAACGCTGTTTTGAAGCACCCGTTAGCTTTTCATTATTTCTGGCGAACCTTTGTAGCGCTAGTGCCGGTTTTAACCGTGTTTATTAGCGCATTAGTTGCTTTGATCGGCTTTTTACCAAGGTGGCGTTCAATTGTTTGGGTGCTTCTCGGTGGCTCATTCATGATTTCGTATTTTGGTCGATTGGTTGATTTGCCAACGTGGGCATTGAAAATATCCCCATTTTATTGGTTTAGAAAAGTGCCAATCAACGAAATTGATGGTACCCCGGTTATCTGGATCTTGATCATTGCCGCCGTGCTGATCGTAATCGGTTACATTGGATATCGGAGACGGGATTTCTCGAATTAAAGTTCAGTTGATTCTAACGAGTCGTGCTAAATTAACAAACTAGTAAAGAGGGATGATCATGGCAAAACGATTACCAAGAGACCCGCAAAAAGAAGCAGCAATTTTGGCGGCAGCAATTCAGGCCTTTGGAACGAATGGCTTTCGGGCAAGTACAGATGAAATTGCGAAAATTGCCAATGTTTCCAAAGGATCAGTATTCCGATATTTTGACAATAAGAAAAGTTTGTACACCGCTGCAGTTCAGCAGGCAATGGCAACCTTAATTTCAGTGGTTGATTTGACCGTTTGGACGGATTCAGATGATTTAGTGAAAATGATTATTCGGGCAACCCAGTATAAGACAGCTTTATCGCATCAATATCCTAACGAGTTCGCGTTGTTAACGCGGGTATACGCTCATGATCCAATGGTACCGGTAAAATTGAGAAACCAAGTGTTTGAGACATTTAACAAATGGGCCGAACAGACACAAACGGCTGTTGTTAATTCGGTTGTCGCTAAATTAAAGTTAAGGCCGGAGCTGGATGAACAAGTTGTTAAACGATTTTTGTCAATGATGATTCAAGAACTGTCAAGATGGCTCCAAACCTATTTTGAAAAGCATCCCGAATTAAAACGAATCGAAGATATGACAGCCATTATTGATGAAATGACCGCATATATGGATATGGTGGAATATGGCATTGTCAAGCAGACCAAAAGTTAATTGACGCTTGTTTGATTATGCAAAAATAAGCTCCTTGATTCAACTTTCCATGTGCTCTAGGAGAATTGGATTAAGGAGCTTATATTCTGGGATTATTCTTGTAAGCTGTGGTGTGGCAGTGCGCTAACCATTGATGATTTGAAGAGGCTGGAATTTTGATCAAGCTTTTTTTGAATAATCACGGTTATTACTGAGTGGAGAACTGAGAAATCAAGCATCTTCCAGCCACGCAACCAAATTATCCAACTATTCAAACCCGGAATATCTCGTTGGACTTTTTACTTGGTGAAAACGTGGACCAGCAAGCAGATCCCGGCCATATAAGCCCCCTAACTTGATATTCCAAAACCGGGAATATTTTGTTGAACTTGTTACCTAGCAGAAACGTGGGCCAGCAAGCAGACCCCGGCCATATAAGCCCCCTAACCTTAACATTCCAAAATCAGGAATATTAAGGTTAGGGGGCTTATATTCTGGGGTCTGCTTGCTGGCCCACTCTGTTTCCTAGTCTTTATCGTAGTCAGAAACTTTATTCGTAAGTCGGTTTGTCTTCATCTTATAATTATCACCAGATTTTTGGATGATTGCTTCATACTCAAAGACTTGAATGTGATCATGGCTGCCGTTATCAAAGGTATATTTAATATCGTAGGTAACCATGGTTTGACCAGTATCGTAAGGCACAACCTTCTTGATGGTTGGTTCCATTTCGTAGTCATCAATATGATCATTCTTTTGATAAGAGTCAACCATTTTGAGTAAGTCCTGGTAAATAATGGATGTGCTGCCACCAGTAAAGTAATCGTCAAAATCATCATCGTTGGCAGAGTCCGCATCAGTAACGGTACCGTCACTAATGTCACCCCAGATGTTATTGATTAAATCACTGGCATCATCTGTACTGGCAAAACCGGAGAACACTGGTGTGACAGTTGATCCATCCATGGACATATCAATTTTAGTCTTGTCGGAATTGACGACTTTTCCGGAGGCAGTTTTCATCGAAAGCTGGACGGTCATATCCTGACTGAATGGATATTCTTTAATGTCGTAAAATCCGCTCTTGTTCAGCGTGCCAATTTTTTTACCACTTAAAAAGACGGTTGAACCAGCCTGTCCTTTAATGGTATAAGAGATGGTTTGTAAATCTAATGAGATATCTTCGTCATCACTAGTTGGGTCAATCCAAGCGTATTTGCCATTGTTAACCAATTTGTGACCATTAACCGTATCAGAAGTTTGGACGATGTATTCGCCAGGCATGTATGGCCCAATCTTTTTGGGATTGGTTGTCCCAATTTTATTTGAGAGAACTTTTCCATTTACTTTTAGCTTTGCACCGGCGCGATTCGTTTGAATTTCTGGATAGATTGTTTTGACCTTGAGCTGGTAGTTATCGAACAGCAAGAATTTATGACCGGAATTGACAAAGGCCAAATGATCGTTCACATAGCCGGTACTGGTTAGCTGCCCCTTCAGCTTTGCTAACTGATCCTTATTTTGACTATAATAAGTAATCAGCGGTTCAACTGAAGATGACGTGATTTTAAAACTTGGGTCGTTACTTTTAACCAGCGATGCCACGGTTTTACCTTCATCCTGCTTAATAGCCGTAACCAAACGATCAGCTGTGGCAGTTTTGCCATAGTAATGATTTAGAAAAAGATAGCCACCGATAAGTATAATAAAAACGACCACCACTGAAATGACCTGCCAAGGCTTCATAGCTTGCCGTGGTGTCCGACGGTGCGGCTGCTCAGGGCTTGCAGTCGGTTCAGCTGATGGCGACGGCTGAGTTGGTGCTGATTGGGTTGGCCGCTGAGGATTATTATTAGGATGATTCGTTGATTTAGCTTGAAGGCCAGCCAAATATTTTTTAACGTTGAAGCCGCATTCCGGGCAAAAAATGTCGTTTTTACTGATCGGCTTTCCACAATTGGGACAGAAGAATTTTTGATTATCCATTTTTTATTCCTCCACTCAATTTAATAGCCGGAAAATGTGTTTTGCAGCGTATTGGCTAAATTGGTCACCATGTCGTTGAGATACTGCATCGAAATGAGGTAAATGACGATGGCAGGGAGAATTTCAGCAACCAGCATTGAATAAAAAGTGTTGAATTTTCCCTGAACGTCTTTTAGGACCATCACAACGCCGTAGTTAATGACAACTTGGCTGAGACCAAATAAGGCAAGAATCAGAAAAAGCAAAAATGCTGATGCGGCGACACTAACAAATAATGATAGCACGAATGTTGCTAATAATAGCACTGAACTAATATTCAAATAAATACCGAATAAATCTGTGAAGTCTAAAAAAGCGATATTGTCGTTGAGCATGAGACGACGAACGGCATATGCAATGATGAGATAAGCAGCTAATGAAATAATTAAAATTCCTGAAATTGCCATAATATTTGAAGCAATTGGTTCGGTTACGGAACTGACAACTTGTGAAGACAGATCGTTGCCGGCACTATTTTCAATGGCACCGACAATTCTTCTGGAAAAGACGCCAAACATGATTAACATAATGACAACGTAGAGCCCGATCGACATTAAACCACCATAATGGGGTGCTTCAATGTTATTATTAGGGTTAATTAGAGATTCCTTTATGTAACGTAGGAAAGAGTTGAATAAGTGATTAGTTGCTGCGTATCGGGTATTGGTCTGAGTTGCATCAGCAGTTGCCTGACTACCAGTTGAATTTGTTTGTTGCTGATTGTTATCCTGGTTGGTGCTGAAGGCTGCTGATTGGTTAGGATTGGCTTGGGGATCAGCGGCGGTCGAGTTCGCTTTAGCTGTTTGTGAATCCGGTGCCGGTGATTGTGGGGTATTTGAGTCTGAGCTGGCTGCTGAAACATTTATGAGGTTAAAGCCGCAGTAGACACAGAACTTAGCATCCGCAAGATTCTCCTTTTGACAATTTGGACATACTTTCATAATAAAAACTTCCTTTCATGTATCTTTAGTTAATGAAAATAGGCGTTACGATTTATTATAATATATTTATTAAGTGAATTGTTAACCAATTATGAATTAAGTGGGTCTCGTTTTAAAATATTGGAAAACGATGGTGATAGTTTGGTGAAACAGGGAAAATTTGCAAAATCCAGTCGATTAAAGCAAATTAAAGCAATTCAAAAGCGGCATCAACAACAGAATAGCCGGGTGATCACGGCTGACAAATTTCAGGCTTTTCTGTTAGTTCGCTATGGGCTCACGATGAAATCAAAGCTGGGCCCGGTCGATAAGGAAACAATGCAGCGCTTTTTGATGGCTTGGATTGAAACGGGTGGAACGGACAGCCCATGGTCAATGGCGAAAATGGCAGTGACCGTTTTTCAAAGGATCAACGTACGGGTCCCTTATCAGTTTTATAAACAAATTGTTCAACACTGGGAAAAATTTCAAAAGTTCATTAAACGAGAAGTGCCAGCCGTACCACTAGCGGATCGCGTGATTGTGAGTGATCTTCTTACGGATGATCAGTTATCTAAAATTGTCGTTCGGCAGCTGGCCGCAAATTCACTTTTAAATACATTGGGCGGCAATCCCGCAATGATGAGTTTAATTAAACCTGAGCAGGTTGATGAGCTGACAGCCGGTTTAATGAGTGGCACCGCCATTGATTGGGATCAGGTTGCCGCAATGTTTGAACCAATTCCGTTTGACGTCAGCACGGCTCCTGATGAGCCAACCAAGCGGTGGTTGAATCAGTTATTAGCACTATCATAGTAGGAGGAACTTTCATGGATCAACATCATGCTTTGGAATGTGTTAACTTAGTTCCGATCTTTAAATCATTACCTTTAATTCAAAAAACGGCAGTGGCGGATTTAGTTGTTAAACACCAATATCCCAAGGGCACCATTATTTATTTAGCGGGGGATACCGTTGGCCATTTTATGATTTTAGAAGCCGGTCAAATTAAAATTTCGCAGGTGGCGGCCAATGGTAAGGAACAATTGTTAAAAGTCATGCAGCCAGGCGATTTTGATGGCGAAGCTGCTTTATTTAATGGAAATCAGCGAAATGTGACGGCAACCGCACTTGTTGATTCAAATGTCTGTCAAATCGATCAAGATGCATTTCAAAAACTATTGAGCCGGAGCCCACAGTTGGCGGTAAATTTACTGTCTGAAATGAGCCAACAGATTAACAACCTGCAAGCGGATAAAACGGTTGCGGCAACTTCAGATGTTACCGGCCAAGTGGCGAAATATTTATTGGAAACCAGTGCTGCGCTTCATGAAACAAATTTTAAGTTGCCACTAAAGAAGAAGGACATTGCGACTTATCTGGGGACAACCCCGGAAACGATTAGTCGGGTATTTAAGCAGCTAACAACAAAAAAGTTGATTGATACGACAGCAGCTAATGTCAAAATTAGGGATGAAGATGGCTTGATGGAGCTGGTTTAAGGTCAATTGGCAATTGATTGGGGGGACGAAATGATGTTTTCCTGGGCAATGTTGTGGGCTTTGGTGCCATTGGCGATTGGTTATTTATTTAGGCGGGGGAAATTACTTTTCTTAATTGCTGGCAATAACACGGCCACTAAACCTTATGATAAAAGATCGCAATTGGCAGGACGCGTTGTGGGGTTAATGATGTATGTAAGTGCGCTTCTTGTGATTCTCGTCTTTATTCCGAATATCCCGGATCTGTATTATTACATTCTCACTGTAATCTATATCATCATTTGGATTGTTGTCATCGTTTATTTGAATAAGAGTGGGCCAGCAAGCGGTTAGACCCCAGAATATAAGCCCCCTGACTTGATATTC
>NZ_AZEY01000028.1:28379-77219 GCF_001434255.1 Lentilactobacillus diolivorans DSM 14421
CCACGTTTCGGCTAAGTATGAAATTTTTTTAGGCTTAGACATTTAGATAAGTCCTTATACGGCCGGAAATTATCTTTTATCGCACTCTGATTTTAGTTAATTTAATCAGATCTGCCAACAAAAAATGACACCACTGCCACTAAGATAACGGCACCTAAGATAGAAGGTACCAGCGCCATACCGGCTAAGTGAGGTCCCCATGAGCCCAATAATGCTTGACCAATCGAAGAGCCGATTAAGCCGGCGATAATATTGGTGATACAACCCATGGATTTACCTCGATTAGTGATGGCACCAGCAATTACGCCGATGATGGCACCGACAATCAATACCCATATCCAATGCATCATAATCACTTCCTTTAACTTGGATTAATTTCGCTTTTGACGATCCTTTCTAAGTGAGTCGATTTGCTTATAAAGGGAAAATGCGAGTTGGCCAATTGCAATGATTGCAGATAGTTTGTACCAGAAACCACTATTTTTTTGCATGCTAATGCCTCCTAATATTTTGAAAATCAAGGGGTAACGGTTTGATGATTTTAGGACAATTAGAACTGGATTTAAGTAATCCACTTTCCTGCGATAACCAATTTACTAACGTAATTTCATGGTAACAAGGCCGGGATTGGCTGTCTAATTTGTGAACTGGTAATTGAATCCCAATCAGCAATGAGGGATGCTTTTGTTCAAATATGTGCGCATCATTCTAACAGTGATGTGGCGATTGAATACCGCCAATTTATTCTACAAATATTAAAAGCCATTGATTTATCCGTATCAATATTTTACAATTAGGTAGTAAACGTAATTATACTATGTAGTACTCTGGAGGATTTAACGATGGACGAAAGTCGCGTACGAAATGAAATTGTAAGCGGAAACATTTCACTGGGTATCGAGCTGGGATCAACCCGAATTAAAGCGGTCTTGGTTACGGATGATTTCCAGACAATTGCTTCTGGTGATTATCTTTGGGAAAACGAATTAGATAATGGTATTTGGACCTATCCGCTTGAAAAAGTTTGGGACGGTATTCAAACCAGTTATGCAACCTTAGCACTTCAAGTTCATGATAAATTTGGAGTTGATTTAAAGAAAATTGGGGCAATTGGTGTCAGTGCAATGATGCACGGATACATGGCCTTTGATAAACAGAACGAACTCTTAGTACCTTTTAGAACTTGGCGGAATAATATTACCGGCCAAGCTGCCGAGGCATTAACTAAGCTATTTAACTTCAATATCCCAGAACGTTGGAGTATTGCACATCTCTATCAAGCAATTCTTAATAATGAAGATCATGTTAAGAACGTTGATTTCATCACGACTCTGGCCGGCTATGTGACTTGGAAATTATCTGGTGAAAAGGTTTTAGGTGTGGGAGATGCTTCTGGTGTCTTCCCGATTGACGATCAAGCTGTTAACTATAATAAGGAAATGATCGACAAGTTTACCAGTTTGCCGGAAGTTCAAAAATATCCTTGGAGCCTGCCTGATATTTTGCCGACTGTTTTACCTGCTGGTAAGAAGGCTGGCGAATTGACTGCCGATGGTGCCAAATTGTTGGATCAAAGCGGCCAACTTGAAGCCGGATCATTAATTGCGCCCCCTGAAGGCGATGCAGGGACTGGGATGGTTTCAACCAACAGTGTTAAGAAGCGAACTGGTAACATTTCAGCCGGCACATCAGCTTTCTCAATGGTTGTCTTGGATCGTCCAATGAAAGCTGTTCACCGTGATATCGATATGGTAACCACGCCGGACGGTGCCCCAGTTGCCATGGTTCATACCAACAATAGTTCTTCTGATATTAACGCGTGGGTTGGTTTATTTGGCGAATTTGCCAAAGCACTTGGCCTGCAGCTTAAACCGGATGATCTTTATGGCACTTTGTTTGCCGAATCAGTTAAGGGCGATCAGGATGCCGGCGGCCTAGTTAACTATGCCTACCTTTCAGGTGAGAATATTACCAAGATGCCAGAAGGTCGACCACTATTTGTTCGTAAACCTGATGCAAAATTGAATTTGGCCAACTTTATTAAGACTCAAATCTATTCAGCATTTGCACCCCTCAAAATTGGGATGGATATCTTATTACGCGAAGAGCACATTAAGACCAATGTGTTGGTTGCTCAAGGTGGGATTTTCAAGACGCCCGTTGTTGCCCAACAAGTCTTAGCTGATGCCCTTAACACGCCGATTTCTGTTATGGAAAATGCCGGTGAAGGTGGTCCATGGGGAATGGCTGTCCTAGCGCTCTTCTGTGTCAACCGTAAGAACGGCGAATCACTTGAAGACTATTTGGCCAACCGGGTATTTAAGGATGCAACTAAAGCAACCTTGTTCCCAGAGCCTGCCAGTGTTCAGGGATACGATAAATTCATCGACAACTACAAGGTTGCCTTGCCAGTTGAAAGTGAAGCTGTTAAATCAATGAAAATGAAGTAAAAACGAAAGGTGAATCAATCATGTTAGAAGAACTTAAGCAAGAAGTTTATGAAGCAAACATGCAGCTTCCTAAGTTGGACCTTGTTACTTTTACTTGGGGAAACGTTTCCGGAATTGACCGTGACAAGGGATTATTTGTCATCAAACCCTCTGGTGTGCCATATGACAAGATGAAAGCATCAGACATGGTGGTTGTTGATTTGAATGGTAAGGTTGTTGAGGGTGACATGAATCCATCAAGTGATACCCCAACTCATACTTACTTGTATAACCATTTTCCAAATATTGGCGGAATTACCCATACCCATTCACCTTGGGCGGTTTCTTTCGCTGCTGCCAAGATGGATGTTCCGGCTGTAAGTACAACCCACGCCGATACTTTCTATGGCGATGTGCCATGTGCACCAGCCTTAACAGAAGAACAGATCAAGGAAGCTTACGAGTTGAATACTGGTAAGGTTATCGTTGATGAATTTGAAAAACGTGGCGTTGATCCGGATGCTGTTCCTGCTGTCTTAGTTAGCCAACATGGTCCATTTGCATGGGGCCCAACACCCGACAAATCAGTATATAATGCCAAGGTGCTTGAGGTATCAGCAGAAATTAGTTATCACGCATTGCAACTAACACGTGATGAAATCCATGTACCACAATATCTCTTGGATAAGCATTATTATCGTAAACATGGTAAGAATGCGTACTATGGTCAAAACAGTGCAAAGTCAAAGACGCATGCGGAACATGAAAAAAACTAGAGTGTGACATGAAGCGCTTAGATCCCAGAATATAAAGACAAACAACCGGATATCCCTGAATTTGGGATATCCGGTTGTTTGTCTTTATATGGCCGGGATCTGCTTCATGGCACACGTTTCAGCACAGTAACCCGGTCAGCAGCCGATATCCCGGTTTTGGGATATCGGCCGAAGTGCTTTATATGGCCGGGAGCTGCTTGTTGGCACACGTTTCGGCTGTAGTAACCTAAATGTGAACGAGTCATAGGTTATGATTACTTTTTGGAATTGCAGTAAAATTAAATTATCAAACTATTTGTCACTAAAGTAATCATTTATTACTAAGGGAATCGCATCATTCAAAAATGGTTGTTGGTCTAACGTTATTATGCCAAGCCAAATGTTTATTGATGAATTTTCACAAAATTAGGGTTCTGATACTCTGGATTTGGATAATGATAAAATCCTTCACCAGTAGCGACTCCCAACCTATTAGCCTCTACATATTCGGCCAGTTTATTAGCTATCTTCTTATAATTGCTGTCTTTTGAATTTTTATAAAATTCCATTTCAATATTAAACGCGGTGTTTAACCCCATAATGTCAAGGAATCCAAACGGACCACGGTCAACTCCCATACTAACCATCCAATTCTTATCGATAGAAATTGGATCCGCAAAACCATTTGCCCAAAGAGATAATGCTGCATTAATCATTGGTAAGAAAATTGAATTCATCACATATCCTGAAATTTCTTTTTTTATAAAAATGGGGATCATGTGAATCTTTTTGGCAAAGTCTTCGGCATCGTCGATGGTAGCCTGTGGTGTTCCAGGAGCCCACATCAATTCTGCTACGTTGTGTAGCCAAATTAAATTTGCAAAATGCATCGCCATAAATCGGTCTTTATTGGGTACAAAATTAATCAATTGACTTGGAATTAAGGTAGATGAATTTGTTAGCAACAAAGTTTTATCACCAATATAAGGCATAAGTTTTTTGAAGGTTGATTCTTTAATATCTATGCGTTCAGGAACAGCTTCAACGATCACATCTGCAGCCGTAATTGCCGATTTCAAGCTTGTTGTAAATGAAAGATGCTTACTGGCTTTGGCAATTTGCTCATCGGTAGCTTTGATATCGTGTTTGTATTGATTAGGATATGTGGCAATCTTGTTATTTGCATTACTAATTGCCTTATCTGAAATATCGTAAATAATCGTCTGTAGTCCTGAAAAAGCAGATTGATAAGCAATCTGACTACCCAGAACACCACCACCTAAAATAACAACTTTTTTGATATCCATAATATCAGTCCCTTCTGACTTTACGATTATTTTATCTCTATGTGAAAGCGTTTACAATGAAAGTGCCGGATCTGAACTCAATTTTGGTTAAATGAATTATGTCAGGTGAAACTCGCAGGGCATAGCTCATTATGACTGTTATTACATATGGCGGGAAGCGGTTTATTATCACGCATTTCGATGTAAGAATCACAAGCATGAAAGTGTCAGTTCCAATGTGAGATAACTCATAATTACAGCGATAGGCTGGCTCTCCAGTGATTATGGCTCGATGGATATAGCCAAGTTCACATCAAAAGACTATACTGGTGTATATTTTGAAAAATGGAGATTTCTAAATGCAAAAGAAATTAAAGGATCGCCTCGATGTATTTGTCGATGCGATTATTGCAATTTTGATTACGGTGATGGTGTTAGAGCTACCAATTGAGATTACCAATGGTGTCTTGAATTATCAAAGTTTGTTCACGGCGATTGGCATTTACGCGGTTAGTTTTTGTTTTATTGCCAACTTGTGGTATCAACACGCAGTTGTTTTTAATGAAGTTGAGAAGGTTTCAAATGGACTGGTCGTTGTTGATTTGATCTTAATCTTTTTTGCGTCGTTGATCCCAACGTTTACTCGGCTAATGGCAATCGATACCAATTCAATGACGGTTGTAATGTACGGCGTACTGGATTTAATTATTTCAGTCCTGTTTCGGCGAATTGTCAGGTCAATTGTCCACGATAAATACACTGACAAGGATGATATGCGAAAATTGTACAATGTGATTTATGGACGAGCGTTTTACGAATCTTGGGTTTCTTATGCGGTTTTGATTGTCATTGGTTATTTTTTACCGAAATTTTCACTGATTCTTTTCATCATTATTCCCATTCGGTCATTTATTCGCCATGCGGCTGATAATGAGGAGTTTAATGATATCGGTGATTTGGGTAGTCATGGCAGGGAAGCGTTTGTGAATTTATCAGCCAGTCAACGGCGATTATTTAAACGTTTGGCTCATGATTATCGGAATCGGACAAGGACGATTGGTAGCAACCCGGAAGCTCAAAAGCAGGCTTGGCAGGATTTTTCTCAGCAAGTTGAAAAGGAATTAAATTTATCAGCGGCTGACGTTATGAAGTGGTCCCACCAAGATCATCATCAGGGGCGTGAGCGAGACTAAGTGTAATTAATTGACCAACCTCCCTTCAAAGATTAAACTGACTGCAAAATATGAATGGAGGCGTTTACCATGGCTGATAAACCCTTAGTAACAATTTCAATTCCCACCTATAACTTGGGCAACTATCTGGAAAAAACGCTGAATAGTGTCTTTAAACAAACCTATCAAAATTTTGAAATTATTTTAGTTGATGATGCGTCAACTGATCGAACGGCTGAAACGATTGCAGCCGTTGCCAAAAAGGACGATCGGATTAGACCATACTATTTTGAAAAGCATGAAGGAGTTTCAAAAGCGCGTAACTATGCAATTGATCATGCTAAAGGTGACATTATCGTCTTTGTTGATGGCGATGACTTGCTGGACCCCAAATACTTGGAGGTCATGGTGACTGGGTTGGCTGATCCTAAAGTTGACCTGATGATTGTTGGCTTTAGCTGGGGCTGGCGAGGTGGCTACGATCGTGAGCAAAATCCGCAGTATGAGACGGTAACCAAACGGCGGGCTTATGATTCTATTAATTACCGTGGTGACAATATTGGTGGTTATACTTGGAACAAAGGCTTTCGGATGTCAATTATTCGGGATAACCGGATTCGATTTGATGAGTCAATTGATTTAGCTGAAGACCTGTTATTTACCGCGGATTACATGTTGGCTTCCCATAAATTTTTACTCTATGAGGCACCTCTTTACAACAAAGTTAACCGAAGTAACAGTATTATCCATAGTGCCACATATCAAATGAGGGCTAAGGAGCAGGTTGTTCGGCGGCATATTGATGAGATGGGCATGGACTTAACAGTGTAAATGGCAATTGCACTCCTTGTTGTTATACCTGATTTTAAAAAATAAAGACCTCACCAAACCAAATTTTATTAGAATTTGGTTTGGTGAGGCCTTTAGTCATTATTAAAAAAATCAGCTTAGGGTGTTAGTCCTCTTATTAGAAATTCTGCTGCTTCTTTACTTGCTTGATTTGTGTTGATGGGTTGATTGGCCAGTGCTGCGGGAAGAACGTATCCCATAACGGTTGTCACAAGGTAGCGTGCAATTCGAATGAGGGGCCATTTGATTAATTCCCCGCTTCTTTGATAGTGACGGAATGCTGTTCCGAGTGGCCCGGAAATCAAATTATCCAGGAGATGACCAAGTCCGGTTAACATTTCTTGGTTGGTAATCGCTTCTTGAAGCACAATTCGCAGTTGGGGCATGTTATCGACGGCAAAATCCATTCGATTTTTAATGACTGTTTCAAGAAAGCGACTAAAGTCTGGGTAAGGTGGCGTTATCACTGCTTCAGTAAATTCATGAGCGGCTTTCGGAACAACCCGCTGAATGAAAGGACCGATGATTGCGGCAAGAATTCCCTCCTTGGTTTTAAACTGTTTATAAACAGTGCCTTCTGAAACGCCGGCCATCTGTGCAATGTCACTGGTGCTGGTATTATTAAATCCCTTTTCGGAAAATAGCGTTAAACTGGCTCGCAGAACGGCCTTCTGTTTATCAGTCAGTTCGAGTTCGTTCAAACTCTCGGCAAATAGTGCCTGGATATTGTTGATTGCCATCGTATTCGGTGGCCTCCTTTTGATTAAACTTGGCGGTAACGCCTCATGGACATGATATTAAAAATGAGAAATAAAGCTGCAAACCCGATCAGGATTCCGAGCTTTGGCAGAATATCCATGAATGTAAAACCCTTTTCGATAACATTGCTCATGGCACTAGCGCCGTAGTATAACGGCATGATTCTGGCAACGGGCTGCAGCCAATTGGCCATCTGGTCGATTGGAATAATTCCGGAGAAGAAGATTTGAGGAATCACAACCACCGGAATAAATTGCACCATTTGAAATTCTGATTGAGCAAAAGTTGAGATAAAAAGCCCCATTGCCAATGCAACGAATGCTAATAAAATGTTAATCAGCAACATATTCCAAATACTGCCCAGAATTTGAATTTTGAAGGCGTAAATGCTGAACCCAACGATTAGTAATGTTTGGATTAAAGCAAAGATACCATAGCCGGCTAAGTAGCCGCTAATAATTTCACCACGTTTAACCGGCGTTGCTAATAAACGATTTAGGGTGCCGGTTGTCCGCTCTCGTAATAGGGCAATTCCCGAGATTAGGAAAACAAAGAAGAAGACAACAAATCCGATCATGATTGGTAAGAGGGTATCGAAGAACGTTGAATCGCTGCTGCCGTACAAATAGTGGGTATTAACCGTGTAATTAGTCGCACCCTTGGGTTTGTTGGCAGGTGCCGGTGATGTTTGAGGCTGGGCTGCTTGTTGTTGCCGAGCAGCAGTGGGACTTTGAGCTGCCGATCGTTGACTAGCAGCGGCCAAGGCCTGCTGCATTTTCTTGATAGCTTGCTGTTGTGCTTTTAGGGCTTTTTGTTGGGCTTTAATTGCTGTTCCGGCAGCTTACATCTTTAGCTTGACCTGAGCTTGCTGGAGACTTTGTTTCAGAATCGCACTTTTACTTTGATCACTATTTTGAAGCGTTAAGGTGATTTTATTACCTTTTTGAGCAATCAGTCCAGCATAATCGTGATCGCGGATAACCTGTTCAGCGCTTGCGTTGGATGATACCTGATGAAACTTAATGTGATTGTTTTTAATTGCTTTGACCAACGTACTGTCTACATTTCGAACACCCAATGACGCAGTTTGATCTGTATTGGATTGAAAAAGGAAATACATCAATGTCAAAATTAAGAGTGGGGCAAGAAACATTAATGCGAGTGTGCGTTTGTCACGTAACATTTCGGTTAAAACTCGTTTAATCATTGCGGCTGTTCTCATCTTGCTGCCTCCCTGCTTTTAAGAATACTGCTTCAACTGTGTCGACTTGGAAATCTTTAATTAATTGATCCGGGGTTCCTTGAGCGATTGCAACGCCGTTTCGAATCATCATCAGCTGGTCTGATTGTTCGGCATCTTCCATCACGTGGGTGGTCAGCAAAATGGTCTTGCCTTGCTTGGCAATCTTTCGTAACTCGGCCCAAATTTGCTGCCGAAGTTCGGGATCAATGCCAACGGTTGGCTCATCCAGAATCAGTAATTCGGGATCTGAGACCAAGGCAATAGCTAATGATAACCGACGTTTCATCCCGCCAGAATAATCTTTGACGTATTTATCCAAATCACTGTTTAAATTAACGATGCCGGCAGCGTAGGGAATTTGCTTTTTGAGCGCATCGTTGCTAATTCCCTGCATGGCGCCAAAAAACTTTAAGTTCTCTCGTGCGGTCAAGGTACTGTAAAGCGCATCGGTTTGCGCCATGTAGCCAATTTTAGCCAATAATTTTCGATTGGGCATTTGTTGCCCCAAAACGGTAACGGTTCCTTTTTGAGGGGTCAGCATCCCCATAATAGTGCTGACTAACGTTGTCTTTCCAGCGCCACTGGGACCAATCAACCCCAAAATCTCACCGTTATGAACAGTTAAGTTGATGTCTTTTAAGACAATGGTCTTGCCATAGCCTTGTTGCAAATCTTTAACTTGAATAGTTATTGCCATTATGATCACTTCTTTCTTAATGAGTAAGTCCTCACTCACTAGTATAATTGATTTATTGAAATGTGCAAGGTTTATCTTAATTTTGATTGATACGGTGGTTGCTTAGGGGTGACTGTTTCGAAAACAAATCACTTGCTGAGACACTCTAATTTTCACTAAAGATTCTTACCCGCTACTTCACTTTTGACCAGCTTGCGGTACGATAAATTAGTTAAATATCCAAGAGAGGTGGATCTTATTTTGCAAACTCATGTCAACCCATCCCATAAGCAGATTACAAGTAGGTTGCTGATTATGATCGCAACATTGTTTATGGCTTTGGCACCACTTAATAATGCTTATGCTAAAACAAATAAAAAACAGTATCAGTTTGAAGCAAAGGAAATTTATGTGATGGATGTCAAGTCTGGTCAGATGATTTATCAAAAGAACGGTAATCAGAAGCGGCCAATCGCCAGTCTGTCCAAGTTGATGACTTTGTATTTAACCAAACAGGCTATTGATCGGCACAAATTAAACTGGAATCAAAAAGTGGCGGTTAGTAAGCCATTAATTAAAATGAGCAAAAGTTATGAATTAGGGACATTTAAGATTAAGCATTCCAAACAATATACGGTTAAGCAATTGTATCAAGCGGCATTAATTGCATCATCAAACTCAGCTGCCATTGCACTGGGGCAAGCCGTGGCCAATGGTAATAATACGCAATTTATTAAACAGATGAATCAACAGGCTAAAAAATGGCACATTGATGCCAACTTTGTTAGTAGTTCGGGCTTGGACAATACTGATTTAAGGAAGTATCATCTTCAAATTCCAGGATCAAGTAATAAGGCACAGAACATGGTGAGTGCCAAGGCAATTTCAACGGTTGCCGCTAAAGTACTGACTGAATTTCCGTCAATTACCAATTGGAGCAAAAAGTCAGCGATGAAGGTGGGCGATCAGGTCCTGGTTAACAGTAATCGCTTACTGCCGGGAGGTGCTTTCTATAAAAAAGCTAATCATGTCGATGGATTAAAAACCGGTTTTACGGATACGGCTGGATTATGTCTCACTATTTCATACTGGAAGAATGGCCGACATCTCATTGCAACAATTATTGATAGTAATACAATTTTCTCGTCAATGGTTAAGTTGATTAAATCGATTGATCGCCATTATCGAATGGTTAAAGTCCCGTTGACTACTCATCAATTTAGTGTTGATAAGCATGTTGTTACCGCGACGCCGCAGGTGAAGGCAACGGCAATCTGGCTGAGAAGGGGATCAACGCAAACCAAGAGCACTAAGCAGTATACCAAAACAACAGAAAAGCTTCCGGTCAAGCAGGGCGAAATTGTTGGTAATACCCTGATTAAGCTATCGGGTGGTCGAACGGCAGCGGTACCAATGCTGGCAGCTAATTCGATTAAAGCAAACGTAAATAAAAAGACAGTTAAACAGGTTAAAAATCAATCATGGTGGCAAAAAATCGGTAACTTTATCCTGAATATTTTTGTCGGACTGGTGGCATTGATGGCAAGGTTGATTGAGACGGTGGTGAAGCTGTTTTAGAGAGTGCAAAAAGGGACGGTTAGCTCCCAGAATATAAGTCACATAACCCCATGTTCCTGATTTTGGAACATGGGGTTATGTGACTTATATGGCCGGGAGCTGTCCCTCTTTTGCACGTTTAGGCACGGTAGCCAAGGAACACCCATGTTCCTGAATTTGGAACATGGGGTTATGTGACTTATATGGCCGGGAGCTGTCTCTCTTTTGCACGTTTAGGCACGGTAGCCAAAAACGGCACCCATTCATTTACCAAATTGATACGTAAAGATGCGCTAATCTTTACAAACATCCGGTTCCGTTGTACTTAAAATAGGTTAAACTTAGAGCAATAATAATCATACTTGGAGTGAACGCGATGGCTAATTATAAAATTGTTCAAATTTCTGATACTCATTTAACTGTTGATGGGGCCAAACCAGCAAATCATCAGTTAATTGATCCTTATGAAAAGTTACAGTCAGTTTTTGATGATATTTACGTAACTAATGTTGACCCGGATTTAATTGTGATCACTGGCGATCTGGTTCATAACGGTGACGAGGATTCGTATCGTCATTTTCATCATATTGTTCAGCAAGAGGAAGAAAGATTGATGACCCCGATTGAAGCGATTCTGGGCAATCACGATCGAACTGATCAATTTTACGAAGGCTATTTAGGTAAACCATCACTACCACGTTATTACTTTGACGTTGAAAGTAATGATTGGCATTTATACTTTCTGGATACTAAGTGTGGCGATATTGAACAGGGATACTTGGATCAAGCTCAGTTGGAGTGGTTAAGTGATCGATTGAGCCATTCGGAAAAGCCAGGGCTAATTTTTATGCATCATCCACTACTGGGAGCACCGGTAAAGCAAATGAAATACAGTATTCTTCAAAATGGTGATGAATTAAAACGGGTAATTTCCGGAACGGATGTTAGAGCGATCTTTTCAGGCCATGTTCATTTTGCAAATACGTATCTACAGAATGGCGTCTTAAACGTTGTGGCTGATTCCACAGCCTATCATATTAATTGTGCCAATCCGCACCAGCATTTTGTGGTGGATGGGACGAGTTATAATATTATTCACCTTGATGGCGACGAAATTGGTGTTGAGCAACGTTTACTGCGCTTAGGTACTAAGACAATTAATACGTTTAAGATTCCAAATACGAATTTTGTTGACCCTAAATTGATGAAGCGGCAGATGGAGAATGCAATGGGGTAGAGTGCAAAAAGCCGCGGTTAGCTTCCAGAATATAAGCCCTGCAAACCAATATTCCTGATTTTGGAATATTGGTTTGCAGGGCTTATATGGCCGGAAGCTGCGGCTCTTTTGCACGTTTAGGCTTGGTAACCAAAAGCACCAATATTCCTGATTTTGGAATATTGATTTGCAGGGCTTATATGGCCGGAAGTTGCGGTTCTTTTGCACGTTTAGGCACGGCAGCCCAAAAGCATCAATATTCCTGATTTTGGAATATTGGTTTGGAGGGCTTATATGGCCGGAAGTTGCGGTTCTTTTGCACGTTTAGGCACGGTAGCCCAAAAGCACCAATATTCCTGATTTTGGAATATTAATTTGCAGGGCTTATATGGCCGGAAGCTGCGGCTCTTTTGCACGTTCCGACTAAACTTGATCATTTATTTCTGTCGTAATTTTGAATAAAGTGCCATATCTCGATAGGCACCGTTATAAAATGCATATTGGTTTAAAATCCCATCTAAATAAAAGTCACGGCGTTCGGCTACGCTGCGGCTTTTTTGATTGTGCTTATCCGCCATTAATTCCAATCGGTTCATGTTTAATTCTTCAAACGCAATTTTTTCCAGGGCAGCAACGCAGATCGTCATAACGCCCCGGCCTTGAAATCGGCTGCCCAACCAGTAACCGATTTGACAACGATGATGTGTCTGATTGAAACCGTGCAAATCGAGCATACCTGCAACTTCGCCATCAACTAAAATGACGGCAAACCAGAAATTACCTTGGGCCATTTTTTCGGCACCATCTTGAAGAAAGTCGCGTTCATCTGACGTGGCAACTAGTAATTTAACCCAGGGCAGCCATTTTCCTAAATATTGGCGGTCTTCGTCAATGAGTTCCAGTAAAGGTTCCGCGTCAGATTGAGTCGGTAATTTCAATGCAATTTTTTCGTTGATTTGATTAATAAACATGATTTCACTCCATTTTCTTCCCTAAAATAAGTATACTATTTGTGTCAGCAGAATTGAACACGGCTTAAGGGGGCTTTAGCATGTTTACGATGACTGGTAATTCCGAAAATCAGATCTATATGGAAAAATATATGCGTAATCAATTTAAATTTTTAGGCTTAAAAGCACCGGAACGAAAAGCACAATCCAAATCTTTTATCAAATCGTCGAAAAAAGCGCCTTTGAATGAAGTGCTGGCTGAGATTGAAACGTTATATCAACGTCCGTTTCGCGAATATCAGTATGTGGCCGTTGATATTGGCGATGCAAACGTCAAACGACTAACATTCGACGATATTCAAACATTGACTAAGTATATCCAAATTAAGTCTTGGTGGGATACGGTAGATTCATGGCGAAAAACGTTTGAAAAATATGTCAGGCTTCATCCCGAGCAAAAGGAACGGATCTTTAACTTATTCTATCAACATGATAACTTTTGGATGCGCCGAGTTGCTATTACGTTGCAACTATTGGAAAAAGAGACATTAGATACGGGATTACTAACCAAAGCAATTGAGTATGACATTGAGACCAATGCCTTTTTTATTCAAAAAGCAATTGGTTGGGCGTTGAGAAATTATAGTAAATTTAATCCCCAGTGGGTGACAACATTCATGAGCGAACATCAACTGTCCAAGTTGGCGGTTAAAGAAGGCAGTGAGTATTTATGAATAGGAGTGCAGTAAACTAATTTGGAATTTGGATTGCAATGATTTACTGAGGTGAAATGGGTAAAAGCAAGTAGTTTGCGGTCAGATATAATATTTGATTTTTATCTTGCTCTGGCAACTTAGCCAAAACGTGTGAAAGAGCCGCAACTTCCGGCCATATAAGGCACTTAAGCGGTATCCCCGAAATCAGGGATACCGCTTAAGTGCCTTATATTCTGGAAGCTGAGTGCGGCTTTTCACACTCTAAAAAAATTCCCACCCCGCCAAGTTCCCCTGACGATCGTGAGAATCTCTCTCCGGCACCTTACCTCAATGTCTTGAAGCAAGGTGGTGATCTGTGAATCTAAATCCAATAACAACCATAATAGCTGCGACTAAGAATGAAAGTAGACCAGGCAGTACGTTAGTAAAACCAAAGCTTGCGACAATTGAAGCAAAAATTGTTCCAATTATCAAAGTCAACAAACCAATCAACGTGATTTTTAAGTTCTCATCCATCACTATCGCGCCCCCTACTATTATTGGTATGTAGAATCGCAAACAATTAGTTGAATTTAGACCGTTTTGAAACGTTGGAATCTATTGCCCGCGTTTCTCTTACCGCCTTCATTATAGTGAACTAACATCGTAATGTCACCCATTTCGGGGTATGTAAATTAGTTTCTGATTATCCACCAAATTTGCAATTGTGATGTAAATTGGTTATCATCTAAAGTAATTAATAAGAGAGGTGTGACACGCATTGAAAATTGCAAATCGTTAATACAGAAATTAATACTGACTCGCTGTCTCGTTGACAGGGGTTTTCTGTGCGATTTGTAAGATGGTAAGGATAACTGGTTTAGAGTATTGTCAAGAATTTAACCAATCGTTATCTAAACGATTCTTGGAATGTGTTTTCAAGAATCAATGTGAGAATTAGAATCGAAATTTAGTGTCATTCTAATTAAACATCCACGACAATTCAAAGTTCAGAAGGCCCGTTTGCAATTTTTTTGCATGCGGCCTTTTTTATATGTTAAATAGATGACCTGTTTGATGAGATGGCCAAATGAGGTGATCTCTTATGGGAACAATTAAAATTCAAAATTTAGGATTCAGATATGATAGTATGCTGACACCACTTTTCAATAATTTTAGTTTAAACATTGATGAGTCGTGGAAACTGGGATTGATTGGTCGAAATGGTCGGGGTAAGACAACCTTCCTAAGAATGCTGTTAGGCCAACTGACTTATCAGGGTGACATTCAATCAAATGTCAGGTTTAATTACTTTCCGCAGCCGGTTGCCCACCCAGACTCAAAAACGGCTGATGTCTTGATGCAACTGGCCGGGTATTCTGAAAGTGACCTTTGGCGGATTCAACTTGAAATGGATAAGTTGAAATTGACTGATGAAGTTCTTGATCGGTCGTTTGCCACATTAAGTCCGGGTGAACAGACCAAGGCACTATTGGCAGTCCTGTTTAGTCAAAGTGGGACGTTCGAGCTCATTGATGAACCGACTAATCACTTGGATATCGAAGGGCGCCAGGTGGTTGCTGATTATTTAAAACAAAAAACAGGGTTCATTGTTGTGAGTCATGATCGTTACTTTATTGATCAAGTGATTGATCATGTTCTCTCGATTGATCGGGCTAAAATTCAATTGTTTGATGGCAATTACGAAACTTGGAAACGTGAATTTGACCGTGAAAATGATTCAGAACAATCTGAAAAGCAACATTTAAAAACTGAAGTCAAACGATTAACGGCCAGTGCCAATCAGACCAAACAGTGGGCTAGTCATTCCGAAAGCAAGAAGAGCAAGGGGAGCCATAAAAAACGCGAGCAGAACGTTCAGTTGGATAAAGGATTCTTGGGACATAAATCTGCTAAGATGATGAAACGAGCACAAAATACACTGAAACGGGAGGAAACAGCCATTGAAGAAAAGAAAGGGCTGCTTAAAAATATTGATGACATACCGCAACTTGCTTTGAACTACGAAAGACCGCACCAAGAACATCTGTTGCTGGTAGCTGACTTACAAGTTCAGCGAAATGGTCAGGATTTGAATCAACCATTATCTTTTGATTTGCAAAGGGGTCAACGATTGGTACTGTTTGGCCCGAATGGCATTGGTAAAACGACGCTGATTAAGGCGATAATGGGGCAACACAAGCTGGTTTCAAACGGCACAATTTCGTTTAATGCAACAATTAAGACGTCATATTTGACCCAGAACTTTGAGCAGTTACGTGGCTCAATTGCGGATTATGCCACCGCCTATCATGTTGCACTTTCGGAATTATTAAACATGTTGCGTAAATTAGGATTTGAGCGTTCAGCATTTGATGAGGATCTTAGTGAATTAAGCATGGGACAAAAACGAAAGGTATCACTGGCCAGATCACTGTGTGAGAAAGCTAACCTCTATATTTGGGACGAGCCGCTAAATTATTTGGACGTCATTACCCGCCAGCAAATTCAGGATCTCATTTTGAAGATTCAACCGACGATGTTGGTGATTGACCACGATCAAGCATTCATTGAGGCCATCAAGACTGAACCATTGGTAAAGTTGAAATCAGCGGTTCATGTAGACCGATAATTTTTCACAAATTGGGTTGTAAGAATTTAGTTAAATAGCAGGGGCTTGGACAAATATCTTTTGTCCAAGCCCCTGCTCGCGGTTATTAATTAAATGAGACAATGCGGAAAAATTATGCCCATTGTTGATGTTCGTATGCCATGCCCCAGAAATGGAGTTCGAACCAACTACTGCGAACAAATGCTGTCTTCATGCCCTTTTGTTCATCAGAATTTGCCGCAGCGCCGAGTTCATCAACGATTTTAATCATTTCGTTGGTGGCATCGGTAAAGCCATCGCTGTCATAAGTATCAATAAATTGTTGGTAGATTTTAACCGGCGAGCCATTTTTAATCAGCTTTTTGCCGATTTCATTGTACAACCAGTAGCAAGGTAACAACGCTGCCGCGGCTCGGGCAGGTGAACCCTCATGAAGTTCATGGTACATGTGGGAAACGTAGCTGTAAGCGTTGGGCGCGATTGGTGTTGCTTCAATTTCAGCCGGGGTAATCGCTAATTCCTGGAAGAATGTTTTGCGGACATCAGCTTCGTCATCGTGCAGTCCCTCGGCACCCGCATAGAGGAACTCCTTAATTTTAGGGCTTGAAATGTGATCGGCGATTTGTTTGTGAAGATCACCGAAGTTTTGGAGATAGTAACGATCTTGTTTGAGGTAATAACGAAAGGTATCAGTCGGCAGGTTACCGGCAGCTAATTCCTTAATAAATGGGTGATTAAAGCTTTCCTGCCAAAGGGGTTCTGCTAATTGATGCATGGATTGCGTAATTTCGGGCATGATGATATCTCCTTCAAAGCGTTTGGTTTAGATGATTGACTAGTAGTATTTTAGCATGTTTTGAATGGCGTGTTCCATTAAATGGATGAGATTAGTAATGGCCAGTGTCATTGAGAAAAGGCAAACAGAACTTAATTGTGAACAGCCGATCAAATTGTTGCGATCTGCCAGTGTAACCGATATCATAAATGTGGAACCTTAGTTTGGTTGAAATGTTATGCGACAAGGAGGAATTTAGTATGGATCGTTTAAAAGATAAAGTTGCGCTTATTACTGGTGGTGTTGCCGGTATTGGTTTAGGAATCGCTGAATGTTATATTCGTGAAGGCGCCAAGGTTGTTTTAACGGCTAATCATAACGTTGATGGTGGTAAGAAGGCCGTTGAAAAGTTTGGTGACGATAAATCGTTATTTGTCCAAATGAATGTAGCCGATGAAGGTGATTGGCAAGACACGATCCAGAAGACAATTGATAAGTTTGGCAAGCTGGATATCCTTGTTAACAACGCAGGGGTTGGTGGTGTCAACGGACCAGTTGAAAGTTTAAGCTTAAAGGATTGGCAGCAAACGATTGATATCAATTTAACCGGCAACTTTTTAGGCGAAAAATATGCAATTCAAGCAATGAAAAAATACAGTAACGCTAAGGGATCAATTATTAACATCTCATCAGTTGCCGGTTTGGTTGGGTTGCCACTGAGCCCGGCATACTCGGCAAGTAAGGGTGGTACTCGATTATTAACTCATGCAACGGCGCTGTCACTTGCACAACAGAAAGTTGATATCCGAGTTAATAGTGTCCATCCCGGCTGGATTGCGACTGATATTGTGCCCAAAGAATATGAGAAGCAAATTGTGTCGACCATTCCTGTTGGCCATATGGGTGAACCGGTTGATATCGGTGAAATTTGTATCTATCTTGGCAGCGATGAATCGAAGTTTGCCAATGGCGCCGAATTTGTTATTGATGGTGCACAACGGGCATAGTTTCATGTTAACGCTAAAAATGCTTCCTAACGATTGTCGATTTAATCGTTAAGAAGCATTTTTGATTTTTAAACCAGAGAATTACGGTTCCGGCACTTTCATACTTCGATCAATCGTTGACCGACCAGTCGCATAGTCAAATTTTACATTTGGTTGAACGTTGAATAGGTAAACGTTAAAGTTTAACGATTTATCAGTGCTCAAGGCCTCCAGATGAATCCCCCGAGCCATTAATTCGTTATCCCGAAAAATAGGCTTGGAATAAAAGATGACGCGTTTGCCGGCTTTTAATGAATCGCGGATCTTTTGTTCGTAAATGGTTTGGACCCGTTGATTTGAAAAGGCGGTTTGGGTGAATAAGTTTTTGGGATTGTTTTGATCACCGGATGAATCACGTGGATTGTAGCGACCATCTGAACTGATCCCCTTTGAAATGGAGTAGGCAATCAAATGACCACGATTGATAATTGGCTGGCGGTCGACAAACTTTTGATGCCAAGCGGTCGGCTCAACATATTGGCGCACGCGGTTTTCATCTGAAGCAAGGTTACGAGATTCCAAATAAGCCAAATTACCACGGCTGGTCCGATTCAGACTATCCAAATTAGCGTAACGGACCTCATTTATTTTCCATTTGGCGGGATCGAGATTGGCTTTGTTGTGATTCACATAAATAAAGGATTGATCACCGGAATGATAATTCAGTTTAGCAAGTTCGTCATTGGAACTGACGTTTTTCGTATGATTAAGCGTATTTTGCGAAATGTTTTGAATGAAGTTACTGATATCACTGGGTTGGCCGCCGCTAATCAACCAGCCACCGACGATAACAATCAGGGCAATGATAATGCCCTGCAATGAACGGGTCTGCTTTTTTCGTCTTCGCTTGCTCATGTTTTTCCCTCTAATCGTTAGTAGTGTCCGCTATCAAAGATACCAGAAATAACTAGATTACGAAAGCGGTTTGGGAAAGAAAGAAGGGAGATCGCTGGGATGATTGCCACTCTGTTTATTTGACATTCTCCTCCAAAAATGCACTAATCACGGTACTGATTTTGTCGTATGTCGCTTGGGTTGGATGTAATAAATTATCACCAAAAATGGTGTTGTTAATTGTTGCTGGGACAATATCAGGAGCTTCAGTCCGCCAGTCCAGATATTTAACACCGTTTTGAGCATAAACTTGGGCTTCTGCGGTGCATAATTCACCTAATGTGTAGTCATGATAGCCGGTTGTATTGTAAGCATCTGTTTCCTGATCGGTGCCAAAGGATGTGACATAGCAGTCAAGTGGCAGAATACCAAACAATTGTAATGAAGGATATTTTGCCTTGATGGCTTTAATTTGCTCATCGAGAACTTGTTTAACGTCATCAAGGGATGAATGAAAATAATCATTAACGCCATAAGCAATTGTTGCGATGTCATAATGACTGAAATCAGTTTGGCTTACTATCTGAGTTAAATCCAAATCGGTATCACCCACAACTTTACCGTTATTTTCACCAAGGTTGGTATCCTTGACCATCAGTTGGCTGCCGACTTGTTGAGGATAAGGAGCGGTCGCGTAACTTGAGCCGGTCCAACCTTTGGTAATTGAGTCACCTAGACTAACCATTGTCATTTGGGTGAGGTTTTTGGCGTAAATCCAACCGGCTACGGAAGGTTTGCGGGCAACCTTCACGTAATAATACTGCAGACCGTTTTTGAGGGTTGCCTGTTTCGTTGCCAGTAACGATCGGGACGAGTAATTGCGCAGCCAATGTGTCTTTTTAGAAGCTTTATTAGACCGGTAAGGATGATTCCAGAAAGCCGTTTTAGTTTTATAATTGACAGCCTTCATTCGTAAGCTGACGCTCTTTGTGGTAGCGATTCGGTACATTGGATCAACTTTAGCGGCATTACCGGTTATCGTCTGACTGAATTGAACTGCAAAAAAGCTAAGCGCCAAAAGTAGCAGTAACTTAATTTGATGATTAAAATTAGCTTTCATTAAAAATGGCCTTCTTTAAAAAGTAATTAACCGGATAGACATCGGTATTAGATGATTTAATGTGTGTTGAACCTTAAATTAAGTTATTTTTGTAAACATGATTCATCAACGAACGGGTTTCGGTAAATTCGTTTGCATCATGCAGAACAACCGTGATAATGCGATTGTGGCCGGACTTCTTGCCGGTTCCGACGAAACAATAACCGGCTAGATCAGTGAAGCCGGTCTTTAAACCGTCTACTTTTAATGAGGACTGGTAATATTTGCGGCCCGGCAACAGGTTGTTATAGTTGTAGCACCGTTGACCCGCGACCTTTAATGAACCAATTTTGGCGTAAGTTAAAACGCTGGGGTGATCAGCAATCAGATGTTTGGCAATTAAAGCGACGTCTTTAGCTGAAACTCGATTGGCATTGCCGCCAGGGGTTGAATATCCATAACCTCTGAGGGCGTTTTGCTCCATACCATTAGCGGTGACAAAGGTTGCTTTGCTCAGTTTCCAAGCTTTGGCCTGTTTGTTCATTAATTTAACAAATTTACGATTGTACTTTGGTGTGGCCCCACCAGCCACCCACTGACCCAGTGCGATTGCAGCGCTATTTGAAGAGTCAATTAGAGCAGCCTCATATAATTGTTTAACCGTATAATGATTCTTGGTAAATTTAAAATTGCCGTAAACGGCGGATCGGCCAAGTGATTTTAATCCTGAATAAGAAGTCGTCACTTTACTTTTCCAAGTAGCGGACGTGTTAGTCACTTTTTGATTGACCAAGTATAACGTCATTAATTTTGAAACGGATGCGATTGCTCTTGGGGTGTTCATGTTTTTGTGCCAGAGAATTTTACCGGTTTTAGCATCCATTGCGACCGCCGCTTTAGCATATTTCAAGCCAAACGGTGCTTTACCTTTTTTCAAATAGCGATGCCAAACGTACCCTTTAACGTTGTTGGTCTTATTTTTAACCTTATAGTAGATTGACTTGGTCTTACCGTGTTTTAGCGTAACCTTCTTGGTTGTGTACCAAGTTGTGTGTGGAAACTTTTTTAAGGCATGCAATTTTTTAGTATGATGAAGATTAAAAATGGCACCTTTTGATGACGCCCGATGATACGCTGTCGGTTTAACCTTGGTTGTCTTGACAACCCGATAACCGGCCGCGTTGGCGTTGATTGGCTGATGACCAATCAAGCCGCCGATGCCAAACGTGACGGCGATTCCCATTAAGTATAATAATCGATGTTGACCCATGACTTTCATAATTTAGCTCCTTAATTTTGATATTGTTTCGAATAATGACTCATGCAGTCTATCCTACCGCTAAAAGGTTACACTGAGATTACTATGATGGTCATTTAGTTTACAAGATGATTAAGGAATACAGAGTGGGCCAGCAAGCGGTTAGACCCCAGAATATAAGCCCCCCTAACTTGATATTCCCGATTTTGGAAAATCAAGTTAGGGGGCTTATATGGCCGGGGTCTGCTTGCTGGTCCACGTTTCGTCTAGGTAGCCAGCCCCTAAACCCATATTCCTGAATTTGGAATATGGGTTTAGTTTGCTTATATGGCCGGGGTCTGCTTCTGATTCCACGTTTCGTCTAGGTAGCCGGCCCCTAACCTTGATATTCCAAAATCGGGAATATTTCTTTGGACTTTTTATTTAGCTGAAACGTGGTCAAACAGGCAGCCCCCAGAATATAAATAGGCCCAATCAATATTCCTGAACTTGGGAATATTGATTGGGCCTATTTATATTCTGGGGGCTAACCGCCTGTTGGACCACTCTGGTTTTTAAGGCAAATCATTTCCAGCAGAGAAGTAAAGATCATACCATTCCTGTTTAGTCAGGTTGATATCCGCACCAGCGGCACTGTCCTTAATATGCTCAGGATTCATCGTTCCCAACAGAACTTGGACCTTGGCTGGATGTCTTAAAATCCACGCTGTCGCAATGGCGTTCTTTGAAGCATGGTACTTCGTTCCCAGCTCTTCTAGTTTTTTGTTAAGTTCCGGATATTTTGGATCGTTGATGTACATGCCGGCAAATAACCCGTAGTTAAATGGTGACCAAGCTTGGATTGTCATGTGTTTTCGGCGAGCATATTCCAAGATACCACCATCATGATCAACTGAGGCATCATCAATCATATTGACATGGAGACCACCACGGATCATGCCTGAATGAACCACGTTAAATTGCAGTTGGTTGATGAGCAGTCGTTGGTTAATCCATGATTGAACCATTTCAACTTGTTGTGGGTTGAAGTTTGACACACCGAAGTGGCGAACTTTACCTTCACGTTGCAGGGTATCAAACGCATCGGCAATGTCAGCTTCTTCCATTAAAGGATCTGGTCGATGAAGTAAGAACGAATCGAGATAATCAATTCCCATTCGTTCCAGAATTCCGTCAACCGAATCAATTAAATGCTGCTTTGAAAAATCGTATCGGGCACCAAAAACGAGGCCATCATGACTGCGTTTAGGGTCAAGGATAATACCACCCTTTGATTGAATGAACAATTTATCTCGAGAAATACCGGAAGCTTTCAAGGCTTCTTTGAACTTGGTTTCTGAGTTACCACCTTGATAAATGTCAGCGGAATCAATGTAGTTGATCCCCGCGTCAACAGCGGCTTCAAGCGCTTTGGCCGCATCTTCAGTGCTAAGATCACCCATTCGCATAATGCCAAGGGCGACTTGAGATGCTTCGAAGTTGGTGTTACCGATCTTGATTGTCTTCATAAAGTAAGGAACCTCCTTTGTTATTAACTTCCATTATAATACAGAACTTGGTGAGAATGATTTGAAAAGGATTCCTCGGAAAATTCAATCATTAATTCGCATATGATATACTTTGGCTAAGAATAAGACGATCTGACTTAATCGTGAAGAAATGAGGAACCCAATTGAGCGAAACGACAATTACTGAATTGATTAATCAGTATGGTTATTTAGGAATTGCCTTTTTAATTGCATTTGAAAATATTTTTCCACCGATTCCTTCAGAACTGGTACTGGTATTTACCGGCTATTTGACTTTAACCAGCAAATTAACAATCTTTGGTGCAATTATCGCGGCAACAATTGGGGCTTTTATTGGTGCAGTTGCGCTGTATGGGGTCGGTCGGCTGCTGAGTGTGACCCAACTTGAAAAATTAGTTTCGGGACGACTGGGAAGAATTCTCAGATTAAAAGCTTCAGATATTGAAAAAGCCAGCCGCTATTTTAATCAACATGGTGCGGCCGCAATTTTAATTGGCCGTTGTATTCCGGTGGTTAGAAGTTTGATTTCGATTCCGGCGGGGATGACCAGCTACCCGTTTCACCGATTTAGCGGGCTAACGATTTTAGGGACCTTCGTGTGGAACACAGTTTTAATTCTAATTGGCCATTTTGCGGGGCGGGCGTGGTCGCAGATGTTGGCAATGGTCGATCAGTGGTTAATTGTAATTTTAGTTGTTGTCATTGTGATCGTGGCTTGTTTGCTTTATGTCAAGTTTAAAAATAAACGGAACTGATAAGATGGTTTCTGCTTCATTATCCAACTTAGCTAAGACAGAGTTGAAGTGTCCCACAATTACTAGACAAGAAGTCTAATGATTATGGGGCTTTTTTTACGGTCGTGGCACATCTTTTTAATAAATCGGGCTTTCTGACAAAATTGTCAGATTGATCGACAAAATATCAGATTTAAAAGAATAAAAGGCGCTAAGCTAAAGAGTGAAGTTAGTTAAATTGTGATCAATTGGCTGATGTTAGCATTTATTGATCATCATGATAAAAACTCGGGGATCTTTGGTTCTCGACCAAGAAAGGATGAGCAATGTGTTGAAAAGAACTTTATCATTGATTATGAATGTATCTTTTAGCGTTGGAATTGTTATCATTATTGCGGCTTATCCAATTCTAGGAAAGAATACGATTGGAAAACCGGGGATGTGGCTTGCAGTTTTGACGTGTTTTCTAGTCGGTATTGTTGTTATTGGATTCTCATTAATAACTAAAAGCGGATTATTGGCAAATCTCTATCAGGGAATTAGTTTGCTTGTTTATCTGATGATGATTGGTATCGCATTACTGGTTCTATCTGGGGGACTACAGATCCTCAGCATTCTACTTGGAATGTTGGGCATACTCAACAGTGGCGGGTATCTGCTAATCCTTATGAAGCCGCAGTTCTCTTAAAATTTTAGTTTCCTTTTTGGTAAAATAGACATTATTTAGAGTGATTGAGAATAAGTAGCAATGGGGGCGTTGAGATGAATAAAGTATTAATTATTGAAGATAATCGAATCATTGCTGAGCAAATGCAATTTGGTCTGAATAAACGGGGGTTGAAGTGCTATATTGCCGATGACTTCAATAATATTATTAAGGAAGCTCATTCTGTTAATCCTGACATTATTTTGATGGATCTTTATTTGCCGGTTTATGACGGTTATTATTGGACGCAAAGACTCCGTGAATATTCAACAGTGCCAATTATTTTTGTCTCATCTGCAGAAGAAAAGTTAAATACAGTTGCTGCAATTAGTACTGGAGCTGATGACTTTATTGAAAAGCCATTTGACCTAGATGTTCTAAATAGTAAAATTCAATCTTGGCTTCGACGAACCTATCGATTTGATCAGGCAAGCAGCTATCGTCAATTCAATGGTTATCACTTGGATTTAACCCATGATACTGTCGCATTGGGTGATGCCAAAATGAATTTGACTGCGCATGAAACAATTATTTTACAGACCCTATTCGAGAATCAAGGACAAGTTGTTTCAAAAAGGATTTTAATGACCGCACTTTGGAATAATGATCGGTTTGTCGACGAGAATGCCTTGCAAGCGGCTTTGGTCAGGTTGCGAAGAAAAGTGGCTGCCATTAAGTTAGATCACTTTTTGATAACCAAAAAAGGGGATGGTTATTTCTTGGGAGATGTTCAAGAAAACTAATTCAACGTTTTGATTAACCGGTTTTAAGATATTTATTGGGTCTTTAGCTTTTATAGGGAATGTTAACTGATGACTGATTTTGAATGAGAATTTGATGCTGAAAAAATGTTTAGATGTTTCCATTAATCACATTTTATGCATAACCATTTCATACTTTGTTCACACATTAAGCTTCCTGTTTTGTTATAATTATAAGCACAACTATAAGGACAGGATGATTTAAACGATAAGGAGGAAATAAATGAAATGGGTCAATCAAACGGCGGAAGTCATTCTTGAGAGACTTGAGACGAGTCGACTTACTGGATTAAGTGACCAACAGGCAACTACCCGTCTGGAACGATATGGACCAAATCAATTGCAACAAACAGAACGTGAGCCCGCATGGCGGATGTTTCTAAAAAGTTTTAAAGAACCACTCATCATCGTCTTGCTGATTGCAACAACACTGGCTTTAGCAAGTGCTTTGTATGATTTTAATGTGACTGGTGATCGCCAACACGCCATGGCGTCGGTTTATGAGGCAGTGGCGATCCTATTGATTGTGGCGATTAACGGTGGTCTGACGTTTTATCAGACTCGCTCAGCGCAAAAGTCACTGGATGCTTTGGCCAATTTACGCCAACATCATATGACGGTCTTGCGTGGTCAAACTTGGAAATCCTTAGCTGCCACTAAGTTGGTTCCTGGCGACATCGTCAGTGTTAAAGCAGGCGACTTTATTGAGGGCGATCTGCGGTGGCTGAAGGCTTCTGAACTTCAAATCAACGAGTCACATCTAACTGGGGAATCTGATGCAATTACCAAAACAGTTGATCCACTGGCGGCTGACACTGAACTTGGTGATCAAACCAATATGGGCTTTTCCGGGTCGATGGTCGTTAATGGTAACGGGATTGGCGTTGTGGTTGCAACCGGCATGCAAACTGAACTTGGTAAAATTTCTGGTCTCATGCAGGGGATCGATGATCAAAAGACACCGATTGAAAAATCAGTCCATAGTTTAAGTAAAAAGTTGCTGATAATTGCTGCAGGGATCATTTTATTGACAATCGGTTACGATTTAGTGAAACAGTTGATTGAAACCGGTGCAATCGCAATTGATAGTCTTGCCGGCATTTCTTCGACAGCCATTGCCATTGCGGTGGCTTCAATTCCAGACGCAATGCCGGTTGTCCTCTCGATTGTTTTAACAATTGGGGCCAAGATGCTGGCTGATAGTAAGGGATTGGTTAAATCGCTAAGCAGTGTCGAAACTCTTGGCGCAACGACGTATATTGCTTCTGACAAGACGGGAACGTTGACGAAAAATGAAATGACGGTCACCCGATTTCTGGCAAATGGTGAGAATTATCGGGTTGAAGGAAATGGGTATACACCAGTTGGTGACTTTTTAGGAACAGATGGCAAACCGGGTCAACCTGATGATTATCAACGTTTCTTAGAAGTAGCAGTGTTAAATAATGAAGCCGAAATTAAACCGGATGATCAACAAAATTGGCGGCCATTTGGGAATCCAACTGATGTTTCTTTAGTTGTCTTGGCAGCTAAACAGGGAGTTAAGCGTGATGCCTTACTCGAGAAGTCTGGGGACCACGACATTGATATTATTCGAGTCATCCCGTTTGACAGTACCCGAAAAATGATGACGGTGGTCATTAAGGAAGATGACAAATATTATAGTTTGACAAAGGGTGCGCCGGATGTGGTTGCCTTGAGAACCACACACGTGTTGCTTGGCGGCCATGTAGCTGATATTAGTAACGCTCAAGATCATATTGATCAAACCATCTTGGATTTTGCCGGTGATGCATTACGAACGATTGCCATTACCCAAAGAGAAGTTACTGAAAAACAAGCTTTAGAGGCAACCAGTGAAGAGCTGGAACGCGAGCTATGTTTTCTTGGAGTAGTTGGTATTATTGACCCGCCGCGTGAAGAAGTCAAAGCGTCAATTAAGAAGTTAACGGCCGCCTCAGTGAACGTTGTGATGATCACTGGTGACCATGACGTGACTGCCAAAGCGATTGCCAAGCAGCTTGGGATTATTCAATCGGATAATGCCCGGGTAATTGTCGGGCGAACCTTAGAAAAGATGAGCGATGAAGACTTGGCAAAAGTCGTTATGGATACCAATGTCTATGCCCGGGTAACGCCTGAACATAAGCAACGAATTGTGAAACAACTGCAAAAACACAAGCAGGTTGTTGCAATGACTGGTGATGGCATTAACGATGCACCAGCATTGAAAGCAGCTGATATTGGGATCGCCATGGGAATTAACGGCACCGAGGTAACTAAAGACGCCGCCAATTTGATTTTACTGGATGATAAATTTACAACGATTGAGAAATCGGTAGAATCTGGGCGAACCATTTTTTCAAATATTTTAAATTTCATGCGTCATGAGCTGACCACCAATGTCGCTGAAGTTCTCTCATTACTGCTGGGCGTTTTCTTGATTACGGCACCAATCGAGCAAGTAACGGCGGTGACGCCAACATTAACAGCCCTGATGGTGCTTTGGGTAAACATGATTAGCGACTCACTACCATCATTTGCGTTGGGATATGATCGACCAGAATCTGATCTCATGAAACAGCAACCACGAAATACGCAGCAGTCAATTTTGGCAAATGGGATGCTGAGGCGCGTCTTGGTTCGTGGCGGCGTGATGGGCGGGTTAGTCTTTGTTGCCTTTGTTTGGGCAGCATCGCAAGGCTTTAGTGTTGCCCAAAGTCAGACGATTGCCTTTCTAACCTTAGTTTTTGGTCAGTTGTGGCATGTCTACGATGCGCGAAGTGCCAACACACTTTTTGATCGGAACCCATTTAGCAACTCACGATTGACACTAGCGGTTGGGTTTGCGGCAACGTCTTCAATTTTGGTAACGTTAATTCCGTTTTTTAATCACGTTATGGGAACGGCATCGTTATCGATGGGGTTATATGCTGGGATTATCGTGATTTCGGCAATTCCAACGTTTGTCTTGTCGGGAATTAAGAAATTAGTCAAGAGGGGCGGTCGACAACGGCGTGATTGGGATGTTGCTGAAGAAGAGTAAGTAATATTTGAATCATAATTATAAATTGAGTTGTTAGTTGATTAGATTTTTACTAACAGCTTATTTTTATGTCGTTAAATGCCTATTTTGTTGTTTTAGATATTTGATAAACGTATATCAATCCGGCAACTATAGCGGAAAGAAGAAAGGCGATTAACTTGTAAATTAAAGCTGAGTTTGTTGTGAAATTGCTGTTGGATATGATAAAAACACCACCGATGGGACCAGTCGTCATGAAGAGTTCAAAGATGCCGGTGCCAAGATACGAGTAAAATTCTTTTTGAAGTTTAGAGATATTATGGCCTTGGGGTGTTCTTTGGATCAGCTGCTTTAATAAATAGCCATATGTTCCTGATATGATAAGAGCAATCACTGACACAATATAAAAGAATCGATTATTAAAAATGATGTTTGTGGCGATAATTAACAAAATGGTTCCTAAAACATAGGGTGAACTTTTTGAAATAAATAATCTAATTTTCAATTTGACATCTCTCCAATTCTCTTTTAAACTAAATGCAATATATATATTGCATTCGAGACAAAAACAAGGTCATTAACTTTAGAATACACGTAGAAGTCACTTGGATCAACAAGGAAAGTAAGGAGATGGCAACATGAATTTGCTGGAAAAATGGATTTTGGGATTATCTGGTGCACGAGATGAGGCCCAGCAGAAAGCGATATCGAGCATTGGCTTGCAAGGATATATTGTGACATATCTTGTTGGTTGTATTGCATTAATTATTTCATTTGGATGGGATCTATACACTGGTAATTTAAATATCAGAACAATTTTGATTGCTGGAATTGTCATCATCCCAGCAATGTTTGTGATGTACCGATTAAGAAAAAGCGGTTCCGATCAAACTGAGGTTTATTCAGAAACGGATTATCGTCGATTAATTACCCATATAAAATGGCAAGTCGGGTTGAGTGTTGTCAATTTTTCCGTAGTTATGTCATTAGTGATGACGTACGGATACACTTGGCTACTACATGATAAGGAAAATTATTTCTTTAATGTATTGGATGCGATTACCTGTGGCCTTGTTTGGGGTGTTTGCATGTACTTTTACGCTAAACATAAAGTGGTTAAAGAATATTAATTGAAATGGGTTATTGGTTATGATAGAAAACCGTGTTAAGCAATATCGAAAACAGCGCGGATTAACCCAGATCGATTTAGCCCGACAAACAGGGCTAACCCGTCAAACGATTGGGTTAATTGAAAGTGGTAAATATAATCCATCTTTAAAAGCCTGCTTAAAAATTGCGGCCGTACTTTTTACTGGACTTGATGCATTGTTTAATCCTAATTCGTTTGATGATTAGCCTGTTGGCAAATGCAGCATTGTTTGATTGAATTATTGCGGCTAGTTGCTTAGAAGGTTGGAGAATGTCCTTTGAATATAACTGATTAAACGTTAACAATTAAAAAGCAGAAACCGTGTCAAAGGGTTTCTGCTTTTTGGTGTCTCGTTATTAGATTGTCTAAATGATTACTTTAAATATTCCGCAAAGTTGCGAACATTTTTCTGGACAAAATCGGTTTGAGAAATATCCAATCCTGTGCCAGTATAAATGTTTTGAATCAGCGCATGACCTAAAATCAAAGTAATATAATTCGCAGCAGTAATGTCGACGTTAACCAGCTCGTTGATTTCTCCCGAGCGCTTCATCTCTGTCATTCGGGATATCAATATTTTCTTGAGCTTCATTGGTAATTGAATGATCATTTCTTTTAATTTTGGGAACTGAAACGAATCCCGCATCCCAATTAAAAATAGCGCTTTATGGGTTTCAACGAATTGATTGTATATCTCGGCAACCTGCATCAGGTCACTCACAATATCACCGCTTGCGATGAATCCCGCGTTGGCTGTATCAATATCGCTCATATATTTTTGCACCAGCTCCTTAACAAGTTGTTCTTTATCCTTAAAGTGACGAAATAAGGTACTCTCGTTGACGCCAGCAGCTTGCGCAATCTTCTTTGTGGTTGTTTCCGTGTAACCATTTTCCTCAAGCAGTTTGGAAAAAGCATTCAGAATTTTTTCATCCGTTGTTAATTTTTGGGCCATTATCAGCAACCTTACCTTTCAAAATCGACTTGTTAAGCCCATTATATCCGATTAACTTAATTGATGAAAATCAAGAATGGGCTGATGCTTTCTGAAGGTAACGATTACGATATTCAGTATCAAAATGCCAAATGACAAAAGAATCAGTTGCCCCCAATACATACCGGTTTGATTACCGCCAAACATAATATTAAAGTCTGATTGAACGCTGTAAAACATTGGGGACACATAATGAGCTGCCTTGAAAAACGAATTGAGCGTTATTAACGGGATCATTCCAGCACCCGAAACAACTTGAATCATCGTTAGGAAGATATTTAAGGCGGTTCCAATTTGACCCAGCAATAATACTAAAATCAAATTGAAATTAAGTGATGCGAAGATTTCCAAGCCGTGATTCAGCCACAGATTGATAAACTGTGAACCTCCCAGCCCCATAAAGCCGGCAATGCTCCATGATGTAAATAGTGACCCGATGATGGCTAACAAGACGGCTGCTATTTCCAAGAATGAGAATGATTTAAACCGACCAATTATTGGTGCAAACTTGGCATACGTACCATAAAGGAGCAACGCCCCAATTAAGGTTCCAAGATAAACGGCAATGTTTGCAATAAACGGTGCCAGTGCATGATTCATTCCAGTCTTAACCGGGTGGACTCGAACAAAGTTGGTTCCGACAGAGCGATCAACATTTTGATACGCATTGGACACTTGGTTGCGAATCCCGCTGGCTTGTTGATTAACCTGCGTTTCGAGCTTTTGTTTTGCTGCCAATTCCTGTTGCTTTAGGAGTGCTTCCAGTCTTGGCTGCTGAGCGCGGGGTGCCTGTACAATCTGCTGTTTTTTCGCCTGCAATTGATTTTGAAGTTGAGCCTGTTTGGTTTGAGCTGTTTTTTCCAAGCTCGTCATTGGTGCTTTTGCTAACATCGCCTTTCCTTTTTCAATGATGACTTGTTGATTAACAGTATTGCCAATATTTTGAGAAACTGTTTTCAATGCACTCACTTGCGAATATGGGGTGGCTTCATCAATATAAAAATTCAAATTAGTTGGAGAATTACTGGTGATTTTTGATTTGAAGTTTTTCGGAATTTCAATAATCATAGCTGACTTCTTGTGATGTAATTGTGTTTTAGCTGTTGATAGACTGGATACTTTCTTGATATGTTTAAATGGCAGTGCTTTTTCAACTTGATTCGCTAACGTTTGGGTATTCTTATTTCGATTAACCACCGTTACGGTTAATTCATCAACGTGTTTAGGCATTGCTTGATACCCGGTAAAGTATATTGTAAAAATTAAACAACCATATAAAATTGAAACAATTGTTGCTAAGATAACCCCACGACTCGTCAAAAATTTTTTTAGATTCATTTTGATCATGCCTACTTTCTTTATTCAATGCCAGAAGTATAGCAGTGTTTTTAAATGCACGCAAGTACTTGCATGCATTTAACTGATCAAAAAAGGACTGGGACAATAATCCCCTTGCCCAGTCTCTGTTAGTGTAAACACGATTGTTACCAAACAAAAAGGCAACTTCCAGTCGTGTCACCGAATTATCCAGTTATTCAAGTCCGGAATAGCTTGTTGCCCTTTTTATTTAGCTAAAACGTAGCCCAGCAAGCAGTCCATTTTACGTTTACGGTTTTAAGTGCGCCGCTAACAGCAGCATCATTGGCCGCCGCAGTTCATCCCGCATTTCCTGACTATCGGCTAACATTTTATCCGTTGGAGTAGGTTCGATAACCCTGTCTAATTCAAATCCATGATCGAGTAATGTATTGATATATGTTGTCAGTGTTCGATGATACTTTTTGATCGGGAAACCAAGAAAATCGGTTGTCCTTTGACCTTCCGCAAAATAATGGTCAACTGGCCAGTATTGGTGTTTGCCGGTTGGGTCATCAACCCATTCTTCGTTACCTTGAGCCGTGAAGATGGGATGTTCAACGCTCATGATGAGTTGACCGTTGGGTTTCAATTGATTGTGAATTTGTTGAATCAGCCCGGCATAGTCTTGAATATAATGAATTGCCAGGGAGCTAATGATGACATCGAATTTAGATTTAAGTTGATTAATTGCCAGCATGTCCATAACACGATAGGTAATGTTGGTTTGCTGAGTCATGGATTTAGCTTTTGCGATCATTTTCGCTGAGGCATCGATGCCAACAACTTGTGCGGCACCGTGATCGGCCGCGTACCGACAATGCCAACCATAACCACAGCCAAGATCCAAAACGGTTTTATTAGTAAAATTTGGAAACAGCTTGCGGAGTTCATGCCATTCTCCTGCCGCATTCAGCCCATATTTTGAACGCGGCATATTACTGTATGCCTTAAAAAATGAGTCATCATCGTAAATATCTGTCATTGAAAAATCTCCTTATATTGTTAAAACACGCATTTACATGAAGTTTTAGGCGTTCCCTTGAGTATCCGTGCCACTCAAGTGTTCAAAAAATAGTCGGTGTCTTTTAGCAAATGTATCAATTAATAAGTCGACCATCACGAATAATAGGATAATCGATGTGATTAGTATGCCTAAGTGAATCATGCCCATCTGAGACATTGGTGCGGTACCGGTTAGGTCAAGCAGGTAAGTATCGGCTCCAAAGACGCCGCCGATGACACCGTAAGCAAAAAAGTTTCGAAGAATAAGTTGATACCAATTTGCACGGCCACCATGTTTATTGATCACATTAATTTTAACGAGTCGCATCCCAAGAGTTTTCTGAAAAATCATTTCTGCTAATAAAATAAAAATCAACCATAAAATGGGTGTTATCAGCCGGTTCACAGACGATGATTTAATCATTAAGTCAAATGGTACGGAAACGATACTAATAATTATCCAGTCAACAGCCAGGGCTGCCAAGCGACGGAAGGCCGAAACGTTTTGGCTCTTTGCCATTGTTCTTTGCCGGACACTTTCCTGAGTTGGAAGAATCCCGCTTAATCCGTTTGCCAGCCCAACGCCGAGCCAGCCGCCCAGCGTGTTTAACATTAAATCATCAACGTCAAACAATCGATAAGGCCGCGGATAGATGCCATACAGTCCAGTTAATTGAGTGATTTCAAAGAATAACGACAAACCAAAACTGATCAAGACCGTTTGTTTCCAAGTTCGACGGAAATAATAGTGGAGATAAAAGCCAAACGGAACGGTTAGCAAAATGTTAAATGCGGGTTGAATCACAGTGGGGGCTTTTAAGGCTGCTAACCAAGTGCCGGGATGGCGTAATGCGAATGGATTATATTTGAAAAATTCCAAGATAAATGTAAATGGTATAAAGTTATGAGTAGGTGTTGTTAAATGGGCAACAAAGCTCCGGGATGGCAATGGGAGAATTGTTAAAAAATAAGCACACATCATATAGAAGACAAATGTGTACAGCATAAAAATACGCCATTTTGGTAACGCTCCGTAACGATGATAATTAACTACTAAGATGGGCAACGTAATGAAAATGGCAATAATTGGAAAAATAATGGCGGTTGTGTAAATGACAAGGATGTATTGAGACATCTAACTAACCAACTTTCTAGATTTTAATATCAATAATTTTGATCTTGTAATTAAGATCTGGCGCACTAACTGACACAATATCACCGGAGTGGTGGTTGAGCAGCGCGGAACCGATCGGCGAGGCAATTGAAATTTTGTCGTGATCAATGTCGACTTCGGGAGTCCCGACAATCTGATAGGTTTGAGTGGCATGATCATCAAGAAATTCAAATGTGACGTATTTACCAACTTCCACGGTATCGTTATTGGAAGGTGTGTAAATTTGGGCATACTGAAGTTGTTTCCGTAAAAACCGAAGTCGACTTTCCAAATGACGTAAATCTCGTTTGGCAGCACTGTACTCGGCGTTTTCTGAAAGATCTCCCAGTGCCCGAGCGTCAGCCAGTATCTTTATTCGACGTGGTCGTGAGTCTTCTAAATCACGGATTTCGGTTTTAATTTTTTCGTAGCCGGCCTTAGTAATTTTATTAAAATGAACTGCCATGCTGATTCCTCCCCAATCAATTGAATTCGCTTCTAATTCTATAACATTGCCGGTTCCAGACCAAATGGTTTCAACCAAATTGTAGTAAAGGAATTGATGTTTCATTAGTTGTAATCGAAATTAGCTCCAAATATTACCAGATGTAACATAAGGTTTAACACGTCTGTAATTTTCTAGTCACACCTCTGTAAATACAATAGCGTAGTATCTTTGCTGTTGAGTAAATACGGAGGAGAAAATTTTTCATGAATTTTAAAAAATTAATTGTTGTTTTAATGAGTGCCTTGACTTTATATGGCACAGTCAATGTTGCCGCAACCCCAGAAATCGCAGATGCAAGCACAACTAAAGTATACAAATCAAATCTATCAAAGGCTAATCTAGCTGCCAAGAAATGGATTGCCTTCCATGAATCACGAGGCTCATACCATGCTCGAAATGGTCGTTACGTTGGTCGTTATCAATTAAGCTCATCATACTTACATGGTGACTACTCAAAGGGTAACCAAGAAAAAACTGCTGATCATTACGTTAAAGCACGTTATGGTAGTTGGGTTAATGCTAAGAAACATTGGAAAGCATACGGCTGGTACTAAATTAAAGAATCTTGGTTATCAGTTAGAGACTAGGTAGTGTGTTGAGTCATGCTATTTTATACATAATTATTTCAAATAAGTAAGAACGATAAGCGGTCTGGATTAAATTTTGTCCAGGCTGCTTTTTTTATTGTCAACATATAGACACATAGATACCAGAAGTGATTGCTGACGAGATAATGGTTTGGAAAAGCCGAACATTCTGTCTTGATTCATAACTAAGTCAGAAGGTGTTGTCAGAGAATAACACGTGTCTGTATTCGGTCTGCAGTTCAGTATTCTAGGGCACTAAGGTTAAGCCTTTGTTGAATAGGAATGCGTAAAAGAAGAGTAGTCATCAGCTCTAAAGCCCGCCTAAGGTAACTTGCAAATTTTCTTAGGCCATTGACATTCTCAGAGTTAATCCTGTTTTTTCACGCTCTGCCATTGTTAATGAATCTTATTCGTGTTAATATAATTTCATTGATTTAAACACGAATAAAAGGGAGAATATCATGAATAATGTTTCTGTTTCGGACAAGAAATCACCAGTTCGCAATGCAATTTTAGGCTTTCAACATTTGCTTGCCATGTATTCCGGTGATATTCTGGTGCCATTATTGATCGGTGCAGCGCTTAAGTTCAATGCTGTTCAGATGACTTACTTAGTATCAATGGATATTTTTATGTGTGGTGTTGCCACGTTACTTCAAATTCGGAGAACACCAATTACTGGGATTGGGTTGCCGGTTGTTTTGGGCTGCGCGGTTGAGTACGTTGCGCCACTTCAGTCAGTTGGTAAGAATTTCGGTTTAGGGTATATGTATGGCGGCATTATTGTTGCCGGACTGTTTATTATCTTGGTTGCGAAGCCATTTGCCCACTTACGGAAGTATTTTCCACTTGTTGTAACGGGTTCATTGATTACTTTAATTGGGTTCACGTTAATGCCGGTTGCTTTCCAAAATATCGGTGGTGGGGATACAGCTGCTAAAGCCTTTGGTAACCCAACTCATTTATTTTTAGGCTTCTTTACTGCATTAGTTATTATTGTATTGAATATTTGGGCCAAAGGCTTCCTTAAACAAATTTCAATTTTGATTGGAATCTTAGTTGGAACGATCACTGCGATTGCTATGGGAACAATTGATTTTGCGGCTGTTGGTCAAGCGCATTGGGCTCAATTGCCACAATTCTTCTATTTTTCTGCGCCAAAGTTTGAGTGGTCTTCAATTGCAACGTTAATTCTGGCGGCCTTAACCTGTATGATTGAATCGACTGGTGTCTACTTTGCGTTAAGTGATATTACCGGTCGTAAGCTAGAAGATCGTGATTTGGAACATGGCTATCGTTCAGAAGGGATTGCTGCAATTCTTGGCGGTGTCTTTAATACTTTCCCATATTCAACATTCTCTCAAAACGTTGGAATTGTGCAATTGTCCGGTATCAAAACATTAACCCCGATTTACTACTCAGCTTTCATGTTAATGATTTTAGGCTTAATTCCAAAGTTTGGCGCTATTGCAACGTTAATCCCATCATCTGTATTGGGTGGTGCGATGTTAGTGATGTTTGGAATGGTTGGTGCCCAAGGAATTAAAATGTTGTCCAAGGTCGAGTTGAATAACAAAAACTTGTTAATTATTGCAATTTCGGTTGGTTTGGGAATTGGGGTAACAACCCAACCAAGCTTATTCCAATATTTACCAGCAAGTGTTCAGGTCATTATGAGTAACGGAATGGTAGTTGGAAGTTTTACGGCGGTTATTTTAAACATTCTTCTAAATCACACGGGATTGAGGGAACGGGTGGAAGAAGAGTAGAGTGCAAAAAAAGACGCTTTGATCCCAGAATGTAAGACCAATAAGACGGATACCCCTGATTTTGGGGTATCCGTCTTATTGGTCTTACATGGCCGGGATCAGTCTTTTTTTGCACGTTTTGGCACAGCAACCAAAATTGGTAATTGGTAAATGGTTATTGATTATATGGCCGGGAGCTGCTTGTTGGTGCACGTTTCAGCATGGTAGCATCGGTGTGAGGATACCCCTGATTTTGGGGTATCCGTCTTATTGGTCTTACATGGCCGGGATCAGTCTTTTTTTGCACGTTTTGGCACAGCAGCCAAAATTGGTAATTGGTAAATGGTTATTGATTATATGGTCGGGAGCTGCTTGTTGGTGCACGTTTTGGCACGGCTGATACACACCTTTCCGCTAAATGCTCCACGCAATCAAAAAGTCGAGATTAGGACAGAAGTTAATTTGTCCTAATCTCGACTTTTAGTTTGATGTATCGGATTATTCAGTGATTGTTCTAAGTGTTAATTTAGGCTATCTCTTTGGCGTGTATTGATCAACAACGTCAGAGATAATATCCAGCAAGTCGTTAACAGGCTCAGATTGTTGTTTAGTCTTGATGTATGAAATACCAAAGTCAGCTGTTATTTTATCGGTTGGGATCTTCACGATATTAACATGTTTCTTTTGCTCATCTGACATGTATTTATCTTCAGCAAACGGCTCTGGTGTCACAATTGCGCCAACGTGGTTAATAGCTAGGTCAGATGCTAGGTGGATATCAGGGACTTCAATGCTGAATTCAGCTGAAATTCCCAAATCACTTAAGTAGTTCGTAACTAGTCGTTGGTAATTATCACGCTGCGGGGTGCTGATGAATGATTCACCGGTTAAACGAGCCAATTCATCTTCGTTATAGTCAACATACAATTGACCTTCCTTAAACACCTTTGAAGATTCAGGAATCACAAAGACAAGCGGTAGTTTAGCGATTGGCACGTACTCAACTTTGGGGCTTTGTAGCGGATGACCAACGAAGAAATCAAGGGATCCTGATAGGAGGCGCTTTTCGGCATCTCGGCTGTTCATTCGGATAATTTGAGCATGAATATTCGGATATTTTTTATAGAAGCGAATTAACACCGGCCGATAAACATCGTCGGTTACAATTTCGTTGGATGCAATTGTTAAATGACCATATTTGAATTGTGAAAGGTGCGTCATTTCACGATCCAAATTTGCCCGGAGACGGTTTTCGTCTTGCAGGTATACCAATAGGCGTTCACCAGCGTAAGTGAGTTGAATTGGATGTGATGATCGGTCAATCAAACGAACACCGAAGTTAACTTCGGCATTTTTTATTACTCGACTGATATAAGGTTGGGTAACAAAAAGTGCTTGGGCAGCTTTTGACATATTTCCTTGGGCCTTAATTTCTTCAAGAAATGAAAGTAGTTTACTGTTCATAATACTATTCTCCTTTAAGATTCTCTCTTAGTTTAATTGTTTAGTTATCATACCGATTATAAGATATTCTGCCCTAATGTGCATTCATATTGACTTATACACCGTCTAATTATGAGCAAAAAGTCATCATTAAGTATATCAATTCAGAACTTGGTAGTAAAGGGTATACATATATATAGTTGATCATTAAAACAATTCTTAATAATTAGAAAACAATTACCATATGGTACTATCATAAAATTGTGAATTAAGTGGCAACAAAATATGAAAAAAATATGTTCGGGGTTAAAATAAAGGTACAATTTTGATTGGAGACATGTGTTTAGGGGGTACTTTTATGAGAATCGAACAATCACCGGAATTTCAAATTCACTTGCAAAATTTGAGACATAAGGAACCATTATATTTGGAAACAATTTATAACGTCGGCAATGGTCATTTGGGAGTGCGGGATTCTAATCCATTGCAAGGAAACAATCTCGACTATATTGGGTCACCAGGGCTTTTCGTGAATGGCTTTTTTGATTATAATGATGTCTCGTATGGTGAAAAATATACGGAATATCCTGAGAATGATCAAGTCATTAACCGGCTCTGTGATCCAAGATATATTCGAATCAAGATAGCTGATGAAGATTCGGCAACTGATCATTTCCAGGTTGACAATATTGACAAGAATTTAGACATGCAAACCGGTCTACTTCATGAAATATTTAGTGTTACGACTCCTGAAAATCGTAACTTTAATTTAGTTATTGAAAGTTTTGCCAGCTTAAGCAAACAAAATGTTTATGGCATTAAATATTCAATTATTCCAACAAATTTTGATGAGGAAGTCGAAATCATTAAAGTTCATGACTATATTAATCAGCAGACTCACCAACAAAATGAAGATGTTCGGGTTAACCAAAGTGTGGGTCAGATGCAACTTGATTTTATTCATGATAATGGCCAACCAAGTTATTTGGTCACTACTTTTCGAAGTCAGCAGGGACTGATTTTAACTTATCAAGCTGGTGAAAATAAGCTACCTGATCCACCGATTGAATATTTTATGGATGAAGACAGACATTATGGCTATCATAGTAAGTATTTTGCCAAACGGGGCAGTCAGAAGGAATTTTCCTTCTTATTTGCAATAGGGGATATTCACCCGCTGGTTAACGCCCAGATGTATTCAGATCAATACGTGTCGGCACTTGACAACTATATCCGTGATACGACTTTTCGGTCGGAATTAATGGCTTCAGCTCAGGTCTGGCAGACATTTTGGTTGCATAGTGACGTGGTAATAGATGGGGATCCTGCCATTCAACAGTCATTGAGATTTAACCTGTTTGAACTGAATCAATCAGCTGGGCGTGATGAGTACACCAGCATTCCTGCCAAGGGCTTGACCGGCAACGGCTATGGTGGTCATTTCTTTTGGGATACCGAGATTTTCATGATGCCATTTTTCTCTTATACGCAGCCGAAACTTGCTAAGAAGTTGTTAATGTTTCGATATCATACCCTGCAAATTGCTAAGGAACAGGCCAGTGAATTCGGCTTAAAAAAGGGTGCAATGTATGCTTGGCGAACAATTAACGGTTATGAGTCCAGCTCATACTGGCTTGCAGGTATGGCGCAATTTCATATTAATGCCGACATTGCCTTTTCAGTCGAACAATATTATACGATTACGGGTGATGAAGAATTCCTCAAAAAGTATGGGTACGAAATTATTTTGGAGACGGCCCGTTTTTGGATGCAATATGGTAATTTTGCGGAAATTAATGGGAAGCAGCATTTTGTCATTAATAAGGTGACAGGGCCGGACGAATATAGTGCCTTGGTTGATAATAATTACTATACAAACGTGATGGCACAATTTAATCTGCGCTTGGCTGTCAAATATGCGACCCAATTCAGCAATGATGATATCTTGAGCCAGTTGAATGTTTCGGGGAAAGAAATCGATCAAATGAAGGAAGCCGCTGATCTGATGTACCTGCCATTTGATAAGGAAAAGAATATTAAAATTCAGTACCAGGATTTTGAACAGTTACCGCGAATGGATATTAGTAAGGTTGATCAAAGTAAATTCCCACTGTTACTGCATTACCATCCATTAATGCTATATCGCTATCAAGTCAATAAGCAGGCTGACACAATTATGGCTGATATTCTGTTCCCACTTGGGAATCCTATTGAGGAATTGAAAGCTGATTATGAATTTTATGAACCGATTACAACTCATGATTCAAGCCTCTCGAAGGCGATGTATGCCATCGCGGCATCGAGAGTGGGCAAGCACCGGCAATCTTATGATTTCTTTTCACAGGCTGTTAAAACGGATTTGATGAATTCGCATCATAACACTCAAAATGGAATCCACGCGGGCAGCTTGGGAGCGGCCTGGATGGGTGTTGTGTATGGCTTTGCGGGCATTGTCAATAATGCCAAGCACTTTAGTTTGGAACCGAAGTTACCATCGGCATGGAACAGCATTAAGTTTAAGTTGCGCCTGCATGGTAATGAATGCTTATTTACAATTTATCAGGATGAGGTCCAGATTGAACTGATGAGTGGCAAGGGCATTGAGGTCTATGTGTATAACAAGAGGGTAAAGGTGGAGCCGGAGAATTCGAAGATGGTGTGTGAATATTAGAGTGCAAAAAGGGACGGTTAGCCCCCAGAATATAAGGCACTTCAACCAATATCCCTGATTTTAAGGGATATTGGTTGAAGTGCCTTATATGGCCGGGGGCTGCCCCTCTTTTGCACGTTTCGGAACAGTAACCATTCCTGTTTTTGGAATGTTGGCTTTTATTAGTTATATGGCCGGGAGCTGCTTGTTGGTGCACGTTTTGACATGGCAGCCATCCCTGATTTTAAGGGATATTGGTTGAAGTGCCTTATATGGCCGGGAGCTGCTTGTTGGTGCACGTTTTGACATGGCAGCCGTCCCTGGTCTTGAGGGGTATTGGTTGAAGTGCCATAAATGGCCGGGAGCTGTCCCTCTTTTGCACGTTTCGACATACAATCACTTCTGATTTTTAAATTCGGCCCTTAAGTGACATGGTCAAGAACCCTTTGGTGGGCACCCTTTAACTTAAAGCCAGAGTAACGGACAATTATTGAACAATATTTTAGATGCTTTTGGCGCAAAAAGATTAAGCTTTCAGGCGCAATTTTGGAAAAAAGCGACACTTTCGTTTATTATTTGTTATGATAGTGTTATGCAATTATTGAGTAAGTCATGGATATTTAAACAAAGGTGAAGCTCAACTCGAGTGGTCATCAGCCATGAACAGCTCTTTCTTGACAACGAACTCCTAGCGAAGGGGATGCAATCTTCAAATGAAAAAAGAAGCGCGCCAATCTAAAATTGAACAGATTATTAATCAGTATACAATTACGACTCAAGATGAGTTAATGTCAAAGCTCAAGGTAGCTGGAATTAACGTCACGCAGGCGACTTTGTCTCGCGATATTCGTGAGATGCAGATCGTCAAGCAACCTGATAGTTCTGGTAATTCGAGATATATGATTTTTAAATCTGGTAATCAAAATGAGCTGGAACGGCTTTATCGAATGATTAATGGCACCGTGACCGATATTCGCCAAATTCAATTTGTTAACGTCATTCATACTCAGTCGAGTTATGCAAATCCTCTAGCCGCTGTGATTGACGACCTAAATATGGACGATGTAGCGGGTACGTTAGCTGGTTATGATACGATAGTAATTTTCAGCCCGTCAGTCGATGCGGCTAGAGACTTGAATGATTTGTTTACCAAACATGCAAATCCAGATATTCTTGTATCTTCAATTAAGGACAATTAATTTTTAAGCTTACGTTGCGTTGGGTTACCATCATCAAATAAAATAATGCCCAGTACCTGAGTGTCAATCATTCAGGTGCCGGGCATTTTTATATCATTTAGGAATTGAAATAAAGAATTGTGATTAATTCGTGAATAGTTCATGAACATTCAGGGCGCTACTATCAAAAAATTAGAACAAATTATGAACTATATGAACAAAATACGATAATATCAACTCAAAGGCGTTCTAATTAAATTCTTATCTTTTAATTAACCGCAATCTAAATGTATAAAGATTCAAAAATAGTGTTTAAAATGCAACTTACGTGGTGTAAGATTGATAATATACAATTGCAGTCACCATTATGCTAATAATGTTAGAAAATCCGCATTTTTAATGCTAAAAATCACACGATAATCTTTTTGAAAAGGGCTAAGATATAGTTATATTCAAGTAAGGGATAGGAGGTAACATCAATGACAAGTCCAATTCATAACTATTCAGAAATCGGCAAATTAAAGACGGTCCTACTTAAACGTCCAGGCAGGGAAGTTGAAAACTTTACGCCGGAAATGATGCCGAGGCTGCTTTTTGATGACATTCCATATTTGCCAATGGCGCAAAAGGAACATGATTACTTTGCTGAGACACTTCGAGATAATGGTGTCGAAACACTTTATCTTGAAAAATTATCTGCGGAAGCACTAGATGCGGGTGGTTCGGAATTACGCGATCAATTTTTGGAGCAAATGTTAGCCGAGTCAGGTTATCCTTATGGGGCAACTCATGATGCGTTGAAGGAATATCTTGATAGTATGAGCAATCAGGACATGATAATTAAAATCATGGCGGGTGTTCGTAAAAATGAGATTGATTTTCATCCTAGCGACTTAGTCAGTGCAGCCGAAACGGAAGATTATCCGTTTTATCTGGATCCGATGCCTAATCTTTACTTTACTCGCGACCCGTCTGCTTGTATCGGTGAAGGAATCAGCATTAATCACATGACATTTCCAGCCCGGCAGCGTGAGTCATTATTTAATGAAATGATTATTAACTATCACCCAAGATTTGCGAATAAGGGAATTCATGTTTGGCGTGATCGTAATCATAACACCCGAATTGAGGGTGGTGACGAGCTGGTTCTAAATGATCACGTCATGGCAATTGGTGTTTCTGAGCGAACATCTGCTCATGCGATTCAAGATATTGCCCGTAGCCTATTTAAAAATAGTCAGTATGATACCGTTCTGGCAGTTAGCATTCCCCACAACCATGCGATGATGCATTTGGACACTGTATTTACGATGGTTAACTATGATCAGTTCACGGTTCATCCGGGAATTCTCGGTGAAGGTGGCAAAATTGATACCTGGACGATCACAGCCGGGAAAGGCGAAAGTGGTCTGCAACTTCAACATCGAACTGATTTAAAGGCAGTTTTAAAAGATGTTCTGAATTTAGATGATATCGATTTAATCCCTACTGGTGGCGGTGATCCAATTATCGCTGACCGTGAGCAGTGGAACGATGGCTCAAACACGCTGACAATTGCCCCTGGGGTTGTGGTAACTTATAACCGAAATTACGTCTCAAATGAATTACTGAGAAAACACGGGTTAAAAGTGCTGGAAGTGATTTCGAGTGAATTATCTCGGGGACGTGGCGGCCCACGTTGCATGAGTTGTCCAATTGTTCGTGAAGATTTATAAAAGCGCTAATAATTAATACTAAAATATCCAAATATGAGGAGAACGATTATGACAAACGATTTTAAGCAAAATGTCTTTCAAGGACGTAGCGTACTGGCTGAAAAAGATTTTACGGCTGCTGAATTAGAATATTTAGTTGATTTTGGCTTACACTTAAAAGCTTTGAAAAAAGCTGGAATTCCACATCATTATCTAGAGGGAAAAAATATTGCGTTACTGTTTGAAAAGTCGTCTACCAGAACGCGATCCGCGTTTACAACTGCTGCAATTGATCTGGGTGCCCATCCTGAGTATTTAGGTCAAAATGACATTCAGTTAGGTAAAAAAGAAAGTACTTCCGATACAGCTAAGGTGTTGGGGAGTATGTTTGACGGAATTGAATTTAGAGGATTTAAGCAGAGCGATGCTGAAATCTTGGCCCGTGATAGCGGCGTTCCAGTTTGGAATGGCCTAACTGACGAATGGCATCCAACTCAAATGCTGGCTGACTTTATGACAATTAAGGAAAATTTCGGTAAGATTAAAGGCTTAACTCTGACATTTATGGGCGATGGGCGGAATAACGTGGCTCATTCATTATTAGTAACGGGTGCGATCTTAGGGGTTAACGTTCATATTGTGTCACCAAAGGTTTTGTTCCCTAGTGACGAGATTCAAAATCTTGCTAAAAAATTTGCGGCTAAATCTGGTGCTGAATTATTGATTACCGATGACCTGGATGAAGGTATGAAGGGATCTAACATTGTTTATACTGATGTTTGGGTTTCGATGGGTGAAAATAATTGGAAGCAACGAATTGATGAATTATTACCATACCAAGTTAATATGGCTGCTTTGAAGAAGACTGGGACACCGGAGGATCAATTAATTTTCATGCATTGCTTACCTGCATTTCATAATACAGATACGCAATATGGAAAAGAAATTAAGGAAAAATATGGTTTGAGTGAGATGGAAGTCACTGATGAGGTCTTTACGAGTAAATATGGGCGCCAATTTGAGGAAGCTGAAAACCGAATGCACTCAATTAAGGCAATGATGGCAGCAACCTTGGGAAATTTGTTTATCCCGCGAGTGTAAAAAAGAGTGGGCCAACAAGCGGTTAGCTCCCAGAATATAAGGCACCTCACCGAATATTCTGGTTTTGAATATTTGGTGAGGTGCCTTATATGGCCGGGAGCTGCTTGTTGGCCCACGGTTTTAGTCAAGTAACTTATAAAAAATGAACTAGAATAAATAAAAGACTGTTAATTGATTAAATTTAAAGGGTCGGCGGCAAACACCATCTGTCTGCCCCCGGCCCTTTGGATTCAGAAAAGAGAGTGAGGAAATCACGATGGGAAGAAAAATAGTTGTCGCGTTAGGAGGTAACGCGATCCTTTCAAAAGATGCTTCTGCTGCTGCACAACAACGGGCGCTACTTGAGACGGCCAGACAGTTAGTTAAGTTTATTGAAAATGGCGATCAGCTCATTATTTCCCATGGTAACGGCCCTCAAGTGGGAAATCTGTTGTTACAGCAGGCGGCTGGTAGTACCCAAGATAATCCGGAGATGCCACTTGATTCTTGTGTTGCAATGACTCAGGGAACAATTGGTTATTGGATGCAGAATGCGATGAATCAAGTGATTCGGGAACGGGGATTAGACCAGGCCGTTGCGACGGTGGTGACTCAAGTGGAGGTTAGTTCCGATGATCCGGCGTTTGGTCAACCTACCAAGCCGATTGGCCCATTCATGAACAAAGCTGAAGCTGATTTAGCTCAAAAACAAAATCCTGAATTCAAATTTATAGAGGACGCTGGTCGTGGTTACCGGCGAGTTGTCCCGTCGCCCAAACCAATAGGCGTCATTGAAACGGCTGCAGTTAATACATTGGTTGATGCTGGGATTGTCCCAATCACTGTTGGTGGCGGGGGCATTCCAGTTGTTCGGGATGGCAATCGATTAGTCGGTAAGGAAGCGGTAATTGACAAGGACTTTGCCAGCGAAAAGTTGGCAGAGTTGATAGACGCAGATGCGCTGATCATTTTAACGGCTGTTGATAATATTTACGTGAATTTTAATCAACCCAATCAGAAGAAACTGAAGCGGGTTTCGACCGTTGAATTAGGCCGATACATTGAGCAAAAACAATTTGCACCAGGGAGTATGCTGCCCAAAGTGGAAGCGGCAGTTGATTTTGTTAACACAACGGGAAAAGAAGCGGTCGTGACGGCTCTGGATAATATCGAAGGCTTTATCAAAGAAGGGGAAGGAACGGTGATTGTAAAACAGAGTGTGTCAACAAACGTTTAGCTCCCAGAATATAAAGCATTTCAGCTAATACCCCTGGTTTAGGGATATTAGCTGAAATGCTTTATATGGCCGGGAGTTGCTTGTTGGCACACGTTTCGGCAAGGTAGCCATTCCAGTTTTTGGAATCCGGGCTTTAGTAGTTTGTATGGTCGGGATCTGGTTATTGGCACATGTTTTGGCATGGTAGCCATTTGAGATTTCTGGAGGTATTGATATGGCTTGCTCTTATATGGTGGAGATCTGCTAATTGTCCCCATTTTAACATGGTAGTTATTTAAAAATCACGAACCAAATGTCTTAAAAATTCGACTCTTATTTAGCCGTCATTCATAGAACGATTAGGCGCGCAACGTGTCTAAAATCTCTAACTGCGGTACACTTTTATTGAAGCATTTTTAAGGGACATCTGAAAAGATTTAAGCAAAGCTGTTTTTGAGCTTAATGTCAGTGATTAGTCAGGTAGTTTCTTCTATATTTGAAGCGTAGGGGGGATGATCGGTGAATGATTTTAAAAGATAAAAGTGATTACCAAATGTATCGTGATAAAATTCGTAGCCATCCCGAGTTTAAATCATTAGACGATGAGGGCATCCACAAATTAATTGATGCGATGACCATTAAAAAGTATCATCGCGGACAAATTTTATTTGATCAAGGCGATCCACGAGACAACTATTACTTTATTATTAGTGGGGTTGTGAAAACATTTCATTGGGATGAAAATGGTGAGGAGCAGTTATATTTGTACATTCGGCCAAACAAGGCGTTCCCTTATATTGGCCTTTTTGAAGATGACGATTATGCGTACACTGTTGAAACGATGACCGAAGTCAAGTTGGCAGTCATTCCAATGGAATTTTATGAAGGTCTATTACAGGAAAATCCGGAAATGATGGTGAGTGCTATCAAAGAAATGAGTCGAATGATTGATATGACGGAGACTCAGCTTCAGCGAATGGTAACGACCAGTGCCAAATGCCGCGTCTGGAATGCAATCTGGTTTTTAGGTCAGCAAATTGGTGATCGCCAAGAAGATGGCAGTATTTTAATTTCGTATCCGATTACGCTAATTGAATTATCAAAGATTAGTGGAACTACTCGAGAAACGACTAGTCAGATGGTGCAACAGCTTATTAATGAAAGCAAAATTTGGTATCAAAGAAAATATTTTCGAATATTGGAGGTTCGCGATGGGAAAGCGTTGTGATTGGGCTGATTCTGGTAATCAGGCACTTCGAGATTATCATGACCAGGAATGGGGATTTCCGACAACTGATGAGCGACAAACCTATGAGCTCATGATTTTAGAGATGATGCAGGCCGGGTTAAGCTGGCAAACGGTTTTGAACAAGCGGGCAGCTTTTCGAAAGGCGTTCAAGAATTTTGATGTGAATCAAGTTGCCAAATTTGGTCAATCGGAATATGAAGGGTTATTGGTAAACCCTGGGATAATCCGAAATCGGCTTAAAATTCGAGCGGCGATTAATAATGCACAGCTGTTGGTTTCGTGGCATCAAAGAGGTGAGTCACTTAATCGGTATTTATGGAAAATGGTTAATAATCAACCAGTAATTGGCCATTACGATTCTCTAAAGGACGTTCCCGCAACGTCGCCATTATCGGTTAAGATTAGTAAAGATTTAAAGAAAAAAGGCTTTCGGTTTATTGGGCCAACAATTGTTTATTCGTGGTTGCAGGCACTAGGCATCCTGAATGATCATCTTAAATCGTGTCCGAGTTACTCTCAGGCAATTAGCGCGGCTGAGTCACTTGATTTTGATTCATAAATCAGTGATAATGATGGGTATTGAACTGCCAAGATCAGTTAAAGATGACTGATTTGATATTTTAGAGGTAGTTCCTGCACACTTTAGAAAGTAGGAAAAATAAAAATATGAAGCAACTATTCTTTGATTTTGATGGGACGATTGCTGATTCTGAGGTTGGCATTGTTAAATCGATTAAGTATTTTATTAATAAAATGGGTCTGCCTGAGCTGACTGATGATCAATACAGGCAGTTTATCGGGCCGGCGTTGGTGACGAGCATTCATAAATTCTATCCGCATTTATCGGAGAATGACGTTTCAACTGCCTTGAAATATTACCAGGAATACTATGAAGATGCTGGTATTTTTCAGTTGGATATTTACCCAGGGATCCTTGAAGAGTTGGGTGTTCTAAAAAATGCGGGGTATCATTTGCATATTGCATCAGCCAAGCCTGAGGATATGATTAATTTAATTAGTGATCACTTCGACTTGGGACACTACTTTGATGGTGAGTTTGGCGCAACCAGTGACGAGCGAACCCGGATCACGAAGACTGCTGTTTTAAAATATGCTTTAGAAAAGACTGGTGCCAATCATAAAGACAGCGTCATGATTGGTGATCGGGACACCGATATGATTGGCGGCTATGAAAATCAGGTCAAGACATTGGGCGTGACTTATGGCTTTGGGGATGTCCCGGAACTTTCTCAAGCGCATGCGAGTCTAATAGTTAATCAGCCTGATGAAATTCGACGGGGTGTTGAACAATTAAGTGTCCGAAAAGCTTCAGGTGCTAGGTTTAACTAACAAGTATCATTAACCATATGTTGTTCAAATAAATTATCTACAACATGGCTCCGATTATTATCAAAAACAACAAAAACGAGTGGGCCAAGGCAAATAAACAAATTTTGTCTTGGTCCACTCGTTTTAAATTGCAGTTGTGATTGAACCGGCGGATGGCAGAATAGTTTTCTGTCTATTTGAATGTTGAGCCATTTTTGTGGATGTAATGATGAGTTACCGAGCCTAAACGTGCGAAAGAGCCGCAGCTTCCGGCCATATAAGTTCCCCAAGCCAATATTCCAAAGTCAGGAATATTGGTGGTGTTTGGGGCACCCGAGCTGAAACGTGCGAAAGAGCCGCAGCTTCCGGCCATATAAGTCCCCCAAGCCAATATTCCAAAGTCAGGAATATTGGTGGTGTTTGGGGCACCCGAGCTGAAACGTGCGAAAGAGCCGCAGCTTCCGGCCATATAAGTCCCACAAGCCAATATTCCAAAGTCAGGAATATTGGTGGTGTTTGGGGCACCCGAGCTGAA
>NZ_AZEY01000028.1:77263-84507 GCF_001434255.1 Lentilactobacillus diolivorans DSM 14421
CGTTTGAGGCACCCGAGCCTAAACGTGCAAAAGAGCCGCAGCTTCCGGCCATATAAGTCCCCCAAGCCAATATTCCAAAGTCAGGAATATTGGCTTGGGGGACTTATATTCTGGAAGCTAACCGCGGCTTTTTGCACTCTCTACGGTTTCACATACGCAAACCCCCCGCTCCTGCAAGGCGATTAGGTCGACCACTCCCGCTGGGACAATTTCCACATTCTCCGGTAGCTGGTTCGCTTTAACACCATGGCTGTTCATCGCATTGTTGCACGCGTGAAATTGGACACCTTGTTCAGTTAAGCTTTTAATAGCGATTCGAATGTTTGCAACAAGGTACCCCATGATTGCATTGCCATTTACCAGGACGACAATTTGATATGACATTTGCTGAGCTTTAGCATAACTGATTAAGTTTTTGACGTTTCCCAAGGCATGTTCCCATTTTCCTAATTCATCAATATGAAAAACAACTTGATGCATAGGCTAGTCCTCCTTTGATAACTCACCGTCATCCAAAGCTTCAATAAAAGCACTATAGTCACGGTGAACTTGCTTGGCGTAAGCAGTAGCCCACGTTACAAGATCGCTCGCAAGCTTCTTCTTTTTTCCCACATAGCCTTGAACAATTGCGGCAGTCGGGCTTTGGGCATGACCTCGGGCTAAAAGCAGTGCACAAATTTGGGCGTAGGTTTTAAAATCGTCTTCGTCCATCTTTTCTAAATTCATTGATTCTTTCATGTCCCAGAATTGGCGAACATAGAAGCTTCGGCCAGTGTCAGCATTGTGATAATAACCAAGCAATGGATCAGATGCCCGCTGAAGAACCTGCTGACACGTCACAATTCGCTCACCATTATCAGGACCGTTCTGACTGTATTGCGTTGTGACATCGAATCCTTGAAGACGTCGGGTTGGTAAAGCTTCCTTTATTTGAAGAACTAAGTGGCTGCCATCAATGGCTGTTAGAAGCACTAAGTAACAACGGGTTCCGAAGCTGCCAACGCCCACACTATGACGAACAATATCGCTGATATGAAATTGAGAAAGTAATAAGGCAACGTCTGGACTAACCGTTTGATTATATTTTTGTAAGTGGTCTGAGATTTGTTTGAATCGGATATCTGAGACATGAACTGTCCGTGGTGCGTTTTCTTTGAAGACAAGGTGACCACGGTTATCAATTGTGGTAAATTTTTTCACGACTTTATCAGAATTTCGTTGTTCGGCACTATCACGAATTTTGCGCCAAATCTTTGGCAGGTCCTTATCATCCGCTTCGGTCTTCAAGAAAGTTTCAACTTCAGTAGAAAAATAGTAGCGTTCCATCGCTGAATGATCATTGAAGCATTCAGCGAGGATCTGTTGATAAGTTTGAATTGCTGATTTTAAAACCCCGTCAATTGTTTCAGTTTTTAAGTTGTTTTGTTCACCAGTGAGGATAATACTGACCAGTAGTCGGCGAACGTCCCAATCCCAAGAGCCGATAGTCGCTTCGTCAAAATCATTGAGGTCAAACAATAATTTGCGCTCAGGAGATGCATAAAAGCCGAAGTTGCCAATGTGCGCATCACCTGAAATAATCACCGGAATATTACTGGAAACTTGTTTGGATAAATCGTAAGCCATTAATTCATCGGTTCCCCGAAAAAACGAAAAGGGTGAAGCAGCTAATCGCTTATGACGTAACGGTAGTAATTCGGAAATGAGTTTACTTTCAACGTGTTGGATGCCGGATACAACATCCCGATCGATTGGTTTAAAATCAGCTAATTGTTCGAAAGGAATCTTTTCGCGGATGTTCTTGCCCATTTGAATGAGCTCGTTAACTGATTTATCAATTTTGATTTGACTAAGGTCATAGCGAAGATTTGAGGTTGAATCACGAGGTAATAAGTCTTTTTTCGTAGACATAGATGATATCCTTTCAGTTTTTTAGTATAGTGTAACGCAAAACAAAGTTGTCTTGGTGGAAATGTGCGGTGTAAGTTGACTTCCGTGAATCTAATGGTCTTCCAATATCGGTGTTATATAACGGTTTGTTGGCACAGTCTGTCGACACATGGTACAATTAATACAATGTACTTATCGAGTTTTTTGGAGATCGAGGTTTATGGAAAAAATATATTGGGAAAGTATCGAAGTCAATCACCGAAAATTTTTCTTTACGGTAACTAGCAAAGGATTGAGCTTTGTGTCCAGTCCGGGCCGCTATCTATCGGAGATTTTTGAATTTTATCCAAACAATCGCTACAACTATCAGTTCATGTATGATGAAAAAGTGACGAATATTTACTTGGATGAATTAACCGAGTACTTTAATAAAAAAAGAAAAAGTTTTGATTTGCCACTCGACTTGGCGAATATTGGCACAGATCTTCAGCATCAAGTCTGGGATGCTATCCAGAAAATTCCTTATGGTGATACAGTCACCTACAAACAATTGGCTGAAAATGTTGGCAAACCCAAGGCCATTCGTGCGGTTGCCAGCGCGGTTGCCAGGAACCCGATTTTAATTGTGGTCCCGTGTCATCGAGTTATCCGTGCAAGTGGGGAATTAGGGGATTATCGTGGGGGTAAAGACATCAAAAAAGAGCTGCTTGATTTCGAAAAGCAGCCCGCTGCAAAACAAACTTTAATCAAGAAGTTACCCTTACCGCGACTTAGTCAATTAGGTAGACCTGATCTTTAATTAAATCAAATGGTTGATGATGTTCGTTCAACTTCTTAGCGCTTTCTGGTTTGATGAAGTGGGCTTGATCCCAAAACTTCATTGAATCCGTGGCGCCATTTTTTTCACCAATGACGATTAGTTCAATTTTTTGATCGCTGGCTCGAACGGCTTCTAAAACGTCACTATCAATGGTACTTTTATCAGGGGACCAACTCATAATGACGTAGCGAACCTGATTTTGATATTTTTTGATTGCCGACACGGCATCTAATTTTTCAACTTTAGTGACTTGATGCTTACCGGTTTGATTTTCTGTGACCCACTCAAGACTGTCGGTTGGGTAAACCGTGACCCCGGCATCCTGCAATCCTTTAGAAATATAGCCGTTACCTGCCATTACCTCTAAGACGCTGTTAGAACCGATGTAATCAGCCAGACTTTTAATGAACGGCGCTGAGATATAAGCCCACATGCCATATTGATCTTCCAGATAGTCACGGAAGCAACGAAGTCGTTTATCTAATTTGGGTAAGGCGTCAGTCAGCCGATTCCATAGTTGGTCGCCCTTGGGATCGTCCCTCTCAAATTGGGAGTTAATCTTCTTAAAAATTTGATCTTGAATGTCGTCAGGCAATAACAATTCGGGTAAATCCTGCGGTAATAAGCCTGATTTGATCAGGTGGTCACTTTCAATGACGTTATTAATGAGAAATTTAACCTGTGGATAATCTGAAAACAAATCGCGATCTTGTAGCATCTTCTGGATATAATCTGACTCAGTCGATGTTTTGTTTTGCTTGCGCTTCTTTTTTAGCAATTGTTTTTTCTGTTTATTAGAAAGCATGTTAAACCCCTAGTTATATTTGATATCAAAATTCGATTGGAGAATCAGGTGGTTATTTGCCGGTATCTTTAGGCATCCCCAAATCCAATTCTTCCTGCTGGATCTTTGGCCCTGGCTGTGGTTTTCGACCTGTTTTACCATGGACATAACCGGAAATTAATTGGTAAATTTGATAACGATCCTGAGAGTCAAGGGTCTCGCCCTCAAATTGAATGGTTTGACCAGAGATGAACATTTTAGCCAAATCATAAATACTGCTATCGGTTAATCCGGTCAGGTAATCCATCGTAACCCCAAAGAACTTGGCTAATTTTTGAACTTCCACGTATGACGGGGTTCTTACACCACGTTCCCAGTTACCAATTTGAGATGGCGTGTTTTCGTGATCTTTGTCTGTTGGGAATTGTTGGTTTAAATCTTGAGCTAACTGAACCAACGTAATGTGCTTGCCTGTGCGTAACGCTCTTAATCGTTCTGGAAACATGTAATCACCATCCTGTCTGTTACTTTCATTATACTGCACTTTGAGGATTCGCAAAATGAATATAACGGATCGTTGGTTAATGCACTGCTTGATTTATTTTGGATTGTGGTAAAATAGGGCGACTATCTTTTGCGTGATCAGGGTGAGCCAAAGGCCGATTACTTTTCAGAGGACAATTAAATTATCTAAATACGTTTCGAATGGAATAGTAGGTAATTCGATTGTTCAGTCTTTTGAGTCACATCAGAGCCGGTTCAGCAAGAGATGAGATTAATTATTTTAGGTGGGATTAAAATTATGAAGAAGCGCAATAAGATTCTTATTGCCTGTACATCGGTTGTAGCTGTTATGGCAGCTGGGCTTTTTGGCGCAGGCATGTATTTCTATAAGGTCGCGGTCGTACCGGCACCCAAGTCGTTTTTAAGTAAACCGGAAAAAATTAAGCCCGGAAATAAACTTTATCCTGCTCAGGAGTGGTATAAGCATGTAGAAAAACAACGTTGGCACGAAATTTCCGCAACCCGGCATTTAAAATTGGATGCGAATTATATCAAAGCAGCTAAGCCGACGAAAAAAACGATTGTGATTGCACATGGATTCATGGGTGATAAAGATAAGATGTTTTCTTACGCTTATTTGTTCCATAATCTTGGTTATAATGTCTTACTTCCCGATGCGCGCGGCCATGGAGATAGTCAGGGAAAATATATTGGTTATGGTTGGCCGGATCGATTGGACTATGTTAAGTGGATTAAGCAAGTGATTGCGAAAAATGGTCAAGATTCTAAAATTGTTATGTTTGGAACCAGTATGGGCGGTGCCACAACGATGATGGTAAGTGGTGTCAAAGATGTTCCGAAGCAGGTCAAAGCATATATTGAGGACTGTGGCTATACGGATGTTTATAGTGAAATTGCCTATCAGGCAAAGCAATTGTATCATTTGCCAAATTGGCCACTGGTAAATATCGTTAGTATGATTACCGATGTGAAGGATGGTTATTCATTCAAAGAAGCAAGTGCATTAAAACAGGTCAAGAAAAATAGGCGACCAATGTTGTTCATTCACGGAGCGCATGATCATTTTGTCCCAACGAGAATGGTTTATCCATTATATAAAGCGGATCGGGGACCAAAACAATTGTTAATCGTCCCAGGCAGAGGCCATGCAAGATCGTATCAGAACCATCCGGAATTGTATACCAAGACGGTGAAGCAATTTTTGGGGAGGTATTTCAAGTAAAAGAGTGTGAAATCAAGCGGTTAGATCCCAGAATATAAGCCCTCTAACCAAATATTCCAGATTTTGGAATATTTGGTTAGAGGGCTTATATGGCCGGGATCTGCTTTATTTCACACGTTTCGGTCAGGCAACAAAGTATTCCCGGCTCTGGAATGTCCAATCGTCAATAGCTTTCGCATCTACGGATGTGTTAAAATACAATTAGGACTGTTTTACGAGAGGAGGTCCCTAGTTGATAGTTGTAATTTTAGGGGTAATTGCCTGTGCAATTGGCGCTGTTAGTGGTGTTAAGTTGCAAGAAAAGCATCACCAAACAGAAATTAAAAACGCCCGTGTTCGGGCGGATGAATTGATTAACCGTGCAAATAATAAGGCTCAGGAAAAATCGGACGAAATTGTGGCTGATGGTAAAAAGCAAGCAATTGATTACCAGCAAACAATCGACGAAGAGCTCGATAGTTATCAGACCGATAATGTTACTCGGCAAAATCGGATTGATCAACGTCAAAATGGGTTAAAGCAAACGGCTACCAGATTAGATCAATTTCACAATAACCTTTCAAGTAAGAAAAAAGAGCTTGATGAATTAAAAACAGCCATTGAACATTCAAATCAGCAAGCCGATGACTTAATGCAGCAGCGAAATGATCTTTTACAAGAGCGCAGCCGCTTATCAAGTGATCAAGCGAAACAGCAGATTTTAGACCAATTGAGGATTGATTTGAACCGTGAGAAGGATATCGAGTTACGTTTTCAAAATGATGAGGCAGAAGTTACCGCACCCAAGATGGCTAAGATTATGGCAGTTGACGCCATCCAACGGGGGCCTGTCGATATGCCGCGTGAACATATTGAACATGATGTTTTGATTTCAGATATTAACGTTAAGCAAAAATTAATTGGCAGGGAAGCTGCAAATATTCGTTATATTGAAACATTAACGGGAACCGACCTTGTCTTTGATCCAGATGATGCACACTTATTACACGTTGTAACGCAAGATCCGTTACGTCGAGAAGTTGCAAAAATGGTCATTACAAATTTGGTTGTTACCAAGCAGATTAATGCACAATCAATTGAACATCAAGTGGATGTTGCCCAACAGGATCTTATGAATGAATTACGCCGAACCGGCGAGCGAGTGGTTTCTTCATTACACATTGGTTGGATGCATCCAGATTTGATTAAGTTAGTTGGCCGTTTGAAGTATCGGACGAGCTACGGTCAAAATGTGCTAAATCACTCGATTGAAGTTGCGGATATTGCCGGTGTGATGGCTGCTGAACTTGGTTTGAATGTCAAAATTGCCAAACGGGCTGGTTTACTTCATGATATCGGAAAAGCAATTGATCGCGAGGTTGACGGGACCCACGTTGAACTGGGAGTTAAAATTGCTGAAACTTACGATGAGGATCCACAAGTTGTTAATTCGATCGCTTCTCATCATGGGGATGTTGATGTCACAACTCCAATTGCTTACTTAGTTGCCGCTGGCGATTCAATTTCCGGAGGTCGTCCAGGTGCTCGAAGCGAATCGGTTGAAGAGTACGTGAACCGACTTAAGAATTTGGAAAGAATTGCCAGCAGTCAGAATGGCGTTAAGGAAAGCTATGCAATTCAGGCCGGTCGTGAGATTCGAATTGTCGTTGATCCTAAAAAAGTTGATGATGTTCAAAATGCTGAACTCACTCATCATGTTAAGGATCAGATTGAGGATGAATTAACTTATCCCGGCAAAATTAAAGTAACATCAATCCGTGATTTTAAAGCAATTGCCTATGTTGGTGATGAAAAAAAGAAACGTAAATTTAAAAAACGTGCTTAAATGAGAACGAGCCGGGAGCGGCAAACATTTTCTATGTTGTTATCTTGGTAGTAATTCTGATTTAACTAAAGGGAGCCAGACAAAATATTACTTTTGTCTGGCTCCCTTTAGTTAGATTATTGAGGGTCTAAAATTTTTGGGGTTGATACCGTAAGGTATCAATCTTTTTTTGCATATA
>NZ_AZEY01000029.1 GCF_001434255.1 Lentilactobacillus diolivorans DSM 14421
AAAGTTCTATAAAAGATTTAATTGTTAAGAATATGGCACAACTAGCACAACGCGTTTACCTAAAGTAAATTTAGCTGGTAATAGCTATACATGGAAGAATCCGTTTATTGGCAAACTGCCACAAGGGGTAGATTACGATCAGACTAAAATTTCTATGTACCCCAGTGAATTTACTCCTTCTCTTGACCTTGATGGCACTAGTTTTCAAGCATTCTTTTATAATGGTGATGTGCCCCTTTATAGTTCAGGAAATTTTGTTTTTAATAATTTGACTAAACAAGTTATTCCCGGACCAACAACGGCAACAATTGATGGTCAAGTACAAAGACTTGTACAAAACCCGTATAAATATTACATGAACTTAAACTATAAAGTAGCAAAACAGATGACATTTGTTTTCTTTTTACCATACCAAGACAATGTCCAAACTATAGCCTATAAAATTATTCCGTACGACAGAGCAACAGGCAAGCCAATTCCAAATTACACGCCTGAAGAAAAGTCGGGAATGCCGGGAGATAAAGTGGATGTTCCAACAATTTCTGGATATACACCAGAAACAAATCAGGTCACAATTCCTGCCGCTGGTGGTGATATCATCGCTTACTATACCAAAACCCCTGCCAGTGAAAGTAAAATTACGGTTCATTATGAAGATGAAGCTGGTCATTCAATTCAGGATGCCACGACGACATCGGGTAAAATAGGTGATCCATATAATGCCAGTCATCCAGCGACGATTACTAAAGACGGCACGGTTTATGAATACGTTGGGGTTAAGGATAATAGAGTATTACCAACCAAGTATGCTGAAACGGATCAAACGATTACGTACCTTTATAAGAAATCATCAAGTGGTGGTACCGGTGGCGGCGGAACGCCAACCACGCCCATTCAGCCTTCAACGCCAACGACTCCAGCAACACCAATCATCCCTGCAACGCCGATTACACCATCAACACCAGTCACCCCAACTAACCCCGATGAACCGGGTGGCGGTCTGATTGCGGCAAAAAGTGCGGCCGTTTATTCAGTTAAACCAATCTATCTGTACCAAGGTAAAAACTTCAAGAAGTCACAACGAATTGCGTTCTACACGAAGAAGCCGCGAATCAATCGGCCAATGTTTGTTGTCACTGGCTATGCCCGTTCCAATACGGGGAAGTTGCGTTATCAGGTTCGTGACGTTAACCATCGCGCTAAAACAGCGGGTAAACGGGGCTATATTACGGCAAGTACCAAATATGTTTTGCCGGTTTATTACCAGAGTAATCATAAGACGTTAACTGTAATTAACCCGCGAGGTGTCAATGAATATCGCCAAAAGAACTTGACCGGTAAAGTTAAGAATTATCGGCAAGGGACAGTCTTGAAAGTTAAAGGATTCGTCCGTCATAACTTAACAACCCGATATCAATTGAGCAATGGCCACTACATTACCGGGAACCGTAAGTTAGTGATTTCCGGTCAGTACAAGCAACCTAAACGAGTTATTGTTAAGCATCGGATTAACCGCTATCAAACTGCCAACTTGACGAAACGTAATGGATCTTATAAACGCGGTCAACGGATGACAATCAAGCATTACACGTTTAGTCACGCGACTAACAAACAGAAACGTGGCACGATGAGATTTGCTGTCAAAGGTGGCTACATCACCGCCAATCAAAAATTTGTCCGAGTTAATCGATAACCTAAGGCTTTGAAATCGATAATTTTGCCTTAGCGATAGTTTTTTTGAAAACTGTTGGATTTATCATGATGAACTGAAAGATGAGGAGATATCAGGCAATTGAATTTTGCCTGATATCTCCTCATCTTTTTTTACATAATTATTATCATGGTAAAAATAAATTTTTAAAATGATTTTGTCACATTACTTCACCAATATTTCACCCTTTATTAATATGAATATGCAGTTCCTTGAATATTTCGGAAGTCGACTGAGTTATTAACTTGGCATTGAGCTGCTTGAATTTATTTTGAGAAAAGTTGGCTTTCTGTTGATCACTTGCAGTTAAGTAATTTTGCAACGCGGTGGTACTTGCCAGTTGTTCGGCAACCTGATCACTTTGGTTTAGAGCCCTTTGCATATGGCTTTCTACGGCTTCTTGAATTGGTTTAATATACTGGGTTGTAAAACTTGTTGGATAAGGTTGAACCAAGGTGCTGGTTAACTTGTAGGTCCAGAATGCTGAATTCGGGTCGTAATGGTCTGTGCCAATCTGGTAGCTTTGCGGTGTCGCGTTGATGTTTGTGTAAAACGGGACATAAACACTAGTATCCGGAGAGGCCATTGCCAACCATTGAATGCCGGCAATGGTTTTAGGAACTGTTTTTCTGATTTGAAGTATATGCGATTCATCATTCATTGGCATGTTAATTGGGCGGTATTTACCAACCCAGCGGCCCTTAGAATCATATTTTGTGCCACTAAAATGGCTGGATAAAACATCACTGACCTTATTAATTGTCACTTTTTTATCAGGTTTCATCAGGAGTGGAAGATGTCTTGATTGAATATTTTGTTTTCTACTTGGGGTTAAGAGTCGTTGACCATCCCAGATTCGTGGCGTATTATCTGTCGCGTCCTGTTTATTGTTGGTTCCAAATGCCCGAGCAAAATTGGCTTCACGCATTTTATACCCAGATAAGTGATGTCTTTTTATAAAAGTGATAAGCCCCTTTGAGATGAGACACTTTTTCGAATTATTCAAGACTAACTTACCAATGCTCAGTTGGTTGGGGATGATTGCATAATAGTTAGCCGGAATTTGGATAGCGGCCCATTGATGTCCAGCACCGATTTCCATATACCAAATTTCATTTTTATCCGAAAAAACAATCCCGTCTGATTCGGCAGCACCAAATTTGCTAATCATCTTACCTAATCTTTGAACACCTTGGCGGGCAGAATGGATAAATGGTAGGGTGACATCTAGCATGGCATCCTCACTAATTCCCTTCTTGATAAATGGATCGGCTTGGGTTGCCCGCTTGTTTGAGTTGGTGGATTCCGTTGCACTCATCGCAACATTTGATTCATTGATACCGTCTTCACCGTATGTGCCATGTTTCGAGGTCCAGTCAGGAGTTGCAGTATATCTCTGCTGCTTTGGGGATAATGTTATTGTGAAACCATTTCCCTTTGAAAGATAGTGGGTTGGCCCTTGACTGGTCTGATTATGAACCACAAAGTGTTTGGCCCAATTTGTTGCATTGTCTTCATTTCGAGCGATAATCGTTGAACCGTCTTTTGTGGCATGATTGCCGATCACCAGTGTTGTGCAGGCTGAAGCTTGAGTTGCTCCGGCGAAAATCACAATGATCGCTAAACCAGCTAGAACGACTTTTTGATATAATTTCATATTTATTCTCCTTATTTTCCAACGTCGATTGACCGAGATTGGTCGTCGATCACAAAGTTAACGTCAACTAATTTAAAAATTGAAATTAATCTTTCCTTGATTGTCCGGATTGATTTGTACAACCCAAACACTGAAAAGCTTTCTTTGGGAACACAATAAATATCAACTTGAAGATGCATGCCTTTCTTAAATGCCAAAATATTGTTAAATTTCCAGCCATCAGGGATGTTGTCTGTCACAATCTTTTTGATTTGGTGCTGGATGGCATTAGATGAAATTGTGCCGTCTAATATTTCCCTAATGGCCTGTTTCATGTAACCAATTGGTTGATTAATAAACAGAATAACCAAGGTAACGGTAATAAAGAAATCGCCAGTGTATAAGAGAAAGGAGAGTGGTGAGCGCGCTGAAATAAACATTAAGCCAATTGCGACGACACCGATTCCAGCAGACAGGGCAACATCAATAAAACTATTCTTTGATTCGACTGATAATAATTCGCTGGTGCCATTTGTATTGGCATTTCCATGGCGATAGACTTTTAAGAGACAAAAACCCAGGATGACCATTGCAATCGAGTAGGCTAAAACGGGGACAGCACTGATTCTGGTTCCTTCACCTGTGGCAAAATAATGGTAGGCCCTAAGACTGACGTTCCATGTTGTAAGTCCCATTAATGTGATCACCAGTATTGATTTTAAGAAGATATAAATTGGCTCTAGATTAAACAATCCTTTGGGAAACCCTCTGATTTTGTTCTGACTGACTTTGGAAATCGTGATGGCAATGATGCCGGAAATAACTTCGATTAAAACAAATGAGGCATCTAAAAACAGTGCTTGGAGGTGAGTCACCGAAAAGATGGCTAGCCCGGTAATACTCATCAGTAAATTAATGATTATTCCGATAGTTAAAGTTCGCTGCTCGGTATTTTTGACTTTCATGTTGGGTGTGCCTCCTTTGAAAGTACCACTTGTTATTTTTGAAAAGAATTGGCATACTGATCTAATAATAGACATCTGTTTATTAATGAATATGTGTTCATTATAAAGAAATTCATTTTTGTGAGAAGATCAGTTTGATACAGACTGTCTGGTAATGGACATAATCAACAGAATTGACCATTAGGAGGAAATCATGGGACTTGATAGACGTCAAAGAAAAACCCAACAGGCCATTGAGCGCGAATTCATTCGTTTGCTTCAGGCCAAGCCGTTAAATAAGATATCAGTTGCAGAAATCGTGAGTGGAGCTGATATTTCGAGAAGTACCTTTTATCTGCACTACACTGATATTTATGAGTTGTATGATCAAATCAACAATGGTTTTTTAGACGGATTGGTTAGCAGTTTTGAAGCTTACTATCCTGCTGTCACTGAGAGTTATTTTGGACTTGCCCAACGATTAATCGATTATATTGTAAAGAATAAGAAACTATCAAAAATCTTTATTAACGAAAATAATGTGTCACTGATTGATAAGCTCTCTAAGATATTTATTGACAAAGTCTTGGCATTTGAAAAAATTGATTCTAATAACTATGAGGAATATTATCTGGTTGTCTGGTCAGTTAGAGGAATGATTGGTGCGATTATTAATTGGATTAATGAAGGAATGGATCCCGCAGAAGGAATATTCGTTGACGTTATGAGAAAAATTCTGGATAGACTTTAGGAGCTATCCAGAATTAAGCAGAATGTGGATCGTTAGTGATAAGTAAAGACAATCAAATTGCTGATCAAAAGTTTGTGAAAGTTAATTAATAGTTTCTCATTTTTAAAAAATATCAAATATTGTCCATATTTTTTAAAAATGTATAAAATGTAATTAGACTGGTCGAAGGATAACAATAAGATTTTTAAAGTGATTAGTTGCCGGAGACTTGTGGTGACTAGGCACGATAAACCTGATGACACATGAGTTTGCCTAGAATTTTCACCTAAATCTATTAATATTTTTTGCCGTTATTCTGAATTTTTGCATAATTTTCCATAAGAAATGTGTTAAAATACTAAGCAATTAGTGTGATTGACATGTGAAATGTAAACAGGAGGATTCTATGCAAAAGTTTATACCTCGTTTTCAATGTAAAAATTTAATTGAGCAGTCATTTGATTTAGCCAGTGAGCATCATTTTAACGCTAATTTAGTTGATGCTTATTCTCGTAATCAAATGAAGTTGCAGGCGATTGATGATTTTGCAATGATTGGTGTCGGCTTCCAAATGGTGAACCTGCCGAATAGCGTTGCAGCAATCGGCGAAGGCGCTTTTGCACGCAATCATCTCAATCGGTTTGATGCTCCTGCGCACTTACAGCGGATTGATAATCGGGCCTTTTGGTATAACCACATTCGCACAATCGATTTTAATTCAGGCATGCAAGTTGCTGACAATGCTTTTGATCATCAAGAAATTGCTTATTCAGATTTTGATTTGTATGGCAGGCTGCATCCTTTCAAACCAGATGAACTGATTAGTATCTATGTCGATCATAAGTTGCTGGGTCCGGATGATGTTCGGGCAGAAATTGACTCGTCAATGATTGATTTTGATTGTATTCAATCGGGCCGCCGGGGTGTGCCATCGTTTCGTGTTGTCGATGATGGGCGATTAATTAAACCAATTCGCGGCGTTAATATGGGCGATTCTGGCTTCTTGAAGATTGCTGGTTATTTTAATCTAAAAATATTACCATTGGATCTAACCATTCACCATGTCTATTTGAGTGTTTAGTGAAAATTTGGGATGATATGGAAAAGAAAGTCACGTGAAGGATACCGTGGCTTTCTTTTTTTGTGGATTTCTGAATAATTGTGAGGGGGATATCGATGGCCTGTATTTGACTATCAAGAAGCCTAAATTGAAGATCATTGTTTAGATGATATTGGAGCCCACTTTATATGATTAACTAGGTAAACTATGTTAAACTGTTAAACAGCTGATCTGTCGTGCCGAATAGAAACTGGAGGACGACTATGGAACAATTTGTACCTCGTTTTCAATATAAGAACTTAAGTAATCACCGGTTAAAGTTAACCAATGTCGACGATTTTTATGGTAATTCGCTGGAAGTTCATACGCCAAAGGGACTTCATTTAGCGGAAATTGGTGATTTTGCTCTAACCGGGCTTGGTTTTCAAAGCGTTAACCTGCCGGATACAGTGACAACGATTGGGGAAGCGGCTTTTGCTCGAAATAATCTGGCTGCTTTCCGATCACCGAAAAAACTTGTTAGGATTGATAATCGAGCTTTTTGGTATAATCATTTACGGTCGATTGAGTTTCCCCAAGACGTGAAAATTGCGGGCAATTCATTTGATTATCAAGAAATTTGGTATTCTGATTTTAAAACACCACATCAGCTTCAATCTTTTAAACCAACCGAAATGATCACGATTTATGTGGCTGGAAGGCAATTAACCGCTGATGATGTTCGCGCAGAATTGGATCCAACGATGGTTGACTTTGAGAAAATTGAGGCTGGTCAACGAGGCGTTCCGTCATTTGAAATTGTGGATGGTGGGCGATTGATTAAGCCGATTGCCGGTGTTGATATCAATGATGGCGGCTTCTTAAAAATCGGTGGTTACTTTAACTTAAAGGTGTTGCCGTTGAATTTTACTATCCGACATATTTATTTAAACTTCGAAGCAGAGTAATCTCAGTCCCTTAACCCCACTAAAAAGGGTCGTGGGAAGGGAATTTGTTATATTTAAGGATTGAATGGCTTTCTGACAGCCATTATTTTTATGAGAATTATTGAAAGCGGTTGCAAATTAAATGATGCCGTTTTATAATGAGGGCATTAAATTACATGTGAAAAAGTTATCGAAATGGAGGCAGTCACTATGGTAGAAAAAGATAGTCAGAAAGTCGAAAAGATGTTGGTTGTACTGGCAGTGGGTCTATTTTTCATCGTTGGTATTGCTGCAAGTTTTGTCCTTTAAAATAAAAAGTACCTACTTTCTATCAGATTATTGGCTGCCTTTAAATCAAAATTTCTATTATAATAGAACCGTTAAAAACAGAAAGGCTGGGACAAAAGTAATTTATCCCAGCCTCTGTTCGTGTAAACACGATTGTTACCGAGCGAAAACGCGGGACAAAAGGCAACTGCCGGCCATGTCACCGAATTATCCAACGGTTCATACTCGGAATATCTCATTGAACTTTTTACTTAGTAAAAAACGTGGACCAACAAGCAAGCACCGGCATAAAAGTCCCCTAACTTAATATTCCAAAATCGGGAATATCGAATTAGGGGACTTATATGTTGGGGCCTAACCGCTTGCTGACCCCCGTTGTTCTTGCTGGCGCTACTTTGCGAAGTAATCGTTAAGCATTGGGATTGCTTCTCCAGTTAATGCTGAGACTTTAAAAATTTGTTGAATGCCGGCTTCACGTAATTGTCCGACCGCGTAGTCAATTTCTGCGGGAGTGGCAATATCGATCTTGTTAATAATCCCAATTGCTTGGGGTTGAAACATCGTGACAAAGCCAGGCGGAAAGATTGGTCGGTTATCAGTGGCACTTTGAATGACTGCAATTATTTTGGCGTTCACCGACGTGGTAATTAACGGCGTGTAAAAATGTCGATTTTCAGTGTACTCTCCCGGAGTATCAATCATGTCGTCGCAGAATTCGATGGACTGAGTTTCACTAGACTGAATCTTTTGATGATGTAATCGCTGAATGAGGGTTGTCTTGCCAGAATTGTGGGCACCGACAAACATTGCTTTTCGCATAACATCGCTCCTATTTATTATTCGCACGATCAGATACTTAACGCCTATTATTTTAACATGATTGGGTTAGCTGATAGTGAGAAATTTCGAAGAATCAATCGCGGCTTTGCAAAAAATCAGATAAAAATATGCAAATGATTAGTCGCCCCATGACAGATTGTGTCACAATGCAAGTAGGGGACTGATGTCGTTGGACAAAAAATAACAACCACGGTCATCCGACAGCGTGGTTGTTATTTAGTCATTATGGATTTATGGGTGGCAAAGGAATTGAACCTTGTCTCCGGAATGATTATTCCGTTGCTCTACCAACTAAGCTAACTTCCCAAAATCATTTAGTGGTTATAAGATAACATAACTAAAATGACGCTTCAACGATATATTTGTTACAAATGTTGTAATAAATACATTGTGAATTAATCATTAAGAGATATCAGCGGTTATTGGGATAAGTAATTGAAACTTTTTTTGAAACTGAATTTAATTAGATTGCTTATCTTTCAGTAAAGAAAGCGGTTAATGAATAGTGAGATGATTATGGCAACCAAGTTAGAATTGAACTGATTTTTATTTTACTTCGTGATATTGATATCAAAATGATATATAATAAAGTTATATTGTGGTATGCAACTTTGGAATTTGAGAGGAAATGGGGTTGTCAATGACAGTTAAAAGTCGAACCGCCCATTTGATGGGTACTGTGATTAAAGTTCAAATTGAACATGATGATCCCGAACCAATCCTTGATGAAGTGGTTCGGCGATTAAAATCTTACGAACAACGGTTTAGTGCTAATGATCGTCGTTCAGAATTAATGCAAATTTCTCAAAAAGCTGGATTCGAGCCTGTCAAAGTTGATCCAGAACTATATCAGCTAATTAAAATTGGAAAACAGATCAGTGTTTATCAAAATGATAATTTGAACATTGCTATCGGGCCACTGGTGAGAACTTGGCGAATTGGGTTCAATGATGCGCGGGTCCCGACCAAGTCAGAAATAAATTCCGCACTTGCTAAAACCAACCCAAACGATATTGAATTGGATGATACGCACCAGACAGTTTTTCTGCGGCGATTAGGGATGGCGATTGATTTAGGATCGCTCGCAAAGGGCTACTTTGCTGATTTGATTGCGGCTTATTTAAAGCAGCAGGACGTTGCCTCGGGATTAATTAATTTAGGTGGTAATGTTGTTGTCTTTGGCCCAAATTTTAAAACAACCTCTGGAAATTGGCGAATTGGGATTCAGGCACCTGGACAGCCCCGTGGCACCCATCGGTTGATCTTGAATCTGCAGGATAAATCGATTGTGACATCCGGAATTTACGAACGACATTTAGAACAAGCTGGTCATGACTACCATCATATTCTTGATCGACGGACCGGATACCCGGTGAAAACAGATCTTGCCAGTCTGACCATTATTTCGGATCGTTCGATAGATGGTGAAATCTGGACCGGGCGACTGTTTGGTCTATCTCAGAATGTGATCATCGCAAAGCTGGCAGTCATGGATGGGATTGATGGTGTCTTAATTAATAAGGATGGCAGTGTCATTTCTACGCTGCCAAAGCAAGCAACAGTTATTTTATAAACTAGATCAGAGTCGTGAATTGCGGCTGAAAATGTGATATTAAAATGGGGGATGACGATAAATGAATAAATATATTGGAATTGTTGGAACAAATACACAGCGATCGACCAACCGTCAACTATTACAGTTTATGGAACGCCATTATCAGGACCAGGCTGAAATTGAATTAGTCGAAGTGGCTGGTTTACCGATGTTTAACAAGCCCGCCGATCGAGTGATTCCAGATCGGGCAGCTGAGATTGGTAAGAAAATTGATGAAAGCGATGGTGTGATTATTAGTACACCGGAATATGATCATGCGGTTCCGGCTGTTTTAATGAATGCCTTAGAGTGGTTATCATATGGGATTCATCCGTTCTTAGATAAACCGGTCATGATTATCGGGGCATCATTTGGGTCACTTGGGACATCCCGGGCGCAGGCTCATTTGCGGCAGATGCTTGATGCACCTGAACTTGGTGCTCGAATTATGCCAAGTTCAGAATATTTGCTTGGCCACGTTTTGGAAGCCTTTGATAAGGATGGCAATTTGAATGATCAGGGTCGAATTGACCGGCTTGATGCTTTATTTGCCGACTTTGAAGAGTTTGTCAAAATTTCCAAGGAACTTTGGCACACGACTGAATACGATAAGCAAGAAATCTCTAAGCTGGATAAAACTGACTTTGGTTCAAATTAGCCAAGTCGGTTTAACTGTGAATTAAGGAAACATAAAGGAGACGCAAAATGATGAAATTAGTTGGAATTGCCGGAACTGTTGAGGACAAGTCATACAACCGGATGCTGCTTGAATTTATTGCAAACCATTTCAGTGGGCTAGTGGATATTGAAATTCTAAGTATTGACGATTTACCAATGTTTGATCAAGATAACGATGTTACAAACAGTGGCGCAGTTCAGTATCTGAATCGGAAAATCAGCAACGCTGACGGTGTGATCATCGCTACTCCGGAACATAATCATACAATTACGGCTGCGTTAAAGAGTGCTCTGGAATGGTTATCATTTAAGGTTCATCCGTTTTCAGACAAACCAGTCATGATTGTTGGTGCGTCCTATTATGAGCAGGGATCTTCACGGGCACAATTGAATTTACGTCAGATATTGGAAGCTCCCGGGGTTAACGCAATTGTTTTCCCAGGAAATGAATTTTTACTGGCCAATGTGAAGGAAGCCTTTGATGACGATGGTAATTTGAAAGACGAAAAGACGGTTGCTTTCCTGCAATCCAATTTGCAAAAATTCAAGAAGTTCGTCAAAGTGATTAATTCGATGAACAAAGCAGCTGGTGGGACTGATGAAGCAGCTCAGGCTGAAGATTTGGATGCGACTGGTAAGATTTCGACCACGGTTGAAGGCGTTGATATGACTGCCGATGACTGGGTTGAACAAGCTGCTAAAAAAGTCAACGCTGTTGATGGTAAGACATACGTTAAGTTAGATCGCGGTCTTTTGACAGTTGATCAATTAAACTATTTCTTAAATTCGATGCCAATTGAGTTGACTTATGCTGATAGTAATAATCAATTTATTTATTACAACAAGATGGGTGGCAAAATGTTGGCACCACGGACACCGGGCCAAGTTGGCGATCCATTGTCAAAAGTTCATCCCAAGCGAGCTATTCGTGGCGTCAAGAGCGTTATTCACGCATTACGAACGGGTAAAACGGATATGGTTAGTATGCCGGTTCCTGGTAATGGTCCTGACAAATATATCATGCATTATTATAAGGCAATGCATGATGAAAAGGGCGAGTACGTGGGAATCAATGAGTTTGTCTTGGATTTGATTCCAATTATTAAGTGGTACTTGAAGAAGACCGGTCAGAAATTGACGGCGGATCCAAACAACAAGGTCGATGCGGACGCGAGTGCTTCGACCAAGGATGATTCATCAACGGATGCGGATGCCAGCGCGTCAGTGGATGATGATGCCGCTGATACCAGTGCTAATGTCGATACGGATGCAAGTGCATCAGTCGACGAGAACGACGAATCAACCACAACCAATGATTCAAAAGGTAAGGATGATGGTGGTTCGGATGCAACGGCAAGCGCGTCGGTGGAGGACTGGGACTAGAACCAGAGTGTGAAAAGTCGCGGTTAGCTTCCAGAATATAACCCCTCTAAGCCAATATTCCTGATTCTGGAATATTGGCTTAGAGGGGTTATATGGCCGGAAGCTGCGACTTTTCACACGTTTCAGCCAAGTAAAATTGGAGACTAACCAAAAGACAAGTCGGGGTTTATATGGCCGGGATCTGCTTGGCTTTGCACGTTTCGGCCAAGTAAAATTGGAGATGAACCAAAAGAATAGTGAGGGGTTATATGGCCGGGATCTGCGACTTTTCACACGTTTCAGCCAAGTAAAATTGGTGATTAACTGACCTACTTTGCCTTATATGGCCGGGATCCACTACGCTCTCAAAATATCACATCAAAGTTGTCCCATTCCAATCAAAATAGGTAGTAAAAGCATGAAACGGCCCGCCAACCAGCGGCCGCTTCATGCTTTTATTATGCTATCGGATTTGGTGATATACTAAATGTAGAATTAAAAAAAGGGCTTTTAGTAATCTGATTTCATTCCGATATTGACATTGGTAAAACCTTAACGGATAATAAAATAATCACTATTTGGATGAAAGGGTTGTTTATTTGATGTTAAATTGGATTGAGCTTGCGGATGACATTATTCACGCAGGTGTTGTGCCGGGTCCACCACATCATTGGTACCAAAATTCGGTCTGGGTGGGAACAAAAGAAATGATTTCACTACTAACGTTACTAGGGGTATTGATTGCCATTGCAACGTTTTATCGAAATTCCAGAGTTAGAAAATTTGATATTACGCTTCAAGCAATTGATTTTTACAATCATGAAATCCGGGATGCAATTAACGATTTTTCGGATTCGTTCAATGAATCTTTGGTTGATAATAAATTTCAAGGGAAAGATATTAATACAGCGATGATAATTGTTGCTAAGAATTTGGATATTCGAAAAGTAATCCATTTATTAGATGAGTTGGGATTCTATTTTACTAATCGAAATATTAACTCTTTTCAGGTTAAAGCGGTCATCAGTTCAGAACTGATAGCCTTTTTGAGAGATAGGAAATATCGTAAGTTGATTAATCATTTTGTTAGTCAGTCTAATTTAATTGGTATCCAAAATTTGTATGAGAATATCGGATTAGAAAATGGAAGTGATCAAAATGGCTCAAAAGATACCCACATATGAAAATCCAAAGGTAATTAAAGCAAAGAAAGAGGCACAGAAAGTTATTCAAGAGATTGATGATGGCAAGATAACGAGGGAAAAGGCTGAACTTGATGCTGTAAATAGCGTTTTAGAGGAATTGGGTCAACCTAAAGTCACCAACTTGAGTGACAAAAAATCAGTTGGATGGCGTAAACGTTCAAAAAGGATTCAAAGAAAGATTGCAATTCAGGATTTTTTAAATGTAATCACCTTTGGCCTTTACCAAGGTAAAGGTCCATACTGAACTTAAAAGTTCGTGACTATTTTTGGAAAAGATTTGTTGATAAAATAAAGAAACGTTGGTGACAGTGAAAATATACTGTCTCCAGCGTTTCCTTTGATACACCAACCATGTTGATTTATTAGCAACGCAATCTGTTCAGGGCGACTTTCAAGTCAACATCATTAAAACAATCGTTAACATGTCTCAAAAGGGATAAACTGGCAAGAATAATCATTTGCAACTAACGGCTGATTTTTGCGATGAAGTAATCGTATAATGAAACTAATCATGCTTGGATTATCTGGAATTTGAAGATAGGCCATCATTAAATTGGAGGCTTTTTATGAAAATCAATCAATTTGGTTACGTGCCAACTCAACACCAACAAATCATTGATGAGTTGCGTGATATTCGGTTTTTAGATTTGGAGAACATTAAAATAAAATCACCATTACACTTATTTCGAAGTTTGTTGCTTAAATCCTTTTCTGTTCATCAGGGTGAAACGACTCGAATCGCAAAAATTGCCAGTATGATGGCAACCGAGACAGTTGATGCTGACAGTTATACTAACGGTTCGGGGACTTTGAGTAAGTCGGCCTTTTATAATGTTGGTCTGCAACTATTAGGCTTCACGGTTGATCTGGATTTTTCACTGACCAACCCATTAAAGATGATGACCGAAGTTGGCCTGCCAATCGCCGAGGTGACTGACCCGCTGACCCGCGATGATGTAATCGATGCCTGGTACCGATTGTTGAATACCCGGACCAAATTTGGTCAATTGTTGATTGATAAACTTGCTGGGGAGGGGTATTATCACCAATTTTTAGCTGATGAGACCTTTAAACGGCCATTAATCTTTAATGGCAAAGCGCAAGCTGTTTTTGACACGGATCATCTGGTTCGTGAAGTTGTTTACGTTGAGTCACCATTAGATATTGATCACGATGGTCGGCGAGATCTTTTGAAAGTGAAACTGATTCGACCGGCTGAAACTGATCGTGGCTTGACCGTCCCAGTTGTCTACACCGCTAATCCATATGGCGAGGGGACGAATGACAAGTGGTCTGAAAGTTGGTCACACGATAATAATCGACCGTTAAAACGTAAACAACCAAACAATTTTACATATAGAGATGTTCAAGATACATATGATCATTCAAAAGTGCCGGTGCCAAGAACGATCAACGGTCATACAAAACAGGCCGAGGAAACATTTACGATGACTTGGATCTATTCTTTAAATGATTACTTTTTGGCTCGCGGATTCGCCGTTGTCTATTCGGCCGGGATTGGCACCAAAGATTCAGATGGTTTCCGAACGACCGGGACGAGGGATGAAACGATCAGTGCCATTTCCGTTATTGAATGGTTACATGGTGATCGGACCGCCTTTACCAATCGGGTTGATCAAATTGCAATTTCGGCCTGGTGGGCAACCGGCAACGTCGGAATGACCGGTCGCTCATATCTTGGGACGTTATCGATCGCCTCGGAATTAACCGGGGTTGGCGGACTTAAAACGGCCGTTGTTGAAGCGGGCATTTCTAATTATTATGACTATTATCGGGAGAATGGCTTAATGGTGTCCCCGGATGGCGACGATGCTGACGTCTTAGCGGAGTTTACGTTTAGCCGCCAGCAATCCGCGGCCGATTATGCCCAAATCAAGGAGCCGTGGCTTGCCCACCTGAAACAGATCAAGCGGGATCAGGATCATGATAGTGGCAGTTATAATCGTTTTGGGGATGCCCGAAATTTATTGAAAGAAAATCACGCGAAGGCCGATATTCTATTGGTTCACGGATTGAATGACGGGAACGTTAAACCAGCTCAAGTTTGGAATCTACGCAAGGCGTTAAAATCGAAATCCTTAACCCAAAAGTTAATTTTGCATCAAGGGCAACATGAGTATTTAAACAATTTCCGGTCATTTGATTTTACCGATATTGTCAATTTATGGCTGACCAATAAGCTGCTGAATGTGGCCAATCAAGCCAACCAAGTGTTACCCAACGTGATTGTGCAGGATAATGCTCACGCTGAAACTTGGCATGGCTATCAGGACTGGGGTGGCCAGGAGGCTAGTATCCAAATTTATCAGTTGGGTGACGATCAGATGATCAATCCAGGGGGTCACACATCGTTTTCGGATCATTTAGATAAGTCGCAGTTCGAGACCTATACGAAAGATATTAATAAGTGGCGCGATGATCTCTATTCACGGGATGGCTCGCCAATGGACGGTCACTGCATCCGGATATTGACACCACCGCTGGTAAACGATCTGGTTATCAACGGTCGGCCGTCGTTGGCATTAACTGTCAAGAGCAGTCAAATGGTTGGAATGATCAGCGTGGCGTTGATGGATTATGGTAAAGCGAATCGATTGACCGCTGATCCACAAGTGCTGGCATCCCAGCAAATTCTAACCGGCTATCATTGGCGAAAAGATGATTTAAAAGAATTTCTGCCAAAGAAAAAGGCGAATGATGTTAAACGGGTGGTTCAGGGACATATCAACATGCAAAACCGGGAAAATGCCTACAAAGTTGATGACCTAGAACCCAATACTGAGTATCAGTTAAACTTGGTTTTGCAGCCAACATTTTGGCGCTTCTTAAAGGGGCATCAAATTGGAATTGTGATTTATGCCACTGATATGGCCTATACTGTTCGGGGAAATCAGGATATTCGATATCAGGTAAATTTGGCGTCTTCAACGTTAAGATTACCAGAGCTAAAATAGTATCAATAATAGCTATACGGCAAGGGTATTCCAGTACGACTGGTTGGTACTGGTACCAGAACCTTTTACTTGAACGTGGCACCGACAGGGTGATCTTTAGGTCATGATATAATAAAACCTAACCGTAAGCGATTTTGCATTTACAGAATGGAGGATTGGTTTAGCAATGGCATCCCAAGAAGAACGCATGTTGGCCGGCAAATTATACAATGTTTATGACAAGGATCTGGCCAAAAAATATGAACGAAAAGATAATCTGCTTCACCGAATTAATTTCCCACAAGAAGGGGTGGATCCACAAGCTGAGTTAAAACGGCTGATCGGGAAAATGGGTAAAAATTCTTATATTGAACCGCCATTTTTCTGTGACTTCGGTGAAAATATTACGGTTGGTGATGATTTTTATTGTAATACCAACGCTATTTTTCTCGATTCCGGTAAAATCACCATCGGCAGTCGAGTATTAATTGGGCCTCGGGTGAGCTTATTTGCGGCTGGCCATCCAATCGACGCGGATGTTCGAAATAAATGGCTGGGATTTGGTAAACCGGTTACCATTGGTGATGATGTCTGGATTGGTGGCAGTACAGTTGTTAATCCAGGGGTTACGATCGGCAGTAATGTGGTGATTGGGTCAGGCTCAGTTGTGACTCACGATATTCCTGACAATGTGGTAGCAGTCGGCAATCCGTGTCATGTCCTTAGGAAGATTACTGAAGATGATAAGCAGGAATGGCAGGCACAATATCGGGACTATCAGGCAGATCAATCATAGACGGTTAGTTAGTATAAATGGTTTCACAAAAAAGTATTCCCAGATCATCATAATCGAGATATAATAATATTCGTGCTGTAATTAAGGAAAGTATGGCGGCTGCTAAAGTCGTTGGCTACTTTCCTATTAATTTGTTTATGAAATGAGGGGTTATGATGAAGAAGGTTTCAAAATTGATTGTGAGTGGGCTTGTCGCAGTGACATTTGGGGGTGCTGTGCTAAGCAGCAATGCAAGTGATGTCTCAGCTAAAGTCAGGTCAGCAAAGGTTCTTGGTTATAACGGCTTATCAAAGACTGCTTACAATGTTAATGGTGGTTATTTGTACAGTAATGCCAAGTTAACTAAGAAAGTCCATAATGCTAAAAGTTTTTTGAACACAACTTTTTATGCGACCAAATCAGCAACTGTCAAACGCACTAATGGTAGCCGAGCAACGTATTATTATATTGCTAACGGTTCAAAATCGGTTAGAGGCTGGATTTGGCAGGGAAACTTGAGCAAAGCAAAATCGTATGCCAAACAAAAGGCTGACATTAAAGCGATGATGGCAATTGTGCGAACAATGAATCCAAGTTCACAAGATGATATTTTGGCTGATTTTAAGGACATGTCACCCAAGGAAGCCTATAGTGCTGGAGAGTACCAAAGCAACGATCTATCTGCTGTCGTTGGTGATATCGGTCAAGCTGCATGGCAGGATGACGCAGCCCCTAGTGATATTCAGGCAGTTGGCCAGGCTTATAATTTGTTTAACGGCCGATTTAGCTCAATGACAAATTCAAAATTAGCAACGTTATATGATCGTTTCAAACAAGCGCAAGATACAGACGGTGCGCCAGATGCTGCCCATAATTTAGCTGATACATTGGCTGACGCGGTGGCGACCTTACAATAATAAAAAGGATCTCCAAAATTTCGTCCTTCGTGGATGTGAAATTTGGGAGATCTTTTTTTATGATGGTTATCTGGAACATCATTCTTTGGATAAAAGTCAAGTTGTCTATCATTATTTAAAAAAACGACTGTTAATTTTCCCATGTTAGTTGAGAAAATTCAGCAGTCGTTTTTCTGCTAATTCGAAATTGATTTGGCAAGGATAGCATGTAGATCAGTTTGTCTGAATTAGTGGCTGATCCGCTCCGCCTCCACACACTTCTGTAAGGTTTGTCGAATACTTTTAACAACATCATGGTCCTTAATGCCTAAGACATCCTTTGTGTCATTGGGATCAAGATACAGATCTTCCGTTTGCATTTCCGCGCTAATTACCATGTGAATGCCGTGTTCCTTTCCCTCGGCTTCAGCTTGTTGATCAAGTTGCTCATAAGTGGGTTTCATTTGTTCGAATGGGACAACCGGTACCTGTGTTTTGTCGGTTTGACCGAGTGCCTCGACGATCATTTGATAAAATTCCTGATATTTCATATTTTTGGCGCTAATTGCGTAAGTCCCACGATGCTTGCCATGAGCCATTGCACCGACCGCTGCCTCGGCCACTTGTTCAACGGTTACCATGGCAGTACCGCCGCGCAGGGCAGGGAAGACCGGTTGATTACGAGCTTGGTCAACAAACATTTTCCATAATGGCATTCTACCGGGCATTGTCCCAAAAATATAAGGTAAGCGCAATGATGAAACTTTCATTGAACCCTCGCCCTCTGCGAATGCGATTTGTTCCTGCAATAATCTTGTGTTGGGATAAGCTTGATCTCTTAAATGATATTGGGGAAGTCGTTCAGCAAATTCAGCGAAGTATGAGCCAAAGACAACAAAGTTTTTAACCCCGGCTTGTTTTGCCAATCGGGCAAGTCGTTGAGTGGGTAGGACGTTAGCTTCATAATAAAATTTCATGGCTGGTTTAGCGGGTACGACCCGTTCGTCTTTGCCGGCCGCATAAATAAACCCATCACAATCTGAAAGCAACGTGATAATGTCTGGATCACTCATTTGGTTGATATCACCCAGCTGAACGTCAACTTCGTGAGGTAAAAGATTATCTGCCGGCATTGGTGGTAATGCCACCGTTTTTACCTGATATCCTTGCGATAATAGTTCCTTAATCGTGTAATAGCCCAAAAATCCAGTGCCACCTAGAACAAATACTTTTGTCATAATAACAGCCTCCTTGTTTGTATCTTCACAAATAAGTATAATAGAGACAAACTTAAAACAATCATCAAAAATCGTTTAAATACTAACTTTTGCGAAGAGGTGGCATGCATGGTTAACCATTTTCCATATATCAGCTCAGATTATTTATCCGAGGCCTTCAAACCAGCGGAACTGGCAATTCGTCAGATCACGATGGCGCAATCAGAACGGGCACACTATCGAAATGAAATTGAATTTATTTTGATCATTAAGGGTCAAGCAAGCATTGAGATTAATCAATTACAATTTGACCTGCAACCGGGCAATCTTATCCAATTAATGCCATATCACGTTCATCGATTCATCATTGAACAAGGCCAATCTCTGGCAATCATTCAGATTCGCTTTTCAATTGGACTATTATTATTAACATCAACTAATCGGCAAACCTATTTAAAATCGATCAAAGAGTTGGATACCAACGTGCCAATCATTAAATTACCTCACCATGCATTTAGCCAATTGCGAGTGCTTTGCCAGGAAGTCATTTACGAGAAACAGGAAGCGGCTGCTACCAATTTTGAAGCGTTGCACATTTCTCTGATTTCATTTATCAGTTATTTATACATGAAATATCAAAAGCAATCTCAAGTGATGCAGTTAAATCCGGCTTGGCGGGTCCTTCAATATGTTCAGGTCCATCATCAGGAAAATTTGACGCCAATTAACGTTGCCCAACGGCTTGGTTTGGCGGCTGCTGAAGTGAAATCGTTAATCCGCCAATTAACCGGTCAATCCTTTAATCAAATTCTCAACCAGGTGCGAATTCGGAATGCCACGGCGCTACTGCAGTTTGAAGAATTATCGGCAAATCAGATTGGCACCATTTGTGGCTATCAAACCCAGGCAAATTTCTATAAGCAGTTTAAATTAATTCATGACATGTCACCGGAAATCTACCGGGAAACCAACTTGGCAGTTAACCAAGCGTCCGGCTCAATCGACGCCTGGTCAATTATTATGGTCATTTTAGAAAACTGTACTCAGGCATTCTCTTTAAATCAGCTGACAACAATGACGCATCTTTCGAGTAGTAAGATTGAGTCATTGCTTAAAAACAGTGTTCTGATGACATTTAAACAATTACTAAATCGCTTTAGGGTTCAAATCGGCCACAATTTGTTAATGGCGCTTGATTTATCAGTGGCGGAAGTTGCGGGCAAAACAGGTTTCACAGATAGCAGTGCGTTTATTCGAAATTATCGAAAGGTTTATGGGGATACACCGGGGAAACAAGTGGTTTAAAAAGGGGACGAGTGAATGCAAAAGCAAAATGATCAACAGAGGCGATTGCCACGCCGGGGGAAACCATTAATTCCCAAAATGGTTGTTCTATTAATGGTTATGTACATTGTCGATGTTAGTCTTGGGTTGCCGGACTCTTTATTGGGATCGGGCTGGCCGAAAATGCATCTGGATTTAAATGTCCCGTTGTCCTATGCGGGATTTGTTACGATGATCATTGCACTGAATACGATTTTTTCAAGCTTAAGTTCTAACATGGTGACCACCAAATTTGGGGCTGGGGTTGTCACTCTGGTGAGTATTTTACTGACTACGGTGGGAATGCTGGGATTTTCGATATCAAGCCAGTTCTGGATGCTTTGCTTATGGGCGATTCCATATGGGCTCGGAGCTGGGGCCATTGATGCCGCAACCAATAATTTTGTGGCGTTAAATTATGATTCACGTCAATTGAACTGGCTGAACAGTTTTTATAGCGTTGGGACAATTATCAGTCCCTATATTATGGGCTCCTGTCTAAGTACCAGTGCTGGGTGGCACTTGGGTTACATTATTGCCGGCTCAATCCAAATGACGATTGCATTGATTGTATTTGCAAGTTTACCCTTATGGAAAAATACTCGGCAAGTCAAACCGATTAATCACCAAACAAAACGACGACTGACTAATTGGCAAATGATGAAAATCCCGGGGATGAGAACGGCACTGATCACGTTTTTTGCCTATTCAACGGTTGAACAAACGGCGGGGCTATGGGCAAGTACATATATGGTGAGAGTCCACGGCATTTCGTTGGCAACTGCCGCAAAATTTGGGTCGTTATTTTATATTGGCATTACCCTTGGTCGATTTTTCGCGGGTGTGATTTCAGATCGAATTGGTGACCAGTGGCTGGTTCGAACCGGCTGTATTGTGATCTTTATTGGAATCGCTATGATTTCGTTGCCAATTTCAAATGACCATTTCGCCATCATTGGCCTGATTACGATTGGGTTAGGCTGTGCGCCAATTTGGCCGGCAATCTTACACGCAACGCCAATCAATTTTGGTGCCGATAAATCGCAGATCGTGATTGGCATTCAAATGGCTGCTGCCTACACTGGGACAACAACGATGCCACCATTATTTGGCTGGTTGGCCAGCCACTTTGGGATGAAACTATTTCCGGTCTTCTTGTTGGGGTTTGCTGTTGCGGTGTTGATTGCTAGTGAACGGCTGGCACGTGTGGCGGGTAGTTAAAGTAAAAAATTCATAAAGAGGGATTACATGAGAACCAATGTTATTAAGGTTGGAACAAATATGTACAATTGTGATTTTTTGAACAAAAGGGTATAATAAAGATACGAATAAAGGGGATTAGTATAACACGTTAGAGGGCTTCATCTATTTGGGGGATTGATTTCCATGAAAATTAATAAGTTTTTAAAAGTATTGTGTAATAAATTACTTGTGTCACAGGTGATTGGAAATAGTCATTTTTTCATAGGGATGGATAAAAATAATCAATCAATAATTCGAGATATTGACGCACTCGTTAAGGTTCAACAAACAGGGGATTTTCAAGCTGCTGAAGCCAACTCTCTTAAGAATAAATGACAGTACACAGTACTAAGTACAGTAACAAATACCCATCATGTAATTATAAAAGCAATATAGCAAGAATGCGCTTCTGCATTACTTGTTATATTGCTTTTAGATTTTATTATTTAGAAAAAGATTTTAATGAATCAATTATCTGCTGTGCAAATAGTTCTCTTTCAATATCAAATAAGACAAATGCATTTTTATTTTTTTTAGTTAAATCATAATAGTCAATGATTGTTTCGCCAGTCGTGAACTCACCCTTTGTTTCAATATCAACGTGGCATTCTTTTCCTGAAAAAATACTTGGATTCATTAACCAGGAGATACAACATGGATCATAGATTGGAATACCCTTGAACGGCCGTGTTCCCTGATCAAATTGAATGCCATAGTTATTTAATAGATCCACAACTGCACGTGAGACTTTATTTTTTATTTTAGACATTTTTTTCATATCCTCATCCAATAGTTGAGCTTTAAATGCAACATTAAGTGGAAAAAGGACAATTTTTATGCCTGATTCAATTACAATTTTTGCTGACTCGGGATCTTCAAGCATGTTAAATTCTGTCGTGGGCATTTTATTTCCAACACCCATACCACCACCTAAAATAACAATTTCTTTAATTTTATATTTCAGTTCAGTGTGTAATGAAAGGAAAAATGCAATATTTGTACAAGGCCCGGTGACGACAATTGTTACGGGGTCTTTTGATGTTTTTACTTTAGTAGCCAAAAGATCGATCGCCGATCCACTATATACAGGGAAATCAGGTTCTGGAAGATCAGCACCGTCTAAACCAGTTAGTCCGTGCATTGCGACATCAGTTTCAAGTTTTCGTAGTAAAGGTTTCTTTAAACCAGGGGCTACAGGGATTTCTGTTTGCCCCAGTAATGTCAAAATACGCATAGCGTTGTTTAGTGTTTTAGCGGGCATTTGATTCCCAGCGGATGTTGTTACTCCCATTAAGTCAATATTACTTGCTGCAACTGCTAGGATGAGAGCAATTGCATCATCATGACCAGGATCGCAGTCTAAGATAATCGGTGTTTTCATAGAAATACTCCTCGTGTTATATATTTAATTGATTACAATTCAATTAGTATTATATCGCCAAAAGCAAAAAGTTCTTTTTGTTTGTCTTTAACATTATGAAATGCTTAGACATATACAAAAAGAACCTTTTATTTAGCAAGCTCAAATTATTAAATTATTAGCCATGTGGTATTAAATTTTTGAGCTACCTGTATATGATTTGTCATATTTTGCACGGAAGAACGTTTCTACATCTTCCAGCTCAACACCTTTTGTTTCAGGAACTCGAGCATGAACAAAGAAGATTCCTAGAATACAACAAGCTGCAAAAATATAGAATGAATTTGCCAATCCTAATCCTGCAAGCATAACAGGGAAGAAGAGACCAACCAAGAAATTAGCAAACCAGAGAACAAAGATTGTTATACCTGTTCCTAATCCACGATATTTTGATGGGAAAATCTCAGAGTTAATCAACCATGTAACAGGTCCCAATGAACCTTGGAAGAACAAAATATAAACAAGGACTAGAATCATAACGGCTGTACCTGTCCATCCTGCACCACCGCCAAAAGTACTAATTAATCCAACGGCAATTAGGCAGGTAGCACACACAACTAGGCCGCTGTACTCTAATTTTTTACGTCCTAATCTATCGACGGTGTACATACCAATAATAGCGCCAATACAAGAAAATAAACCGTTAGCAACGTTGGAAATCAAAGCTGCTCTTTCTCCAAATCCACTTGCTTGTAAAATTTTGGTTCCATAATACATAATTGAGTTAATACCTGCAAATTGTTGAATGACTCCAAGTGTTGCGCCTGTTATTACAATTTGAAGGACCCAGGGTTGTTTTAAATCTTGCCAAGATGATTGTTTTTTTGAACCTTCCTGATCTTTTTTTACAGAGGCTTCAATTTCTTTAATTTCAGAATTGGCTTGAGCTTCACTTCGTATTTTTTTCAAAGAAACAAGAGCTTCACCAAATTTTCCTCTAGATGCTAACCAACGAGGAGTTTCAGGAACAAAATACATACCTAACCATAAAATAATACCAGGAATTGTTGCAACGCCTAACATAACACGCCAGATTGCAGCATTTGAACCGAATTGGCTACCTAACCAGGCATTGACACCAAATGATAGGAATTGCCCAAATACGATCATTAACTGATTCATTGAAACCATCTGACCACGCATTTCAGACGGAGCGATTTCTGCAAGAAACACAGGGACATTAGCTGATGCAGAACCGACTGCTAATCCGAGAATAAAACGAAATCCAAGAAGCATTAAAGCATTTGCCGAAAATGCACATCCAGCAGCTCCAAATGTAAAAATCAATCCTAAAAACAGTAATATCTTTTTACGACCAATTTTATCACTTAGCGGGCCTCCAAATACTGCTCCAAAAGCAGCACCTAAAGTTAATCCGCTCGAAACGACGCCTTGATTAAAGGGTGAAAGTGATAGCTGGCTCTTTAGAGACATAAATGATAATGATCCATTAACTACGGCAGTGTTATAACCGAAAAGCAATGAACCCATACATGTGATTATTGTAATAGTACGCATAAATCCTCTGCGCGTATCTTTATTACTTAAAGTTTTGTCCATGGGTTATACCCACCTTTCATTAATTAAACTGAAAATTACTTTTCGGTATAGAAGTCAGGTGTTTTAGGAAAATCTAATTCTTCGACCTTACCATTATCAGCTAAGGATTTCAGAGCAGCGTCGGCTGTAACAGCGGCAATATACCCATCCCATGCTGAAGGACCGACTGGTGATTTCTTAACTGAAACGTGGTTCATAAAATCGCGGAATTCAATATCGTAGGCACTCTCAAATCTTGCTTTCCAATCAGTTAGAATTGCCGTACTATATTCAGCATCCTTTCTAACTGCAACTTGTGGGACAGTTGGTAATTCTAATACACCTTTTTCCCCAATAACATCACATTTTATATCATATCCGTATTGGCAACGAACAAACACTTGCAAGTAAATATTAATTCCAGATGTTGTTTCCATCATTACAATCATTGGGTCCTGAATTTGGTCGTTTTGAACAGCTCGAGTCTTCTTAACGGGGAGAACACGGATATTTTTATAATCCTCTCCTAACAACCAGTGGTCTAGGTCAATTTCGTGAATAGCTGTTTCGATAATTGAACGTGAAGAATCGTATTCTTCAGGTTGGGTTTGGTTATAATGTCTTTCATCCATCATTAATGGCTTTCCAATGACATCGTTATCAATCATCTGTTTCATTTGGACATATTCGGGTGCATAGTGACGCATGAATCCAACTTGTAACATTCGATGACCGTACTTTTCCTCTTCTTTGATAATTTCCATGCAGTCTTTAGCGTCCAGAGCAAGCGGCTTTTCGCAAAATGTAAACTTTCCTGCTTGCAAGGCTGCCATGACGATCTCATGATGGGCCTCGTTACTTGCTGTACATACAACAACATCGACATTTGGATCGTCGACAAGGTCGTGATAGTCATGGTAATCTTTGGCCTTTAGTCCTTGACGATCTAATTCCTTCTGCGCTTTTCCTGGAATAATATCACAAACCGCTGTCACATCGACGTTTGCAATGGTTTTAGTTAGACGATGTAAATGATCTGATCCAATAAATCCAATCCCCACGATACCTACTTTTGTATTAGCCATAATAAATCTTCTCCCTTCGATTCTTTTTATTGTTGATAAGGTGCAAGTAATTCATTCTTTATATATTTATGTGCAATTTGAGCCATTTCTAATGGGTTAGCCTTATCCGGATCCTGCTCAGCTTCTACAATTACCCAACCTTTATAATCATGATCAACTAATTCTTTCATGACCGGTTTGAAGTCAAGATCTCCATCCCCGGGAACTGTAAACATACCATTTAGAAATGCTTGTTGGAAAGTCAAGCCACGTTTGCGAGAATCATCTTCCTGTTTCTTTCGTACGTCTTTAAAATGAACGTGCACAACTCTGTCGATGTGATCTTTTAGCAAAGACATGTAATCGCCATCGGAGACGTAAATATGGCCTGTGTCGTATAACAAACCGACAAGTTTTGGATCTGTATGTTCCATTAAACGGTCTGTTTCGGCTTTTGTTTGAATTCCAGTTCCCATATGGTGGTGATAGGCCACTTTGATACCATATTTATGTGCAATTTCACCATATTTATTTAGTCCTTCACAAACTTTATCCCATTCTTCGTCAGTGAAATGAGGTTTATCCGTGAATATATCTGCACTGTCAGAACGTTGGATTGTATATGTCTGCTCGGACACAACAGCAATAGGCGCATGAACAGCGGAAAGATATTGACAGTGTTTTTCAAAAGCTTCGCAAGCCTTTGAAATGCCATCTCTAATGATGAAACTACTGAACCATTGGCCAGCGATTTGCAAGTTACGTAGTCCAAGTTCGTAGTTTAATTGTTTAGGTCCTGGGAAAAAGCCACCGACCTCTGTTCCTTGAAATCCCGCTAAAGCGGCATCACTTAATAATTGTTGCAAATTATTATCTTTTCCAATAGAAGGGATGTCATCGTTTCTCCATCCAATTGGGGCAATCCCCCATTTAATATCTTTATTAACATCGTATGCCATAATTAAAACCCCCTAGTTTTGATGATCAATCAATATGAATAAATATCTCTTACTTCTACAGTGGTTCCGGTGTTGTATGACTTTTTGGCAGCTTCAGCCAATCTAATAGCTTTAATACCATCTGTAAAAGTACAAACCACTTTGTGTTTACCTTGAACAGCGCCAAAGAATGAACGCAATTCATTGAAATATGCTTCATTATATCTTTGCAGGAAAAAGTATTCCGGATTATCCCTGGTTGTACCATTGCTGGATGCATATGTGAGCTCAGACTCGGGAACATTTCCCGCGAGGGCTACACCGTTTGATCCAAACAATTCAATTCGTTGATCGTAACCATAAACGGCTTGACGTGAATTATCAATTACGCCTAACATTCCGTTACTAAATTTCAGATTGATGATAGCTGTGTCAATATCATTGTATTTTGATATTTTATCGTCAATTAATATATTTCCACTCACAAAAACAGATTTAACTTCATTGCCACTTATGAATCGAGCCATATCAAAGTCGTGAATTGTCATATCCATGAATATTCCACCAGAATGAGCAACATAATCATAAGACGGTGGCTCTGGATCACGGGATGTGATTTTTAGAATTTGTGGACGACCAATTTTTCCTTCATTTCTACAATCAACAATACGCATAAAACTTTTATCAAAACGTCTATTGAATCCAACTTGAAATTTGACAGCCTGATCGGTAACTGTTTTAAAGGCATCGATGATATCTTTATTGTTAAACCCCACAGGTTTCTCACAAAAAATATCTTTACCGGCTAAGGCTGCATCTTTAATCATTTGTGGATGTAAATCTGTTGGAACACAAATCAAGACTGCTTTGATGTTTGGATCCGACAAAACTTCTTGATAGTTCGTAGTAAAGTTTGAAACATCTGGATATTTTTCTTTCCAACTATCGTCAAAACGAATATCACAAATTGTTTTTAACTGAACATCAGACATTCTTCGCAGATTCTTATAATGAACATTACCAATTCTCCCTGCACCAATTAATCCAATAACAAGTTTTTTATTGTGAAAATCCATACATTAGATCCTCCTTTCTTCTTAGAGCTTATTTGGATGGAGACGAAATTAATTAGTGAGCAATCAAAAGTGAAAAACGGATTTTTGATTTGAAATAGTTGTCATTTAGTTATCGTCTTCACAAATGCATGATAACAGCCGTAACGAGGTTTGTAAAGAGAAAACTTGTTTTTTATTTTTAAAATGAAATCGCTTTCTACCTTTGATTTGACTTTCACATGCAGTTGTGAAATAATCGCATCGTAGAGTTAGCCTATCTCTAAAACTACATTTTTGTTATTTTATTTATGGATACATGTGCGGATGATCACTTTTGAAAGGGGAAGCTTATTATGAAGAATATTGATGCTGGAATAATTGGTCTTGGACGTTTAGGGTCGGTTCATGCAAAACATTTAATTGAGAAAATTCAGGGGGTTAATTTAATCTCAGCGTGTGCGTTAGACGATGAACAGCTTAAATGGGCTCACGATTCCTTGGGAATTCCAGGTATCTATAAAGATTACAGAAAAATGATAGATACAGAAGATCTAGATGCTATTTTTATTGTTGCCCCAACAGGGTTTCATCCAGAGATGACTGAATATGCACTTAACGCTGGATTGCATGTTTTTTGTGAGAAACCTTTAGGTCTCGACATGACAGAAGTTAATGGTATGACGCAAGCAATTAAAAATCATCCTAAACAGATATTTCAGACTGGATTTATGCGACGATTTGATGCTTCATACCAGTACGCTAAACGCATGGTAGATAATGGAGAAATCGGGAAAATCATTTATATGCGTGGCTACGGCATTGATCCAATTTCAGGAATGGCAAGCTTTACTAAATTTGCAAGTGAAGCTGATAGTGGTGGAATATTTGTTGATATGAATATTCATGATGTGGACTTAATTAGATGGTTTACAGGGCACGAACCCATCAAAACATGGGCGTTGGGCAGTAATATTGCTGCACCCGAATTAAAAAAGATTGGAGAATATGAGACGGGTGTTGCCCAATTGCAGCTCGACAATGGAGTAATAGCAACCTTGCTTGGCGGCAGACACGCGGCACATGGCAATCAGGTTGAATTGGAAATCATGGGTTCAAATGGCTGGATTCGGGTTGGTGAAATTCCTGAGAAAAATTTGGTTACTGTTTTTAACGAACATGGTGTCGTTCGTCCGGCAATGCAAAGCTTTTCCGAAAGATTTAATACAGCATTTACTGTTGAGCTACAAGACTTTATTAACAATATTCAAAATGGAACACAACCCGAAGCAACAGTCAACGATGGAATTAGAGCATTAACAATTGCAAAAGCTTGTCAACAATCTGCTGACTCAGGTGAAATTGTTGATATTCCTTAATAAGTTTTAAATTATTAAAGATTGAAAAAGGATTTGAATCATAGCTGAATATAGGGAAGAAAGAGGACAATGTGATGAATAATTCAAACGACAAAAGTCCATCATCCTATAATTCTTCGGCGGTAGGCAATTTAAAAAAAATTGCACTGCTTTCGACTTTTGGGGGACTTTTATTTGGTATTGATACAGGTGTAATTAATGGTGCGTTAACCTTTATGGCATCACCAAACGAATTAAATCTGACCTCAACTGATGAAGGCTTAGTGACTAGTGGGATTACATTAGGTGCTGCATTTGGAGCAATTTCCGCTGGAAGATTGTCAGATCACTATGGACGTCGGAGAGTTTTACGATATTTGTCGATTATTTTTATTGTTTTTACAACTGCTTGTGCGCTTGCTCCCAATGCTGTGACGATGATACTTTTTCGCTTTTGCTTGGGCCTTGCTGTGGGGGGAGCGTCGGTTATAGTTCCAACATTTTTATCTGAATTGTCAACACCATCTACTCGAGGAAGACTAGTTACACAAAATGAACTGATGATAACTGGTGGACAATTAACCGCATTTACAGTCAATGCTGTATTAGGAGTCATGCTAGGAGATAATCCACACATTTGGCGTTGGATGATTGCATTCGGTATAATTCCTTCTATTTGTTTATTGGTTGCAATGTTTATTGTCCCTGAATCACCACGATGGTTAATTATGAAGGGGAATACACAAAGAGCCTCCACTACTTTACGAAAAATTAGATCGACTGGTGACGAAGTAATCAAAGAAATTAGTCAAATCAAGATGGTGATTAAAGAAGAAAAACAAACAAAACAGGCGAAATTTCGTGATTTGAAAACACCATGGATTCGTAAATTAGTTTTAATTGGTACTGGTATTGGAATTATGCAACAAGTTATAGGCATTAACATTATGATGTATTATGGCACAACTATTTTAGTGCAGTCTGGATTCGGCCATCAGGCTGCCTTAGTTGCAAACATTTTTAATGGATTAGTTTCAACTATTGCAACGTATATTGGGATGACGTTAATGAACCGTGTGAACAGACGGAAAATGTTGCTTGTTGGTATCACCGGAACGGGATCTGCGCTACTAGCAATTGCGGTTATTTCTAGGATGTTTGCAAACTCAGCGATTTTGCCATTTTTGGTTATTATTACGACGATGATCTTTCTTGGATTTTTTCAAGGATGTATTTCTCCAACGACATGGTTATTAATGTCGGAGATCTTTCCACAAAACATTCGAGGACTAGGAATGGGGATTTCAACTTTCTTCCTCTGGATGGGTAACTTTGTAGTTGGATTTATTTTTCCAATTTTATTATCTAAAATTGGACTTTCGGCAACGTTTATAGTTTTCGTTTTGTGTAATATAGTTTCGTTTTGGTTTGCGTGGAAATTTGCACCTGAGACGAGAGGAAAATCTTTGGAGCAAATTCAGATGGAATTTAAATATGATAAATAACTATATAAAATAAAAGGGGATTTTTAATTATGGAAACAATTAAAGCTGGAGTAATTGGTTTAGGAAGAGCTGGGCAGATGCATTTGCACAATTTGATGACAATTCCAGAAATTGATATTCTTCAAGTGGCTGATGTGTTTATTGATAAATTTTCTGACAAAATTAGTGATTTAGGATTTACTAACCAGACATCAGATTACCATGATATATTAAACAATCCTGAAATAAATACGGTTTTTGTTTTTACTTCAACTGATACCCATGAGCAGATTGTAACTGATGCAGCAAATGCTGGGAAAAATATTTTTTGTGAAAAGCCTCTTAGTATGGATACTAATGAGGAAGCAAGTGCTAATGTTTTAAAAGCTGTTAAGGAAAACCACGTAAAGTTACAAATTGGATTTAACCGTAGAATGGACCCTCAATTTCATAATATCTATGAGCAGGTACGTTCTGGTAAAATTGGAACCCCCCAAGTTGTAAAAGTAACGTCTAGAGATCCTGATTTATTACCTCATGATTTAATTCAACGAATTGGCGGTCTTCTATTTGATTTTACAATGCATGATTTTGACATTGCACGATATATGATGGGCTCAAATATTACAGAAGTATATGCTAAAGGAGGAACGTTAATTGACCCAACATTGAAAGAAATAAATGATATTGATACATTAGCTTTAGTCGTTCAATTTGAAAATGGTGCTTATGGTTTAATTGATAATAGTCGAAAAGCGGTCTATGGATATGATCAACGAGTTGAAGTATTTGGGTCTGCAGGAATGTTAAAAGCTGAAAATGTTTCTAATTCAACTGTTGAACTATATACAAAGGATAATGAAACGAAGAAAAATCCATTACCTATTTTTACACAACGATACAAGGAAGCATACACAATTGAAATGAAAGCATTTGTTCAATCATTGCTGAATGGGGCACCACTGGTTGCGACAGGTGAAGATGTAATTATGGCACAGCGAGCAGCAATTGCAGCTCAAAAGTCGATAAAATCTGGCAAGCCAGTTAAAGTTGACCCGGTATTTAAATTATAATTATTGATGTAATAAAATTACTAATAAATTGATAAAGGAGAATATGTAAAATGGCAATGGATAAGATTAATGTTGGTTTAATTGGTGTGGGTAGACAAGGAACAAATCATTATAATAATTTATTATCGATGCCAAATGTTAATTTGGAATATATCTGTGATTTAAAAGTCGATGAAAGTTGGAAAAAGAAATTTCAAAATATTCCTCATGTGGTAAAAGATTATCATGAGGTTTTGAACGATCCTAGCATTCAAGCGGTTATGGTTGTGACATCGACCGACTCACATGCACAAATTGTTCTTGATGCTGCAAAAGCACATAAAAATATTTTTTGTGAGAAACCCTTTAGTATGAATACACCTGAAGATAAAATTCGTGATATTTTACATGTTGTAAAAGATAACGGTGTAAAATTACAAATGGGGTTTAATCGACGAATGGATCCACAATTCCAAGAAGTTTATCAAGGGGTACGTGCTGGTCAAATCGGTGACCCTCAGATTGTAAAAACAACGTCTCGAGATCCATTCGTCTTAGATAAAGAATTAATTAAGCGGATTGGTGGACTGCCATGGGATTTTACAATTCATGATTTGGATTTGGCTCGATATATGATGGGATCAAACATTACAGAAGTGTATGCAAAAGGTGGAACTTTAATTGATCCTACTCTAAAAGAAATTGGTGATGTCGATACGATTGCGCTCGTATTAGAATTTGAAAATGGTGCATTTGGACTTATTGATAATTCTAGGCAAGCCGTGTATGGGTACGATAATCGTGTGGAGGTCTTTGGATCAAAAGGAATGCTTAAAGCAGAAAATGTGTCAGGATCAACGGTTGAATTATATACTAAGGAAAATGAAACTCAAAAAAATCCATTACCAATATTTACTCAACGTTATCACCAAGCATATGTAGATGAAGTTAATAGCTTCTTTAAATCAATTATTGAAAATAAGCCAGTAGTTGCTGATGGTGTTGACGCAATTATGGCTCAACGTGCTGTTATTGCGGTTGATGAATCGATCAAGACTGGAAAGCCTATCAAAGTTGACCCACATTTTACATTGTAACTATTTATGATAATGGGAAAAATAGTAGCATGAAAAAAAGGAACACTCAGGATGAAATTTCTGGGTGTTCCCTTTTCAACTTTAAGGGTATTATCGTTTGAAAATATTGATTTATGAATTCAGTGATACTACAACTTTTCCGTTATGTTTGCCAGTTGCGACATAGTCTTGACCCATACGAACGTTTTCGAGTGTAAAATCTAACGTTTTATCAATACGGGTGTGTAATTGATTATTTCTAATCATTAATGTAATTGCAGCAAATGCGTCACTATCATAATATTTTTTCTCCGGAACGTATTCTTTCAAAATAATATTTTTAGGAATTTTAGTCAGAGTTGGAACGTGAGTTAATGTAACAAAAGTACCGCCATCGTGGACTAAATTTACACCGGTCACTGCGCCTTTACCAAAATTAGATGCATCAATAACTATATCCATTTGACTAGTTAGCGGATGCATTACTTTTGGACTAGATATTTCATCAATCGAGATGAACTCATTGGCACCAATCGATAACACATATGCTTTTGTGTCTTGTCTATCGATTGCTACAACATCTAGGCCATAAGCCTTTGCCATCTGAACAACCATAGATCCAACACCACCTGAAGCTCCAAAGACAGCAATTTTTTGGCCAGAACGAGCCTGGGCAGAATGAATTAAGACGTTGTAGGCAGTAATACCAGATAACGGTAACCCTGCAGCTTCGTGAAGACTATACTGACTTGGACGAAGGCCAATATGATCACTCGAAACACGAAAGTATTCAGCATAGGTACCATAACCGGCATGAGCAATTATTTCATCACCAACGTGAAAGTTATTAACGTTGGTGCCAACTTTAACAATTGAGCCTACTGCATCTGTTCCCAGTATCATCGGAAACAATAGAATCACCGAGTTCTTAAATTGTCCTTCTCTAATAGCAACGTCAAGTGGATTAATAGCAAATGCTTCAGTTTTGACTAACACTTCATTTGTAGCGATTTGTGGGATGTCAGTGTTGAGTTCTTGTAGCATTTTTGAATCACCGTATTGATTAATTCCGATTGCTTTCACAATAAGTTTCCTCCTTAATTTGCTAAGGCACATTTTATAAATATGAAAAGAGGTTATACCATGCTCTCAGTCTTTTTAGTTTCAATCCGTAGTGTGCTTATTATTATAACTATAATTGTAATCGGTTTCATTTTAGAAAAAATAAATATGTTTAATGCAAGCTTTTCTGGTAACATATCAAAACTAATTATTAATATTGCCCTGCCACTATCAATATTTTTGTCCACCCAAAAGTATATAACACACGATAACATTGTTATTCTTTCATATGGAACTGGATTAATAATGATTGCAATATTGATTTGCTTTTTATTATCAGCTATAGTTTCTAAATTATTAAATTTACCTCCCCAAAGAACTGCTTTGTTTATTAATGGATTTGTCAACTCAAATACATTATTTGTTGGATTACCTCTAAACATAGCCTTATTTGGTAATTCAAGTTTACCATACTTTTTAGCATATTTTATTGCTAACACAATAGCAACATGGGGAATTGGAGTTAAAATCATTAATAATTCTTCTTTAAGTAAAAGCGTTTCAAATAATGAAGGAGATTCTAAATCTAACCGGTTTCTAAAAATTTTGACTCCTCCCATGTGGGGATTCATGCTGGGATTAATATTCTTCTTATTTAATTTATCATTGCCAGATTTTTTGACAACATCATTTGGCTACCTATCAAATCTGGTTACGCCACTCTCTCTTTTGTTTTTGGGCTTGGTTCTTGGGAATACTAAATTGAGTAAGTTAAAGCTTGAAAGTGTCGACCTGTTTGCACAACTTGGGAAGTTTGTTATTTCCCCATTAATTATGTTTTTGATAATCTTTATAAGTCAAAAACTCGGGTTCTTTTATCTGAACACAACCTTTAAAGAGACACTAATCATTCAATCTGCCACGCCAATGCTGACATTATTGCCGATGCTAGCAGAACAAGCCAAATTAGATGTTTCATTTTCTACACGAATTTTAACAGAAAGTATTCTAATCTTTCCAGTAATAGTTGTGTTACTTATGACTTGCTTTGAGGTAATACCATTTTAATAGTGCTTCTATACACAATGTCTAAAAAATATCATTTAAATTCCCTTGTTATTTCAATAAAATACTGTTATGCCAGGTGCTTACCGGATGGAAATATTGTGATTAAAATAATTAGCCCCAAACCCATTGCATTTTGTAAACGATTTCATTTATAATGGTCACAGTTTTAAAAACATGTTTTGCAAAACGGATTTATAAAATGCAATTGTTAAATTAGATAAATGAACGGGGTGTAGATTTTGAAGCAATATTTATCATATGCGTTTGGAACCTTTGGTCACGATGCATTTTACAATACATTGAGTATTTATTTTATGATGTTTATTACCAGTCAATTATTTACAAATTCCAGTGATGCCGGTATGGTCAGCATTGTCACGACAATTATCGTCTGTATTCGAGTTGGGGAAATTATGTTTGATCCAATGATTGGGGCTGCTGTTGATAATACCAAGACCCGTTGGGGGAAATTTCGACCTTGGATTATGATCGGTTCTGTCGTTGCGTCGATTGGGCTTGTCTTCTTGTTTTCAGATTTCTTTGGATTAAGTTACAGCAATCCATTAATTTACTTGATTCTCCTTGGGGTTACGTTTGTTGTGATTGATGTCTTTTATTCATTTAGTGATATCGCAATTTGGTCAATGCTACCAGCCTTGAGTATCGATAATAAAGTTCGGACACGCTATGGTACCGCTGCCCGAATTGGATCAACGCTTGGCGCTCAAGTGGTTATTATCATTATCACACCAGCCATTATGCTGTTCTCACACTTGTTTTCCAAAGTGCCGTTTGGCCAGCAAACTCACGCGGGTTGGTTAGGGTATGTTGTCATCGTTGCACTATTATGTTCGGGCGGTGCGTTAATTACCTGTTTAACGATTAAAGAAAAAGATAGTTTGATTCGAAGCAATGTGAAGCATACTAAATTTACGGATGTCTTTAAGGTGATTGGTAAAAACAAAGTGTTGTTATGGATTGCCTTATCCTATTTCTTATTCGCTTTTAGTTACGTTGTGACTAATTCACTGTTGATGTATTACTTCAGGTATCGACTTGGCAACGCTGCTGCCTATACTTGGGTCGGTGTTATCACTTGTGTCTTGGGAGTAGTTTCAGTTGCGTTGTTCCCAGCTCTTGATGCTTGGATTCATCGAAAAGCTATCTATGTCGGCGGAATTGCGTTCATGCTAATTGGCTACATTATCTTTTTGTTCGCCGGTTCAAGCTTACCATTGGTATTACTTGCAGTTGCCTTTTATTTCTTCCCATACCCACTGATTTTCTTGGCCACTTTGATGGTTATTACTGACAGTGTTGAGTATGGTCAATTAGTGAGTGGCGTGCGAAACGAATCAGTTACGTTGTCTGTTCGACCGTTAATTGATAAATTGGCGGGAGCGGCTTCTAACGGAATTGTCGGAATTGTTGCGGTTGCCGCGGGGATGACTGGGAATGCCAACCCATCTGACATTACTGCCCATGGTGTCTTTCAGTTTAATATGTTTATGTTCTATATTCCAATTGCTTTACTGATTATTGCGGCTTTGATTTTCTTTGCTAAAGTTAACTTATCAGAAGCGCAACATGCCGAAATCGTTAAAACGTTAAATGCCAGATTGGAAAAAGAACAGCAGGTTAGTTCTTTAAAAGATGGGGTGCAGACTCCTGTTAGTCATCGCGATCTTGGAACCTCTCCAACCAGCAATTCACAGATTTAACTTAATTTAAATTGTAAGCGTTTAATAATGATGTAGATTCTGAAAATAAACAAACGACCCAGATATTCTTCTTTTGAATATCTGGGCCGTTTATTTATTTTGAACCTTAATGATTAGACACTTTCCACAAATGATTCAATCCTCGGAATTGCTGCGCCAATCGCAACTGGTCGAGCGGTGACCATTCCCAGGCTCAAGTAAGAATGATCCTCTGGAAAGGCAGTAATGTTTCGAATCCGTTGGTCAAGGTCCTTGATGACTGAACTGTCTAAGTAACGAATTAATTCTCCGGCGATGACTAATCGATTGTCCAAAAACATATGAAGATTATTGATTGCCTCGGCCAGAAAATTCAAATAGATGTGCCAGCGATGCTGCGTTTCTTCGTCACCAGCTTTTAAGCTCGCCATAAAATCTTCAATCGATTCATCTTCATTTAGCAACGAACTCATTGAACAGTAGGTCTCGATGCAACCATGACGGCCACAGTAACACTTTCGGTCGCTCTGCGTATTTAAGGTAATGTGTTCCATTGTCCCGCTGCGACCATTTTCCCCTGAATAGATTCGATTATTAATTACAATGGCGGTCCCCAGATGCTCGCCAATAGAAAGATAAGTGGTGTCCTGGTGGCTATTCGTTAGGAACTGTTCAGCTGCCGCAACACAGTCGGCATCATGGTAAAAAGAAACCGGATATGGCAGATACTTGCCTAATGACTCGGTGGTTAGACCGGTAGATTCCAAAATCTTACCCCAAAGGACAGTTTGACCATCATGGGAAACAAGTCCTTGAACACCCATTCCAATTCCCAGAATATGTTTATCAGCTAATTTATTTTTGTCAGTAAACGAGTTGATCCAGGTCGCGAGTTTCTTAAAGTAGGCGTCATCATTTGAATATGAAAGTTTTTCAGTTGCCGTCGCCGTTTCCTTGCCGTTTAAGTCTAACGCTGAGATGGTGACGTGTTCTTTAAAAATTTCAATGCCAAGTGACACATGAGTATTGGCAGAAACGGAATAGGCTTTTGCGCGCCGGCCCACCTGCGATTCAAATTTGCCACCAATTCGAATGAGCTTGTTTTTCTTTAATTCAGTTAAATTTGAACTGACGGTTGGTAAACTAAGATTTAATTCCAGTGCGATTTCCTGTTTTGAAATTTTCTCGCGTTGGTAAATTAAATTGAAAATCCGTGAATAATTATCGTTACTATTCCTATCCATAATGCCACCCATAACCCCTCTATTAAATGTTTGTCTAGTACAAAAATAGCATGTCACAAAAGAAAAAGCAATTTTGTAAATTAGGGTTAAAAATCATTTTAGAAAATAGTTTTATAAAACTATTGACAGCGCTATCATTTTGTTTTAGTATTTATGTTGCATTAAGATAAATCGTTTTGCAAAACTAATTTATAAAATGTGTCTAAGATTTACAATATGCAACTATTTCAACACACTAGGAGGCACCAACATGGGTATTTTAGATAGAATGTCCCTCAAAGGAAAAAGCATTTATGTTACCGGCGGCGCGCAAGGATTAGGCAAAGCAATGGCAACAGGTTTGGCGGAAGCCGGCGCCGATGTCGCAATTGTCGATATCAACGAAGACAAGGCTAAAGCAACTGCTAAAGAGATTGCCGATGCAACTGGTCAAAAGGCAATTGCCATTAAAACTGACGTGACTGATCCTGATCAAGTTCAACACATGGTTGACACCGTTGTTTCAGAGCTTGGTGGTTTGGACGCTGCGTTTAACAATGCCGGCATGTGCTTGAACATTCCTGCTGAAGACATGTCATATGAAGATTGGTTAAAAGTCGTTAACTTGAACTTGAATTCAGTATTCCTTTGTTCACAAGCAGCTGGTCGTTACATGATCAAACAAGGCAAGGGCTCAATTGTCAACACTGCTTCGATGTCGGCTCACATTGTTAACCGACCACAACCACAATGTTCATACAATGCAACTAAGAATGGTGTCATTCAACTTTCAAAATCATTAGCCATTGAATGGGCTAAAAAGGGTGTCCGGGTTAACACAATCAGCCCAGGTTACATGGGAACTGATTTGACACTTAGCTCACCAGACTTGAAGCCATTAATTAAGACATGGAATGACTGGGCACCACTTGGTCGTTTAGGCCGTCCTGATGAATTGCAAGGAATGGCAGTATACTTGGCCGGTGATACCAGCAGCTTCTCAACGGGTGATGATTACTTGGTTGATGGTGCGTTTACGGCGTGGTAAAAACCAGAGTGTGAAACCAAGCGCTTAGCTCCCAGAATATAAGGGTCCCGAATCAAATATTCTGGGTTTGAATATTTGATTCGGGACCCTTATATTCTGGGAGCTAAGCGTTTGGTTTCACACGTTTTAGCTCATGACCATACTATATCGAGAAATGGAACTAGCCGCTCTCACTGTAATTTTCAGCTGAGCAAGTCACTAAATTATGAACCAAACACAAACTGAACGTGCGTGAACCATTGATCTTTTACTGAAGTCTTCTCGATGGTCGCTACACAGTTTTGAACTGGTTATTCGAAGGGCTGTCGTTAGCTTTTATGTCTAATGAGGTTTTAAGACAGCCATACTCTAGGAAGAAGAAGGAATATATCATGAAATATCTTATTGGTACCGACATTGGTACATCGGGGACAAAAAGTATTTTGATGGACACGGATGGTCATTTAATTGCCCAAGATTTGGAAGAATATGATGTGTTAACGCCTCATCCACTTTGGGCTGAACAATGGCCAAACGTTTGGGTTGATGCGGTAAAAACATCAATTCGTAAAACAGTTGAAATTGCCGGCGTCGATCCAAAGCACATTGTTGGCATTGGAATTAGTGGCTTATATGGCGGTTCTGGTGTGCCATTGGATGAAAATATGGAACCGGTTCGACCAGATTTGATTTGGATGGATCGACGAGCTCAAGAAGAAACAGAATGGGTCAAGGAACATGTTGACGGCAAACGCCTTACCGAAATTACCGGTAACGACGTGGTCGATCCTTATTATGGTTATACGAAGATTCTTTGGATTAAGAATCATGAGCCTGAAAACTGGCGTAAAATTCGGATGTTCCTACCACCAAGCAACTATGCCATTTATCAACTAACCGGCAAGGTCTCAATTGATCATTCTGCTGCGGGTAACTTAGGCGGATTATACGATGTCAATACAAATACCTGGTCAAAAGAAATGCTGGATGCAATGGGGATTCCCGAATCAATGATGCCAGAACCATTGGTTGATTCAACCACCATTGTTGGTGGCTTGACCAATGACGCGGCAGCTGAACTTGGCTTGGCTGCTGGAACACCAATTATTTCCGGTGGGGTTGATGTGGGTGCTGCCAACGTTGGTATGGGTGTTTTCAAGCCTGGTAAGTACGTTGCCGCAATTGGTTCATCAATGAATGCCGCTTTGGTGAGCGAAGAACCCATTAAGGGACAAGGACTCATCGTTTGGCCATATCCTTACAACTCTGAGCATTTAGTTTATAATTTCTCTGGTTCTGCAACTGCCGGCGCAATTACCAAATGGTTCCGTGATAATATTGGCGACTTGGAAGTTCACAATCAACACAACGGTGGAGATAACGCATACGTGGCGTTGAATAAGGAATCCAAGAATATTGGTCCAGGTAGTGAAGGTTTGGTGGTTCTACCATATTTCATGGGTGAACGGGCACCAATTTGGAACTCGGATGCTAAAGGGTTAATCTTTGGTCTCTCGCTGGTTCACACTAAAGCACACCTATATCACGCTTTTCAAGAGGCAGTTTGTTATGCTTTACGTCATAGTATCGAAAGCACTGGTCGCAATCTTGGTGAGTACATTGTGATTGCCGGTGGGGTAACCAATTCACCTGATTGGGTTCAAATGTTTGCCGATGTCACTGGGTACGCAGTTCGAACACCAATTGAAGATGCTGAGGCCAACCTTGGCGATGTTATGTTAGCTGGTATTGGTACGGGGACTCTGACGGTGGAAGATGTGCAAAAGTGGCAAGTCTTAGGGAACCCAGTTAAGCCTGATCCCGTTCGTCACGATATTTATAACAAATACTATCAGCTTTATCGCAAGTTATACCAAGACCTTGAAGGCGATATGCACGAATTAAGCGAAGTAGAGAAAGCTTCCGAAAAAATGTTAGGAAGTACAGTTGAAGCATAGTTAGAAATTGATTACAAAGGTTTAAGATAATCACTAAATTTTATGTCACAAAAGGGATCGCTTCTAAAAATAAATAAAATAAAATTCTGCTCGAATTAAACCGACCAACCATTAGATTTCCTAGTCTAGTGGTTGGTCGGTTATTTTTGTAAGCATATTAATAAGTTAGTGTACTTTTGGGCGCTTGAATTTATATCCAGCTAACTTGCTTTTTGATTGTAAGTCTCTCCATTTTTTCTGTTCAACGCCGTCTCCCTTTTGGAAAATAGTTATCTGAGCTATTTTTTAAGGATTGCCAATGATTATTATCGTCAGCGAGGCGAACGAGATTTTTAGCAGTATTTCAGAGAACAGAGATTAAAGTAACCGGGGAATCTCTATCGATTTTTAATACCTGTTGACATTTTACTTGGATGTGCGTTATTGTAATAACATTAAGAATTTATGAGAACAAAATGTAACGACGAAGAAAGTAGTCAATTTCAATTTTGGTCAGCGAACCCGGTCTAGTGAAAGCGGGGGCAAAATGCGATTGGTGAAAATCACTTTTGAGCTGTGGGCTGAATATAGTAGGCAACCACCGGTACGCAACCGTTAGAAATGCGGCAAATCGCAATTTGGCGTCTCACTTTGATCCTAGCTTAGTGAGTAACGTTCTAGGACAAGTTGCCGTTTGTGTGAGGCTTTTTTAGCAAACAAAGGTGGTACAGTGCGAGAGTGCCCTTTCAGAATTAATTTTCTGGAAGGGCGCTCTTTTTGTCGATACAGATTAATTTCTCATTAAATTCTCAAAAAGCTAGGAGGATGAATCATGAAACATAAACTATTAACTTTAGCAATGACAATTTTAATGGCTGGATCTTTGGCAGCCTGTGGCAAGAGTGCCGCGCATTCAGGCAAAACTTTAAATGTGACGCTGCCAGATGAACCAGCAACCGTTGATCCCAATACGGCATATGATACCAATAGTGCCAGCCTGATCACTCAGACGATGGAAGGGCTGTACAAGTATGATAAAAACAACCGGATTGTTGCCGGGGTTGCGACAAAAGTTGTTAAACCAACGAATAATGGTAAAACGTATCGGTTCCAGTTACGCAAAAATGCCAAATGGAGTAATGGGCAACCCGTTACGGCAAATGATTTTGTGACGTCATTTCGGCGAACTGTAAATCCAAAGACGAAGGCACAATTTGCCAGTGTTTATGATTGCTTCAAGAACTTTGATGCCGTTCAAGCTGGCAAAATGTCACCAGATAAATTAGGTGTTAAAGCTTTGAATTCACGGACATTACAAATTCAATTGACCCGGGCGGTGCCGTATTTCAATGACTTGGTAACTAACAAATATTTACCAATTAATTCAAAATCAGTTAGTAAGTATGGTAAGCAATTTGGAACCAGTTCAACTAAGTCGGTTTATGACGGCCCGTATAAGCTGGTCGGCTGGTCTGGCAGCAATTCATCTTGGCATTATGTCAAAAATCCTTATTATTGGAATGCACACAATGTGAAAATTCCTAAAGTGAACGTGACGGTTACTAAAGAGCAGAATACAGCCGTTAACCTGTTTAAATCCGGAAAAATTCAAGTCACTTCGGTAACCGGCCAGTATGTGCGTGAGAATAAAAATGATCCGGAAATGCATACACATTTAACCGGACGTGAAAACTATCTTTACTTCAATAATAAAAAGCCACAAACTGACTCTGAAAATTTGCGGCAAGCAATTTCAGCGGTTATTAATCGCAAGGAATTAGTTAATAATGTTCTCCAAGACGGTTCGAAGCAAATGCTAAGCGCGGTTCCGGAAGGTGATCAAAAGGATCCGGCAAATGGTAAAGACATGGCTAAAGAAGTGGGGAACTTGTTACCTCAAAATGTCGCCAAGGCTAAGCAATATTGGAATGCTTATTTGAAAGAAGTCGGTAAGAAGCAGGTAACTCTTAACCTATTGACTGATGATACGGATCAGGATAAGCATACGGGTGAATATATCCAATCGGTTGCTCAAAAGAACTTGAAGGGCTTAAAGGTTACGATGACTTCGATTCCGCATGCGCAACATGTGTCACGGGATTTTGCCGGTAATTTTGAAATGAATTTAACTGGCTGGTCGACCAACTGGTTGGATGCTTCGGACTTCTTAGGATTGGGAACGTCAACGAATCAAGTTAACTTTACGCATTTGAAGAATGCAAAATTTGACAGTCTGATGAATCAGTCAAATCATCTGAGTGGCCAAGCCAGATACAATAAGTTGGTCCAAGCGGATAAGTACTTCACTGCATTTAAGGGGTATGTCCCGTTGTATCAACCGGCTCAAGCAAATTTAATCAGTAAGCATGTGGGTGGATTGAAGTATTCGTTGTTGAATGACGCGCAGTATCAGTATGCGTATTGGAAATAACAGAGTGTGACAAAAAGCGGTTAGATCCCAGAATATAAGTCACTTAAGCTTAATATTCCGGGCCTGAATATTAAGCTTAAGTGGCTTATATGGCCGGGATCTGCTTTTTGTCACACATTTCAACCAGGTAGCCAGTCCAAATCGAATATTCTGGTTTTGAATATTTGATTTAGTGACTTATATGGCCGGAAGCTGCTTGCTGTCACATGTTTCAACCAAGTACCCAGCTCAAAACAAATATTCCGTTCCTAAATATTGAGTCTAAGTGATTTGTATGCCCAGAATCTGCTATTGATCACAATCAAAAATTTAACAAATTAAAACATAGTTGCAAAATAACTGGAGGAAACAACATGACAAAAACATTATTCCATAATTTCACATTATTTGATGGTAAAAGCACAGAGAACGAATCAGACGCTTGGTTTGTTGTCGAAGATGGTAAATTAGTTGATCGTGGCACCGGCCATACACCATCTGGAACAGACGAAGAAGTTAATTTAAAGGGACAATTTGTAATGCCAGGCTTCCTTAATGTTCATTCGCATTTAACTTCCAGACCGGATACATTTGATGGTGGCTTTGGCATGTCTGAGACAGAATCAGCCGTGTTGGCCCAACAGCATTTACGACAATTACTCAAATCTGGTGTGACTTATGTCCGTGAATGTGGCGATTCCTATGATGTTGATATTAAATTAAAGAAAATGATGAAAAATGGCTTGCTAAAGCACGTTCCAGAATTGCAACCTTCTGGTAGAGCAATGTCAATGACGGGGGGCCATGGCGATGCACCCCACGCGGCTTACTTAACGGATTCTCCTGATGAAATGCGCAAAGCAGTTCGAACGGCTTTAAAAAACGGCGCTCGGGTGATTAAAATGATGGCGACTGGTGGTGTTATGACGCCCGGTGATTTTATGGCGGATCCACAGCTCTCAGTTGAAGAAATGCGAACGGGAGTTGTTGAAGCCCATCACAAAGGCATTCGTGCATCAGCTCATGCAGAAGGGAATCCTGGTATCCAAAACGCGCTTGATGCTGGCATGGATTCAATTGAACATGGATTCTATGTCACTGAAAAAGAGTGCCAGCAAATGGTTAAGAATGGCACCTTCCTAACACCAACGTTGATTGCGGAAATGAATATCCCCAAGTATGGTCATGGTGTTTTGCCGGAATGGGAGATCAAAAAATGTGAAGACGCGTTGGATGATACATACCGGAACTTCAAGCGGGCCTTTAAGTTGGGAGTTAAATTTACTTGTGGAACTGATGCTGGAACACCATTCAATGGATTTGATAAGACACCTGAGGAGTTTGAATATCTTACAAAGGTGGGAATGACGCCTGCTGAGGCTTATCAATGTTCTTCACTAAATTCTGCGACATTATGTGATGTGGCTGAAGATCATGGTACCTTGGAAGTCGGCAAAGTTGCTGATTTTCAAGTGCTTAAAGCTGATCCATTACAAGATGTGACGGTAGTTCAGCAAGTTGATAAACAAGTCTATCTGAAGGGAAAACGAGAATTTTAAAAATCGTTTGCCAGATCATATTACTGAGAAAACCGTTACGATTTGATTGATTATTAGAAAAAAACTTATCTTTTCTTGAAATATTCATTTAACGTGGTATGATTTACTATAAATTGAATCGTTCCGTTATGTAAAGAAGAGAAGAGTAGCAGTGATCATTCCTTATAGAGAGCCGGGTTGATGGAAACCGGCAGGAGAGATTACGGTGAAGATGAGCTCTGAACATTGACGCGTGTTCACGCACAAGTTACGGCAGGATCCGTTACCATCCCAGACATTAATCAGTGTCGTTGAGGTAATTCATGTAAGTGGATTACGAATTTGGGTGGTAACGCGAAGCTTTCGTCCCTTAGCTACAGTTTATTTGGTAGCGGGGAAGGAAGCTTTTTTATTTTCCGAATGTTCAAATTACTTCATTATCATAACGGACATTATTCTAGAGGGGGTACGGTAATTTCATCATAACTGGATCATTTGAGTGAGATCAGATATTGAATCATGTTTGCAATTATTTCTAATTATTTATTTAAAAGATGAAGGGAAGTTCGTAAAATGAAGAGAAGTACAAAATGGATCATTGGAATCGTTGTTGTTTTAGTCATTGTGGTTGCTGGATATTTTAGTTTTGGCGGAAACAAGAAATCAACGAGTAGTCAAACGGTGACTGTCGGAATTATGTCAGGAACCAGCAAAGATGACAAGATTTGGAATGCGGTTGCTAAGATTGCTAAAGATAAATACAAAGTGAATGTTAAATACAAGAAATTTACTGATTACACCCAGCCTAACAAAGCTGTTGCCAATGGTGATGTTGATATCGATGCCTTTCAACATTACGATTTCTTAGCTGATTGGAATAAGAGCAACAAGGGAAGCATTGTGCCAATTGGTAAAACATTTATCACGCCAATCCGGGTATATTCCAAGAAGGTTAAGAGTTTGAATGATCTTAAGACTGGTGCAACAATTGCCGTACCAAACGATGCGACTAATGAATCACGAGCATTATTTGTTTTGAAGAACGCTGGGTTGATTACCTTTAAACCGGGTACAACACAGGCAACGCTTAGTGCCATTGCCAAGAACCCTAAGAAGATCAAGATTAAGGAATTGGATGCCAGTCAAACTGCTCGAGCACTTTCAGATGTTGACGCTGCGGTCATCAACACGAACTTTGCGCAAACTGCCGGGTTGAACTACAAGTCAGCTATTTACGTTGAACCAATTAACAAGGATTCTGAGAAGTGGATCAACATTGTTGCCGCTGAAAAGAAAGACAAGAATAAGAAAGCTTATAAAGACTACGTTAAAGCCTTCCAGACCAAGAAGATTAAGAACTTGATCAATAAAGAATATGGTCAAGCTGAAATTGCCGCTTGGGATCTTAAAATCAAGTAGGCCGAAAATGATCAAGAATAATGAGGTGTTATGATGGCTGACAGTGTCATTGACTTAGAGAATATTAATGTCTTTTTTGAACAAGAAGGACAAACAATTAAAGCGGTTAATGATGTGACAATCCACGTTAACAAAGGTGATATCTATGGGGTTGTCGGTTATTCCGGTGCTGGGAAATCGACATTGGTCCGCGTCATTAACTTGCTGCAAAAACCAACAGCCGGCAAAGTTGTTGTGAATGGGGAAACGTTGTTTGAAAAAGACGATCAAACAAATGCTAAAATCGTCGATACTAAGCAACTGCGAACAAAGCGACGCCAAATTGGCATGATCTTTCAACATTTCAATTTATTGGAAGAACGGACCGTGATTCAAAATATTGAATTTGCGTTAAAACATAGTGACCAAAAGGAAAAAGAAATTGTGGCCCGGGCTCAGAAACTGCTTGATTTGGTTGGCTTGGGAGATCGTGGTAAAGCTTTTCCCGCTCAGCTCTCTGGTGGTCAACAGCAACGGGTTGCAATTGCCAGAGCTTTGGCAAATGATCCGGAAATCTTGATTTCTGACGAGGCCACTTCTGCTTTGGATCCTAAAAACACGATTCAAATTTTGGACTTACTAAAGCGAGTCAACGAAGAATTGGGCCTAACCGTGGTTCTGATTACACATGAAATGGATGCGGTTAAGCGAATTGCCAATAAAGTGGCCGTGATGAGTGACGGTAAAATTATTGAACGTGGCAGCATTGTTGATGTCTTTACCAATCCGCAATATCCATTGACTAAGGAATTAATTGGGACGGCCGGTGAGTCGGAAAAGGCGCGCAAGATTTTGGCAACGCATCCTGTTCAATCGGCAGACGATCAATGGGAGTTATTGCATTTAACTTACACTGGCCCATCTGTTATTGACCCGGTTGTGACCGAGTTATATCAAAAATTCGATGTTGAAGTCAGCATTATTTTCGGTAACGTGGATGAGCTGCAGGGTGTTCCGGTTGGGACATTGTTTGTCACGATGACTGGTGCTGCGGCCAACCGCCAAAAAGCGATTCAGTATTTACATGATCAAAAGATTGGTGTTTCAAAGATTGAAAAGGAGGCGGCTAAATAATGGCATGGTTTGCAAAGTACTTTCCTAATGTTGTCACCCTTGGTTGGGGCGGCGATGATGGCTGGTTGACAGCAATTGGCCAGACCATTTACATGACTTTTTGGTCCGCTTTGTTTGGTGGCATTCTTGGATTGATCTTTGGAATTGGACTGGTATTGTTCGATAAGGGCGGGATCAAAGAAAACCGGGTCTGGTTTAATATCTTTGATAAAGTGGTCTCGTTTTTCCGAGCCATTCCATTTATCATCTTATTGGCCTTTATTGCACCGGTAACCCAACAAATTGTTGGCACTCAGATTGGAACTACCGCTGCGCTTGTACCGTTGTCACTGGGGATGTTTCCGTTTTATGCCCGTCAAATTCAAGTTGCCTTGGAAAGTGTTGATCACGGGAAGATTGAAGCTGCCCAATCAGTCGGCGCAACCTTTTCAGATTTAATTTTTGATGTTTATTTACAAGAAGCCCGTTCTGAAATTGCCAGGGTCACGACAGTCACCTTAATCAGTTTAATTGGATTGACTGCCATGGCGGGCGCAATTGGTGCCGGTGGTCTTGGAAATACAGCGATTGCATATGGCTATAATCGATTTGATAATGATGTGACATTGGTGGCCACGTTCCTGGTCTTAATCTTCGTGTTAGTTATCCAGTTGGTTGGTGACTTTTTGGCAAAACATTTAGATCATAAGAGTGTTTGACAATCATTAATTAATTGAAGCTTTGTTTGGTAATCATGGTTATTATTGTGTAGGAAGGTCCGTTATCTAGAATGCAAAAAGATGAACAGTTACAAATTCTCAAAGATTTAATTCAAATTCAAACGCCGAATGGCAATGAATTGGCGGTTTCGGAATACATCGGCAAATTATTTGATCGGTACCATGTCCCTTATAAAATTGATCGCTTTGATGATAATCGTGCCAATCTGGTTGCTGAAATTGGTGAAGGAAAAACTGACCAAGTATTGGCCTTTGAAGGTCACCAAGATACGGTTGCCGTTTCTGATCCTGATAAATGGGAGCATCAGCCATTTGAGCCATTTATCACTGACGGTAAGCTTTATGGTCGTGGTTCCGCTGATATGAAGAGTGGCTTGGCTGCCGAAGTCATTTCATTGATTGAATTGGTGGCGGATAAGGTACCGATTAAAGGGAAAATTCGCTTAATTGCCACGGCTGGTGAGGAATACGGAACTCCTGGCGCCAACCGTTTGGCAGCCAACGGGATTGCCAAAGATGTTTCGGCAATGGTCGTTGGTGAGCCCACCAGTGGCCAAGTGGTCTACGCACATTCCGGTAGTTTGAATTATCAAATCAAGAGTTATGGCAAAGCTGTTCACAGTTCCATTCCGGAAAAAGGAATCAATGCGATTGTTGGCTTATCAAAATATATTGATGCTGAAGCTGGTTTATTTGATCAGGCGCCTAAGGATCCTTTCTTAGGAACAGTCAAGCACAGTGTGACGTTAATTAAGGGCGGCGAGCAGGTTAACATTATTCCTGACTACGCGGAATTGGCTGGTAATATTCGACCAACCTTGAGCTTTGACAATGATCATGTGATTCAGACAATTAAAACTGCAATTGATAAAATTAACAACGAGACTGATTATCATCTGGAATTCTCATTGATTCATAATTTCCATCCAGTCGAGACGGATCCTAAGAATCAGTTTGTTCAATTGGCCGAAAATGTCGCAAGTGACAAGTATCAGGATCGCAACGTTAAGTTAACTACCATTAATGGTGCCACGGACGCCAGTGTCTTCATTAAAAACAATCCCGATATGGCGGTGGTAGTTCTTGGCCCCGATGCTTGGAAGGTGGCTCACCAGACCAATGAGTATACGACTTTGGATAGCTTTTATGAGACGATTCAGGTTTACCAAGCGATTGCCAAGCGGTATTTTGGCTGATCACTTGGCGGGTCATTATGCGGGAATTGCGTTAAAATCGTAAGAACTAAAGCAGCCGCTAACTTTGTTGAAATTGAAAACAAAGTTAGCGGCTGTTTTTTTATGTGGCTTTTCTGCTGACATTGTTATTTGGTTAAATCGACACGCCAATCATTCTTGTTGTACAAGCGAGGGATCCTTTTGAAAATCAGATAAGTGATAATCGAATATCCGATTGGTAAAATAAAATAAATCAGTGCTAAAACGGTCACATTTAACCAAGTTGATCCGTTCATGTATGTAAATGAATTAATCGGGCCAACTGGCTGACCAAATCCGGCAAAAGCCGGCCCGGCCTTGATACCGATAAATGAATCGGTTAATCCGGTTAAAGCACCGACGACGGCAATCGGCAACAGCATCCGGGGATGTTTAACAAAGTTGGCGAGCATCATTTTGACCGAACCCCAGAACATTGCGAAGGAAACACCTTTCCCATTCATTTGATACGTGGCCACGGCAACCATCATAAAGCACGCCGTTACGCCAACTGAGGCGGCCCCACCAGCAATGCCATCGATCCCGATAGCATAAGCAAGGCCAACTGTTGATAGTGGTGTTGCAATAATAACGGCGAAAGACATTGCAATTAAAGTGCATAATAGGATTGGCTGAAGGGTGGTAAACAGGTTCAAAATGTGACCAACCCCCATTGAGATCATATGGACATATTTGTAAGACCATATGCCAAAACTGCCAACAATAGAGCCACATAGAATTGGTTCCCAAATAATCGAGAAGCTGCCGACATGATTTCTAATTAAAAAGATTAGGACAATCGCAACTGCAATGATGATAATCGTATTGATTAAGTCGCCCATGCCAACTAAGGTCCAAGTGCCGTTTGAATACTTCACAGCACCACTTCCAGCCATTGCAGCTAAAGAAACACTGGCCTTTTCGATCATTGTAAAACCAAATTGATCAGCTGCCAAGATGGCTGCAGCAACCGGGACGATGTAGATTCCCATACTTGTTGCAGTGCTTACAGTTGCCCAAAAACTGTTGCTTTTAGCTAATCCGCTGATAAAGGGCGCAATAATTGCCCCTGGGGTAACAGCAACGACAATTGCCATTGCCACACCAGATAAAAGCATATTCCAAAATTCACCAAATTTATATTTTCTCAATTCCTGCATCGTGTTTCTCCTCGTATTATGTCCAATTAGTGGTGGTAAACTGGTATTTTGTTCATGCAAATATTATCGATCATAATGAATAATTATTCAATACTTATCCGGATAGAAAACCAATTATTAGAACCTGGATTACCAATTAGAATTATCAATTGGTCGGCTTAATAATTTGTAAGCTGATTTATTGTGAAACGCCTCAATTAAATTTATAATTTGAGTATTATAACTTGTTTCCTTGGTTAATGAATGGAAGGTGGCATGTTGAATGGCAATTTTTAACAATAATAAAGTCCAGGGACTCCTAATAGACCGGGGCCTAAAGGATTTAGATGATCAGACGGTTGAGCATGTTGAAGCAATCCTTAGCGAACTGGATGAAAATAAATTACTCAATAAGAGTAATACCGGCAACTTTACTGATCGTTCGAATCAAGAGAAGGTCGGTTTTTTAAGAGCACTTGTTGAACAGAATTGGATTATTATTTCTCAGAATCAACGAATCTTGGATGAAATGAAAAAACACCACTAGTTAGCAAGGTGGACTGTGACAAATAAGCTTTTGTTTCGGTCCTTTTTTTGTGGTCGCAATGATGTGTGGCAGGAGATTGGGGGGATTGCGATCATGCTTATGTTTACAAAAAAAGACTCATCCAGTAGTTATTGAAACGACATTTTAATCGAATAAGTTAGTAAAAAGTGCCAATATCAGTAAGTGGCAAATTAAGCATTTCAATATTATAATAATAATTATGAATCCGCTTACGGTGTCGAATCAAACATGAAGGACGTTTATGATGAAAAATTATCTACCAGTAATTAATACTCATTTCACATTGTTTGGCGGTCATGTGGAAACTGTCAGACCAGGGTGGAAGTGGAAGCCTGAAGAGCATCCAGCATTTGAACTGATGTATGTTATCCGTGGTAGTCAACGAACGATAACTGAAACCGGGGAGATGATTCTTAACACGGGTGAGTTTACCATTATTCCTGTTGAGACGCGCCATACTAATTATGCTGTTGGAAATGAAAAAATGACCTATTTTTGTATGCATTTTGACCTAGATGATCCGACACTTAAATATTTATTAATTCGAAGCTATGCGGATCGAATTATTACATCACGAGATGCAGAATATCAGGACTTGAAGGATCAAGTTGAAGTTGTCATGCAACTATTTAAGTCAAAGTACGATTTAGAGGATCAATTGGATATTCAGATCGATGTGCTAAAAATTATTAAAATACTTGTTAAGGTTTTGAAACGTGATCACCATCTACAGGACTATCAAAATGATATTAATCAATTTATGCTATGTCAAAAAATTGCGAGTGACTTAAAGCATCGTTTAGATTATGAAATTTATCATGCGAGTGACCCAAAGTCAGTATCAATTTCAAAGGTCGTGAAGTCTCATCACGTTAGTCAAAGTTATGTTCTTAAACTTTTTAATCGGTATTATGGCGAATCACCGCAGGAATACTTAATTGACCTTAAATTATCATCTGCAAAGGGATTGTTGCTGCAACCAAGGGTTCAAATTAATGAGGTTGCCGATAAATTAGCATATTCCGCACCAAGTCACTTTTCGCGGGAATTCAAGAAACATTTTAATATAACACCGCGTCAATATATTCAGGATGTTAGCAAATAACTGTACGAATTAGGGATAGTTCTAAACGAATTATCCTCTTTTTTATTCTCAAAAATAGAATAGAATTTATAAATGTAAGCGTTATCTTCGCTTGACGATAAGTCTGGATAATTGCTTTACCATGCAGGATCGGTTTGCCCAAACTTATTTTGCAACAAATAAAATTGGTTACTTCTATTTATTCTCGAGAAAAAATAGTGGTGGGTTCCTAAATTGATGGAGGTCATTTTATGATTGATGAAGTAGAAATTAAGGCTAATAAGTCGAAGATGCCGTTGAAATTAAGCTTGGGTCTTCTCATTGGTTGTGCAGGTTGGATGGGTCCTTATATTGGGTTGGCAGTAACGCTGTTGCCGGCCAAAATTGGTCAGTTGGCGCCCAGCAGCAAGGTGTCATTAGTTGCTACGTTTTCGGCTGTCGCGATGGTTGTTGCAACTATTGCAAATATTGTGAATGGTGCGCTATCTGATCGAACCCGCTCTAGGTTTGGAAAGCGAACACCATGGATTGTTGGTGGGTCGCTAATATCCGCGGGGTTATTTTATACCATATCTGTGGCACCAAACATCCCAGTTCTACTAACGCTTTGGGCACTATATCAGGTTTCCTTGAATGCGGTTGTGGCACCATTAGTTGCGATCATTGCCGATAAAGTTAATCCTAAATTCCGGGGAACGGTTTCATCATTCTATGGTGTTGGTGCGGCAATGGGAAATTATGGATCGGGAGTTATTGCTGCAAGGTTTCTTGGCGGCATTCAAATTGGAATTTGGGTGTTTGCACTCATTGGGATTGTCTTTGCAATTATTTCCGTTATTTTAATCAAAGAACCTTCCAATAAGGATGAGCCTCGTGAAACGCTTCATGGTAAAGAATTATTGCAGGCTTTTATTTTTCCGATCCATGATGCTCGTGATTTTTACTTAGCCTTGGTTGGTAAATTATTGATGGTAACTGGTCAATATGTGATTGTTGGCTATCAGCTTTATATTTTTACAGATTATATGAAATTGAATCAATCAGAGACGGCCAATAGTATCTCCGCAGTTTCGATGATTTTGATGGTAACGGGGATTGCCTTTGCGGCATTTGCGGGTCCGTTGGTTGACAAAATTGGTCGGCTCAAATTGCCGGTTGCATTAACCACAGTCATGCTCGGAGTGGGGGCGTTCTTCCCATTCTTCGAAGCCAAGCCTTGGACAATGATTGTATATGCTGTAATCGCGGGAATTGGCATGGGGGCTTATAACTCCGTCGATCAGGCACTTAATGTGGCGGTGCTGCCTGATCCGAAAACAGCAGCTAAAGATTTAGGCGTTATTAATTTGGCGAATACATTAGGCCAAGTTGCCGGGCCAATTATTTCTGGCATTATCATCTCGATGGTCGGCTATCACATGATTTTCCCAGTCGAGACTATTATTTGTGTCATTGGCGGTGGTTTGATCATGATGATTAAACGGGTTAAATAAAAGAAAGGACAATTGATATGAAAATAAAAGGTGTTAATTTAGGCGGTTGGTTAGTGCTTGAGAAGTGGATGGCACCTCAGGTCTTTCGGGGGACTCAAGCAGATGACGAATATTATCTTGCTCAGGATTTACCCAATGATATTTATCAGGATCGAATTGCAGGACACCGATTAGAATTCATTTCCGAACGTGACTTTGTTGAAATTGCGGCTCGCGGATTTAATATGGTTCGAATCCCGGTCCCATACTTTATTTTTGGTGACCGGCCACCATTTATTGGCTGTATTGATGAGCTTGACCGGGCATTTACTTGGGCGGAGCATTACGACCTTAAAATATTGATCGATTTGCACACGGTTCCAGATAGCCAAAATGGTTTTGACAATGGTGGGATTAGTGGTGTTTGTAAATGGGCACAGGAACCTGAAGAAATTGACTTTGCATTGACGGTTTTAGAAAGGCTAAGTCAACGTTACGGGCAACGATCCGGATTGTTTGGCATTGAGGTACTGAATGAACCGATTGGTAAAAAAATGTGGAAAACTATGGATGTGCCTGACCGATATCCGGCACGAGATCCACAAAAGGCAGCAGGGAGTCAACCCATTTCTCTTTCATTTTTATCTGATTTTTATCTGAAGGCCTATCAGAGGATTTCAATAAATTTAGCAGCAGATAAGATCGTTGTTTTTCATGATGGTTTTGAATTAAATGCTTGGGAAGACTTTTTCAAACAGCATCGTTTTAACAATGTGATGTTAGACACGCATCAATATCTGATGACCGCAGAAGCAGATGGGATTACCCAAACTGTTGATTCATATATTGCTTATATTCAGAAGTTGAAATCACAAATTACCGAAGTTCAAAAGTACGTCCCGGTTTTTGTTGGTGAATGGACATTATTTAATTCATATGCAGTTGGGACAGACACCCAGGGTGGTCGAAATGCGTTACAAGTTGATTTTAATCATTCTCACAAACTGACGGCATCTGAATTGCGGGAAGTGTATCAAACATTATGGCAAACTCAAACGGAAGCTTGGGATGAAGGTGTCGGGTATTTTTACTGGACCTATAAGTTGCTCATTGACACAGTTAACGATTCCGGTTGGTATGGCTGGGATAGTTGGGATGTGAGCCGGGCCTTCAATAAAGGCTGGATTACAAAAAATAAGGAGATTTGAAATGGCATACGAAATTAAAAATCCAATTATTCCGGGATTTACGCCAGACCCATCTATTTTAAGAGTGGGCGATGACTACTATATTGCAACATCCACTTTTCACTGGAATCCCGGCATTCAAATTTTTCATTCAAAAGATTTAGACAATTGGCATTTATTGACACATGTTTTAGATAAAAATGCTGGAATTGATTTGAGGGGGACAGACACACCGGCTGGGATTTGGGCACCCCACCTTTCCTTTGATAACAAGACCGGATTATATTGGATTGCACTGAGCAAAATGAATAATATGAATGGCCGAATGTTTGATGCAGATAATTATGCGATGTCTGCCAAGACGATTATGGGACCTTGGTCAAAACCAATTTATCTCAATTCGATTGGGTTTGATCCATCATTATTTCACGACGACGATGGTAAGCATTATGTTGTGACGCTTGAATGGGAAACTCGTGAAGGATTTGAACATCCTGGTGCAATTGTACTGGATGAATTTGATCCACAAAAAGGCCAGCTGGTTGGTGAAAGCATCAGAATTAGTCGTGGCGGAACCGATCGTGGTTGCTTAGAGGCACCCCATTTGTATAAACATAAAGGCTGGTATTATCTGATGACAGCTGAAGGGGGAACCGGCTATGGACATGGGGTTGTTCTACAGCGTTCGAAAAATATTGCGGGTCCATATGAGTCTGATCCTAAAAATCCAATTGTAACGTCAACCCCATATTACTTTTATAGGCGCGGAGACCCTGATGCAACCCGGCCGGATCTGTATAATCCGGATGCACCCTTACAAAAGGCCGGGCATGGTTCGTTAGTTGACACGCCAAATGGTGAATGGTATTTAGCTCACCTATGCGCCCGACCATTGCCAGGCACGCTTGATTGTACCTTGGGAAGGGAAACGGCCATTCAGAAGATGAGTTGGACCGACGAAGGTTGGTTACGAATGGCAGACGGTACAACTTTGGCAAAGAAAACAACTCCAGGGATTACGGGAGTTCATCCAGAAAGTATCAATGATGTTGGGATGCGGGATGACTTTGATCAAGAAACGGTTGATCAGCATTTACTCACACCGTATTGTGTTCAGGATGAAAGTTGGATGAGTTTATCTGATCGAAAGGGATGGCTACGACTCCACGGCCGCCAATCTTTCTACTCCAAACGAGATGTTTCAATCTTGGCGGCCAGAGTAGATGGCTTCCGAGTAACAGCTGAAACAAAGCTGTCTTTTCATCCAAAGCATTATTCGGATTCTGCAGGATTAATTCTCTACTATGATAATAGTAATTGGATTTTTGCGAGGATGACTTATGACGAGCTTGGAAAGCAACCCGTTATTGATATTGTTCAAGCAGTTAAAGGTGCTAAAAAAGAGTTAATGAAAGTTAAAATTCCGGTAAATGATGGGCAAGTATCATTTAGAGCAACTGTTAGTTATGATAATGTGCAGTTTTATTATCAAGTTGATGATTCGGACAGTTGGACGACTCTCGGCCCTCAGCTAGAGATTAAGTATTTATCGGATGAAGAGCTTGACGGCTTTACTGGTCTAATGGCGGGTATCGGGACTTGGGACGCTAACCGACGGACATCTTACGCTGATTTTGACTATTTTAGTTTAGACCACAATGAATAAAGATTGGCAGGCAGGAAGCTGGGAAATTAATCATTTCGCCCAGTTTCTTTTTAGCATAAACACGATTGTTATCGAGCAAAAATGCGGGACAAACGGCAACTTATGATCACACGACCAAATCATCTTCATATTTAGGATTGAAATATCGAGATAATTTAGTTGTGCCTGAGAAAGTGTCTTTGTCCCAATTTTTGCAATAAGTCTAGGCTTTTAAAAAGTTTTGAAGGTGCCAGTTGTTGGCCAGGTTTGGATGACGCCGGACTTCTCCAGGTGAATGGGCCACAATTTTAGAAAAGACGCGGGTGAAATAAGGCTGATCACTAAAGTTCAAATTAGTCGCAATTTCAGTAATGGATTGGTCAGTTGTGGTCAGCATTTGAATGGCGTGTTGGATTCTGACCAGTGTTCGGAAGTTAATAATGGAAACGCCGACTTCCTTATTGAATAATGAAGCAAGATATCTTAGGGATAATTGAACTGATGCCGCATAGTCACTGATCGTTTTAAGACTAATCGGATCATTTAGAATCGTTTCATAGATCTGTCTAACGGGGTGTGATAAATCGCTGACATATAGGTGATTAACGGTTTCGGCCAGTTCAATGACACAATTGAAAATATAATGAATGACAGCTTCGGTTGAAGTCAGTTGATCCAACTTTCTGACATATTGGTCGTTCAAAGAATAGCCCTGATCAGGGTCAACGCCACCACGAATGGCTGATCGAATAAAGACAGAAATGCCAATGATTCCCCAATTTTTAATGCTTCGCAAATCGCCTTCATCTGATAATTTGCCGATCCTTCCTGAGCGAATGAGACTGGTTAAATATTTTGGAACTTCGCGAACCGAACCTGTCTCAATTGCTAAGCTAATTGCCCGCTCAAAATCATAACTGACATGAGTACCGTGTTCAAAGCTTTTTACTGCCAAGATTTCAAAATCATTGATTGGGCATTTAAGCCGACTATCGAATATTTGTTTTAAATCAAAATTATCAGGCGTATCAGTGAGATTACCTAATAGTGTCACTAAATATTTTAGACGGTCATATGAAATATTAATTGTCGCTCGATTTTGTGATAGGGCAATTAAATAATGGCCAGCAAATGATTGGTCACTTAGGTTGATCCCAAATGGGCCAACAATCCAAAAATCTGGAGTGCCCGGTACAACAATTGAATACATTCGGGGACTATGTTCAATTAACATCACTTTGATCACTTTTTTGGGAACAATTTGGCAAATATCCTGATAAAGTTTGCTTGAGAGATGACCAATTTGTTGAGTTGGACATCTTGTTAAGTCGTTAGCGTTAAATCTAGCTGCTGGAAAGCCGGTTGCTTCTAAAAATAATGTCATTGAATCCAATATTGTCACCTTTTTTCTTAGTCGTGCAGAAAAGTCCAAAAATTTGTTGGTTAGTTCAATCTTTAAACTATCCGTGCTTATATAATAACATTGTAGTCTAAATAAAGCGCTTACATTAAAGGTAATTAATCTGCTGCTTAATATTGCGCGATAAGTTGATGCATTTATTAGTAAATTGATAAGCTGATAAGGTGTCTGGGAAGTGTTGAAATGATTTAATCTAAGCTAATCATCAAACCGACCAGCATTCACGTTGATAGTAATTACAGCTGAAGCTTGAAATATGATTGAATCGCGAAAATGATGTGGGCGATTCACGTGAGTACCAGCCATTTTGGGAGGTGGTTTGCCAGGTTCCTGCAAATTTAATGTCATATATTGTGAAATTAGAGGAGATGTTATTGTGAAAATTTACGTTGATGGAAATGCAAAATTTGATGGTAATGGCACGAAAGATCGACCCTATAAATTAATTAATGAAGCGGCAAAGGTTGCAATGCCGGGGGATGAAGTCCTCGTTTTTCCAGGTACTTATCATGAGAACGTTAATCCGGTTCATGCTGGGACAAAAGATGCACGAATTGTCTATCGAAGTGTTGAACCACTAAAAGCAGTTATTACTGGAGCTGAGCAAGTTAAAGCATGGGAAAAATATCAAGGCAATGTATGGGTTGCCAGGATTAAAAATGGCGTTTTTGGTTCATATAATCCGTATACAACGTATGTCGTTGGCGATTGGTATTTTGGCCCAGTCAATAAGCATACAGGTGCTGTTTACATGAATGATCTTCAATTCTACGAAACAGTGTCTATCGATGAGTGTCTTAAAGGTGATGTTTATCCAAGATCATGGGATCAGGCAAACTCAGTATATAAATGGTACACCGAACAGGACAAGGACAACAACGAGACCGTTATTTATGCTAACTTCCAAGGCAAAGATCCTAATGAGCAAGACGTTGATATCAATGTTCGCCGCGAAGTGTTCTGGCCACAGGAAACGGGAATTAACTATATTACCGTTAGTGGCTTTAATTTAAATAAAGCCGCAACGACTTGGGCACCACCGGCTGCCTATCAGGATGGCCTTATTGGACCGCATTGGTCGAAAGGGTGGATTATCGAAGATTGTGATATTAGCCATAGTCGTTGCGCGGGAATCTCATTAGGTAAGTATAAAGATCCTGATAATGATCATTACTTTACTTATAAACATGTTAAAAGTCCGACTCAAATGGAACGTGACGCGGTCTGTCGGGGTCAGTATCATGGCTGGTTAAAAGAGAAAATTGGTCATCATATTGTCCGTCGTTGCAACATCCACAACTGTGAACAGGATGGCATTGTTGGTCGCCAAGGCTGTGTGTTTAGTTTAATTGAAGATAATCACATCCATCATATTAATAATATGCAAGAATTAGCTGGTGCAGAAATTGCAGGAATTAAACTGCATGCCCCAATTGATGTGATTATTCGTCGGAACCATTTTGATCACACGACCATGGGGCTTTGGTGTGATTGGGAAGCCCAGGGAACGCGGATTACCCAAAATTTATTTGATCATAATTATGCGCCAGAGGGCACAGCACCACGGTTAGATGGTGCAATGCCGAGCCAAGATATTTGGGTTGAGGTTAGTCATGGCCCAACAACAATTGATAATAATTTATTATTATCTAAATCATCGTTGAAGATTCCAACCGAGGGTCTTGCTGTCATTCACAATTTAATTTTGGGATCATTTACGTACGTAGGAACCGGTACTGATTATCCTGGAAATGGCGCGCCACAACCTCGATTCACGCCATATCATATCCCCCACCGTACTGAAGTAGCCGGATTCATGACTATTTTGCATGGAGACGATCGCTTCTATAACAACATTTTTCTCCAGAACTGGCCGGCTAAAGATCCAGAACCTGAGGATAATGAAGAAGTTGGGACAGCTGTTTTTGATGACTATCCGACTTATGATGAGTGGTATCAGCCGTTTAAACCATTAGAGGGCAAGGCTGCCAAGGAAAATGACATGGAGAATTTGATGGCCGCGCAATTTAGTCATTTACCGGTCTGGTCCAGCGGTAACGTCTACCTTAATGGTGCGAAAGCTTGGAAAAAAGAGACCCATGACTTAGTTAACGATCGCGATCAAATCGATTTTAAATTGGTAAATGAAAATGGAAAATTGTCAATTAAAACCAACTTATATGATTTTATTGGTGACTTTAGCGACAGCATTATCAACACGGATGTTTTAGGCAAAGCCTTTGAGCCAGAGCAGCGCTTTGAAACCCCAGATGGTGATGACATTGAATTCAGTGAAGATTATTTTGGTAACCATCGCGGCGTTTCAACAATTCCCGGACCTTTCGTATCTGGGGAAGATGCGATGACGACCTTGTGGTAAAAGTTGCTTTTAAAACATATTATTTAGTGATTTGCACTGTTCACTTTTCTAGTGAATAATTATCTTAACTTTATAAAAGTATATTCAAAAAGGAGCATCTCACGGTCTATCCGGTGAGATGCTCCTTTTTGAATAACCTATCTTGTTATCTTAAATCATCATTTGTCATTCAATTCCTTATAATCAAAATAATCAAACGTTGCTATTTCATCGTAACCTGAATAATCAACTGCTGCTAGTCCCACAAATGCGCCGGTGAAGAAACCGCCATAAGTTTGGAGAACGTAATCGTCCGAGAGAACGGCTGCATCCAGCGTAACCGGAACTTCAAGCCAAGTTTCACCGTCAAATGAGTATTCATAGCTGTAGGTTTGTTTACGAACCTTGGTCTTAAACCAAACATATTCAACCCCATCAGGAATTTTGATTGCATCATCCTTTAGATACGACGTGTAGTTGCCACGGTTATTTTCAGCGACCTCGATGACCCGGCCTTTATTTTCATCAAGCGTAATGAAGATCCATGACCAATGTTTATCATTGTAGAAGTTCGTTAACCCGGCCATCTGCTGATAACTGAATGGGTCAAATTTGACTTTTGTTTCGGCATCAAAGTTAAAGGCTTGCCAACGACTGGCAATCATTGAAACATCGAAGTTGCTTGCGAGTGAGTAATGACCCACTAATTTTAGTTCGCCGTTACCAAATGATCCCATATGGTCGGTAAATGGCACGCGCAGTGTATTCCAATCGTAGTCAAGGGATGGGTTATCAAATTCATCGTGACGGGAATGGCTTAGTGGCGCATCCGTTTCAATCGCATCTTTTGGTGCCTCAACGGCAACCTGTCCGCCATGACCACCAACGACTCTTGGCCAACCCTGATCGTCCCATTCAACTTTTTGAATGGATGTTTCACGACCAAGCGTACTCCAACCACGGGGATCGTAAGCAGATTCGTTTTTATGATTCCAAGGTCGGGCACTTAATGATGCATAGTACCATTCGCCACCTGGTGTATTGACTAAAGCACCATGACCCTGTTTCTGGATGTAGAAATCCGGGGTGTCAAAATTAGTAATAAATGGATCGCCCGGTTCAGTTTCAAACGAATTAGCATCCAGTGTCTTGGAACGTGCGACCACTTCTTGGTGGGTAAAGACAGTACCACCTTGAGCTGCAAACAAGTAGTAATAACCATTAATTTGATAAAGATGTGGGCCTTCAACCAGCTTAACATCAGTTCCCTGGTAAAGCGTCTTGGCTGTTTTAGGCATTAATTTCATGGTATCGGTATTTAATTCAGTACATGTAATGCCGTCAAATGGGTGATGGTATTCTCGATGATCCCAAGTTTGCTGAACCAGATATTTACGACCGTTGTTATCATGGAAAAGAGAAGCGTCAAAGCCGACGCCATTTAATTTGATTGGGTCACTCCATGGACCAGTGATATCCGTGGCGGTTGTTAAATAATTAGTCATGTCCTTAAAGGCACCTTCTGTTACTTTAACATCAGTGAAGACTAACCAGAATTTGCCGTCAGCGTATGATAAGTCCGGCGCCCAAATCCCACCGGAAGCGGGATTGCCCTTCATATTCAGTAAGGTAGTCGTTGAAAGTGGGGATGGTAATAGTTTCCAATGAACCATGTCTTTTGATTCGTGGAGTCTGACGCCTGGGAACCATTCAAAAGTTGAATTAGCGATATAGTAAGTGTCATCAACTCTGATAATGCTTGGATCAGCGTTAAAACCAGGTAGTGCGGGATTTTGAATTTTCATGAGATTATGTTCCTCCTATATTTAAATGGATTTAGAATCAAAGCACAATGTTACGTATTTATAGTTTGCCTTCAGATTTTCGTTCATCGATTTCAAGGTTAATTCGATCAACATCTTTATCACTCAATGGGTAACGACTCATAATCCACATTGCGACGAATGCCAAAACAATTGGGATCCAGATCATTGACCATTGAATTCCCAGTAAGGCGGATGGGCTTTGTGTGGCTTTGGAACCATCAAACTTGAAGAATGCGTTGACGTATCCAGGAATGATTCCACCAAGTGCTAATCCAATCTTGAAGAATAAGCCCATGATTGCGTTAATAATTCCGGCAACCCGTTTTTTAGACTGATGTTCACCATAAGAAACAACTTCTGGAACCAATGACCACATGTAGCCAGTTGCTGAGGTAATTCCCCATTGCATTAGGAAACGGCCAACGTAACCGAGCAATGGTGAGTCTTTAAATGCTGGCATTTGCCAAACAAATAGCACCAGTTGACCAATCACGAAGAGAATCAAGAAGACATAGAAGAATTGTTTCTTACCAATTTTCTTTCGAATGATTGGCCACAGAAATACCAAGAAAATTCCTGGAATTGAACCAATCAGGTTAATGGAAGCCATCCATTCCGGGTGACCAACGTTGTATTGCATGTAGAACGGCCAAACGGTATTGCCAAAGAACATAAACGTGAACCCGATCAGGAAGAACATGCCAAGGACTTGAAGCGGCTTGTTACGTTTGATTTCGGCAAATAAATCTGAATATTTAACGGAAGCCGTTTCTTCTTTAGTGGGTAAAACCCGTTCTTTAACACCAAAGTAGGTAACCATCAATAAAATAAAGCCGATAATCATGTAAATCGACATGACTAAGAAGTAGGCACCACCGGCATGAGGAGATGTATAGTCACCTAAATTTAGTTTTAGACCAAACAACCCAACGTCCTTCATTTGTTTATCAGGAGAAGCAAGTTGAACAAATAAGGGTAGGAATGTATAAACCATTAAGTTACCAATATTTGCTTCAGTCATTCGAACCGTTGTTAAAGTAGAAACCTCATCGTTATCGCGGGTTAAGGAAGCGTTCAAGGCCCCATATGGAATGTTCACAAATGAGTAAATTAACGCAGTTGCCAAGTATGAAATAAACGCATAGATGACATTTCCCCGAACGGCTTCCATTGGGAAGAAGAGTAAGGCCGCACAGACGGTTAACGGAATTCCGAAGTAAAGTAAGAATGGTCGGTATTTTCCTCGTTTTAAATTACTTTTATCAACGACCGCACCAACCCATGGATCCCAAAAAACATTCACCCAACGAACAACTAAGAAGATTGTTGCTCCAACTGCTGCTGAAATACCAAATACAGTTGTTAAATAAAATAATAGCATTGAGCCAACTGTACCAAAAATCAGGTTTTGAGCCAGATCACCGGCGCCATAGCTGATTCGTTCGCCCCAAGAGAGTTTTGCGAACTCTTTTTCGGCAACGTGTTTGGTACCGGCGTCTTTCACATTATCTGCCATTTTCTGTACCCCTTTTTTATTAGTTTTGCTAACGCTGATTCATCCCCAACGCTAACTACAACTCGTATTGTATCCGCTTACAATACGGCGGATTAACTTCGTTGTTAACTAGTTTTTGTCAAATCGTGATCTTGAACTGACAGAGGATCCAGATAATTTTATTGGTGAACTAACTTTTTAGAACAATCTTTCCCGTTCTTTTGCATAAAAAAAGAGACAAATTCAATTCCACCTGTTTCAACAGATTAAATTGGATTTGTCTCTTTCTGACGTATAGTTTAATTGTTTATTCAAAGTAGCCGCTTTGAGAAACTGATCGGACGGTTCGTTTGTGGCTAATTTGTTTCCGATAAGCACTTGGCGTGGTCCCAGACCATTTCTTGAACTGCTTACTAAAATTGGAAATGGTACTTGAGCCTAGCATGAAGGCAACATCCTCAACGGAATATTCAGCGTATCCGAGTAATAATTTTGCCTTTCTAAACTTTTTTTCCTCGATAAAGTGGAGTGGGGTAACGCCATACACTTTACGAAAAGTGCGATGCCCGTAACCGTTACTGATCGCCATTTGTTTGCAGATTGTATTAAACGAAAGGGGTGTATTTTCAATATTTTCGACGCCCTCTTCGATTAAAGTGGCCATTTTTCGGGCAGCCTTTGCTTCTCGTTCAGTGAAATGCGGATGTTTCGTATTATCAAAATCGACAACTTGCTCAGTTAAGTCATACAAATAGGTGAGGAGGGCAATTTGAATCTTTAAATTAGTTTGTTCCGTGCTCAAACTAACATTCTTACTAAATTTAATAATATCAAGGGCAACCTGCTTCGACAATTTTGCGATCGGTTGTTCTGAAGGAATGACAGTATTGGCAAGATTAGTAATGATCGCTGACTTTAGCTTCAAACTTTCAAAATTAAAATGGAAACAAATGTAAGTGAGCTCTTTATCTTTATTAGCATTGCGATTGGTATGCAAAGACCCGGGTGAGATAATAATGACACTGCCAGGGCCATAGGTCATTGGTGCCAACCCTCTAATTTCTGTGGTTTGCTGTCCTTTTAAGATGCACATTAATTCAAAGGCTTGATGCTTTTGCTCAAAGAAACTCCAACCGCCGGGAACAGTGTGCATGTGACCGCCAAAAACATATAGTCCAGATTCAATAACCGGAATTGAGACAAATTTTTTCATGATATCATGACTTCACTTTCGGATAAATTAGGAATGACAGTTTACTCCTGTATCATATTAGATTAGGATTAGGTAGTCAATGGAAAGGGTTACAAACTTTGTCAAAATGGACATTGAATTTGTCATTTTGTGACCTGTGATGCCGAAAAATGAATTGTTATTTATCAACTTACTTTCCGAATTATAAAAATCATTGCTTGGGGGATTGATTCTTAAAACAATAGACGTAACAAATCACAGTTTGAAATCAAGATATGATTGGTCGATTTTTAGATTGAGATAAATTGAATGGAATTGGGTAAGGTTACGGGCTTTTATGGTAAAGGTAATCATCCAGATATGAAGTGGAAATAACTTTCGGTCATATAGGCAACATAGTCCCACATTTTAGACTTTAGGTATTTTTGTGGATTACCGAACCGAAATGTGGTTTAAAGGACTGATTCCAAAACATAGGACAAGTATCCCGATATTTTAAGGTTAGGAATGTTTGCCGAGCCAAAACGTGCGAAAACCCGCAGCTTCCGGCCATATAAACCCTCCAAGCCAGCATCCCCGAAACAGGGATGCTGGCTTGGAGGGTTTATATTCTGGAGGCTAAACGCGGGTTTTCACACTCTCACGAATTGCTCAACTCCAAAAATCTTTGAATCTGCTCCGGGGTCACGCCCACCGTCGTTGCTGCCCGCAACGGCATGTTTAGAAACATCTTGGCGGTTGCCGGATCACTTGTCATCACCTTATCGAATATTTCGCCGATTCCTGATTCATCCAAAGCGGATTTTAATTCAGGGTGATCAACCAAGACATTAATATAAGTGTTCATATTAACAATCAGTGGTTGGACAGGGGTCCAATCCAGCGAAATATCTTGATGGAGTCGGATATTCTGACTACTGGAGCCAATCAAAATTTCATATGAACCATTATCAACCTGCCAATTTTCGGTTGCTGGATTAAACCAACTAAATGCCCGCAATCCAAGTGTGAATGACAGTTGGGCTTCTTCGCCTGGATTAAGCCCAACCTTGCCGAAATCAACCAATTGTTTAGCTGCCATTTCAACGTGACTGGCATGATTGCCAACATAGATCTGGACGGTTTCTTCGCCCTGACGCTGCCCGGTGTTCCTGACCTTTAGGGAAACTAAGACTTGTTTGTCTTCAACACTAACCGTTAAGTTATGATAATCAAAATTAGTATAACTAAGCCCGAAACCAAACGGAAATTGAACCGGCAATTGTTTTTTATCGTAGTAGCGATAGCCCACAAAGCCGCCCTCACGATAATTTTCAATTTTGGGATCGGCATTGAAGGTGAGGTAACTTGGCGTATCTTCTAGTCGTTGTGGAAAACTTTCTGCTAGTTTGCCGGATGGCGTTACTTTGCCACTTAAGATATCCCAAGTCGCTTCGCCAACCGCCTCGCCAGCTAAGTACGTTTCCAGGATTCCAGCAACTTGATGGACCCATGGCATTAACAAAACAGAGCCGTTTTGAAGAATTACTACGGTATTGGGATTGACCTTTGCTACTGCCTCGATCAACTGGTTTTGAGATTGAGGCAGGTTAAGGTTATCTTTGTCAAAGCCTTCAGATTCTTGTTGTTCAGGGTACCCGGCAAATAACAGGACTTTATCAGCCCGCTTGGCAATGGTTACTGCCTGATCAATTAATTGATGATCGACTTCATCTTGGCTGAGTGAATATCCTGCTGCATAGGGTGTTTCGGGTCGGGCTTGGTCAATGGCTTGGAAAGGAGTGACAAGGTGATGTGCATTGACATGTGAGCTGCCACTTCCTTGATAGCGTGGCTTTTTGGCAAGTTCACCAATGACCGCGATTGAATCGACGGCACTAATTGGTAAAATATCATGATCGTTTTTCATAAGAACTATGCTCTTGGCCGCCAACTTTCTCGCAAATTGGTGTTGCGCATCCATATCGTATTTTTGCGGATCCCCTGATTGTTGTTGCCAATGGTCAATCATTGCCAGAACTCGGCTCACGGCTCGATCGAGAGTCGTTTCGGATAATTGTTTTTTCTTGACGGCAGTGACAATTTCGTCAGTTGACAGATCACCCTTGCCGGGCATTTCCAGATCCAGTCCAGCTTTGATTGCGGCCGTGTGATCGGCAACGGCGCCCCAGTCTGACATCACGAGCCCCTTAAATCCCCATTCGTTTCGAAGAATATCGGTGAGTAATCTGTGATTTTGTGAGTTTAGTGTGCCATTAATTTGATTGTAGGAACACATAATTGTTGCGGGATGAGCGTTTTTGACAACCTTTTCAAATGCAGATAAATAGAGTTCTCGTAATGTTCGTTCGTCGATATTGGAAGACATAGTGAACCGTTCGTTTTCCCGATTGTTGGCAGCGAAATGTTTAACACTAACGCCGACACCCTCATTTTGAACACCATTAACGTAGGCAGTGGCTAGTTCGCCCGTTAAATAGGGATCTTCTGAGAAATATTCGAAATTTCGACCAGCTAACGGACTGCGTTTTAAATTAATGCCGGGTCCAAGTAACACGCCGACGCGCTCTGCTTGAGCGGCTTTACCGAGATAATGACCAAGTTGGTTCATCTCCTGCCGGTCAAATGAACAGGCGGTTAACGCTGATGCCGGGAAGCAAACAGCTTCAATACTTTCTTTTAATCCCAAACCGCTCATAGAAGCATCCTGTTTCCGTAAACCTGAGGGACCGTCCGACATCATGAGTGGTGAAAGATTTAATCGGTCAATCGTTGCGGTATACCAAAAGTCTTTGCCAGAAACGAGAGCAGCTTTTTCTTCGAGCGTTAATTGGTTAATCAGTTGTGGATCAATTGCCATAATGAACGACACCTTTCTTGTGATTAGTGATGAAAAATTAAGCGGGTTCCTTCCATATCTAAAACCCGATGGATCGCCATTGAGGCGCCACCAAGTAATGTCGCATATTTAACGTCCTTTGACATGACCAGTGGTGGGACTAGTGGCATAAAGCCTAATTTCATTTGAACGTTTTTGAGAATTTCAGGGAGCTCTTCAATCAATGGTGAATTAAAAAAGATCATTTGTGGATCATAGGCGGCAATTAAGTCGGCAGTGACGATTGCAAGGTGGTAACAGAATTGCTCAATAATTTCAGTTACTTGAGGATCGTTTAAATTAAAATCACGAAGTAATTCATTCAACTGATAATGTTTCTTATTCTTTAATTTAGCGATTTTAGTCAGAATCTTGGTTTGTGACCACTCTGAATCAAAGTTAGGTAACTGAGCAAGCCGTCGTTTTTTCTGACCATTGTCTTGAATCATAATCCGGCCAATTTCACCGGCTTGGCCGTAATTTCCAGTGTATAGGTGGGTATTAATGATAATTCCGGCACCAATTCCTTCATGGATACTGATTGAAACAATATTTTCCAATTCTTGCTTACTAAAGTCCTGTTCAAAAATTGCGGAGAGGTTAGCTTCATTTTCAACTATTACGGGAACGTCGTATTTTTTCTTGAAATGACCAATAAGATCATATTCTTCAAAGTCAATAAACGGTGAAGTAACGACTTCACCGTTATAGACCACACCAAAGATTGCGATTGAGATGGCCCGCAAGCCATTAACCGTATCAAAATTTGGTAGTTGACTAATTTGATCTTCCATCATTGCAACAATGTTTGTGATTGATTGATTATCAATGTTTCGGGTGTTGTATTCCAACGTTCGGCCGTCGAGTTTGGCGGCTAACATTTCCAGTTCATGACCGGAAATACTAAAGTTGACCACGTAGCCATAAGCCGCGTTATACTCAACCAACTCAGGCTTACGACCACTCGTACCGGTTGATTTATCTTCCCCTAAACTTTTGACGAGTTTTCGATCAATGAATGTGCCAACGATGTCTGAGACCGTCATTTTATTTAGGCCTAATAATTTAGAAATATCATTTCTTGAAATCGGGCCGTTATTGATAATTGCCTGGAGGACAGACCGTTCATTGAAATCCCGCATCACGTCTTTATTAATAATCACTTTTTCTCTCTCACTTTTCATTGAAATTAGTCATCTGCATTCTCTTTTGCGTGTTTAGCAGCCAGATCACTTTGCATTTTCTTTTCGATACCATCAACATGATAGAACAATAAGGCGATGGCGGAAAGACCAAATCCAAGTAACGGCACCCAAATATAGTTTAATTCAATACCGTGCAGTGCAGCGGCTGACTGGTTTTGGTTGGCAACATAATGAGTGATTGAAAGAATCCATCCGGTAATGACACCGCCGATTCCCATTCCCAACTTAGCACTGAAGCTTGAGAATGAAGTCACGATTCCTTCAGCTCGAACACCATTTTTCCATTCACCATAATCAACAGCATCGGCTAGCATGACGGCGATCAAGCCAGATACATAACCAGTTCCAAGGTAACCAACAATTGTTGCAAAAATAATCATTGGGACACTTAAGTGGGTTGCACCAACGCTTAACAATAATTGGCCGGCGATTGCCATGACCATGCCCAAAAGCATTGTATTTCGTTTACCAATTAGTTTGGAAGTTAATGGGGTTAACACAACGGCAATCAATGAGACAAATTGTAGGCTTAGAACAAATGAAGCTAAACCAGCGTTATGCATATTGTATTTAAAGAAGTAAACGGTGACTTGAGAACGTGTTTGCATCCCCAACCAATAGATAAAGTTAATGAAGATAATAATTGCCCAAGGCCAGTTCCGTCGAAGCGCTTTTAGCGACTCTTTGATCGGAATTGATTGACGGGAACTCTTAGTCTGAACACGTTCCTTTGTATTTTTAAAGACAATTCCGAAAATAATCACAACGACGATTCCGACAATTAATGCCCAGATAAACCAGCCGTGGGCACTGGTCGTTGAGCCACCACCGAAGAACGCGACCATGCCTAATGTAATTCCGGTAATAATGGCTGCACCGGCAGTTCCCATAAACTGACGAATGGTTGAAAGTGTCACTCGTTCTTGGGGGTTGCTTGTTAATGATGGCAAAATCGAAGTAATTGGAATATTAACAGCTGAATACAAGACATCAACCCCAATATAGGTGACGTAAGCCCAAACCAACTTTCCGGTCAGGCTTAGATTGGGAGTGGTAAAGACCAAAACACAGAAGACTGCAAATGGAATTGAGAACCATAACCAATAAGGCCGGCTCTTTCCCCACTTCGTATGGGTATGATCGATCATAATTCCCCAGAAGGGACCATCAAAAGCGTCAACAATTCGGGCAACCAAGAATAAGGTTCCAACGGCGGCCGCACTGATACCAAATGTATCGGTATAAAAAATCATCAAGTAAGTTCCGACCATTTGAAATGACAGGTTGCACGCGAAGTCACTTAAACTATAGGCAAACCGTTCGTTCCAAGGGACCATATTCTTTAAGATTGTGGCCGGCTTGGCAATTGCTTTTTTCTCTGAAACAGGTTCATGCATAGTGAACACCTCTTAAATAGTTTTTGACGTTAATAAATTCAATTTACAAACAAATTGTATTGTAACCGGTTTCAAATGTCAACAAAAAATTAACGGTTACTTTTATATTATGAATACATTCTATATAAGCCAGCTAAACAGAGAGGACTAAGTTGATCATTAATTTATTGAAAGCGTTGACAATCTTTTGAATCATAGTTACACTATCGGTGACAATTAATAAATTCAACTTTCAAAAACAAAGTAGAGGTGTTTCTTAATGAAATTTACAGATGGATACTGGTTAACCCGGCCACAATATGAAATTGAATCACCAATGGAAGTGTTTGATTACCGAAAAACGGTTGATTCACTGACATTGTATGCACCCTTTAAGAAAATCAAGGATCGTAATGATGAACTAAACTTGGGAATGTCGACCATTAAGCTGACGTCACCGGTTGAAGGCGTCATCGGTGTTAAAATGACTCACTTTGACCAACCGACACACGGACCGTCATTTCAATTAACTGATGAGCATCCCAAGATTGAAATCGAAGCGGATGATCACCAAATTTCCTTTAAATCAGGTGAATTAACTGCTCAAATGCCTTATAAATCTGACTTTGAGATTGATTTCCAACATAATGGTAAAACGATTACAAAATCAATGGAAAAGGCTCAAGGCAGCATTACCGATAAAGTTGCTCACAAACACTACATGCGTGAGCAACTGTCAATGGGAATCGACGAGTTGATCTATGGTCTTGGCGAACGATTTACGTCATTTGTTAAAAATGGTCAATCCGTTGATATTTGGAACCAAGATGGTGGAACGGGTAGTGAACAAGCCTATAAGAATATTCCGTTTTATCTAAGTAGTGAAGGTTACGGTGTGTTTGTCAATCAGCCGGAAAAAGTCTCGTTTGAAATTGCTTCGGAAAATGTTGATCGAACTCAGTTCAGCGTTGAAGGCGAGTCACTTCAGTATTATGTGATTGATGGGCCAACACCCAAGGATGTCCTTAATAAATACACCCGGTTGACCGGCCAAGTTTCATTGCCGCCAGCTTGGTCATTCGGCTTGTGGTTGTCAACATCCTTTACGACGGATTACCGTGAAGAAACAGTCATGAAGTTTATTGATGGCATGCGTGATCGCCATATTCCACTTGATGTCTTTCATTTTGATTGTTTTTGGCAAAAGGGATTTGAGTGGTGTAATTTCCTATGGGATTCAGAACAGTTTCCTGATCCAGAGGGGTTAATTAAAAAAATCCATGACCGCGGCATTAAAGTTTGTGTTTGGCTGAATCCATACATTGCCCAGAAGTCACCTTTATTTGAAGAAGGGCGAGACAAAGGCTATTTTATTAAGCGTGAAGATGGGAATGTTTGGCAATGGGATCTCTGGCAGGCTGGTAATGGTTTCGTTGATTTTACAAATCCAGATGCTGTTAAGTGGTACCAAGGTAAGTTAAAGACGTTACTGGATATGGGTGTTGATTGTTTTAAAACAGATTTTGGTGAGCGGATTCCGGTTGAGGATGCCGTCTTCTTTGATGGATCTGATCCTAAACGTGAGCATAATTATTATACCTATCAATATAATGACGCTGTTTATGATCTTTTGAAGCAGGAAAAAGGAGAAGATCAGGCGGTTGTTTTTGCCAGATCGGCCACAGTCGGTTCCCAGAAGTTCCCCGTCCATTGGGGTGGTGATAACTTATCTCGCTATAAATCAATGGCGGATTCATTGCGGGGTGGTCTGTCGTTCCTACTTTCCGGCTTTGGCTTTTGGAGCCATGATATTAGTGGCTTTGAAGAGCATGCAACTCCGGATCTCTATAAACGTTGGACGCAATTTGGTTTACTATCTTCTCATTCCAGATATCATGGTAGTGTTCAATATAAGGTGCCATGGTTATTTGACGAAGAAGCGGTTGCCAACACCAAGAAGTTTGTGGACCTGAAATTATCGCTCATGCCGTACCTATTTAATGAAGCTGTTAATACTCATGAGACTGGCACACCATTAATGCGGCCAACCTTCTTGGAATATACCCATGATCGCAACACTTATTTCTTGGAACATGAATATATGTTTGGTAGTCGATTATTGGTTGCCCCAATTTTTAACGCGGAAGGAAACGTTAAATACTACTTACCAGCTGGGAAGTGGACGAATATTTTGACTGAGAAAGTCTACGATGTTTCTAAAGGCGGTCAATGGTTATCTGAACAGTATGACAACTTAACGTTGCCGCTGCTGGCTCGTGAAAACAGCATTATTTTGCGAAAACCAGGTGCTGAACATGCTGAATACGACTACACAGATCGTCCGGATATTCATTTGTATGAAATTGAGGGTGGCGCAGCAATTTCAACCCGAGTCGTTGATGAAAAAGGAAACGCGGCGGGTGCCGTGAAAGTGGTCCGCAATGGTAACCAGTTGACGGTTACGGCCACCGGCTTGAAAGGGACGCCCAAGATTCTGGTTCATGAGAATGGCGAGGTTAAGACTTTTGAGTTGCAAGGGGATCAGGTGACGATTCAAATTTAAAATTCAGTAATAAATAGAGGCTGCCAAAGTTACTCTTGAGAAATTCAAGATTAGCGTTGGCAGCCTTTTTACAATTGAATTTATCATTAAAAAGTTTATAATTAAATTCTAATCTAATGGGATGGAGAGTGAGAATATGATACCAACAATTGGAATGGTCGCGGATGTGACAATGCGAAAAAATTCATTTGCAGATTACATTACAGATGATGTTTCGGAGGCAATTAAGAAAGCTGGCGGACTGCCAATTATTTTTCCAACCTCGGATTCTAAGTATGCAGAAGATTTTTTAAGCAAATGCGATGGGATGGCGTTTCTGGGAGGACCTGATGTTGATCCAATTTTATATGATGAAGAACCAATTCCCGAACTGGGGTATACATATCGACAGAAAGATGAATTAGAGCTTGAACTGGTGCGCCAAGCATATGCAGCAGGCAAAGCGATCTTTGGAATTTGCCGCGGCATTCAAGTGATCAATGTCGGGCTCGGAGGAACCGTCTATCAAGATTTTCCAAGTCAAAGCGACCGGAAAGTTTTGAAACATTTTCAAGCAGCACCGCTTTCGGTAACGAGCCACCATGTCAATGTCATGGCAGGTAGTCATTTAGAGAAAATAATGGGTGATTACCCCATGGTCAATTCACATCATCACGAAGCCGTTAAGGATCTTGGCAATGATTTGAAAGTGACCGCAAGAGCTGCCGATGACTGTGTTGAAGCAATTGAGAGTATGAATTCGGATCAGTTGCTTGCCGTTCAGTGGCACCCGGAATGTTTATACACGAAGTATCCTGAACACGATGCGTTGTTTACTGACTTTGTTAACCGAGTAAAAAAACGGATGCAAAATGTCGATGCTGTTTAAAATGAAAACTATTACAAATAGATTTGAATATTTATTTAGCTGAAATAAAAGTTAATTGAGTTTTAACGTTGAGCGAATTTGTATCATTCTTTCAAATGAGCAAAAAGGAAGTGGTTTGTTGTGGATAAAACCCAACGATTGCAATTAATTGAGACGCTCTCAAATGCGAACGGTGCACCCGGGTATGAAGATGAAGTCACCAATCTGGCACTGAAATGGGGCGGCCATTTTGCCAATGCCAAACGTGATCCAATGGGAAACGTTTATTTGTCTCATCGTGGCAACGACGATAAAAAGCCAACACTGATGGTGGATGCCCATTTGGACGCGGTTGGATTTGTTGTCCAAGCAGTCGATGATAATGGGATGATCAAATTCGTTCCTAACGGTGGTTGGGTACCAAGTAATGTTGCTGCCCAAAAAATGCGGGTTCGGGATAAGAACGGTGATTATATTCCGGCGTTAGTCGTTTCTAAACCTCCTCACTTTATGATGGCCGCGGAGAAGAAGCAGCCGATTAGTATTGATCACATGCGGCTGGATGTAGGTTCAACGTCCAGAGAAGAAACGCTCAATGACTTTGGTATTCAGACCGGAGCGCCAATTGTTCCGGATACGACTTGGAGCTATAACCCCAAACATGATTTCATGATGGGCAAAGCGTTTGATAATCGAATGGGAACGGCAGCGGCCATTACCAGTTTAGCTGAACTAGCCGATACAGAATTGCCCGTTAATTTGGTGGTCGCATTGTCAACTCAAGAAGAAATTGGTTGTCGTGGTGCGCGGGTGACTTCAAGAAACGTTCATCCCGATATTGGAATTTGTTTAGAGGGTTGTCCAGCTGATGATACCTTCACACCGGCTTGGCTGAGTCAAACCAAATTTAGAGGTGGCCCAATGCTACGTGATCAAGATACCAGCTTTATTGCGAGTCATGATTTCCAGGCATTTGTTGCTCAAACAGCTGACGAATTGAAGATGCCATATACCAGAGCGGTTCGAACGGGTGGTGGCGTTGATGCGTCAGAAATGCTATTGGAAACAGGCGCCCCAACCGTTTGTATTGGGATTCCGGTTCGTTATGAGCATACCAATTATGCGCTGTGTGCTTATCCAGATTTTGAGAAGACGGTTCAATTAGTGACGAATCTGATTCCTAAATTAACCGTTGATCAGTTGAAAAAGTGGTATGTGGCAGTATCAAAATAAATGGTGTTGGAATAGCGGCTAGTTCTTGGAATTTACTTAAAAGGAAGGCCGTTCTAATCTTTAATTTGATAGCCTTTAAAAAAGCGATATGGTCATAAGCTAAATTGAAGTCTGATAAGCCTGATTAAAAAAAGATCCCGTGAAACCAGTATTTGTAGGTTATTCATTATCTACAAATACTGGTTTCACGGGATCTTTTTGATGGTTGATTATTTTGGTAGAGATCTTGGGATAAACGAGGGGTGTACCTAAACAGTTTGGCCGGCTTCACTTAATTTTAAAATCGGATCAAATAATTCCAGTTTAATACAATCAACGTTTCCCATATCGGTGATTGCTAAATCCGGAATTGCAGTGATTGGCAAAAATGACAGATAGAATAAAGGATCAGGTAATTTACTGCCGAGTTCACGAGTTGCTTGTTTCAGGTCACGTTCTCTTTGTGCTAATTTATCAGGTACAAGGTCAGTTGCAATTCCGCCAATTGGTAATTCAAGAAGATCAATGACTTTACCATCGACAACAACAATCTGACCACCACCATGTTCGATTAGCTGATTGGCTGCGATCGCCATATCATTAGTATTAGTGCCCAAAACAACCAGGTTATTGTCATCCGGAGAAGCTGATGTTGCGACAGCCCCTTGTTTGAGGGACCATCCCGAGACAAATCCTAATGATTGATTACCATTTTTGCCGTAGCGTTCAATCACGGATACGAGGGCAACATCTTTGTTGGGATCGGGTTGCACAATGCCATCCTTAACATCTAGGATAACGTCCCGTCGTTTTCGAACAAATGGGCCGACACTTTTAATTGTTTCAACATTGGCTTGCCCATTTTTTAAATCAACATGGTAGTCAAAATCTTGTGGTTGTAACCTCTGATGTTTTAGTCGGCCCTGTAGTTTGGAACTACGTTTTGGAGCGGCTAAATTAACCACCATTTGATTATCTTGGGCAACAAGCTGCCCTTTACTGATAACTGACTGAATATTAAAAGTGCCTGGCTGGTCAACTAATAAAATATCAGCATCTTTTCCTGGTGCAATCATCCCAATGTGATCATCAATTCGATAGGCTTCGGCGCTATTAATAGTTGCCATCTGAATTGCTGTCATGGGTGCGATACCAGCATTGATTGCCAAGCGAACCATATGATCAACGTGACCATGATCCAAAATATCGGTTGCGTTGACATCATCTGTACAGAAACTGGTATTTCGGGCAATTCCTGGGGCGACTTCCGTAATTGCCCGAATGTTTTCTTTCAAAAACTTTGTAACGGTTGATTCACGGATGATGACATGCAACCCTTTACGAGCCTTTTCGACGAATTCTTCGTGGCTATAGCTTTCATGATCCAATCGAACGCCGCTCATTAAGAACTGATTAAGTGCTTTGCCACGGGCCATTGGGGAACAACCAAAAATCGGTTGATGATATTTCTGAGCTAATGTGAGCGTTTTTAAAGTATCCTCATCACGAGTCTGAACGGCTTCACGAACGGTTTCCCAGACCCCAAAACAATTTTCCTGTTGTAAGAGTCCGGCTTGATCGTCCGAGTCAATGTCATAAGCAATGGTTGATTTAGGAAATGTATAAGGAGTTTTGTATGGGGCACCCCAAAATACTTTTAATGGCAGCTGATTGATTTCTGCAAAGATTTCTTCCAGGCCGTCTAAACCAATTGATGAAATATATTCATCAAGACCGGAGATGATACTGGTTGTTCCATGGGGAAGAACTGCTTGAGAAAAACTAGTCATACTCATTTTTGAGCATTCAACGTGAATGTGACCATCAATTAAGCCGGGAACCAAATACTGATTAGTTGCATCAATGTGTTTGGTGTTCGGACCAATGTAGTTTGTGATATCTTGGTCGACTGCAACAATTCGTCCCTGATAGATTGCGACATTGGTTGGATAATATTCACCTGTCATAACATTGACTAAGGTGCCGTGTTCGATAACGGTGTCAGCAGGAATCTCGGCTGCACCAGCTTTAATATAGTTACCTAATTCGTTTGTAGATAGCAAAATTTTTCCTCCATTACTTTTACAGAATGTTTAAAACATACAGCAACAGCACAAATACAAAGAACAGCGCGATCATAATCGGGTTGATTTCCTTGCGTCGGCCAGCAGCGATCATTGTGATCGGATAGATGAGAAAGCCAAATGCAATCCCGTATGAAATATTGTAGGTGAGTGGCATCCCGACAACTGTCAAAAAGACAGGTAGGGCAATTTCAAAGTGGCCCCAGTCAACCTGTTTTAACGATTGGGCCATTAACACGCCGACAATAATTAATGCTGGGGCAGTTACCTGCGAGGTGACCACTGTTAATAGTGGTGAGAAGAATAAGCTAAGTGTGAAGAAGCCGGCAGTGACCAAGGCGGTCAATCCAGTCCGGCCGCCAAGGGCAATTCCGGCTGAAGATTCAACGTAGGCGGCAGTTGGGGTGGTTCCCATGACTGAACCGGCGAGCATGGAAAAGGAGTCAGCCATCAGTGCCCGGCCGATTCGGGGCATCTTGTTATTCTTAATGAAACCAGCTTGTTGGGCCAGGCCAATTAACGTACCGGCCGTGTCAAAGAAGGCCACTAATAAGAAGATTAAAATAACAGCCCATAGCTTTGGTGAATTAAGCTGAGGTAAATGGGTAATGCCGACAGCAAAGGTTGGGCCAAGACTTGGCACTGACGAAATTAAATGGGTTGGTAAATGAATGAGACCTGTAAATAGGCCTAACAGCGTCGTTGCGATCATCCCAATAAAGATTGAACCCGGAATTTTTTTAGCCATTAGAATTGCGATGACAAAGAGGCCAAAGATACTTAGCCAAGTCGTCGGCACAGTTAGTGAACCGATTTGGACCAGTGATGGTTTACTACCAACGATTAAGCCGCTTTCCTGTAGGCCGACAAAGGCAATAAAAATGCCAATTCCCGCGGCCATTGCGAGCTTTAGATCATTAGGAATGGCATTAATTACAATCTCTCGGATTTTAAAAATTGAAATAATGGTAAAAATAACTGATGCAATCACAATTCCTGCCATTGCTGTTTGCCAAGAGATGCCCATTCCTAATACAACCGAATATGTAAAGAAGGCATTGTCTCCAAGCCCCGGTGCAATTGCAATGGGGTAGTTGGCTAAAAAGGCCATTAATAGGCAGCCGATAATAGCGGATAATGCAGTAGCCGTAAAAACAGCGCCTTTATCCATTCCAGCGGCCCCTAAGATACTTGGATTAACAAATAAAATATAAGCCATTGAAACAAAGGTGGTTGTTCCAGCCACTGTTTCGGTTCGGGCATTGGTATTTAGTTCACTTAAATGGAATCGTCGATCTAGCCATCCGTGACGTTCCTTTGTAGCAGTTTCCATACTTTAATCCACCATCCTAATATAAAGTTCGTGTTTATCTAGAATTATGGCATAGATAATTGATAAAAGCAACGCCTAATCGTTAAGCAATGAAATGATATATTTAAGGAAATAACTATTTACGAGGTTGAAATTACGTGTTATTCTAACAATATAATAAAATTAAAAGCGAATGTTCGTATTTTAGGAGGAAGATCACTTTGACAGATGTAACCCGAGAATTTCTTCAACAATTACCAAAAGCCGAACTACATATTCATCTTGAAGGAACTTTGGAACCAGATCTTAAATTAAAGCTGGCCCAAAAAAATCACATTAATATTGGTCAGAATACAATTGAGGAAGTCAAGAAAAGTTATCAGTTTGATGATTTGGCTTCGTTTTTGGCAGTTTATTATCCAGCACTGGCTGTGTTACAAACTGAACAGGATTTTTATGATTTGGCCTATGCCTACCTATTGAAAGCAAAAGATAATCATGTTCGTCACGTTGAATTATTCTTTGATCCACAGGCGCATACCAGTCGTGGGATCAGCTTTGAAACGGTTATTAATGGATTTTATCGGGCAACTCAGGATGCCAAGAGTTTCGGTGTTGATGCGCAATTAATTATGTGCTTTTTGCGGGACTTTTCTAAAGAATCTGCCCGGCAAACGTTGTTGGAAGCCAAGAAACATCGTGATAAGATTCTTGGAATCGGGTTGGATTCTGACGAGCATCATAATCCACAAATGAAATTTGCGACTCATTTTGAAAACGCCGTGTCTCAGGGATATCATATTACGATGCATTGTGATATTGACCAGGTTGACTCAATTGATCATATTAAGCAGGCCTTGGAAGTCATTGGGGTTGAGCGACTGGATCACGGGACTAATATTGTTGAAAATCCCGATCTGGTTGACTTTGTTAATCAAAAACAGATTGGTATGACCACTTGTCCGAAGTCGAACAGTTTCGTCAGTGCTGATATGAAGGGTAAAGAAATTACCGATTTGTTGGCCAAAGGAATTGAAGTTAGCGTCAATTCCGATGATCCGGCATACTTTGGTGGCTATATTTCCGAAAATTATTGGGCCCTTGCTGAAGCATATGATCTATCAGTCGACCAAGTTGTTCAAATTGCCAAAAATTCATTTAACAGCTCGTGGATCAGTGATCAACAAAAGCGGAATTATGTTCAAGAAATTGATGATTTTGTTGCTAACTATGATTTTGAGAAAACAACAGACTTAGTTCAATAGTCATTTGATTTATAAAAGGAGCTTCTAGTAGACATTTTTGTCTACTAGAAGCTCCTTTGTTAGATGTTGGATCATAATCACTGCTTGGGATGAGTTACGGTTAATGCGCCATCGAGCCTCGTTTTTTCGTTCGAAAATTATGTTTTAAGCGCGGCCACACGTACTTATCTGCTGTTTGAATAATTAATCCATTGCAGATAATTGAAAAGAAGGTGCCAATATTAACCGCAAATAAGTTTTGGGTGACTGCGAATGAAATCATCATCGCCACAATTGGTGGGATAAAATCAATTAACTGGGCAGCCACTGCACTTTTACGAAGGTAAAAGAATCGCAAAATGTTGGTTGTATCGTCATTGGGATGCATTAAAATGTTGGCTCGCTGATATAACGAAATGGCTGTGCAGAAGAAGATAATTCCTAAACAGGACAAAATGGCACGAACGATAATTGGTAGATTACCGATACCGGCTGAATCAAATAAATTTACGAAGAGATTGACGAAGTAACTAAAGAAACAAACATAACCGATTTCGCCAACAAATCGCGGCCAATCCCAACGTTTAATCAAAATTTGATTAGTGACCGTATTCAAAAAGCCGATGATGAATAAAATGGCACCAACGTTGATGTTAAACCAACGGCTATAATTGACGGCTGATGCAGTCCAAACGGCACTTCCCATGTTGGCCGAAATCGTTAGCGCGTTACCGAACGCATTTAGAATTAAACCGGAAATTAATCCAATCAAGCGTTGTTTAAATGTATTTTTGATGACCAAGTCCCTCTCTCTCCAAACTAATCGTGTTAAAGATACCGGCTGGTTCGTGGCTCGTAGGTCAAAGTCACGGTCTTTTCAGGTAGGACAACTTTAATTTTCCGATAGACGCTTTTGAAACCTTGGTGCAGAAGTTTAACACTGACCTGATTGCGATTAACAGAGATGGCGTAGCGATTGAACTCACCTTTTTGGTAGTTGAAGTCCATACCATTATCCTGGTAATGATCATAGTGCCCCTCATCACCCCAAACATGGAAGGTCATTTCGTCATCGGGGTCTTCTGAAATGTGGTCGACTTGTTGGCCCCATGGTAGGATTGCGTTTTTCTGGACGAACAAAGGCAACTTATCTAGTGGTGCGTTGACAACGATATCTTTGCCGCCGGTATATTCACGGTGATTCCAGAAGTCAATCCATTGACCAGCAGGTAAATAGACCAGTCGCTTGGTTTGTGACTTTTCAACAATTGGTGCTACTAACAGACTGTTGCCAACCATGAACTCATTATCAATATCTGTCACGCGTGGATCATCATCGTAATTGAGAACCAGTGGGCGCATGATCGGCAAGCCGGTTTTGGTTTCTTGGGCAAACAGATCGTACATATAAGGAATTAAGTGATAGCGCAGTTGTAAATAACGTCGATAAATGGAGAGGGTGGGTTCGCCAAAACTCCAAGGTTCTTGGTGACGGGTACCCATGGCACTATGATTCCGTAATAACGGACTAAAGATCGCTGCTTCAATCCAGCGAGTTAATAATTCAGGCGTTGTGTCGGAACCAAAGCCACCGATATCGGTTCCGGCAAAGGCAAACCCACTCAAACCAAGATTGCATAGTTGGGGAATCATCATTTGAATGTGAGCCCAAAGACTGCGGTTATCGCCTGTCCAGACCGTTGAATATTTCTGAGTGCCGGCGTAGGCAGCTCTTGTAATGATATATGGTCGTTTGCCTTGATGGGTTTTAAGTCCTTCATAAGTCGCTTTTGCCATATTATGACCATAAACATTATGCATTTTCTGGTGGGCTGATTTAAGCTCTTGATCACTAAAGACAATATTGTCAGGGATGTCACCATCAAATGAAGCCGGTTCATTCATATCGTTCCAAATGCCGGCAACCCCAATATCGGTTAAAAATTTGGTGTTTTGAGCCCACCAATTACGAACTTCGGGACGACCAAAGTCAGGGAAAGCGGAATCACCTGGCCAAACTTTGTTGATATAGACTTGACCATCGGGTGTCTTTACAAAATAGCCTTTTTTAACACCTTCTGAATAAACTGAATAGTCAGGGTCCTTTTTAACCCCGGGGTCAATAATGGTCACAATTTTTATCCCACGTTGTTTCAGATTTTGAAGAAAGGCCTTGGGATCATTTTGGTAAGCCTCATTATTCCAAGTAAAGACCCGGTAGCCACGCATGTAATCAATATCAAAATGAATGGCGTCGCAGGGGAGTTTGGATTTCTTTAGATGATCGGCAATGGTTTCAACTTCCTGTTGGCTGATGCTGTATCCCCAGCGTGATTGCTGATAACCCAGCGTCCATTTTTGTGGTAACGGCACCCGACCGGTCAAGTAGGTGTAATTAGTGACGACATCCTTGAAGGTTTGACCCCCAAGGATGTAGTAATCCAAGTTGCCGGCAACGGCAGAGTAAAAATAATAGTTGGAATTTTCCTTGCCCATGTCAAAGTGACTGCGATAAGGGTTATCAAAGAATAGCCCATACGGATAGCCATTTTTTAAACCGTACATGACCGGAATGGATTTATATAGTTTAGTGAAATTTTCCATTTGAGGTGCGGGATTATCGGTGTTCCAATTGTCATACTCATAGCCGCGTTTATCCAAGTAGCCGGTTTTATCACCCAAGCCGTAGAGATGTTCGTTAGCCGCTAATGATTTAACGACTTCGTAATAACCGTTGTCATCCCCGTTAACGGATTGTGAAACGGTGTGGCCCTCCGCTTCAACCAACTGTTTATGAGCTTCATCGATTCCTCGGTCTAGCGGTGATCGGCTGCCCCGATAGTCGGTGATTAGCTGATGGTCTGCCTGGTCGTAAACATCGATATGCTGATCGGCATCGATTTTTAGAAGCAATGAATCAGTTTTTAATTCATAGTGATTATCATTCTTATTTAAGGTGAAAGTTGTTGGTTGTTGTTTATTGCCCTCGACGGCGTAAGACTGACCCTTATCACCACGGAATTCGAAAACGCGGATAATTTCGGGGGTTAGAACTGAAATTTGAAGATGACGATTTGGATAATTAAATGTCATTGTTTGATTAGCTTGCGTGACTGACGGTAATGTTTCCATATCAAGACTTCCCTTTAAGTTTAATTCAATATTGATTTTCAAACGTAGGTATACATCTATCGTAACAGTTTCAGGGAGGTAATTGATTAATGAACTTTTAAGTTGTTCATAAAAATTGGTGGGTGAACGTTCAAAAACAAATCATTGCATTTTAACATCGCCGTTGATAACGGGACGTCTTCAAAAACAAGAAAATTTTCTTAGCCCATTTATCATACATGCCCTAACCGATTAAACGATTTACTTTCTGTTAAATTAGGCTTGTGGTTTGCATTTCTCAATGGTAAACTTTCTATGTAAGCGCTTTACTATATTGATAATGGGGGGCAATTTATGTTCAAGGGGCGGTTTTTCAAGGGAGCAGTTTTGCTGGGATTGTTTTTAGCATCGTTTTTGGCATTTAAGCAGGAAGTGCTTGCAAAGTCAAATTCAAATCAAGAAATACCCGTTCAACTATTAGGTGTCAATGATCTCCATGGTGGTTTGCAGACGAACGGTAAATTTGTGATGGATCAGGTAACTGTGAATAATGCTGGTGGCCTCGCCAGACTTGGTGGTTACCTGGATCAAGAGGAACAAAATTTTAAAATCCTTCATCCCGGTGGCGTGACGCTAAGGGTTCAAAGCGGTGATATGGTTGGTGCGAGTCCTGCCAATTCAGCATTACTAGATGATGGCCCAACGCTTGCAGCATTACACGCGATGCGGATTAAGGTGGGAGTTCTTGGTAATCATGAGTTTGACCATGGCATTGATCAATATTTGCGTGAAGTTGATGGCGTGACTCCGTCAACTGATTATTTGAATAATCCTTTACAGATTCAAGCTATTCAGCAATATCCATTTGTTAATACGGGAATGAAGATGCTAATTGCAAATGTTCTGGATAAACGAACTCATCAAATTCCTGTAGGCTATCGTCCTTATACCATTCAAAAAGTCACGGATCCCAAAACCAACCAATCTGTTCGAGTGGGATACATTGGTATATTAAATACGAATTTACCTGGAATTGCTAAAAAATATCAATTTTTAGACGAGGCTCAAACGATCGCCAAGTATGACAATTTGTTACGGGGGAAAGGAGTTAAAGCCATCGTTGTTTTGGGACATACAGGTGCAGTCACTCAAGATGGCCAAACAACCGGGGATGCTGTTAACGATTTAAAAAAGTTAAAACAGATTGATCCAAATAATAGTGTCGATATTTTCTTTGCCGGTCATAGTCATCAGTATGCGGATGGTTGGGTAGACGGGATTCCTGTTTTACAGGCAGGATTTCAAGGTAAGGGATTTTCTGAAGTAACGGGCAGCCTTAACTTTCAAACGCAAGATTTTGATCATCGGACGTTGAATGCAACCGTGAAGCCAGTTTACTCAGCTGCAAATGATCCGGCATCGTTTAAAAAGAGTCTGGCCTTTTATGAAATCACTAATATTATCAACGATGCTAATCAAAGAGTGGCACCAATTATTAATACAAAAGTTGGTTCAATTGCTGGTGGTCAAACAATCAGTAATGAACTTTCGAATAATAAGGAATCACAAGCAGCCTATGTTGTTGTCGATGCGCAGAGAAAGATTGCCAACCAACAGGGTCATTCAACCGATATTGCCATTACGAGCAACGACTCAATCAGAAGTGATATGACAGCTCAGGGGGATGGCAGTGTCACACTGGGGACGTTATATAATATGCAGCCGTATGGCAACAGTCAGCCAATTGTAGAATTGACCGGCCAAGATATCATTGAGTTGTTAAATGAACAGTATACAAAGTCGCAATTATATTTCTTGCAACTTTCTGGGCTGACCTATCATTTTAAAGCAGCAAGTGAAGGCGGGCAATTGGCAACCGTTTCAAATGTTCAGGTTGATGGTAAGCCAATTGATCAGAATGCGAAATATCACGTTCTGACAAATGATTATTTATCAACTGGCGGCGATGGCTACCTTGCATTTACAAAAGGAAAGATTGTTGATAACGCTGGCCAGGATATTGACTTATTAACTGCATATTTGCAAGCAAATAGTCCAATCCAAGTACCACAATTAAACCGAAAAATTCAGGATTAATAAGGGGAAGATAAAGATGAAGTTTTCAACAAAATTAATGACAGTATTATGCGCAATGGGATTAGTGGGTGCAATCAGTGTGGTGACACCGATGGCTAACTCAGAGGCTGCGTCAGTAAAAAAAGCGACAAAGAAGGTCACTAAAACAGTTAGGAAGACCGCACCAGTAACCATTTATTTAACTCGTCACGGGGAAACAACCGGAAATGTCATGGGGCGCGTCCAAGGATGGAGTGACTTTCCGTTAACTGAAAACGGCATTAAAGTTGCTGATCAGCTAGGTTATGGATTAAAGGGCATTAAATTTAAGTATGCGTATGCCGGCAATTTAACCCGTCAAGAAGTTACTGCTAAACATGCACTGAAGTATTCAGGAAATTCAAAAGTCAAAGTAAATATTTCCCAATTCTTGCGTGAAGGTGGTTACGGAAGCTTTGAGGGTGATAGTATTGCCGCCGATAACAATAAAATTGCGGCGGTTTATGGTTACCAAAGTGGTGATGACTTCATGAAGAGTACCGGCAAAGATTATTGGAACATGTTGCAGAACGCTTATTATCGACTTGATCAACAAAATTCACAACAAACAAAATTAGTTGCCGGCGACCGTGCAGAAAGTGCGACGATGGTTCAGGATCGGATGACTAAAGAGCTAAATACAATTGCCAAAAGAACGACGAACAATGGTGGGGGTAACGTATTGGTTGTGAGTTCAGGTATGTCAATCAATGAATACTTGTCGACCATGGCAGCTAATTATACAGGTGCTGCAATTCCCAACGCCGCCGTTACTAAGCTGGTCTATCAAAATGGGAAGCTATCGGTAACTGGTCCCATTGCCTCCTTGGATTATGTTAATAAAGGTGCATCTTTAATGAAATAAAATAGGAAGTTGATTGTTGTGTTTAGAAATGATCATCAATAGATACTAAAACAGCAGGAGTTGGGAAGGCATTTAATCCCCAACTTCTGCTGCTTTTGTTAGATCATTATTCTTTTTTGGTGGTTCTTTTAATCAACCGACCAATATTTTCGGCTGTTTGAGCAACATCATGAGTTGCAGAATGCAATGCTTCGGCCAATGTTTTGACGCCGGCAACACTGGTGAAGATGGCGTCAATTGTTTTCTTCGAATACAATTCTTCGATGCGGTCACCAATACTGCCAGCGATTGCAATCACCGGCGCGTCTGGGGCAACTTCTTTTGTTGCCAAGGCAACGCCATATGGGGTCTTGCCAAATTTGGTTTGGAAGTCAATGCCACCCTCACCGGTAAAGACAAAATCAGATCCCTTGGCTTTTCGTTTTAAATCGCTATATTCAACGACAATGTCGACACCCTTTTTCATGGTTGAATTAGTAAAGGCCAATAAACCGGCACCGAGCCCGCCGGCAGCTCCGGCGCCAGGATAGTCCGCTAATGATTTACCGGTTTGCTTTTGGATCACGTCAGCATAATGACGTAAATTTTGGTCCAGTGTTTGCACCATTTCTGGTGTTGCACCCTTTTGGGGACCAAAAACAGCTGACGCACCATTTTTTCCGACCAGTGGATTGGTGACGTCTGAGGCAATTAGGATGGTTAAATGGTTAATTCGTGGATCAACCTCACTTGTGTCAATTTCAGCGAGTCGATCCAAGGCACCACCGCCAAATTTAACTTCCTGATGGTTCTGGTTGCGCAGTCGAACACCAATTGCTTGTGCCATTCCAGCACCACCATCGTTAGTTGCACTGCCACCGATCCCCAAAATGAGTTTGGAAATGCCATGGTCCAGTGCTTTCAGGATTAATTCACCCGTTCCATAGGTGGTCGTAATGAGCCGATTGCGGGTTTTCCGATTAATAAATTGAATGCCACTGGCTTGGGCCATTTCAATTACGCCGGTCTTACCATCACCTAAAAGGCCAAATTGAGCCTGAACAGGGGTACCAAGTGGACCGGTAACCGTTTCGGTGATTAGTTTGCCAGCTGTTGCATCGACAAGTGATTGAACCGTCCCTTCGCCGCCATCAGCCATTGGAATCAATGCATAATCAGCCTGTGGATATACACGGCTGAGACCGACTTTGATTGCTTCGGCAGCTTCTTTTGCTGTTAAGCCGCCTTTGAAAGAATCAGGCGCAATGACAAATTTCATGATTTGAGTCTCCTTAGACACCCCTGTAGTGATTGCGCTTTAGTTAACGCGCTTTATTTACAGTGGGGTAATCATTATCGTGTGGGGATAAACAACAGTGAATAATCATCTTGCTACTAAATTTCATTTTTACATATTATTAATTATGACACGTAAATGGCCACGTTTATATAGTGAAGCTGTCAAAAAAATCTGATTTTTCCTCATTACTAAAGATGAAGAAGGTGACTACGGAGTAATATTATCATTTAAAAGTTTGCCTTTCGATGAAGTGAGCTAATCTATTTATGATTATTAAATCCTTTTGTGAAAAAACAATGTAATTGCTGGAAGAAAAATTTCAACAATGAGTGACGACTTTTCTGTAGAAGAGACGTTAAAAACGGCTAAAATTGTTAGATGTTGCTTAAAGTTAATTATTTTGTCACCAGTGAATCGCTTGATTTAGGCTGGTTTCACCCGTTAATGATTAAAATGATGCCATTTTTATCAAAAACCATAAATTCTTATTTATTTTTCGTTGCCCCACGACCAAATAAAGCATAGAATGGTATTGAGCAGGATTTCACAAATACGTTGACATAAGGGGGTAATTTGAATGTCAATTGTGCTATCAACGCTTAAAGAGGCTGATCACGAAAACCGGGTTGCACTTAGCCCAGCAGTTGTCAGTCGAATGGTTAAAGATGGTTATCAAGTATTGGTGGAGAAGTCTAGTGGGGAAGCTGCCTACTTTTCTGATCAAGCATATACTGATGCTGGTGCCAAAGTTGTTGACAGAGATACGGCCATTAGCGACGCAAATGTAATCGCTGTCATCGACCGACCGGATGATGCGACGCTTGCTAAGCTGAAGTCTGGCCAAGTTTTGATTGGATTGCTGAGTTCACTTATCGATCCGGATAAGATGGAGCAGTTAGCAAAACAAAAGGTAACGGCTTTATCATTTGAGTTGTTGCCACGAACAATTTCACGAGCTCAAAGCATGGATGTTTTGAGTTCACAAGCATCTGTTGCCGGATACAAAGCAGCCTTGGTTGCCGCTGATGATTTCACACGGTATATGCCGATGATGATCACCGCTGCCGGAACTGCCAAACCTGCAAAGGTATTAGTATTAGGTACTGGTGTTGCTGGGCTTCAAGCAATTGGAACGGCAAAACGTCTCGGTGCTGAAGTCTCCGGCTACGATGTCCGACCAGCTTCAAAAGGCGAGGTTGAATCATTAGGTGCCAAGTTCCTAACCAGCTCAGTTAGTGCTGCTGGCGCCGGTGGTTATGCACGTCAATTGTCAGCTGAAGAACAGCAAAAGCAACAAGAGGAACTTGCGGGATTCATTAAGCAAAACGATATTATTATTACAACTGCCCAAGTTCCTGGGAGAAAGCCACCATTGTTGGTTCCTGAAACATCTGTTAAGGAAGCCTCCGCGGGGACAATCTTCGTTGATTTGGCCGCAAGTGATCTTGGCGGTAACGTTGCCGGATCCAAGCCAAGTGAAATTATCACCACTGATAACGGTGCCCGAATTATCGGTGCTCAAGATATGGCGAGTCAATTACCAACCGCTGCTTCGGAAATGTATGCCAAAAACGTCCAAACAGTCATTAAGTCAATCGTTAAGGATGATGCATTAAACATTGATACTGACGATGATGTCCTTAGTGAATTAGTTGCGACCCATGATGGTGAAATCATTTCTGATCGACTGCGCAAAGCGCTCAATCTGCCAGTGAAACCTAAGGCAGATGAATCGACTGATACTAAGGAAGACTCTTCGGATGATACTAAAGATCAATCGGACAAAAAGGAGGGTGCTTAAAATGAATGAGGAACTATACGCTAACTTAGCAATTTTCGTGTTAAGTCTGTTAGTTGGTTTTGAAGTTATGAGTAAAATTCCAGCAACCTTGCAAACACCAATGATGTCTGGTGCCAATGCCATTCATGGGGTTGTTGTCGTTGGTGCATTTGTCATTGCCGCTGAAGCTGATAATATGTACTTCTATATTTTAGCGTTCTTGGCTGCTTTCTTTGCGGCAGTCAACGTTGCTGGTGGTTATACGGTTACCGACCGGATGTTGGGGATGTTTGATCGTCCGACTGGCGGATCCAAGAAAGATGATAAAAGTGGAGGCGAGAAATAATGAGTTTACTTGAAACTTGCGCTTCATTAATTTATTTAATTTCTGCTGTCTGCTACGTCATTGGTGTTCACATGATGCGTTCACCAAAGACCGCTAAAAATGGTAACTTGTTATCTGGTTTAGGTATGATTATGGCCGTTGTCATGATTTTGATTGAAATCATTGCTGACGGTAAAATCAGTTTCCCAGGCTGGATCGCGTTAGCAGCCGGATTGATTTTAGGAATTGGTTATGGGGTTATTAAAGCCCGTAAAGTTCCAATGACTGATGTCCCACAATTGGTTTCACTATTTAACGCCGTTGGTGGTGGTGCTGCTGCTACGATTGGTATCTTTGATTATACCCGGTTGGCTGCCGGTTCCGGATTGGCTTTAGCCTTTTCAATCCCAGTCTTCCTAGATGTTGTCATTGGTGGAACGACTTTCTCAGGGTCACTCATTGCGACTGGAAAATTGTCGGGTCACGTTCCCGGTAAACCAATTATTTTCCCTGGTAGTAAGCTGTTAAACGGTTTGGTTGTGATTGCTATTATTGTTGCTGCTGTGATGATGATTGGTTTTCCAACTAATATCTGGTACATTGTTTTAGGATTAGTTGCTAGTTTGATCTTTGGTTTATTGATGACATTGCCAATTGGTGGTGCTGATATGCCGGTTGTCGTTTCACTTTTGAACGCGTTTACTGGTTTGGCAGTTTCCTTCGCCGGCTTTGTTATTAATAACCAAATCTTGATTATCGCCGGTGCTTTAGTTGGTGCTGCTGGGACAATTTTGACCCTGCAAATGGCCGAAGCAATGAACCGTTCAGTTGCCAATATTATTGCTGGTGGTTTTGGTGGCGGCGACGAGGCTTCTTCTGGTGCCGCTACTGATGTCCCAGCTAATATTACCGAAACAAGCGCTGACGATGTGGGTCTGCAATTAGCATATGCCCATAATGTCATGATTGTTCCAGGTTATGGATTAGCTGCTGCTCAGGCGCAACACGAAGTTGCCGAGTTGGCTAAATTATTGACCGACCATGACATCAATGTTGATTATGCCATTCACCCGGTTGCCGGCCGGATGCCTGGTCATATGAACGTTTTGTTAGCCGATGTTAATGTGCCTTACGATCAGATGAAACAATTGGATGAAGCTAATTCAATGTTTGAGAATACCGATGTTTCATTGGTTATCGGTGCTAATGATGTTACCAACCCACTTGCTCGTGAGTCTGGTAATGCGATTTCCGGAATGCCGATTTTGGATGTTGACAAATCGAAATCCATCGTTGTGATCAAACGTTCAATGAGTACGGGTTATGCTGGTGTTCAAAACCCATTGTTTAGTGATGATAAGACAAATATGTTCTTCTCAGATGCTAAAAAGGGATTGCAGGATATTATCGCATCAACTAAGACGTATTTGAGTTAGTTGGTTGAAGTTTACTTTAGAATGAAGAAGAGCTAATTATCTGCCTGTATGGGGTGGATAGTTAGCTCTTTTTATTTCGACTTGACAGTAAGCGTTTTCATTGATATCTTTAAGATGTTTAAAATAGTTAAAAGGTTTTAATCAGAGATGTATCCAGTGTTATTTATAATTGATGAGGGAAGTTAGCACTAATTGTTGGTCATTATCGGGTCATCTCTGAAAAGTCTGAAACTGTTTTAAATCATTTAAGTTTTGTATGAATAAGAGTGATTGCAATCAGATAAAGCTGTTAGTCGCTTATTGTCATACATGTTACAAAAGGGGAAGATTCTATGAGGACACATCATCATTTATTATCGAAGATTTTGGTATCTGGATTAGTCGTTCCAGCACTTGGTTTAATTGGCGTAGGGGCTAATCAACCTAACACTGTTCAAGCTGCTGGCGTTAATGTTGTTACGAAAACGGACAATTATCGATCGCCCACTCAGCAGCCGGAATACAAGGCGGTACCGAAAAAGTATCGATCTGCCATTCCAGTTCAATTTTTAGGAATCAATGATTTACACGGTGGCTTGTCGACGACCGGTGATGTTCAAATTGGCAGCAAAACATATAAGGATGCCGGAACAGTTGCCAGGATGGCAAGTTATTTAAACATTGCCCAGAATCATTTTAAGAAAGTCAATAAATCCAACAATACATTTCGAGTTGAAGCTGGTGATATGGTTGGTGCCGCACCAGCCAATTCGAGCCTTTTGGCACATGAATCCACCATGCATGTTTTACGCGCGATGAACTTTAAGATTGGAACTCTGGGAAATCATGAGTTTGATCGTGGGTTGGCTGAATTCAATCGGATTTTAACGGGCGCCAAACCCGCAGCGACTGCTGACAAGTTGGTTAAAAATTATCCGCACCAAGCTTCAAAAATTGATTTGATTGATGCCAACGTGATTCGAAAAACAACTAATAAACCGCCGTATGGTTATCAACCCTATACGATCCGAACAGTCAAAGCCCACGGGCAAAAAGCTAAAGTTGGCTTTATCGGAATTGACACAACTGATTTACCGCATTTGACACTGTATAACAATTACAAGGCCTTTAAGCTGCTGGATGAGGCCAAAACAATTGTCAAATATGATAAAGTTTTAAACAAAAAAGGGGTTAAGGCTGTTGTTGTGCTTGCCCATACGGGAGTTGCTTCCGAAAATGGTAAGACAACTGGGGATGTTGTTGATATTTTAAAGAAAGTTAACCAGATTGATCCGAAAAACAACGTTGGTTTGTACGTTGCCGGTCATTCTCATCAGTATGCCAACGCGGTGATTGGTAAGACCCGAGTTGTTCAGGCCGTCTATACAGGCAAAGCTTATGACGATACGCAAGGCTACATTAATCCTAAAACCGGCAAGTTTGTTGGGCTGACATCTCATGTTTACCCAGTCCTATCGAAAAAAGCTGATAAAAAAGTAAAGTCGAATGCCAAGGTAGCAGCGATCGTCAAAGATGCTGATAAACGCGTCGCACCAAAAGTTAATGAAGTTATTGGAAAAGCTGGGACTAATAAGCCAATTACAGGTCGTCTACACAATACCAGTACAATGGAAAATGCTGCTGGTGAATTAGTTGTCGATGGTCAATTATATGAAGCCAAAAAGGCAGGGACAAATCCTGACTTTGCGATGACCAATACTGGTGGTATCCGGGCAGATCTTGACGTGAAGTCAAATGGTGATATCACGTGGGGAGCTGCAACGGCTGTCCAACCATTTGGAAATATCCTCCAAGTGGTAACGATGACTGGTAAGCAAATTGAAGCTGCTTTGAATCAACAATATGATGAAAATCAACATTATTATCTTCAAATTTCTGGATTGAAATATACTTATACCGATACCGGAAATAAAGATCAGCCTTACAAGGTTGTTAAAATGACCAAGGAAAATGGTGAACCAATTAGTTCAACGGGAACCTATCGAGTTGTAATCAACGACTTCCTGCATGGTGGCGGTGATAATTTCTTTGCCTTCAAGAATACACCGATTGTGGGCTCAATTGGTTCTGATACAGATGTCTTTGTTAACTACATTAAGGATATGAAGGCTGCAAACACGTTAATTACAGCACCAAAATTGGATCGAAAAGTTTACCAAAAGGCTGGATCGGCTAAGCAGGCGATTATTGTTGCTTTACCCATTCAAAATGTCTTCACGGTGAATGAATAGCAACTGATTTATCAAAGAAATAAAGATAAAGGTAATTGGGTTTCAAATGAAAATATTGTCAAAAAAAGTTAGGGCAGTTCTTCTGCTTTAACTTTTTTTGTGTCAAAAACCCAGGTTTCTATTTACTTAAAACGAATGTGTAATCATAATGCTAAATTTCTTGCGGTTTTCTTCATACATAATTCATAAGTACTTGCTAATATTTCACCTATAGATAGAACTTATACATGCAATTATAACGGAGGTCCTAATTATGAAGAGCATTAAACATAGAATTTTATTGACTACTGGATTATTGGTTGGTATTACTGCAACCGGTATTAAGGTAAATGCTAACGATGATTTAACGCCAGTCAATCAATCTTCGGAAAGTTCAACAACGACAACTGCTAATTCAACTGTTACGACAGAAGCTGTTTCAACAACAGCCACTCCGGCAACCGCTGATAAACAAGTAAGCTGGCAGACACCACAAGCAGTTGACAGTTCAACGGGTACCAGCCAAACGAACAGTGGTTATGGCGATCAGAACGCAACTGCGAGTGGCACACAAACAACAGGTTCGACAGGGCAAGCATCAACTGTTAATTCGACCCAGCCATCGAGTAGCCAGAATTCTCAAACAGTTCAGGAATCTACTGATCAATCGACATCAAGTCAAGCATCACAAACGCAAACGACAGCGACTCAGTCTCAAACCTCATCATCAAGTAATATGAGTAATGATCAAACAGAAACGACCAATAACCAACAAGCAACATCCCAACAAGTACAGACGCCAACCAGCACTGCAACAACTCATGAAACAAATCAGGCTAGTTCGATTACCCACAATCAATCAACAAGTCAAAGTACAACGCGGACTGCCAGTAATACGCCAAATAATGGGCAAACGAATGTTGGACAGGGTCAATCAGCGAGCCCACAGAAAGCCACAGTTCAAGTGGCAAAAAAATCAAATGCCGAGTCAGCCAGTCAATCAAAAGACAATTCTAAGCGTGTGACCGCGACAAAAGCAACTCATCAAGCTAAGAGTAAGGCTAATGATAATCAGCGGGCAACGCAGAAAACGTATATTTATTACGAAGAGGTTAATCCTAATAATCCGAATGAGTATGGCCGGATTATTTACTCAGAAGTCAAAGACGGCCAAACTAAATATTATGGGTATAACACACAAGAGAAGAAGTATAGCTTGATTACCGATGCATCGATGCTTGATGAAATAAAAGGGGCATTTGATGATCATAAAGTAAAGAAATATCACATGGAGGATCTTGAGGAACTTCAGGAGGCCTTACAAGTTGATCCAGATGTTGAGAATGTTGGTGAATACCGGATTATTAAATCTACCGTTAATCCAGGTAATGACATCAAATCAATTTATGAAGTGGTTCGCAATTATTATGAACTAGGTAAGGGGACGGACGATCGATATGTGATTAATATCGGGAACGACTATTATGAATATAATGGAGAAACTGGTGAATTTAATATCGAAAATCCAGTAACCGATGACGTTAAGAAAGCCAAAGAGGCTCAAGTCGTTAAACACCAATATGCCGATCCTGAAACTTTGGCGGAAATTAAGAAGGCTCTTGAACTGAATCCTGACCTGTCTACCTATAAGAATTATGATGTTAAGACTGTCACGGAACTACCGGAAGGCATCACACCAGGTCTATATTTTGTCATTCATGATGGACATATAAATGAATATTCGAAGCCAAACCAGTCAGCAGATGGTGCAACCGTTGTACCAGTCTATTTCGATGGATACGACTATCATAAGTTTGATAGTGGTAAGTTTGAAATGTTAAATGAAGCAGAGCTCGAAGAACTTAGTGCTGCTCGAGGAAAAAAGGTCGTAGAGAAACAACTTTTAACTAATGGATCAGACTATACTGAAGCACTTAAAAAGGCTGTAGAGAATGGACACAATTATGTAACTGTTAATGGTCAAACTTACATGATATATAGTGTTGCTGATCAAAAAGATGTCCCAGAAGGAACGCCGTCCTATACAATGTTGATTCCACATGCATTGCCAAAAACGGATTTGAAAGAGGGAGAAAAACTGACGGCTCTTGAAACTGTCAATCCTGGGGCTAAAATAACTGTTACGGATTATTGGCTAACGACTGCTGATGGAGATGAGGAACCCGAGAACATTGGTATGCAAGGAATCAATAATGGTAAAGTACTGAAATTTGGTAGTGGTCAAAGTGGTCCCGGGGGGATTAACACTGGGGCACCGACAATCAAGAAAGGGATTGTGAAGGACACGCTTGGACTAGATGGCTATCCGGTTCTCAGCGCGAACGATGAGTCACTAAACTACCTTTTTGACGGGAAACCTGGGGACTTTAAAAAGGTTCATAGTAATAATGCTGAATTGAAAATGTTTATTAGCGATGGTAAAGGAGGGTATCATTTTGATAGTGGCTATAACCATGCATTAATGGATGACGAGGGTAATATGATTGTTTATAACTTACCAAATCAACCAATAGACGAGCAGGGGAAGAGACCAGGAAGCCAATTTTTCCCATTTGACGATAAAGACATATTCTTTAATGCTAATGGCACTGCGAAAGATTACAACCCTAGAACAACAAGTGGATCGGGAACTCCAGGAGGCATTAATCACTATTTTGGTGTCAAAATGGCACTTACGTATATCCATCCAGAAGGTGGTCAGATTTCAGATGACACAAATACTAAGACTGATATGATATTCAGCTTCACTGGTGATGATGATTTTTGGCTATTTATTGATGGAAAATTAGTAATTGATATTGGTGGTATTCATGATGCAAAGTCTGGGTCAATTAACTTTGCAACTGGTAAAGCGGTGACACAAGATGGAATTCCTAATACAGTGGATCTTAAAGAGGTATTGGGTGAAAATTGGAATGCAACTGATTCCCAGCACGAAATGACAATTTTTTATCTGGAACGTGGAAAAGGTTTGTCTCATTTCAAAATGGACTATAATCTTAAGATTCCATCTCATAGTTATGCTGAACGGGAAGCATATGCTGTCAAAAAGGTTCCAATTGTAACTGGATATGTGTATGGTGATCATGAAAATTATGCAACAACCGACACCCCACAATGGACATATGGGGTCAACGAGAAATATGGTGTTCGGCTTACACCGGATGGACCTGGACCCAACCCAGATCCTGACCCTAAGCCTGATCCCGATCCAACACCGGATCCAGACCCAATCATTCCGACACCTAATCCTGATCCAACACCAGATCCGGATCCAATCATTCCGACACCGGATCCTATTCCAACTCCTGACCCGGAACTAGATCCAATCCTACCGGGAAAGCCGGATAAAGAAACGGCCTCTAAACCAGATATGGGTTCATCGGGATCTCAAACGGGTAAGAAGCGTTCAGGCAAGTCAACCTCTTCAGCAGTTGGCAAAGCCGGTGTCATGGGATTACCGGGACGCGCCAATCAATCAGGTACTTCGACAGGTTCTTCCGGAAAGGCAGTCGATGGGACCTTGTATCTTGCAAAAAATGCAACTCGACCAACTTCTGATTCACAATTTAAATATGATTTAACTAATGACGGCAAGAAAGCTCGGGTTGGCGAGGATGCAACTAGTATTCAAACAGCATCGGTATTACCACAAACCGGCGATAGCCACAATTCAATCTTGAGTATCATCGGAATGGCATTGTTAACAATGCTAGGAGCAGGATTGTGGAAACGGACACGAAAAAAGAGTTAATGATTATTGAAAGACCGTTAAGGAAACAGACTAAATAAACTCAAGGCTATAAGCAAGAAGCTAGAACGTACGTGCGTATCTACTCCTTGCTTTTTGTTATGTCATTACCGGATGTCATAATCAATCAGTAAGAAACGATTGTCAGAAACTAAACGTGTGCGGTATTATTTATTAATAGAAGGGGGAAATTTATTTAAGGAGAATATGAATGCAATTGTTATCAACGTCAAGAAGATACCTGAGAATTTCCCAAAAGAGCGCCTTAGCTGATCGGAGGGCACCCGGTCATGGCTAACAAACTAATCAAATCAAACCTAATTGGTCGTCGTGATTCGTCTGGAAGTGGAGGTGGACCTTTGGATCCTGAAAAATACGCAACTAAACAGGAGCTTCATGATTCAGAAACCAGGCTTTCTAATCAAATCGCGTTACTTGAGGCTCATTTAGATACGAAGTTTGAAAAGACAAACGCTGATTTGAATCAAAAAATGGATAATATGGACGCTAAATTTAATCACAGATTTGATCTTATGGATGCAAAATTTGATCAAAGGATGAATCAAATGGACGCGAAGTTTGATCAAAAGATGGCTCATATGGATGCTGAATTCAATAAAAAGTTTGATCAAAATGATATTCGGTTCGAAAAAGTAAATACGCACTTTGCAAATATTGAAGCTGAAATTCAGATGGCCCGAAATTCAATGATTAGGTGGTATTTGGGCTCATCAATTGCGTTGGTCGGACTAGTCATTGCAGCAATTCATTATTTGATGTAATCATGAAATTAAGTATGGTTTGACTCAAAGATCGAGGCAAAAATATCTTGCCTTGAAGGACTGAGTCTAAGCATGCAGGGGAGAGTGCTCCGGTCATATAGGTTCCTTAGCTGATCGTTTCAAAATCAGGAATGCTGCGGCAACCTAGTCAAAACGTGCAAAGGAGCCGCAACTCCCGGCCATATAAGCCACTTGATCCCATATTCCCAAACCTGGAATATGGGAACGAGTGGCTTATATTCTGGGAGTTAACCGCGTCTCTTTGCACTCTCCACAAATTTCAATCAACTTAATTGAACCCGTCGCGATATTATGGGAAAATGATTGTCGGACTTAATCCTAAGCAATTATTAGCGTAATCAAAAGGGTTAGCATCACCTGATTATTCAAGCAAATGATGTGATTAAGAAATTATTTAGAAGGGTGATTTTTAAATGTTCAATAAGCAGGGAAAATTTGGCCGCTCGTTTAAACGAGTGACGGCACTATTACTCGTAACAGCCGTGACATTAGTTTTGGCTGCCTGTGGTAAATCATCAAATTCCGGGAAAACACAGCAAGTGCTGAAATTAAGTACACCATCTGAATTGGCAACACTGGACAATTCTAAAGCTTCGGAATCTGTTAGCTTAACGCAACTCTATCATACTGGTGAGGGGCTCTATCGGTTGGGAAAAAACTCGAAGATTGAGAATGCGCTGGCAACTAGTACCAAGGTTTCTAAAGATGGTCTGCAATATACGTTTAAATTACGAACCAACGATAAATGGAGCAATGGCAAACCGGTTACTGCTAAAGACTTTGTCTATTCCTGGCGACGGACGGCGGATCCAAAGACAGCTTCCGAATATTCATATTTATTTGAAGGCATCAAGAATTTTGACGCAATTCAAAAGAAACAGCTTTCACCAGATAAATTAGGAGTAAAAGCAATTGGCAACAACAAGCTGGTTGTGACACTCAGCAAGCCGGTTCCATATTTTAAACTCTTGGTTGCTTTCCCAGTCTTTTTCCCAGAACAAGCATCAGTTGTTAATAAGTATGGTAGTGACTATGGCACTTCCAGCAGCAAAACAAGTTATAATGGGCCGTTTAAACTTGTTGGTTGGAACGGGACCAACGAAACGTGGAAATTGGTTAAGAATCCGAATTATTGGGATAAGAAAAATGTTCATCTCAAACAAATTGATCTGAATGTCGTTAAAAGCCCAGCAACTGGTTTGAACTTGTATCAGCAAGGTAAACTGGATGCCGTTACGCTGAGTGGCACTCAAGTTGCCAACTACCGCAAAAATAAAGATTTCAAGAATTTCGTCGGTGGGTCAATGATTTACCTGCAGCTTAATCAAAAACGGGTTAAGGCATTACGAAATCTAAAGGTCCGCCAAGCCTTATCGCAAATTGTCGATAAGCAGGCGTTGGCAACCAAAGTCTTAAGGGATGGCTCAACTAAACCGTTGGGATTTGTCTCACAAAACCTATTCCGAAATCCGAAGACTAAGGCTGACTTTGCAAAAGACGCTTATGTTAAATCCGGGGTTGCTTATGATCCAACAAATGCTAAAAAACTCTGGCAGCAGGGGATGAAAGCCGTTGGTCAGAACAAATTGCATTTGACAATTCTGAGTGATGATACTGATCAGACAAGATCGGCCGCGGAATACTTACAAAGTCAGTTTGAAAAGTTACCCGGCTTAAGCATCAGTATTCAAACGGTACCGAAACTGACCCGGATGTCACGATCTGAGAAGGGAAACTTTGACGTTGTTATCTCAACGTGGGGAGCTGATTTTGCCGATCCAATTAACTTCCTGAGCTTAATGACAAAAGGTAATTCGTCCAATAACGGTGGTTTTGTGAATACAAAGTACGATCAGTTAATTGCAAAATCTGGTTCAACGGATGCCAACGACCCACAAAAACGATACAACGATATGGTAAGTGCTGAAAAAGTATTAATGCAGCAGCAGGGCCTTATTCCGCTGTATCAACCGGCAACAGCTCAATTGTGGAAATCAGATGTCAAAGGATATGTTTGGAACCCAGCTGGAATGAGCCAGGGGTGGAAGGATATTTCGATTAAGTGAGTGCGAGTGCAAAGAGACGCGGTTAGCTCCCAGAATATAAGCCACTAAAGCCCAGATTCCCGGTTTTGGAATCTGGGCTTTAGTGGCTTATATGGCCGGGAGCTGCGTCTGCTTTGCACGTTATAACTAAGAAGCCGACAACATTTCTTAAAAATTTGTGCTTGGAAGTTTTACCCGGTAGTCCAGATAATATCAGCATGTTGTAGATAATCAATTAAGATTTGGAACTCATCCGAATCAATTTATATTTTCGACATCACACCTTGACATCGATCAATTAGAGGTATAAATTAGATAACATTAAATATTGATGAGTAAATGACAAAACACTTTGAAAGGAAAAGTAGATTTGCCTATTTTTTAAAGAGAGCTTTCGGCTGGTGTGAGAAGGTAGAAATAGTGAATCGAAAATCATCCTTGAGTGGCAGGGACGACCCATTTAGTCCCTGATGGCAGCCAGCCATTATGATGGACGTGTATCGAAAGGGAATGTGACTCATTCTTTCTTTCCGTACATTGAGGTTTAGTCGATTTTGATTAGACAATTAATAGGTGGTACCGCGGAGACGCCCTATGTAAGTGACAGAACTTGCATAGGGCGTCTTTTTTGCTTATCAAGTTATTAACATTAAAAAAGGAGTGGTTTTATGCAGCAGGGAAGTAAAATTTTAACATTGAATAATGGATTTCATTTGTTTACCAGAACAGTTGGGGAGGGTGACGTTAAGCTTCTATGTGTTCATGGTGGCCCTGGGAGTAATCACGAAGAATTTGAAAATTTTGGCGAAAAATTGGCTAAGTATCACGTTCAAGTCTCGATGTATGATCAACTGGGCTCGTTTTATTCCGATCAACCTGATTTTAGTGATCCGGCAAACCAAAAATATTTAACGTTGGACTATTACTTGAGTGAATTAGAGGAAGTTCGGCAAAAACTTGGATTAGAGAACTTTTACTTGTTGGGACATTCTTGGGGTGGCCTACTTGCTCAAGAATATGCGTTGAAATATGGTCAGCATCTAAAAGGCGTGATTATCATGAGCATGATTGATAATATCGCTGAATATACTGTTCATATCAATCAATTACGTGACCAAACATTTTCTCCATTTGAGGTGGCTTATATGAAGACGGTCGAACACGATGAGCGCTTTGATGATCCTAAGTATCAGGAATTGGTTGCAAAATTATATAAGCTTTATGTTAATCGTCATCCTGAAAGAATGCCACGTCACTTAGTCGAGACAATGGCTACACCGGTTTACAATCATTTCCAAGGAAATAACGAGTTCGTGATGGTCGGGACGTTAAATGGCTGGGACCGTCGAGCCGATATTCATAATATTACGAATCCAACGTTATTGACGTTTGGTGATCACGACACAATGCCACTGGCGACTGCTAAACGGATGAATGAGGAGATCCCATCGTCGCGGTTGGTGTTAACACCGGATGGCGGTCATTGTCATAGTGTTGATAACCCGAAAGCATTTTTTAAAACATTAGGCGGATTTATTGAAGACGTTGAAACGGGAAACTTCAAGTGAGGGGCAAATGAGACTAAGTTATTTTAAATAAAATCGTTGGAGGCTTGTTAGTATGAAAAAACAATTGGTAACAGCAGCAGTTTGTTTATCCGCGTTGCTTTTGGCAGCGTGTGGTAGTAAAAGTAGTTCTAAATCAGTTGGTTCCACAAAATCAATTTCATTGATGCAAAACGCGGAACTATTATCGTTGGATACATCCAATCACGCCGACCTGACGCAATGGAACGTCTTGGAAAATAGTATGGAGGGCTTGTACCGGGCGAATCGTCACAACAATCCATCCCCCGCAATGGCAACTTCAGTAGTTAAACCTACCGATCATGGTAAAACATATACGTTCCACCTACGCAAAAACGCCAAGTGGAGTAATGGCGATGCCCTTGTTGCCCAAGACTTTGTCGGTGCTTGGCGGCGGTCAGTATCACCAACCGCAAGATCAGGATACAATTACATATTCTCCGGCATTAAAAATGCGGATGCCATTACAGCCGGAAAAAAATCACCCAAAATGTTGGGGGTTAAGGCAGTCAACAAACATACGCTTCAGGTTCAACTCGACCATCCAATGCCGTATTTTAATAAAATGATGGTGCTGCCAGCGTTCTTCCCTCAGAATCAAAAGGCAGTTCAAAAGTTCGGTAAAGCCTATGGAACCAAGTCTCAAGATATGGACTATAACGGCGCTTTCCAAGTGACTGGTTGGAATGGGACAAACGATAATTGGACGTTAAAGCGGAACCACTATTATTACGATCCCTCGGCAATTAAGCTTCAACAAATCAAGATGAGTGTTGTGAAGGATCCAAATACTGCTCATAACTTGTTTACTCAAGGGAAGTTGGACGATGCCACCATATCTGGTGTGACTGCTAAGGGACTGCAAAAGAATAAAGATCTGGTCCATGTTCGAAAGGCCGGGACGTATTATGTCCGTCTAAATTTGAGAAATGGTCGGCCGTTAAATAATCAAAAGATGCGTCAAGCATTAAGTTTAGTCGTTGATCGCCAGAAACTCACCAAAGATGTTTTGTCGGATGGTTCCAAGCCAGCTTATACCTACACATCAAAAGATTTGACCAAAGATCCGACAACTGGTAAAGACTTTGCGACCGAGACAACCCCTAAGCTGAAATATAATGTTGCTAAGGCCAAACAACTTTGGCAGCAGGGAATGAAGGAAGCTCATTTAAGCGGCACCGTAAAATTGCAGCTTAACGGTGATGATCAAACAGTGACTAAGAATGTCGCCCAATTACTGCAGTCCGAAATCCAGCAATCCTTACCAAAGGTGAAAGTAGCAATTAATTCACTTCCTGCCAAAGGGTTTCAGGATCGTGAAGCAGCCGGTAAGTTCGATATGGAGCAGACATTGTGGTTGGCTGACTTTGCTGATCCAATCAGCTTTATGGGGATTCTCGAAAGTACCAATCCCCAAGACTATGGCAAATATAAAGATGCCCAGTTTGACAAATTGTTCAAACAAGCTGGCGGTGCCAATGCAAATAATCCGAAAAAATACTGGGCAGATTTACGAGCAGCCCAAGAGCGCTTAAATCAGACCATGCCTGTATTGCCACTCTATCAAATGGTTGAAAGTCATTTGGTCAATCCGCATTTGAAAGGTGTTTTACATCATCCAGTCGGCGAAGATGATTATACACGGGCTTATTTAACAAAATAGTGTGATAACTTTTATTAAATTTTGCGCAAAAAAGAACCTTGTTAATCAATACTTTAGCGAGCAATTGGTTAATAAGGTTCTTTTATTGTGGCTTAAAACAAAAGTGATTATTTTTGATCAGCCGACGTCAGTTGAAGATTTTGCCAGAACTGAGGGATCATATAGTTATTATAGGCGGCTTGTTTAAAGTTCTTCACCCGATGATTAACCGGGGTGTAGTTTAAGATAAAGCTTTGAGGCGTATAAGCAGCTTCGTCATTCATATAGCGTTGCCATTTCTTGAACTGCTGAACTCGGTACTTCTGATTCCAAGCTTTGTTATTATTTAAGCTATTTAGCAATTGGGTATTTTTCTTGGAAACAAAGTGACCCATATTATAGGAAGCATCTTTACTATAAAATTGAGTTGGGGTTGGTTCACTCGTCAATGACCAGCCACCACTGAAGACGTCAATCTTGTTCTGCTTGGGTTGTGATAAGACAGAATAGAAACTATTCATTTCCATTGGTCGACCATTGGTAAACTTGACGTTTAGTCCCAATTTTCGCCACTGCTGAACCTGATATTGATCAATTGATTCAGCGGCTGTGGATGCCTGCATGACGCCATACGAAATGGTGAGCTTTTTGCCATTAGGTTGCACGTACCATTTTCCTTTTTTCTTATACCCGGCGCTCTTTAACAGCTGCTTAGCTTTTTTCATGTTATAAGGAAAACCGGGATTCTTCGTGTCGGCGTAGGCTTTGAAAATTGGCGGAATTAGCGTGTTGGCCCGCCACTGAACACCATTGAGCATCTTTTGATTGACTTTATCAAGATCCAACGCGTACATCATGGCCTTCCGTAAGTTTTTATTGCCCATCTTACTGTGTTTATACATGACATTTTGATTGGTTTTTGTGTCAAAGTAACCGAGATTAAAGCCAAAGTACCCGTAGCTTAGACTTGGTGCACCAACCAGTGAATAGCCACTAACCTTTTTAACAGATTTGTATTGACTGGCAGGCAGGCCGCCTAAGGCAAAGTCATATTTTTTGGCCTTAAAGGCTGCCGCAGCATTGGTAGTTGAAACGACTTGAATATTAACGTGTTTTACTTTTGGTTGCTTGCCCCAATAATATTGATTAGGGATCCAGTTGGTCGATTCACCATCTACTTGATGATAAAGTTTGTAAGGACCGACAAAGACGGGATGCTTACGAATTGCAGGCGAAGAAGATAATTTAGAAATTTTAACGTTTTTGATGTGTGCATATGGAACGACGGTGCCCCAAATAAACGTATTTCCTGAGTACTGCATGGCAGGTGATAACCGTTTAAAATGCAGCACCACTTGTTTACCATTTTGCCCATTAGGATAGGTAATCCCGGAAATTGTTTTCGCTTTACCCGTGTGATAGGCTGCTAATCCTTTAAGATTAGTAGAATCAGAGGAATATTGTTGGGCAGAGGTGTTTTTATTGGCAATAATTTCATAAGCATATTCCACGTCTTTGGCAGTGACCTGATTGCCGTTTGACCAACGAGCGTTCTTTCGAATTGTGATCGTGGCCGTTTTGGCTGATCGATCCAATTTTAAATTGGCCAGGCCACCATTGACGATCTTAAAGTTCTTATTACTCTTAAACAGTGCATCACCACCACCTGGTGAATAAACGTCGGAGTCCTCAACGTTATCTTGTAAAACTGCTAACGTAATTCCCTCAAATGGTGCGTCAGTCACCTCGGCGGCATCCACAGTACTGTCGTTACCGGACTTGGTTGCTTTACCGGTGGCACTGTAGGTTGTCGGCATTGAAATTGACTTTGGTGCAGCGGTATTTTTGCTGCTGGAGCAGGCTGCCAGAGTTAGAGCAGAAATCCCGATGGCACATAACGCTGACCACTTCTTCACTTTTAACATAAATGATCCCTCCAAGTAAATCTGATCCCCAACTAAGATTAGTTTAGGATGAGATTATGATTAGCAAATCTCCCATAAATTGTTTCTAGTTTAGTCTTAGACGAGATAATTTGCAATGATTGAATGGATATTTATGCATTAATGGGTAAATAAAAAAGGAAGCAAGGTGGCGATACTTCTACCTTGTCCTCCCTAATCAAAATCGGTTTTGTCATCCCCGTCACTGAATTCTTTAACATCTGCTACAGTTTGTCGATGCAATTCCCGTTCAAGTGATGATTGATTCAAGGAATCATAAACTGGCCAAGTCCCCACTAAATCAATGTTGGCCAGCTCAATTTTATTTTTTACTACAAATTTAGTTTGAATTGTATGCTTTACGTTTTTAACTATCAAATTTAGCTGTCTCAGACTCTCGAAACGATCAGATGGTTCATTAAATGACCTATCAATAGTTAAATAATCATTTTCATAAATCTGATGTTTGACTTTGTTGAATCTTTCTTGATAGTCACGGACAAACTGAAATTTACCATTTTCTGATATTAAATAGTACGGACTTCTTACGACAAAACGAACTTGAAAAACAGGTGGATTATCAAACACGTCAACGGGAAGTCCGTACTCTGCAAGACTCAAATTATCTTCAGAAATGCTGAAACGTTCCGTTACTATTCTGATTTCCATATTTATGCCTCCATTGACCTGTTTCTAAATGGTACTTTAATTATTCTACTAAGGCTATTCTACCTAACATTTTATCGTTTTACAAAAGCATATCTCAAATTTTTGGGGTTTTAGATGACTTATAGAATGAATTTGGGAAAGGTGAGTTCCTACGTTAAATTCATTATTGGGTATCTTACTGATTTAGTGGTAATCTAATTCTAAAATAAGTTTTGAAGGGATGATTTAAATGCTCGATTATCAGCAGCAGTCAACTTGGTCAAATGGGTTTGGCCAGCAGCAATCGCCAATTAACATTGAAACGCCCCAGGCAGCCCAACAGGATCAACCATTATCGTTAACGACTGACAGTGATTATCAGCTCACCGAGGAGTTGGATGATCAAACAACGATCAAATTACTGGGAACAGGACAAGCAACCATTTTTAAGCGGTCGTTTGACTTTCAGCAGGTTCATTTTCATGCAGGGGCAGAACATTTAGTGGATGGTAATCAGAAGCCCTTTGAGATTCATTTAGTTCATCAAAATGCGATTGGTCAGTTGGTTGTGGTCGCTTTATTGGTTTCATTGGGTGATCAGGATGCTGCCTTTCAACAGATTATCGACCAGTTTCAGCAGGGCGCGTCAACACCGGTAAAAATCGAAATTGATCAGTGGCTGCCCAAATTAGCGGAAGGCTATCATTACCTTGGTTCACTAACAACGCCACCATTGACCGAAGGGGTTGAATGGTTGGTGATTACTAATCCCAATGTCACAATTAGTCAGGATCAGTTAAAGCGGTTTCAACAATTGTTTAAGCCAAATAATCGAGTGACTCAGCCGGTAAATGGGCGGTTAGTTGAAAAATATTTGTTGTAAGCTGTTTTTCCTCTTGACACGAATGGAATTTGGCCGTAAGATTTTGACAATTAAAAAGTTATTAGATGTTGATGAGAAGAGAGCTGACGATGGGCTACCCAAAGAGAACGCTGCTTGCTGAGATGGCGTGGTAGACAGTTGGTGAGAATGAGCTCGGAGTCGTGTCGTCGCTGGATAATCAGTTGATGGCCGGTTTGGAAACCGATATTTTCCCGAATACATGTGATATGTATTTGAGGTAGCTGATTTTCGCTATAAAAATGGGTGGTACCACGGCAAAGCTCGTCCCTGGACAAAGTTAATTTGTTCAGGGATTTTTTTGTGGATTCGGAGGCGATCAATTTGAGTACAGTCCAAATGAAAAATCTGTTACATCACTATGGATTAAGTGACAGGTATTTTAAGTTGTCAGAAACGGGTGCAACGGTTGAAGAGGCAGCAGAAACAATTCATGTGTCACCAGACGCGATTGCAAAATCACTGGTTTTAACTGTTAACCAACAACCGATTGTCGTTGTGTTGAGTGGGACGGCAAGATTAGGCAATCATCAATTTAAAGAGGAATTTGAAGTCCGACCGAGATTACTTGCGCCGGATAAGGTGAAGGAAGTAACGGGCTTTCCAGTTGGTGGTGTGAATCCAATCGGACTGGATAATGCGTTACCGGTATATTTAGATAATTCATTGCGGGATATCCCGTGGCTCTACCCGGCGGCGGGAGATCCGTTTCACGCCCTAAAGCTAAGTTTGGATGAGTTGATTGAGCTGAGTAGGCCGGTAAGGTGGGTAAAGGTAAGCAGAGTGGGCTAGCAAGCGTTTAGATTCCAGAATATAAGCCCTTAAATCCCCTATTCCTGATTTGGGAATAGGGGATTTAAGGGCTTATATGGCCGGAATCTGCTTGCTAGGCCACGTTTTAGCTAGGTAGCTAAAAAATAATCTCAAAGTTGAACTATCGGGTTATTTGCTTACATGGCCGGGAACTGCTTGCTAGACCACGTTTCGGCTAGGTAGCCAGTAAGTGTCTCGAACTTCCTAATTTTGAAATATGGGGTTATATAGCCGCAATTTATTTTTCTCAACCTGCAAACTAAAGATAATTTGTAGTCAAAATTAAAAAATAATGCCCGACATCAATGAATTCAACTCTAGTTGTCAAAAATTTTCCGATAATAATCCTTCATATCCTGATCGGCAAGTACCTGTTTACTGGCTTTGTAATAGGATAATCCCTTGCGAGTATTCTGCCATGGCATTTCAGATTTACTGAGTGATTCTAATTGGTGATCTCGTTTGTCGCCGTAAGTTGCCCAGACTTGTTCCAGCAGGCCTTCAATTTGTGGCTTGAAGGTTGGCCGGTCACCTTGTGGATTAATCGGATTCCAGCCGGCATTTTTATATTTGTGATAAAGCTTGGGTGATGCGGGACCATCTTTCCAAGCTTCAAATTTAGTATCGTTAAAAATGGGTTTGTCTAAAATAACCAAGCTCCAGGCGTAAGCGTAATAACACATTTTTTGAAGCTTTTTGGCGGTCATGGGTTCCTTGGCGAGAAACCAATTTGCAACGTCTAAAATACTGATAAATGACATAAGCCACATCCTGACATAATAAAAATTAGTGTTACGTTATCTTGTATGACCATTGTACTTCAAGTTGAAACACTATGGGATGATAAAAACGCAAAACAAACGACCCTCAAAGTTAGATTGTTGGCTAACCTCGGGAGTCGTTTATCTTTGTGGCGACTAATTAATCACCCGACTAGTTCCGGTTCGGTAATTCAACTTCACGCCGGGTTGAACATTTCGAATGTAGACATTGAAATGAATCCGGTTGCTGCCGACTGATTTGCCTTGCATGTGGACACCACTGGCTAATAAGTTATGAGCTTTGAAAACCGGTTTGACCTGATAACGCAGATAGTGTTTTCGACTGCTGCGTAAATAATAGGCAACAGTATTTTCGTAGCGCTCCATGCCAGGTGTATTCAGCGAACGGGTCCCGGTAATTAAGTTTCGTAAATTATTGTTTTGGCCGGTCAACTGATACCCAATTAGATGGCAGCGGTTAAACAACCAGGTGCCATGGGCCTTCTTATTATGCCAGCCGGTTGGGTCAACATAAAGCGGTTCCCGTTGCCTGGTTGGCATTAACCGTTTATTGAGTAACGCATTGGCGGTGGTTGCCCGGTTTAGAAAGTCGAGCTGACCATATCTTTGCCAAGCACCGTGTTTTCGAGTCAACGTTGTTTTTGAAAATTTAGGCCGGTTGTGGTTGACGATAATCACCTGCTTACCAACATTGTATCGTTGATTATGAATGCGGCTGGTTTTCCTACGAACGGTATTGGCACGTTTTCGGATCGTTTTTCGAACGGTTTGGCGGTTAACTGATCTGTAATCGGTTTTGGCCAACGTTAACCCACGCCGTTTAGCAGTTGATAATTTAACGCGATAGACCTTTTTGGCGTTATTTAAACCACGATTATGCCGATGGTAAAAATAATGTTTGCCGGTCTTCGTTACATAAACGTAGGTCGCCGCACTCGGCGTTTTAATTGGTGCTGAATAGCTGATTCCGCCAATCATTAAAATGGTTAGCAGAAATGTATAAATAAATTTCTTGATGTTATTTCACCCTCAAAATAATGATGATTGCAAAATTAAAAGAAAGATGGTGTCAGTCTTATTTTTCCAAATGGCATAAGCGGTAGTGATGCGCTCTAGCCCAGTGGACAGTTACATGGCGGAGACGGCCAGCATTTGATAGTCCTCGGCAATTTCTACTATAGTGGTAACGTTTGCCGTGGTTGGGTGCAATCCAGACATACCCGGTTCGGGCAGATGCGGATTGTGGTGGCAATGTTGCGTATGCGCCACCCATAGTAAAGGTAGCGACAAGGACCAACGATACTTTCTTTAACTTGTTCATGATGAAATTCCCCCTAAAATAAGTGTTTGAATCTCCCTTGACTGGTTACAAATGAAAATTGGCGATTCGATAGTGTTGTGATAATGATCACAATTAAATTTTAGCACTTATTTTCGTTAAAAAACATAGTGAAATACGTATTATGACACTGATTAATGCCACTCATTAGTTAATTAAATAGGCCTTTTTAATTAACTTTTGTAATGGAAGCGTTATAATTATGGTGTTCCGTGAGTATAAATATATTAGGGGAGGGGTTTATATGAAGTTTGATCTTAAGAGGTCATTGTTTCTTTCAATGGCTGCTTTAGGATTTGTCGCTGTTGCTGGTACATATACTGCAACAAATGCCAGCGCAAAGACTTACGCAAAAGTAACATCAAACCGTAAGATGTCGACAGATCCGACAACTAGGAATATTACCTTTAATGGTAGTAATGCGCTTTATACCAAAGCTGGCACACTTCGAGGAGCTAGAATAGTTGCTCGTAAGGGAACTTTGAGTGCTTTAGCTAATTCGAAATCATCATCGGATAATTTCCGTGTCTATCGGATAGCGACGACAAACAGAAAATCTGTTTACTACAAGATCGTTTCGTTTGACCGTCAATATCGCGGCTGGATTTACGGTGGTAAAACTCAAGGCGCATTTAATGGCGGTATTCAGCAGTTCGCCACGTTCCAGAGTAGTAATTTAACTGATGCCCAAAAGAATTCAACTTATAAGTTTGCGAATACCGGGGTCGCCAATGATGGCAAGACGGTAACATACGTTCAACCAGCTTGGACGCAATATAAAGTTGGTCGGGCAATCATTGATTCATCACCTTATGCCAACGCAACCTTTAAGATTGACCAGGTTGGTACCCGAACTCGTGAGGGCGATCAATGGGTTCACATTATCGCAACTGATAATAGCAACTCACAAGCTAATGGTTGGATTCTCTTCAGTGGATTAACACAAGCTCAAACACCAATTGCTGATTATGCAATCCGAATTAATTTAGTCGATCCAAGCAATAATAACGCGGTTGTTAAGTCATTTGATTGGCAGAAGTCCGGTGCTACTAAGGGAACACCACTTGGCAACCAAAACAATAACAATTGGTCAATTAATTCAAATGATCAACGTTCAATTCAATCATCAATTCGAAACGCACTAAATGGAACCGGCTTTAACTTGGATACATTAACCAGCAGCCAGTTAACCGCTTTAGCCCAAACCAAGTTCGGCGATTCAATTAATTTGAATGTTAATAAGGCAACCAATATTGCTGACAACGCTGTTCGAATCAATATTATGGATGGTAATGGCAACGTTGTGAAATCCCTTGATTGGAATCGAAATGGCGCAACCAAAGGAAACAATGTCGGTTCTCAAATTAATGGTAACTGGACATTGAACAATAATGATCAGCAATCCATTCAAAATCAAATCAACAACACTTTGAGTAATTCAGGCTATTACTTGAACTTGTCGAATGATCAAGCTGCCCAAATTGCTCAAGCAACCTTTGGCGGATCCGTTTACTTGTATGCTAACAGTAATGTGATTGCCAGCCAGGCCCTTCGAATCAATTTGTATAGTCAAAGCGGTCGTTATATTGGCTACACTGACTTTACCCGTTCTGGTGCAACTAATGGTACCAACGTTGGTAACTACAGCAATGGCACATGGAATATTTCCGATGCTGATGCCAATACCATTTTGAATCAAATCAATAACGTGTTGAGCGCAAATGGTTATCAAACCGTCGGTAATACGTTGACAGCTGCTCAACGGGCACAGATTGCTCAAGGTGTCTTTGGTGGTAGTATTAGTTTGACTGGTTATAATAGTCAGACACAGAACAATTACAGCACAATTGTTCCCAATACAAGTTATACAACAAATGGTAATACGTTATATAAAGCTATGCAGCAAACTACTGATTCTTATGCTAATGGGCCGATTATCTTTCCTAATGTACAAGATCCCACCCAGAACTTTAATGTAAGTGCTCAAGCAGTTTATGAAAATACAAATAATGCGCGTACAAATTTAGTTGCATCTCTTAAAGCATCTAAAGATGGAACTTCCTTGATTTCTAATGCTCAGTTAGCTGTTATGAATAGCAAGATACTAAACTCTGTTAAAGATAATTATTACTACAAGAAACCTAATACAAGTTTGAGCTTTACAACTGGGCCCCAGGGAACGCCATTTAGTGGATCTCAATTGACAAACTATATAACGGCTACAGGTTCTGACCTTGCAACACTCAATTCACCAGTATATCCTGTAATTACTCGTGATCCTGATGCTACTAAGATTACTATCGAGTGGCACCATTTTAAATATGATTACGACCAAACAAATCCACAAAATGGTACTAATGGATATCCTGTAAATGCATATTGGACGAATACAGATGTTAAGGGTGAAACTAACACTTATTAGAACGCCTTCACTTTGAAAATATAATTGCACTGTTGTTTTAGAACTCTTTGTTCACGATTATTGTTGAACGAAGAGTTTTTTGTTTATAAAGTAAGTTTACAAATTATGAAAACGCGTGTTATGAAATGTAACATCCACTCTTTACAAAATTAAAATTAGGTTATAAACTAATGGCAATTTAATAAAGAGGGCTAGAGATATGACAGTATTTCGGAAAAAAGACGTTTCAGAATTAATTGCTCATGCCACGCCGCTTAAACGGACACTTCGAACTTGGGACCTGACGTTTCTGGGAATTGGCGCGATTATTGGAACTGGAATCTTTGTGTTAACCGGTAAGGGTGCTTTAACAGCCGGGCCAGGACTGTCATTATCCTTCTTAATTGCTGCAGTTTGTTGCGGCTTTGCTGGTTTATGCTATGCAGAATTTGCGTCCATGGCACCAGTTGCCGGATCCGCGTATACATATTCTTACATCGCATTCGGTGAAATCGTGGCATTTATTATTGGCTGGGATTTGATCTTGGAATATGCACTGGGAGCTGCAACGGTTTCAGTTGGCTGGTCAGGCTACTTTGTCAATTTGTTGGCTAACTTAGGAATTCATCTTCCGGCAGCTATTACCGCGGCAGTTGGCACAACACCGGGTGTAACGAGTTATTTTAATTTACCTGCGTTCTTAATTGTGATTCTAATTACCTGGATTATTTCAATCGGAATTACTCAAACTAAGCGAGTCAATGACACTATGGTTTTGATTAAATTGACTGTCATCATCCTCTTCATTGTTTGCACTGTTTGGTATGTCCACCCGGGCAATTGGCATCCCTTTAACCCATATGGTTGGTACTCGTTTCATAACGGCACAGCTTCAGGAATTATTCCGGCTGCATCGATCGTTTTCTTCTCGTTCATTGGGTTTGATGCCGTCTCATCCAGTGCTGAGGAGACAATTAACCCCAGTAAAACATTACCTCGTGGTATCCTGATGTCACTTCTTATCTCAACGGTCTTGTATATTACGATGACCCTTATCATGACTGGAGTAGTTAAATATAAAGTCTTTGCAAAATATTTAAATGCGCCAATTCTAGCAGTCTTGGCTCAAACAGGTCAAACTTGGTTGTCAATCATTGTTAGTATTGGGGCAATCCTTGGGATGACCACTGTCATTTTGGTTCAATTATATGGTCAGTCACGAATCAGCTATTCCATGTCCCGAGATGGTCTTTTTCCAAAAATGTTTGGCGAAGTGAAGCCGAAGTACCAGACACCATTTAAGGGAACCTGGTTCTTTGGTATCATTACGGCACTTGCGGCGGGGCTGGTTAACTTAAATATCCTTTCAGAATTGGTGAATATCGGAACATTAACCGCTTTTATCCTCGTGTCAGCTGGGGTTCTTTGGATGCGCCACGCTCAACCCGACTTACACCGTGGCTTCCGGGCACCAGGTGTCCCCGTTACTCCAATCGTTGCGATCGCGTTTTGTGTCATGCTGGTTGCCGGTTTGAATTGGGAAACGTGGGTTCGATTTGTTGTTTGGTTGATTATCAGTATGTTCATTTATTTTGGCTATAGTAAACGACATTCTAAACTAGATCGGGAAGGGGAAAAGTAACATGAAATACAAACGAATTTTAGTTGGTGTTGACGGTTCCCCACAAGCTGATCGGGCATTCAACGTTGGTTGTAGTTTAGCGAAGGTATTAGCTGCCAAACTGTATATTGTCTGGGTGGTTAATCGAGATCGTGGCATGGAGTCTTCATTTGGTGTAAATGAAGACTTTTATCGGGATCAGTACGCCCAGGTTAAGGATAAATTGGCACCATATACCAAGAAAGCAGCCGACCAGGGGATTGATGCGGAAACGCAGGCACTAGTCGGTAATGTAAAAGTCCTTTTATCAAAGAGTTTTCCGGCAGAAAATAAAATTGATTTGATTATTTTGGGCCAGACCGGAAGAAATGTGATTGGTAAGCTGTCAATTGGCTCCCATAGTACTTACGTTTTGCAGAACTCGGATGTGGATGTGTTGATAGTAAAGTAAGAGTGGCAAGACAAGCGGTTAGTCTCCAGAATATAAGTCTCTTAAACCAATATCCCTGGGCTTGGGGATGTTGGTTTAAGAGGCTTATATGGCCGGAGACTGCTGGTCTTGCCACATTTCAGCAACGAAGCCAATATTCTTGGATTCCTAATTCGGAAATATTGTATCTGATGTGAAATGAACAAAAACTACTTGTCTGCGCGTTTGGTGATGAAACTAACCAAAAATCGCCTGCAATTTTGAAGTGGATTCAATGTCAGTGTTTCTTAATTTTCCAATCAAAAGATGAACCATAAAGTTAAAAAAATAGAAAAAATAAAAGGCATCCCAGATCACGTATTCATTACTGATTAGGGATGCTTTTTGTGATTTTTATAGACGACTTGGTTCTTAATCACAAGCTCATTTCTTGGAAAGGATATGTCACCTACGTTATACTAAAGACGTAGCAGAAGAAGATACATTGCACGAAACGTGGGCGATGGTAACGTTCTTTTAAATAATTGATCGACCATATTTCGGACTAGGAGAACGTGAATAAATCGTCATTTGATGAAGGATTGTCTTTAAACTAAGTTGACTGTTAACTATATTGTGATGGTTTGTTCATACTTATAAATTAGGGGAGGTTTCATTCATGAAGTTTGATCTTAAGAAGTCGCTATTTGTTTCAATGGCTGCTCTTGGATTAATTGCAGCGGCCGGCGTTGCTAATGCGCAACCAGCAAGTGCCAAGACTTATGCTCGAGTGACAATGAACCGAAAGATGTCAACCGATCCAACAACCCGTAACGTTACCTTTACTGGTAATAATGCACTATATACCAAGGCGGGGACCTTGCGAGGCGCTCGAGTTGTTGCCCGAACCGGTACGTTAAACAGTTTAGCCAAATCGGGTTCGTCATCCGATAACTTTAGAGCTTACCGGGTTGCCACAACGAACCGAAATTCTGTTTACTACAAGATTGTTTCTTATGATGGTAATTATCGTGGTTGGATTTATGGTGGTAAAAGTACCGGTACGTTTGGTGGTGGGATTACCCAATTTAACACTTTCCAAACGGGGACCATCACTGATGCGATGAAGAACAGTACGTATAAATTCGCCAATACCGGGGTTGCCAATGATGGTAAGACGGTGACCTATGTTCAACCAGCTTGGACACAGTATAAAGTTGGTCGGGCAATTCTTGATTCATCACCATACACCAATGCAACCTTTAAGATTGACCAAACAGGTACTAGAACCCGTGAAGGCGATCAGTGGGTTCACATTACAGCCGTTGATACGAATAATTCTGCTGCCAATGGTTGGATTTTATTTAGTGGATTAACTCAGGCTCAAACACCGATTGCGGATAACGCCATTCGAATTAATTTGGTTGATCCAAGTAACAATAACAATGTTGTTAAATCATTTGACTGGTCCAAGACGGGAGTTACCAAAGATAGCCTGTTAGGAACGCAATCGAATGGTAACTGGACGATTGCTTCTGGTGATCAGAGTGCCATTCAAAGCAGTATCCGGAACGCCTTAAACGGAACCGGCTTTAACTTGGATACATTAACCAATGCGCAGTTAAGTGCGTTGGCACAGGCTAAATTTGGTGGTTCCATCAACTTAAATGTTAACAAGGCAACGGCAATTGCTGATAATGCCGTTCGAATTAACATTATGGATAGCAACGGTAATGTGATCAAATCATTTGATTATAACAAGTCCGGCGCTACCAAGGGGACACCATTAGGTTCACAAGTTAATGGTAATTGGACTCTCGCAGGTAATGACCAGACTCAAATTCAAAATCAAATTAATAGTACGTTGAATGGAACTGGTTATAACTTGACATTGACATCAGCCCAGATTTCTCAAATTGCCCAAGCAACATTTGGAAATGGTGTTTATATCAGTGCGAATAGTAATGCTCAGATTGCTGATACGGTTGCTCGGATTAACTTTGTAAATCCATCTGGAACCACGGTTGGTCATATTGACTTTACGAAGAGTGGCGCCGCTAAGGGTAATCCAGTTGGTACTTGGAATGGTTCTGCATGGGTTCTTTCCGATACGGATGCCAACTCAATTAACAACTCTGCCAGAAATGTCTTGAATGCATTGGGATACGCATTACCAAATAATGGTAATATGTCAGATGCTCAAAGGGCGATTGTAGCTTCAACGAGATTTGGAACTTCGACTAACTTGAATGTGCTGCCAACCAGTTCGGCGTACAGTACAATTCAACCGCGTGGCTACGATCCTAGCAACTTCCTTGGAAGCAAATGGACATCATCTGCGTTGAGAGTAGCGCCATCTAACCATGTTGCAGTTACACAACCCTTCCCTGGCACGGAAAAGGGAAGTTATAGTGCAACAGATCTTTACAATTTAAGTGATGCTGATAAAACTGCTTTTAATAATATTGTTAAGAACTATTCAGCACAGGATATTAACAGTTTGAATAAAGCGTTCAAGGCCGATGCTCTGGGTGCATACGTGATACCATCTGCTCGACTTAGCTTTACGACTGGTCCTCAGGGAACGTCGTTTACTGCGGCTAGCTTAAACAGTTATTTAACCACTAATGGTTTGACGACCTTGAAGTCGGCTGATTACCCAGTCTTTGTTCAGGGAACTGGTTTGTCAAGCTTCGGGAACATTACCTATACGCTCCAAACCAGTGATACTGACGGTGGGACAAACGGTTCACCGGTAAATGCCTACTATTCCTATAACTCTAGTAACAACTAATGATTAGTAACCATTAAGAGAAAGTCTTTCTATCATGATTTTGATGGAAGGGCTTTTTCTGTATTACAGCTAAATTAAGAATATAAGACAAAAATAATGAAATGTAGAGCAAAATATATATCGGTGTTATGATCAAGACATGGGGATGATTAGGACAATTTGAACAACTGTCCATTATTCTTAGATGCCTAATTATTGTATGGCAAATCATGTTGTTGCAGTTTATAATAAACACGTGGTTAACAAATATGTATCGGGGGATGAATCGAATGAGAATGGATCTTAAGAAGTCACTTTTTGTTTCAGCGACTGCTTTGGGATTATTTACTGCTATCGGGGCGGTAAATAGTACGACAGCAAATGCAAAAACAAGAGTGCGGGTAACATCTAATCGCGCAATGACGAGCGATGCAAGTTCGCGGAACGTTAATTTTACAGGTAGCTCTGCCTTATATAACAAGGCTGGTACTTTGAAAGGCGCTCGTAAAGTTGCGTCAACCAGTCGATTAAGTCGTTTGGCGGGAACTCAATCGTCAACAGATAACGTTCGGGCATATCGAGTTGCCAGAACTAATCGTGGTTCTATCTATTATAAGGTTGTTACTTTTAATGGTAACTATCGTGGCTGGATTTATGGTGGTAAGAGTACTGCTGATTTTGGTGGTGGCGTTCGTCAATATGACACTTTCCAAACGGGTGCATTAAGTGATGCCCAGAAGAATGGCACATTTACGATTGCAAATCCGGGAACGACAAATGATGGTAAGACGGTTACATATAAACAGCCAGCATGGACCCAATATAAGGTTGGCCGTCAGATTACTGATTCCAGCCCATTAAAGGGTGCCACCTTTAAGATTGACCAGGTAGGAACCCGAACTCGTGAGAATGATCAATGGGTTCACATTACGGCAACTGATACTTCTAAGTCAGCTGCAAATGGCTGGATTTTGTTCTCTGGGTTAACTTCAGCTACGAATTCCGGTAGTGGGTCGACGACTACTGATACGGTTGCGGATAATGCTATCAAGATTAATGTGGTTGATTCATCAAATAGTCAACCAATTACATCAATTACGTACACCAAGAATGGTGTCAAGAAGGATGACACGTTAGGGCTGTTAACTAACGGTGTTTGGACGTTACAAACGGCTGATCAAAATGCCTTGCAAACACAATTGGCAGCAGCTTTGAAGACCGCCGCTCCAAATAGCTACTATCCATCAACACTTACCGCCGCTCAAATTCAAACATTGGCACAAGGAAAATTCGGCTCGACAATTACGTTAGTTGTTACTAAGGGCACGGCACCAATCGCGGATAAGGCTGTTCGTGTATACTTGGTAGATCCAAATGGTAACAACATCAAGTATATCGATTACACGAATACTTCTGCGGTTAACGGTAACACCTTGGGGACTCAGAATGGTTCAACGTGGACATTAGCTGCCAGTGATGCTACAGCCCTTCAGGATCAAATTAATAAGGCATTGGTTGGGACTGGCTATGCGCTTCCTAATGGTGCATTAACGGCTGCTAATCAAACAACATTGGCTCAGGCAACGTTTGGGGGAACATCTAAGATTTACACTGTTGCAAATAATGTGCCCGAAGCAGGGTATTCAGCAATGTTACCTTATACCAACGATGCCACACCTGGAGTTCTTACTGTGAAGGCAGGGCCAACAATTGACGCTTCATATAACGGTCATTCTGTTAGCGATATTCGTTCTTGGGATCAATCATGGGCGATTGATTGGTCATCCAAAGACAAACTTAATACATCCGTGAAAGATGAAGCAGATGCTGAGGCTGCAAATAAACTCTTTTTAGGGGCTGCGAGAAGTCAGTACATTGCTAATGGTAATATGCAAATTGGTAGTGGTAATGGTACATTTAAGGGTGCAGATGTTTTGAAGACACTAACCTCTAGCAATGGTGGGACTTTGAATTCGCCAATCTATCCTGTTCTTACTTACAACTCTGGGTGGTTTGGTTCTGGGGTTAATAGAACAGTGACCGTAAAATGGTATCATCTCGTATATACTGCGGCTAAAGTGGATGACGGCACATATGGTACACCGGTTAAAGTTTATTACGATGTTTCAAGTCAACCAGTTCAAGATAATTAATAATTTGAATTTAAAGAGTCCGAAAACCACATTTCCGGTTTTCAGACTTTTTAATACATAGAATCACTACTCTTTTAGTAAAAAAGCATAGCATAATTATATCTAATGACTTCATCTTTATATTCACAAAACGTTCATATTTTGGTCACATTTGGAAATCGTCTTTTAGGCCTTGATCCACGTGTGTGCAACCGGTTTAACAATTATTTATGGATTTATTAAACTATGAAGATTTGACTATTCTGTGAATTCTTAGGAAATTTATGCATTTATTTTGCTTTTTGTTAGATTGTTTTACTACTGTAATTTTAGTGTAATAAATCTGTGAAATTGTCTAATTTTAGTAATGTCATTCTTTTTTTCCCGCGTTATACTAAATATATTCTTTGCGGAGACGCAAGAAAAATTGGAGGAATTTATTTTGAAGAAAAATCTCAAAAAGTCACTGTTTGTTGGCTTAGCAGCATTGAGCTTCGTTGCCGTTGCTGGTACTGCCACTCAAGCAAGTGCTAAGAGTTATGCCAAGGCTACCTCAAACACAGCTTTGACTTCAGACGCTACAAAACGTAACGTTACTTTCACCGGAACAAGTGCTTTATATACTAAAGCCGGTACTTTAAAGGGTGCCCGCGTAGTTGCTGGAAAATCAACTTTAAGTAATTTAGCTGCATCAAAGGATTCAAAAGATAATTTCCGTGCTTATCGTGTTGCGACAACTAACCGTGGTTCAGTTTACTACAAAGTTGCTTCATTTGATGGTAACTATCGTGGCTGGATTTATGGTGGTAAAGACAAGACAACCATTGCTGGTGGCATCAAGTCATACGACACATTCACAGCCGGAACTTTAACTGACGATCAAAAGAATTCAACTTACAAGATCGGCCAAACCGGTACTGCAAATGACTTCAAGACCGTTACTTATACTTATCCTGCATGGACACAATACAAACAGGGTCGTGTTATCACCGACTCAACACCATATAAGGAAGCAACATTTAAGATTGACCAAACCGGTACTCGTACCCGTGAAGGCGATCAATGGGTTCACATTACCGCAACTGACACTAAGAACTCGGCTGCAAATGGTTGGATTTTAGCTTCTGGTTTACAAAAGGCCGGTGACACAACTCCTGGCGATACTTTTGATGCCAACAAGAGCGTTAAGGTTCAATATCGTGACACAACCACTGGCAAGACATTGGACAAGACCAACACTTGGACAACTGCCGGTTCAGATTCTAAGCAGGGTGCAGCTGTTAACGCTAACTACGTTGATAATAGCGGTCGAACATTAGGTGCCTTCATTACCAACACTAAAGCACCTTCCGGCTATGCATTCAAGACTAACGATGGCAGGGACGTTGCTGCTGATGGTTCTAACTTAACTTCAGCACCAGCTCTTTCGAACGCCACTTTTGGTGCAACCCTGACTCTTGATGTGACACCTGTTGCTGGTTCAACCAAGGTTTCCTTCTACCAAGACGGAACTAACGGTTCATCAATCACTGCTTTGAAGGCCAGTGACTTTGCATTAGGCTTCCCAGGATTGACTGATTCAGCTCAATCAACTGCTTTGCCTGCTGGTGGCGATAAGACTGGTACATTTACATTTGCCAAGTACTTTGCTGCTGATGGTCCATTTGCCAAGGCGCTTGAGGGTTCAAACACTGCATACAAGGCCAAGGCTGGTTCATTAATTGATCCTGACAATGGTAACAAAGCTACTGGTTTTGACAAAGTTGGCTTCTTCGGTCAAAACGTACCTGGTGATAACGGTGCATCGCGTTACTTCTATGTATATGATGCAGCTGCTTCTGATGCTAACAATGCCGCAACGTTGAGCAATGGTTCAACTGTTAAGGTGGCATTCCAACGTTTCGTAACCAAGGATGCTGTTAACACTAAAGATGCTAACCAAAATGCTAATACAAACTACATTGCACAATAATTTAGTTTGCAATTAGTTTGCTGGCTAATACCAGGAAATTAAATAAGGGGGCTCGGGCAATGTATTTTGCTCGGCCTTCTTTTTTACATAAAGCACTGATTATAAAGGTTGCTTTATATTGAATTGATAATTGATAACACCACAATGCATCATTTTAACTTTACAAAATATATGATTTGTTCAAGATGCAACTTTTCAAGCAGGTTGCATTACTGACAAGGGTTGTTCAAGCCATTCCTTGTTGGTTCACTAGAAAGAAAGCCAAGACGAGATTTTGTCTTGGCTTTTTTGGTGCAAATGTCGAGGAGAGTCCCGTGGATTACTAATGTATGATTATAGAAAGAAGGTTTTAAAAATACAGAATTTAAATGGTTGCTAATTGATCAGAAATGTCACTGGGTGAGTAACAGATATTCAAAGAATAGGGGTTATATTAATGTCTCTTATTTTTGGTCATTTACAAAATAGCCTTTATTCCTTATCATTCAAGGTAGTATAATAAATTTGTAGTTATCATCATTGAGGAGGAACGGGTCATGAATAAAATGTTACATAAATCACTTTTTATTGGGATTACGGCTTTAGGGCTATTTGCTGCTGCGGGGGTGGCCAGCTCACAAACTGTTAGTGCTAAGAGTAAGGCTGTTAAAGTTACCAAAAATTACGCGACAAAGAGTGCCGGAGCCGATCGAAACGTCATTCCAACTGGCAATTATGCGATTTATACCAAGCCTGGAACTGTAAAGGGTGCACGAATGGTTGCAAGTAAAGGAACGTTGCGAGGATTAGCCGGTTCACAAAATTCCAAAGATTACTTCCGGGCTTACCGGGTCGCTAAAACGAATAAGGGATCGTGGTACGCAAAAGTTGTTACTTTTGATTATAAAAATCGCGGCTGGATTTACGTTGGCAAGACAAATCCAGATGATGATTGGGCATCAGTAGGCTTTGGCTTGAAGCATACCGAAACGACTCATACTGCGGCAATGCCGGGAACGACAACTGTTAAATTAACTAACCCCGGCATTACCAATGTGCTTTGGAATGCCCCTTATCGTTCACAATATCGGGCCGAAAAAACTATTGACGATACAGAGCCCTATGGTGGCGAAAACTTTACGGTTACTAAATCTGTTGAAATGACTCGTGAAGGCACGCCTTACTATTATATTGTTAACCAAGATCGACCTTCTATTCGTGGCTGGATTTATGCTGGTGCCGTGATCGAACAGGTTCCGGTTCCAACAGACCCGGTCCCAAATAACGTTGTTTTTGCAAAAATTATTGACGCTGATTCTGGCTATGAAGTTGGAACACCAACACTTACCAATACCAATACAAGCTTGACTAATGCCGCTGCTTTTTTGACAACTGAATTAGGAAATGGTTCAACTGACGAGGCTAAATTAGGAGCTTATGCCCCCGGCTACACGTACAGCACATTAAGCGCGGCTGACAAAAGTGCAAATTATAGTGCAATTGCGAATGCAGCTTACGGAAGTACTGTAACCGTTAAAGCACGTTTAGCTTCTAAAGCTCCTGCCGATACGCTAGTGGATGCAACGTTGGCTAATGCAACTAAATAATTACGACTTAACACAGAAATCCAATCCATGTGACTGGGACATCATTCGATAAATAGTTATTTTTCAAAAATCCCGTAAGATCAGTTTGTAAAACGCTGATTTTACGGGATTTTCGTTTTGTAAGGTATTACGATATAGATTTTTGACTATTGTCCCGCTTGGACCTGATCTTAGATTGTGTGATTATTTAGAATTAGTGCTTGCTTAAATGTTTCATGGGAAGATTTTTTCAAATGGGGAACACCGTGATGATTTGGATGAAAATATGGGCACTACTTTTTTGCCTTTTGTATTTGTTTTCTTATGAGTTAGGGTATCACACTGAGAAGAAGCCAAAATGGAATTGTGACGATATAATGAACGTGTCATGGTTTGAATTTATTGCGGTTAAAGTGTGAATTTTCTTTGACGTTACAATTAAATTTTGATGAGATTATGAGAATGATGGGCCTGATATTCTTATCGAAAATCCTAATAATTAAATATTTATCGAGAATAAGTATTGATATAAAAGGGTTTTAGCGTTTATGGAAACGTTAAAGTTTGTTGGACAATAAATGAGATAATAGTAAATGGGGTTCAACATAATAGTACCTTTCGGTTTACATTAGTTACGAGGGGTGATAGTATACTTTCTAGAGGGGCGAGAGTTACATATCGCGTCTAATATCTTTACAGGGGGAATTCAAACATGAAGAATACTATGAAGCGTTCATTGTTTGCAGGTTTAGCTGCATTATCATTTGTAGCTGTTGCCGGTGCATCAACCAACGCTAGTGCTGCTAAGAAGAGCTATAAGATTGATTTTAATCAAGCTTCTAGTTCATCGACAGCAACAAGTCGTAACTATGTACCAACTGGCTCAAATGCATTATACACAAAGGCCGGAGTTTTAAAGAGTGCTCGTAAGGTTGCTGATACATCAACATTACAAAACCTTGCTAACTCAAAGAAAGGTAACGATTACTTCCGTGGCTACCGTGTTGCTAAGTTAAGCAACGGTTCATACTACATGAAAGTGGTTACCTTTGATAAAGCATACCGTGGCTGGATCTACGTTGGTAAGACTGATCCTCGTACCAATTATCAAAGTGTTTCAACTGGCTTGAAATACACTGATACGACCCAAGACACAACTTCATCACTTACTGATGCTCAAAAGAAAGCAACTTACCAAATCCAAAACCCAGGAACAACTTTTGAAGCTCAAACCTTCAAAGCTCCTGCATACACTCAATACAAGATCGGCCGTAACACAACTGATACCACTAACTACAAGGAAGATACATTTACTATTACCCAAGCAGCTAAGCGGACTCGTGAGGGTGACCAATGGGTTTACGTTAACGATGCTAAGAACCCTAGCGTAAATGGCTGGATTCTTCAATCATCATTGAAGGAAGCAACTCCTTCAACTGATACCATCGCTGACAATGCTATTCGCATCAACTTAACTGATGCAACTGGCAAGGCTATCAAGTCTGTTGACTACACTAAGACTGGTGCTACTAAAGGTACTACTTTAGCAACTGATGGTAAGACATTGGCTGACACTGATACTAGTGCAATCAACACTTTGATTACTAATGCTTTAGCTGGTACTGCTAATGCTTCAGCCTTCACTTCATTGAGTGATACGCAAAAAGCTACTTTAGCTGCAGCTAAGTTTGGTTCAGCTGTTACCTTACAACTTGGTGCTACCAAGTCAGTTGGTAATGATCAAACAACGGTTAGTCAAGTTTGGAACGCAACTGTTTATGACTCATTGAGTGGAAGCAAATCAGCACGTGCTGCTGGTAAGATTGCTACTATGATTCCGTTCTTCAACAGTAACGTTAACTTTACTAACGCTATGAACAAGTTCAATGCTGATCCTGATGTTAAGGGTAGCAAGAATGATGTCATTTCTAAAGCAACCTTACAAGCTGCCTTCAAGAAGGATGGTTTGGATACTGTCTACTTGAAGATTACCCCAACCATTCTTCCACGTATCGGTGGTGGTTTCTTGGATAACATTGACCCAACCGGACTTTATATGAAGGCTGATCTTGACTATGATGCACTTCCTGCTACCATTCATTATGGTGACAAGATCCAACTTTCATATCAATATGAAGGCGGTGCATTGTATCACAAGGCATTCAACCAGACTATCTTCCCTAACATTACTCAAAATGCTGATGGATATTATGAATTACCAATCAATGATGATATCTTGAATGCCATTCTTGATGCAATTGTTCGTTACGGAATCTAATCTGATTATAGTTAGAATTGAAAAGAACCAACCACTTGGCTGGCTCTTTTCTTTTACCTAATTTTAGTAACATTACAAGCTGCATAGGTTAATGATACGCAATTGTAACCTTTGATAAGTGGAAGTAATGACTAAATAGTTTATAATGATAGGTAGTTAACAATTACTGTTAGCTACTTATCTTACATAAAGATATAGGAGGGGAGTTCATGAACAAAAAGTTTTTTAAGGTTGCGTTTGCGGGTGCCGCAGTTTTTGGCTTTGCTGTCGCCGCATTTGCAACTAACACACCTAACGCAAGTGCTAAGAGTTACGCGAAAGTTAAGTCCAATTCAGCGCTTAGTTACAATGTGGAAGAACGAAATTATTTGCCAAATGGTTCAGCTGCTTTATACTCAAAAGCCGGAACACTAAAGGGTGCCCGAATGGTTGCCGGAAAATCGACAATGGGTGGCTTGAATGGTAAGACTGATGCAGGTCAAAGCTATTTCCGGGCTTATCGAAGTGCAAGAACTAATCGTGGTTCTTACTATTTAAAGGTTGTTTCATTTGATAAGCAATACCGCGGCTGGATTTACGCTGGAAAAGCTAATCCAACTAAAGGAACAGGAACCGTTGGTGGATTGAAGAATACGGCTACCTTTACTCGTGGCAGTGTCACAACTGATATCGCCAACGCAACTTATTACTTTAAGGGGTCATCCCAGACTTACGTTCAGCCTGACTGGACGCAATATAAAGTTGGTCGAAATTTGAAATCAACTCAGGGTAACTACTCTAAAGACGCTCTAAAAGTTACTGGGGTTGGCGCAAAAACCAATGGCCGTGACAACAATGCAGTTTATTATTACGTTGAAGATTCAAGCAATCCATCAGTTAATGGTTGGATTAAATCTGATAATTTGACATCCAGTGCAACTGGAAGTACAAGTTCGTCGTCCAGCTCCAGCGCAACAATTGGACAAAATCAGGTTGCCGTTAATTATGTTGACTCTAAGACCAACAATACAATTACTTCGAAGACCTTGACGAATACCAACTCGGCAAGTCAAACTGCTGCTGCCTTCTTAGGCAACAATACGGCTGGTCAAGCAGTTTCGAATATTCCAAGTGGCTATCAAGCACCAGCTACTGGAACCGCAAATGAAACGGCTAACAACGCTGCGTTGACTGCTGCTCAATATGGTAAGTCAGTCAACTTTATCGTGGATGTTAAGTCAGCTGGTAATTTATTTGCCACGACACCGAAGTTCACAACGATGGCAAACAACCGACCATATAGTGGATTGCCTGGTGACGCGATTGGCAAGAACGCCTTTGTTTCACCTGGACAGGATCAGATTAATAATTTAATTACCAAATTAGCGTCTGATACTAACACAAGTACTAATAACGGTGTTCGTGATACGTTTACAGCTCAAAATGTTGCAAAGGCCCTATATGATGCGCATCTGGAGGACGTTTATTACTTGACATACTGTGATCCGCTAAGTGGTAGTAAAACAATTATGACTGCTTCCTCAACTGCTGAACCAAGTGTAACTGGACTGTTTAGTTCAAGTGGTTCGGCAAGTTCAACTGGCGATATTAGTTCGATCCTTGCTGGAACTGGATTAAGTGGAATTGGTTCAATTATTGGTGGTGTCGGTAATATTATTGGAAATGGTATCTCAAGCGTTGTTAATTGGTTTGGATGGGTTCTTAATTATCGGATCGTTCATTTACACACAGATGCAGATGCCATTATGGCTGCCAATGGTGATGCTATTAAAATTGGGAAGCAAGTCACTATTCCATATACTGCCACCGCTTCCGGAGTTATGAAGGATTCTGAAATCAATAAAGCTAACAATCGATTAGATACTATTTATACAGATGGTAGTGACCAAGGAGATGCTTTTAAAGATAGTTCATTTGCGAACTCTACAACAACGTTGAATAATTTATTAAATAGTTCGAGTACAAGTACCACAGCTAGCCAAGCTGCAAGTACCGGTTCGACATCAGCAACTAATTGGTTTTCAACATTCGGATTAGGTTAATGAGAGTTTTATCATAAAATGGATTACGACATAAGCTCCAACGACAAAAGTGGGCCGTGATATGTAAGCTCTCAAGTAAAACAGACCTGAGTCAAAAATTCAGTTGAATTTTGGCTCAGGTCTGTTTTATTTTAAGGACTTATGTCATGGTCCTTTTCTGGGTATGAAAATTATTATTTTTTGACTGTCTTATGAGAAGCGACAGTCGGCGTTGTTATTTTATCTGTTGTGGTTTTCTTAGTGGTCGTCTTTTTCGTTGTTAGTTTACTGTTAATCGTCGTGGATTTCGTTGCTGATTTAATCCGATCTTTAGGATAGTTGTTAATCATGAATTGAGCAATTTCGCGGCCCATTAGTTGATAGGTTTTAGCACATGGATGTAGTCGTTCATCGTACAGCCGGTCTTCATGGTTGGCATCTGTAATAATTGGATTGGTATCGTTTCGCCAATCCAACACTGGAATTTTATAGGCTTTATAAACGGCTGCTTCAGCGTCTCTTAACTCGTCCATCGTATAGCCGCCTTTGCCAATCACGTTATCGGAGTTTGACTGGGCATCATAACGGGGAATTGGCAAGATACCATAGATAATCAATTTCTTGTTATCAGATTTCATTTTTTTGATATTATTTTTTAATTCTGTCTGAATATCACTGATTGAATTGGACGAATGACCATAATCGTTAGTTCCATAAGCGATGGTAGCAATGTCATAGTTGGTAAAATTCGTATTGTTAACGGTTGGCGTTAGATCACCGTCAGTTTCTTCCTCGCCGCCTTCGCATAGGAAAGCACCGTTATAGCCGGCATTGGTAACGGAAGTATCAAGATAGCGCGCAAGCCAGTTAGGGTAACCCATATTGTCTAACGTTTCATATCCGTCATATCCGCGGGTAATCGAATCTCCCAGGGTAATAATTTTTTGTCCTTTAAAGTAGTCACTATTCTTCATTGCGATATCAAACGTCCCCTTCGAAATTGGTTCCAGGTTGCCTTGCCAGACCCAGCCAGTCTGTTGCCCGTTACCACTTTTTACTTCATACCAAATGGAATTGCCACTTCCTTGGGCTGTTCGATCAATAACTGCTTTTTTATAAGTGTACCAGGTAACCTTGGCAAAATCCCTGGCGGTACCCGCTGGTTTATTAAGAGCCGGACTCGTGTAAACATATCCCTTATTTAAGTGGTATGGCAGTTCTTCGTCAACTGTGGTACTCTTTACTAAACTAGCTGCTGGAATTGATTTGGGCTGAGTTGTTTTCGTCGAAGTTGATGACGATTTGGTTGGTGCAGCAGTTTTGGTTCCTGACGTTGGTGCATTTGTCTTTGTAGCCGCGTTGGCTGTGGCCGTTAATGTGGTCATCCCCAAAGTAGCTGCAATTGCTGCAACTATGTAAATATTTTTTTGCATGTGCTTATTATCTCCTCAAAATATTTTCCAATCGTTTATAAGGATACCATGACATTGTTACGAACTGCTTACACAATTAATAAAAACTGCATAACTTACTTGCTAATTGTTGCCAAATAAATTACCATTGTAAGTGGGTAACTACGACTATATTTAAAGTCGGGGGGAATGTACCATGAACGAAAAGTTCAAATATAAGTGGCTTGTTCTTGTTTCGTCCACTATTTTAGCGTTTTGTGGTTTCGGCATTCGGGGGAATGCTGATTCCGTCTCTACCAACACTAATGGCGATTCAGCCACAGTAGCTCAAGTAAATAATAATCAGAGCAGTTACGCGTTGTATGATTCTTCAACGACTCAGGATGGGAGCGTTGAGGGAAATACGACGATGAAGTCTTCTGATGGTGAGAATAAAGTAACCACTCACTGGGATTCAGTTGAGTCTGGAAGTAGTTCTTCAAGTGCCAGTGATTCTTCCAGTTCGGCTAATACGTCCAGTGGGGATGGCACGACAACTTCTTATGGTGACGCAACCGGAAATAATGTTGACCAGAATAGTAGCAGTACTAATTCTGATTCAACAACGGATGGGGCAAGTGCCTCGTCTTCCAGCGCCAATGCATCGTCTAATTCCAGCCAACCAATGCTGGGGATGGGTGATAAGGGGTCGGCAGCTGCCGGATCCGGGCTTGATAATATTATTAAGCCGGTTATCGATAAAATTGTCCCGGGTGGCGGTTTGGATAATACGAAGCCTAATGTTTCTTCCAGTAGCTCATCGCAAGCTGATCGTTCTGCAACGGCACCTGCTAATTCACAGCCGGATTCTGCTGCAGCTGGACAGTCACAGGTTAACAGTGCCGCTGAAAGTGCTGGGGCCGTTGCTAATCAACAAACGGTTCGGACACCTAATCAGTCGGTTATCGAACAGTCACAGGCAAAGACCATTCAAAAGAATTCATTTGCCAATCGAGTTTCCAAGAGTGACCCGAACAATACTCAAAAGAATACAACTAAATTAGTTGGCTTTACAACTTTTAGTAATTTGTTCTATAAGCAGGTTTTGAATAAAAAGAAAGATCCTGGTAAGTTTACAACCACTAATGGTAAAAAAGTGACGATCACGACACCGGTTTCCAGTGTTAAGTATACTGAGCATGATGTCAGTGGGTTCGCTGAAAGCCTACCGGTCATTATTTCGTTGGCAATTATCGGAATTGTCGGGTTATCATTTATTATTTTTGATCCGCTTAGATTCATTTTTAGATAGTAAAGAATTGAATAATCAAATGTAAAAGCGTTGGGATAAGTAATTTTTCCCAGCGTTTTTATTTTGCCGATATTTGGCCAGTAATCATAGGCGTTTGCGAGATCAGTGACGGCTAACTGCTCGTTTGTGCCTTTCATGATAGGCAATGTCTCAACTAAAATTGGTTATCAGATGTCCCGTGAATAAGACTCCTCGGACAACTCAATTGTTGTTAAATTGCCGTAATAGTAGGCTTTTAGCGATATTTTTAAAAAGTAAGGGCTAAAGGTTGCAAACGCTTCCAGATATGGTATGATATAGATGTGGTAAGGGAGAAGGAAGTTCGAAGCATAGGGGTTTCAACCTACTTTGAATGTTCTCTGATCCAACAAGTTCCAATGTTGTAGAAAGAATTATTTTCAAATGTTTCGCAGTTTGAAGTAATGGATGTTTAGTTCAAAAGAATATGAGTTTGAAGGTTTGAAATTAAGCACAATTGTTTCGGAGTAACAAGTTTATTCAGAGCATGTGTTTCAAGTTTTAGAGATTCAAATGAGTAGGATGTTGAAGTAACCAAGTTAATTTCAAGGTGGTAAAAATTTGAATATAACTAAATTAGGTTCATTTGGTTGCATGAGCGAAAAGATCTAGTATTGAATACCTGATGGAGTAATTGAAAAGGGTTATGTACAGAGGTCGCTTGTACTAAGTCGAAGTAGTTCAATTGGCAACTATATCAAATTGATGTGATATCAAATTGATTGAGGTACAAGTAACAAGGTATTACGAATCATCGTTACAGGAATCACGTACCAAAGAAGTACAGTCATACGAGTTAGTTTCATGTAGTACAGTTTCACGAAGCACCGAAAGTTGATCTCACGGCAAATTTAACAATAGTGATTATCCAAACAACCAATCGAGTTTGCGTCAGTAGATCAACAAGATAGTTAAATTGAGGCGATAAGACATTAGATTATTTATGAAGTGGGTATCAACCCCAATCATCCCTACCACATAGGATTCCAGTTTGCATATCAAAACAAACTGAAATCCTATTTTTTTGTCTTCTTTTCAAAAATTTCAAAATGACATAGCCAATTTTATTTGGCTCTTTGTCAACTGAGGTTGATATCAGCTTATATAGCAAATCCGAAAGGATTT
>NZ_AZEY01000001.1 GCF_001434255.1 Lentilactobacillus diolivorans DSM 14421
GGTTGTTCGTCAACTGTTGTTGGTGAATTCAAATATTAAAGTTCTAATCATTTCGTGATTAGGGCTTTTTTAGTATGAATGCGCAAAACGTAGAGCACACGGGTTCGGAAACGAAAAAAACCACGATAGCCAAAACCAGCTCGTTTGATCGCTTTAATCCGGTTATTTGTTCCTTCTAAGGGCCCGTTGGAATAGTGGTTAAGCAACGTCTGGTGAATTTCATCATGATGCTCTTGTAAGGTTTGGATGGTCGCCTGCATTTCTTCTGAACAACCGGTAGTTTGCCAAAAAGCGGCATTATAATTGGCCCAATCTCGGTTTTGAATTGCTGTCCGAATCTGGTTGAGGACTTCGTAAGTTCGCTTAAGCTCAGGATCTAAGGTTAATAGCTTGTGAACAACGTCAGTCGCGGCCATCCAATAGGGAAAATTCGTCCATTTATGAAAATGTTCAAAATTTAGTTTTTCTGTTGGCACAAGTAATAATTTCCAGTAACGCTTC
>NZ_AZEY01000030.1 GCF_001434255.1 Lentilactobacillus diolivorans DSM 14421
ATTCATGATCGTCCGCGAGAAGCTGACAACCGTGTAGAAATTGGTCACTGGGAAGGTGATACCGTGTTAGGCAAAAGCGGAAAGGCTTGTGTCGTTACATTGGTTGATCGAAAATCTCGTTACCTGCTTATTGGTAAAGCTGCTAAAAGAACTTCAGAAGCAGTCACGGATACTTTGAGCGACTTAATGAAGCTATGGCCTGGTAGATCGTTAACGATTACCCCGGATAGGGG
>NZ_AZEY01000031.1 GCF_001434255.1 Lentilactobacillus diolivorans DSM 14421
TCAAACTTGGTTCTTTGAAAACTAGATAGTATTAATTTTCTGTAGTAATTGTATTGTAAAAATATAATTTCAACCGAGAACACCGCGTTATTTTGAGTTTGTTAACTAAGAAAAAAATCGCAAATACTCAATTAACTTGCATCACGAAGTGATGCCAGGTTAAGTTAAAAAGGGCGCATGGTGGATGCCTTGGCACTAGGAGCCGATGAAGGACGGGACTAACACCGATATGCTTCGGGGAGCTGTACGTAAGCTTTGATCCGGAGATTTCCGAATGGGGAAACCCAGCAGCTTTAATCAGCTGTTACAATATAGTGAATTCATAGCTATATTGAGGTAGACGTGGGGAACTGAAACATCTCAGTACCCACAGGAGCAGAAAGAAATTTCGATTCCCTCAGTAGCGGCGAGCGAACGGGGAACAGCCCAAACCAATGAGCTTGCTCATTGGGGTTGTAGGACTGAACATTTGAGTTACCAAAGTTGTTGATAACCGAACAAGCTGGGAAGCTTGGCGATACCGGGTGATAGCCCCGTAGGTGAAATCAATAACCCTCAGTTCAGGATCCTGAGTACGGCGACACACGTGAAACGTCGTCGGAATCCGGGAGGACCATCTCCCAAGGCTAAATACTCCCTAGTGACCGATAGTGAACCAGTACCGTGAGGGAAAGGTGAAAAGCACCCCGGAAGGGGAGTGAAATAGTTCCTGAAACCATGTGCCTACAAGCAGTTAGAGCCCGTTAATGGGTGATAGCGTGCCTCTTGTAGAATGAACCGGCGAGTTACGGTTGCATGCAAGGTTAAGGTTTAAAAGCCGGAGCCGTAGCGAAAGCGAGTCTGAAATGGGCGTTGAAGTATGTTGCTGTAGACCCGAAACCAAGTGATCTACCCATGTCCAGGCTGAAGGTGCGGTAAAACGCACTGGAGGGCCGAACCCGTGTACGTTGAAAAGTGCTGGGATGAGGTGTGGGTAGCGGTGAAATTCCAAACGAACTTGGAGATAGCTGGTTCTCTCCGAAATAGCTTTAGGGCTAGCCTCGGACGTAGAATCATGGAGGTAGAGCCACTGTTTGGATGAGGGGCCCGTCATGGGTTACTAAGTTCAGATAAACTCCGAATACCATTGATTTTTATCCGGGAGTCAGACGGTGAGTGATAAGATCCATCGTCGAAAGGGGAACAGCCCAGACCGCCAGTTAAGGTCCCTAAATATATGCTAAGTGGAAAAGGATGTGGAGTTGCATAGACAACTAGGATGTTGGCTCAGAAGCAGCCATCATTTAAAGAGTGCGTAATAGCTCACTAGTCGAGTGATTCCGCGCCGAAAATTTACCGGGGCTAAGCATATTACCGAGACTGCGGACCTGACCTTTGGTCAGGTGATAGGAGAGCGTTCTAAGGGCAATGAAGCCAGACCGTAAGGACTGGTGGAGCGCTTAGAAGTGAGAATGCCGGTATGAGTAGCGAAAGACCAGTGAGAATCTGGTCCACCGAATGACTAAGGTTTCCTGGGGAAGGCTCGTCCTCCCAGGGTTAGTCGGGACCTAAGCTGAGGCCGCAAGGCGTAGGCGATGGATAACAGGTTGAGATTCCTGTACTAGTTGATGATGTTTGAGCGATGGAGGGACGCAGGAGGCTAAGTTGTGCATGCGGCTGGAAAAGCATGTTCAAGCTACGAGTCAGTCAAAGAGTTAAATGCTTTTTGGCGGGTTGACAAGTAGTGATGAGGACCGAAATTTTAGTAGGGAAGCAACTGACGTCACACTGCCGAGAAAAGCTTCTAGTGAGTCATCAATTACCCGTACCGCAAACCGACACAGGTAGTCGAGGAGAGAATCCTCAGGTGAGCGAGTGAACTCTCGTTAAGGAACTCGGCAAAATGACCCCGTAACTTCGGGAGAAGGGGTGCTGATCGCAAGATCAGCCGCAGTGAAAAGGCCCAGGCGACTGTTTATCAAAAACACAGGTTTCTGCAAAATCGAAAGATGACGTATAGGGGCTGACGCCTGCCCGGTGCTGGAAGGTTAAGTGGATGAGTTAGCTTCGGCGAAGCCCAGAAATGAAGCCCCAGTAAACGGCGGCCGTAACTATAACGGTCCTAAGGTAGCGAAATTCCTTGTCGGGTAAGTTCCGACCCGCACGAAAGGCGTAACGATCTGGGCACTGTCTCAACGAGAGACTCGGTGAAATTAAGATACCTGTGAAGAAGCAGGTTACCCGCGACAGGACGGAAAGACCCCATGGAGCTTTACTGTAGCTTGATATTGGGTGTTGACACAGCTTGTACAGGATAGGTAGGAGCCGTTGAAGCCGGAACGCTAGTTTCGGTGGAGGCATTGGTGGGATACTACCCTCGCTGTGTGAACACTCTAACCCGCACCACTTAGCGTGGTGGGAGACAGTGTCAGGTAGGCAGTTTGACTGGGGCGGTCGCCTCCCAAACAGTAACGGAGGCGCCCAAAGGTTCCCTCAGAATGGTTGGAAATCATTCAACGAGTGTAAAGGCAGAAGGGAGCTTGACTGCGAGACAGACAGGTCGAGCAGGGACGAAAGTCGGGCTTAGTGATCCGGTGGTTCCGTATGGAAGGGCCATCGCTCAACGGATAAAAGCTACCCTGGGGATAACAGGCTTATCTCCCCCAAGAGTCCACATCGACGGGGAGGTTTGGCACCTCGATGTCGGCTCATCGCATCCTGGGGCTGTAGTCGGTCCCAAGGGTTGGGCTGTTCGCCCATTAAAGCGGTACGCGAGCTGGGTTCAGAACGTCGTGAGACAGTTCGGTCCCTATCCGTCGCGGGCGCAGGAAATTTGAGAGGAGCTGTCCTTAGTACGAGAGGACCGGGATGGACATACCGCTGGTGTACCAGTTGCGCCGCCAGGCGCACCGCTGGGTAGCTACGTATGGATGAGATAAACGCTGAAAGCATCTAAGTGTGAAACTCACCTCAAGATGAGATTTCCCATTCCTATATGGAAGTAAGACCCCTGAGAGATGATCAGGTAGATAGGTTGGCAGTGGAAGTGCAGTGATGTACGGAGCGGACCAATACTAATCGGTCGAGGACTTAACCAAGTAGAAATGGTGTTTCAAGGATATAGAAAATTAATACTAGCTAGTTTTGAGAGAACGAAGTTCTTTCAGTAACACAAAGTGTGGTGGCGATAGCCAGAAGGATACACCTGTTCCCATGCCGAACACAGAAGTTAAGCTTCTGCACGCCAAGAGTAGTTGGGGGATCGCCCCCTGCGAGGGTAGGACGTTGCC
>NZ_AZEY01000032.1 GCF_001434255.1 Lentilactobacillus diolivorans DSM 14421
CGGCTTGAAACTTGGCCGCTATGCTTGAATGTTTCATAACTAGCACAACGCGTTAGTTAGTTAACTGACATCGTCAGTCATGCAAGAACCATCATAATCTATTATATGTCGTCTCAAAAAGTCATTTTGCTCTCTAACAACTAGGCATTATCTTCTAAACATTTCGTTTCAAAAACGCCACAACATCGTCATACACATCATCAAGATACCCTTTGGCATGGCGGCTGCCCGGAACCATTCGCGTTGTGTAAGGAATCTGATGATCAGTCAATGCCTGGGCAAGTGTTAAAACGCCACTTGTCGGGACAAATTCGTTTAACGAGTTTGCCAAATACATTGGACCGGTCTTGTCAGTGACCCGATGATATGGGGTTGCTTCAACATACTGATCCGTTCGACCATTGAAGTAGTTGGTAACAAACCATTTGTAGAATGGATCGTTAGCCCCCGTTTGATTAATATTAGCACTAGCAGTTGAATTAAAACCACTGGTATCACCCTCTGCGGCAACAACGTCCTCATGTTTGCCGAGCCAGTCATCAATATCCAAAATCCCGGAAAGTGAAGCAATTGGGATCCCGTATTTAATACCCAGCTCAACGACCATGTTGCCGCCAGCTGATGAGCCAAAGGCGCCAATATGATCATGATCAAATGGCAGATCTGTTTTTTTAAGCCACTCATAAAGATGATCCATATCTTCAAGTGGTGCCGGATAGTAGGCCTTTGGCGTGATTCGATAAGCCGGCGTTACAACCAAAAAGCCTTCACCAACAAACCGTTCCGATGAATCGGCATCTTTGGACTTATTGCCACGAAACCAACCGCCACCATGAATGTCAATTAGGGCGCCGCAAGCTTCTTTGAGATCGCCGTCATAGTAAATATCGGTTACTTGATGGTTAATTGGATCGTATTCAACATCTTTTTTAATTACTAAATTTGTCATCGTAAATCCCCCTCGTACACTTACATAATCATTTACACCTGCAGTATCTACCGTTACTTTTTGTTAGTCAATTGGTTGCACTTAGGAAACGCACTACAAAAGTTTTTTTTCCGAACTTTTTGGTATTTATTTCAATTGGGCCAAATAAAAAGTATTTTATCACTTAAAATATGTTCTAAAATCAAGAAATTGAATACTTTAAAACAATGCCTATCAATCAAAAAACACACTATCAAAAATCGGTAGCATGTCTTAATTTAAGCTTTCAACTTTTCTTTCATATCAGCCCCAACTAAGCTGACCACCAAGCCAGGATACTGGGTTCAAATTTTCTTGACGTTAGATGGCTTGGGATACACGACGTACTCGGCTAAAACAACGCTATTGACATTTTTTCATTAACTGGCTCGACAACTAATTGGACCCTTCACTATTAAACTCAGCATTTAGCTTTTCGAAATTAATTGTTCCAAGCCCACTTGCCTGATTGTAGATTTTGCCTGGTTGTCCAGTATAGTAAAGATTATTATTGTTATCGGCACCAGCCAAAACGTTAAATGGACTATCGGTTTCTTGAGCAAACTTATAAATCTGTGGGTTCCAGAAGCCAATTCGAGTTGATCGGCCGCTATTCATAACGGCATTTGCGCCGGCCATCTGAGGTGTCGTATAGCTGGTCCCGCCACCCATTAACCAAAGTTTATATGGGATTCGAACGACCCGTTTATGCTTTTTAGTCATACTGTTACCGGCAATGTAGGTTGCATACCCCGTTTGCGGATCGGCATTTCCTGAAACATCAGGGAAGTTCCGACCTTGGCGAGTTCCCGTTATAACCTTCGGATTCTTGTTAACTAAGAAATGGCCTTTGCCAATATATTTTAATAATTGGATTGCCCGAAATGTATTCACACCGGGAACGCCTAATTGATAACGTGGTGTCGGATTTAATGCCGAGAAGCCGCCGGCACCACCGCCAGGGAAGAAGCCCTTTTTCAAATCAGACGCACTTGCACTATACGTGTCGCCCCAAGCCCGTTCCTGGTTCACGTTAATCAACTTCTGATGCATGATTTTTGTATATGGCAGCGTTGTCCCCCCTACCATGACCTGATAAGGTGAGGTTGAAACGGCATTGGTTTGAGAAGTTCCCGGCACATCATAGGGACCATGATCACCGCCGGCTCGAAAAACCGTAATTCCCTGAGCGGCCGCCTGCTCCAACATTAAGTTGAACGCATGATTATATTGAGACAGATTAGCACTTTTATCTTCCCAACCGCTCTTGGCTTCTTCACCAGGAGAAAAGCTGGTGCTAATCTGATTATCAACATTATCGGAAACTGCCTGCATAAATGCCGTATAATGACCGGATGCATTGGTCGTTGCCCCACTTGGTGCCAAATCGATATAAGCATCAATATCAGCTTTTGGTGCAACAGAACTTGCAGATTCAACGTCTAATGTTGTTTCAACTTGTGCCATATTAAAAACAAGGTTCGAAAGTGCAGTGACATTCTTTGGACTTCCCGCCACGTAAACTCGGTGGAGACGACTCGTATCTGAATTAACACCAACCTGTTGCCAATATTTTTGAATATTGCTATTACGAAAATCAGTATGAACAATTAAACCAATTCGTTGGCCCTGGCCTGCCAAGCCTTGATTATAAAGTCGATTTAATTGATAGCGATTAGCGAACTTGGCCGGACCATATTTTTTCGAAAAAGAATTACCGGAAAGCGTTGTATCAGGCTTGGTGTCACTTGTCGGGATATCAACATGGCTGGAAAGTGATTTGGTATCAACAGCTGGTTTCTTTGTCGGCTGTTTTTTAGTTGTCTTCTTTTTGGCAGAATTAGGATTGGCCGCGTAAATGCCAATAACGGCTACAACCCGTTTGGATAAATAACCCGGTAATTGATAGCTGGTCTTTGATTTATTGACATATTTTGCCTTGAAAACCCGATTGACATTGTTTTTGGTTCCCCGAACCTTCAATGACAGGTTACCTGCGTACGCATTCGTCTTGAGATGGTACTTGCGCAAGTACTTTTTAAACGCTGCCACATAAGAACCGGATTGTCCAAATCTTTGGGCAAATTCATTCGGTGTCAGATACTGATGAAAACTGGCAGAATCAGGATTTACCGTATCGTAAACATAATTAGTCAGATTGGTTTCACTCGTTGGCTTTAATGCAACATTGACAACGGTAAACCGGTTATCAACTTTTTTAGCTTTGGCATTGGCAGTAAAACCGGCCCCCAGAACCAGCAATCCACTCAATGTTGCAATGATCATTTGTTTTCCCCTCAATTTAATCACTCTTTTCTACCATTATTTTGGGTCAATTATAACAGTCTTAAAGATTCGGCGGCCTTCAAACGCTCCTAAGAATTAATATCATCAGTAAACATCACAGATTAACGTCGGGTTTACGTTTCATTTTAGTGTCTATTCTTTGTTGGCAAGAAATTGCTTTGCCTAATCCTGTATACTTAAGGTAACCTTATGTTCTAAAAAGCGACATTTAGCAAGAAAATCAGTTTGACCCAGATAACCTGTTTCAGCGTTAATCGATGTAAGCAATAAAACAACTTATCTGAAGGGACGGTCCACAATGAAACTTCACAAACAAATTGATTTAATGACAAATAAGAAATTACAACTTATCCTCAATTTATCCGCAATTCCTGTTTTTATCCTATTTATCTTCATGTTACTGCCATTAAGCCACAAAACGAGCTTTTCGTTTGATGGCTTTCGATTATTAATCCTCATGATTTTTTTGTTTAGCTCCCTAATCATTCATGAGCTAATTCATGGATTATTTTATAAGCTTTTTCATCCGAGCGGTCATGTCAAATATGGCTTCAAGGGTGGGATGCTGTACGCTACCAACCCTGGTACTTTATACCCACGCTGGCAATTTATGATCATTGGGATCATGCCACTACTATTAATTACCGGTATTTTATGGCTGTTATCCTTGGTGAATGTCTTATCAGGTCCCGAATTTGTTCTGATCGCTGCGATTCATTCTTCTGGATGTGTTGGCGATTTATATCTGGAATCCGTCTTAATTTTTTCACCCATTGGTGCGGTAGTTGAGGATACCAGTAATGGGATTGACGTTTATATCCAATCTTAAAATACATTAATTACTACCATCTGCGCCAACATAGGAAATGCATCCCATCTTTGCACCATAAAGTCGCAGTGTCCAAAAAAATCCAGTTAGCAGACTGAATAAGATCAGGCTTCTAACTGGATTTAATTTATTTAATTAGAACGACTTTGATCATTGAACTTATTATAAAGTTTGCCAAAGTTAATTGTTCCAAGTCCGGCAGCCTGGTTGTATAGTTTCCCCGGCTGGCCGGTAAAATACAGATTGTTGCTATCTGGACTATCCAAGACATTAAAGGGCGAATCACTTTGTTGAGCAAATTGATAAATTTGCGGGTTCCAAAAGCCAATTGGAGTTCTCCGCCCACTATTCATGACCGCATTGGCCGCAGCCATTTGTGGTGACGTATAACTTGTCCCACCACTCATGATCCAATATTTCTTGAAAACTGAATGGATTTTACCAGTCTCAAAACTTGCTTCATTGCCAGAAAAATAGGTGGCATAGCCCGTCTGGATGTCAGCATTCCCCGCAACATCCGGCAAGTTCCGGCCTGTGCCAGTTCCTGTAATAATATTGGGGTCTTTATTAATTGTATATTTAGAAGTCGTCGGGTGATAGTTTAGTAAGGTAATCGCCCTAAAGGTATTGATTCCAGAAACGCCTTGTTGATATCGCGGTGTTTCATTCAAAGCCGAGAAGCCGCCCCCGCTACCACTAAAATGACCACTTTTTATTTCAGCGGAACTCGCGCCATCAGTATTTCCCCAAGCGCGTTCTTTAGAAACAGTGATGACCTTACCATTAACAATTTTGGTATAAGGAAGGGTTGTCCCACCCACAATAACTTGATAAGGTGACGTCGAAAATGCATGATTTTCTTTTGAGGAGGCTCTCTCACTCACGCCGCTGTCGCCACTAGCTCTAAACACCGTAATTCCCTGAGCAGCAGCCTGTTCCAACATTAAATTGAATGCATGATTATACTGAGCCATTGTCAAACTGTGATCATGCCACTGACTTTTGAGCTCAATGGTTGGCGCAAAGCTGGTTGACAGTTGTTTATCGATATTATCGGAAATTGCCTGCATAAACGACATGTAGTGCGCAGTTGCAGAGGTCGTAATATCATCCCCGTTATCGCCAATATAACAGTCAACATCGGCTTTAGGGGCAACAGAACTCGCCATTTGAACATCTAAAGTCGCTTCAATTTGTGGAGACGTCATGGCTAGGTTCAAACGTCTTTGGATATTTTTCCGGTTGTCAGCCGTATAGATTCTGTGAATCCGCCCAAGGTTATTATCAACACCTGCCTGATGCCAATAAACTTTCAAATCACGATTATAAAAATCACTGCTGGAAATAATTCCAATCCGTTGTCCTTGACCCGCTAATCCTTTGTCATAGAGCTGATTTAGCTGATATTGATTAGCAAATTTTAATACACCATACTTTTTTGAAAAACGATTCCCAAAACTCGTAATATCGGGTTTATTACTGTTGGTTGCAATTGAACCCTCAGTCGCGGCGGCTTGAAATTGATCAACGGCTGCCTTCTGATGGGATTTTAATTTAGCAGGCTTTTTATGGTTGGGCTTGGCCTGATCCAACCCCATAACTGCAACAACCTGTTTGGATAAATAACCGGGCAATCGGTAAGTTGTCTTGCATTCCTGCCCTTTTTCCTTTACATATTTCGCGTTAAACGCCCGATTGACGTTTTGGCGAGTGCCATAGACCTTCAAAGACAAGTTGCCTCGGTAAGCAAACGATTTAACGTGATGTTTCGCTAAATACTTTTGAAAACCAGTAATATAGTTGTCAGATTGGCCAAACTTTTCGGCAAACTCATTCGGCGTTAGATACTGATGAAAACGAGTTGATTTTGGATCAACAGTGTCATAAACATAGTTGGTTAAATTAAGTTCACTGGTTGGTTTAAAGACGACATTAGCGATTGTCGGATCTTGATGGGCATCGGCACTGGCCGTGACATGACACCCCAATACAAGAAAGCTTAACCCACTAAGGAGCGTCACTACAAGTTGTTTTCTTTTCAATTGATTCACCTTTCTTAACATCGAAATAATAAAAAGATTTGTCTAGGTTATCGTCAACGGATCATCGGCCGACACCCAGCAGCCAGGCCAAAATGTACAATCCCCAAATATGAATTGGATAAAAGCCATAGAAAAAGCCCTTCATGCTCTTGCCGAGTTGCCCATTATAAACCGAGAGTGGCAGAACGGCCAACACCATCAACCACTGAGTGTTCGCAGTGAACAAACCGGTAAAGTTGAACCCGGTTGAGATCAATGCTGCACAAGCAATCCCAATCATTTGCCAGCCACGATGACGACGCAGTAGATACATCACCGGTCCAAGATAGAGGAAAAATGAATTTTCAGCTGTCAAAGGCATTGGGATACCCAGCATGAAATATGACAAATAAGCCGATAAACTTCCCTGCATGATTTCCATAAGAAGTGCACTAAAAATCAATGGCAGCGCAATGACTAATACACCAGTCAGTATTTCAAGGAACTGATGGCGCTTCAAACCACTACTGATTGTTTGAATCCCGTACATCGTTAAAACGCCTAGAAACAAATCACAAAAAATATTATTTGCAAGAAAGACATCAGTTCCACCAAACAAATGGCTAACTATTAAATTTCCAATTCCCATCACCCAGAAACCAATTAATAGTCGGAATAAATATCTTTTTTGATTGTGGGTATGAGTGAAGCCCTCAACACTTAAAAACATAAAAATCGTTGCGACCGGCCGGCCAAACATATCGACCCAAGTCGGGACTCCGGCTGTTGCAAACATTTCATGAACATGATCGATAAACATCAACACAATTCCCAGAACTTTTATATCAAAGTTGGTTAACCCTTTTTTCTTAACTTTTTCTATCAACATCACTTTTCCTCCAAATAATTAAGTGCCCTACGTGTTCGGTTAGTCGCTTGAGTAGCTAACTGATTTAATAAAGATATCGTACCTAACATAAATTGTCAATTATTTCTTTGGAATAAATCAAAACAATTTCGGAAATTATTGTTGCGGCCTAAGAATAGTTTATGATTCACAGGAATGATTTTGGGGATAACGATGAATAATGATGCATGTTAACAATTTGATGTCCGAGCCAGTTAGTAAACGAAACACAACAATCGACAACTTAATTTCCAACCAAAAAATGGTTTCCGGCGCAAATTCATGCGTTGGAAGCCATTTTTATTCAAACGATAATTATCGATCATCTTACTTTTATAAACTTGTTTCAATCTCTTTCAAAATTTGATCAGTCGAAGATACTAACGCAATTTTGGGAAACAATTTTGTGAAAAACATTTCATGAAGTTGTTGATCACGATCGGTAATCGCATCTTCAACCACAATCACCTTATAACCATACTGAAAAGCATCTAATGCGGTGGCATAAATCCCATTTCCGGTCACAACCCCCGTTAAAATAATGGTATCAATCCCTCTTCGTCTAAGTTGAAGATCAAGATCAGTTCCAAAAAAAGCACCTGGATTATGTTTAGTTACTTTAATGACGTTATGACTCTTTTCATCATCGGCAATTGTCATTAATAACTTGGCTATTTTCAAAAAGATAACTTGAGTAATGCTGACAGTTTTTCGGCAGTGATCGATGAATTTATTAATTCAATCGAGGAGAAATAAAAAAATCCAAGAAACACGCCTATATTGAGAGATTCCAATATAAATTGTGATTCTTGGATTTTTAAACTTCGTTACCCTTTTCGTGAGATCAGGGTGAGTTTTCCAACTATTTTGTTAGTAAGAAGATTGCAGCGATTTAAATAAAAGTCAAGAACGACTTAGTTAATTTATCAAATCAAGTCTCAATATGACGAAAGTGTTTGAGTCGGTTAAAAAAGCCTTCAATTAAATACCGCTCCTTATATTGCACCCAATCAGCTCCCCATTTGGGCCGAGTATTCTGTTTGGGTGGGATCGCTTAAGTGCCACCCAAAGCAGCGCGTTAAACATGGTTTGATTAATCCGGCGGGCGACCGGTTCGACACGGTGAAAAAAGATTCGATTTGGACCCATTGCTCATCAGTTGGCTCATAACGACGGTTGGTGGTTGGCATGATCAGCATTTCTTTATTTTTAACTTACCGGAGCCAACTTAATATTGGGAAATTTGATGTCCACCACTTTAAAAATACCTCCTAATTTGAACCGTTATTTATAGCTTACAACTGTTACCAATTTTCGATTAGCTGAAATGTACTGACCATTTATTAGTCTAAAGCGAGTAACAGTTCCGATATGAATCAATTTCTTGATATACAATTTATCGCCACGCTTATAATGATTAATCTTACCGGTTAAGAGTTTGGTTCGATAACTATCAATTCCGGCATGGCTCAAAACAATCACATCAGTTGATTTGCTCTGATAATATGCTGGTTTTGTATAATTAGAATTAGCAGTAATGTATCCAACTTTACCATAAGTTTTAGAATTCTTGTTAAGATCCCGAACTTTATATCTTAATAAGTTACCATTACCATAATATACATAGCCCAAGACTTTGAAAACCGGTCGCTTTAAAATGGCTTGTTTCGCAAATGTCAATCGTCGTGTTTTAGTTGAGAAGTCACTGCTACGATATAAGCTAAGCCTTTGAATTGCGTAAATAAGCGTTCCTTTCTTAGCAACCGATCTTGGTAACCGTCGAACTTTGGTCTTACTGTCAGACTGGGTAGTCACGGTAGTAGCCGTTGTTCCCAAATTACTTGCCGATTGACCCTGATTAGAATTAGTTTGAGAACTTTGGATACTTGATAATCCATTATCATCATACGAACTTGAAGAGATTGGTTCACTCACAGGTATCTGCTCACGAACAACATGAAACGTTTTGGTGGTCGTATTACCAGCCTGATCAACAGCTGAAATCTTAAAATAATTATTACCCATTGCCAAATTGTATGTTTGTTTGAACTCATGAGCCGGATAGGGGTTGACTGATTTTTGTGACGCATCGTGAACATTGAAGCCAGCATCATTCTGCTCATGAAAAACATTATCACTATCAGCATATAAACGGTACCCGCTGACATTATCATCCACATTACCACTAATTGTAAATATATCATCTGTTGTTGTGACATCGTATTCACCAGTTTGGGGATTTAATCTTAGCGAGTCAGCTTGTGGCATCTTCAACGTAGGAAAACTAGTATCAGTGATAATTTCAAGAACTCCTCGGTTGGTGACATCATATTTTTCTCCTTTTCCTTTTGTTGTCAAAATATAACCAACGCCTCGTTGCTCAGTTTGCTTAAATGGAATCTGATAACTAAACGTCCCATCATTGTTAATCCTGACAACATTCTTTTTGTCCTTTTCATTTGGTGATTTTAGGATCACTAATTTATCTTTTGGATCATCCAATTTACCACTAATAGTCAACTGTTGATTTTTGGTGTCATATAGTTTGCTGCCAGCACCAATAATCGTTATATTATTGTCATTTAAACCCGTGAACTTAATACCATTAGTTGGATTAAAACGAGTGGTTAAATCAGATACTCTATGTCCAGGAATGATTGGTATTCCGCCAATCTTACGAATCTGTTTGGTTGCTGTCGCCTCATCGACAAAATCATTTTTGACTTTTGGCGTTAGCTTAGAGACAGCCGGAAAGTCCGGATCACTAAAAATAAGCAGGCCATCAACTGGCGATTGTGCTAACGTACCAAACTTTTCCGTTGGAATTGTTGCATACCCCTCAAGTTCAAGATACAGTTGTCCGTTAAGGGAAATGTTAAAAGTAACAATTCCGGTTTTAGCATTAATTTTTCCTAAAAAGGTTCGGCCAGACAATTTATCAAAGGCATATGCTTTCAAATCAGGATCACCAACTGGTACTTTTGCTTTAAAAGTCGCTTTGGAATCTGAAGTGTTAACAACCCACCAAGGTTCAATACCACTTTGGGCATAGCCATTATCAGCATCATTTCGGTCACCAATCCGCTCCCATTTAAATTGTGGTGCCTTGGGATTAGTTTTAACTACTTTATTGCCAATTCCTTGAATAGTTGGAATATCTTTAACGACCTTATTACCGGCCAAATCAGTTAATATCAACTTAACATGACCATCTCCATTTGCTAAAGCCCTCTGTTGTTGTGCCGTAAATTTATAACTAAAGGTCCCACTATTACTTTTACCATCATTATTTAAATTAGCGCCTTCCTCAACACCATTGATAGATAAAACGATATTGGATTGAGAAGTAAAACCTACCCCTTTGTCACTATATCCAACCATTAATGTGCCATTTTGATATTTAGTATCATCGATTGTGGGTGCAATATTGTCAACTGTGACCGGTAGATCAAAACTTTGTTGTTTTTGACTGCCATCATTATAGTTGGTAGTCATCATTTGATAGGTATATCGACCATCTGGAACGACTTTATTTTCACCAGTTGATTGATCATATGCAGTTCCATCCCATTTAAATTTGGATGGATCATTCCTCATAGTTGGTGACAAAGTCAAATCTTGATCCCACGTATTACCATCTTGATAAAATGATTTATCAGTATTATTTTCTTGGTCAATTATTTTGATAACTTTACCCGATTGGTCTAAAACTTTGGCTGTCACGTTTGCCAAATTCTGCTTTGTAAAAATATACGGACTAACGGTATCAGAGCTATTATCATTGTTGGGTGAAAACGCAACTTTATGACTATCAATTTTAGAACCCACATTGCTCCAGGAAATTTTGCCATTGCTACTATTAATCAAATTGGATAATGATGCGGAATCAGTAATACCAAGAGGCATGTTATTTTCATCATACAAATAGCCACCACCAAAAATACTTCCTTTTTGATTGGCTGACTTATCAATCACGTTCTCTTTAGTCAGATCACCTGCATACCCCAAATACGGTACCGTTAAGTTTTGACTTGAATCAGTTGCTTTAAACGTGACAAATCCTTCAGCGACACTATTCGGAGCCAACTTATCACCTAGATTTAACATAAAGTCAACTTTTTGAGACTCCCCTGGAGCTAACGTTACTTTACTGGTCGATGGTCGCAAAGAAGCACCTTCAATTTTAACATCATGAATAATTCCCAAATTTTGAGTATTATCCCGTGTCTCTGTCTGTGGACCGCCATTATCACTAACAGCATAAGTTTCTGTCTTCATGCCACGATTTGTAACCTGTAATGAAAAATTAGCTGTTCTACCAATCTGTTTTAGTGAAACTGATCCCTCACCATTGGCAGCATTAGTAGCAGAAGTAGTCAAATTAACGGCATTTGAAACATTTACCTTTCCGGATCCTTGACGCCGAGGTGATACCAGAACGCCCGAATAGCTTATATCAGTCATTGGTTGGGATGCATTCATTAAAGCTATTTTGGCCGTTTGAACTAACTGGGCACCTTTCAAATCAGGATTTGTTTTCGCGAGCCTTTGCATCACTAATGCAGCAGCACCAGCAATAAACGGTGTTGCCATTGATGTCCCACTATCTGATTCATAACCACCATTTTCCCAAGTTGATTGAATCGCAACACCCGGTGCTGTTATATCGGGTTTTAACGTATAATCAGGGGTTGGCCCCCAAGAAGAAAATGACGCCATGTCATCACCACTACCAATCGATGTATTCTCAGCGGCAATTGTAGCTGCACTTTCCGCTGCTCCAGGATTTGCAATTAAACCTTCATTGGCTGGCTGATATGACGTTGCGATACTACCTGGCTGACCAGAACCATAAGTGCTACCGGCAGCGCCGTTATTACTTGCTGCGATTGAAACAAATACGCCATGATCCGTTGCGTATTGAACTGCTTCCTGCTCCTCATCAGTTAACGATTGCCGGGCAACTCCTATCCCTAATGACATGTTAATCACATCCGCACCCAGGTCAACCGCGTCATGAATTGCCCGAGATATATTATTTGACGATTCATCAGGGAAACCATCATATACTTTCATCGCTAGAATCTGAGCTTCAGGAGCAACACCAGAGACATATTGACCATCAGGATTTTTAGCTTGACCATTAGCAGCTATGGTCCCAGCAGTGTGCTGACCATGGAAAGAAGTTTTTTCCGTCGGCTCATAACTATCGTTGTCATTGCTAACGTAATCGTAAGCAAAGGGTATTTTAGAACTAACATATGTACCATATCCTTTGTTGCTAATCTCTTTTTTAGCCATGTCCTCTGAAATTTTGGCAGTCTTATCATTTGACAGTCGAAAATCTGGATGCTTTTGAATACCAGTATCAATATCAGCAACAACCATTCCTTGGCCTTTAAACCCTTGCGACCATGCTTCAGTAACATTTCCTTTGGTTAACGCGTCCTCGTTAAGCGGCAAAATTGCCTTAGCCGTTTGAGTTGCATTAATTGTCTGAGTATTCACTGATTTTATTTGGTTACCTTGCGAACTTAACTGATTTTTAGAATTCGCACTGTTAATCAAACTCGAATATGTTCGGACGGTTCTAGGATTACCCCCAATATCACTTGCTTGAGCCGAGGCAACACCGGAGAATGTTAATGCCAACCCGGTTGAAATGAGAACAAGTGCCAACCATTGATGCCCACTTTTGTGCAATCTATAATACATCCCACCCCGATCAGATTCTTTAAACTTTTCTTGCATATAAAAACCTCCTACATTCATGTTTGTAGTACCTTTTTTCTCATTGCATTTTCGTTTTATGATAATACAATAAAATTATCATAAGAAAAAGTATAATGCTAATATATCAATTTCGTCAATCATTAATTACAATGGCTTCTTCATAAAAACAATTAATTAAAAAAGATACTTAATAGGTGAAAGTTAAAAATAGCTGCTAAGCCCGATAGCTCCAGGCTTAACAGCGATACGGAAACTTGGTAAGAATAATTTAGGATTGAAAAAAGTCCGAAAAACTAAAAAGTAACGACAAACAGGAAATCTTATCTACCGGCGTCTCACATTCATTATAAGAATAATATATCTGACATGGGAATGATTCATTCAGTCTCCTTAGTTATTACAAAGCAAAAAATGAGAGCTCGGCAGTAATCAAAAATCTATATGACGGGGGTTAATCTTCGAAGTGAAAATCCCGTGAAATCAGTTTACAAAACACTGATTTCACGGGATTTTTCTAAAATAATTATTTCACTGACTGATCTCCCAGCCGCCACCACCTTTTTATACGTCATAATATTTTAGTGAAATTAGTTGACCATTCCCAAATCACTATCGATTAGAAACGTCTAGTGTAAAGCCAAAGTCAATATCGTCTCCAGCCGGAATATGATACTGAGCTTCAACGTCCCGGCCCCAACTATCAATCCCACCGACACCACGAACAGCACCTAAAATTGAAACAACTGTCCGGCGTGGTATCGGTAATTCTTCGATATGGGTCGCGTTTTCCAATTCTTCGGCCGTATAGGGTAAACAGCTGAATGCAAATGGCTGATCCAACTTTTCAAAACTGAGACTAAATGGTGTCTTTGATTGATCCGAATTATCTTTGGTGGTCTTTCGAGTAACGGTCAGCGCGTTGGTGGCCATGTGAACACCGCAATCCTGTGGAACCAAATACTTGGTAACCGGCAAACCATCAATATGATAAGTCCCTGGTTGCCCACCGGCCATTCGATCGGGATACGTTTCACCAGACAAGCCATCGTATTCGAACCCGCTCGCCAATGTCGGCATCACGAATCGAATCCCAAAGACTGGCAAATCAGGCAGCTTGGCATTGCCCGTGTAATGAGCATGAACATCAATATTGCCATTTGGCGTGATCGTATAGCTCACATCAACTGGTGTGCTGGGCGTTGTTAACGTTTCATAATGATAAATGATTTCGACCTTATCAGCGTATTCATTGTTTGAATATTTGTTATTGGTCGGTGCACCTGGAAATCCAATCAATTGGTCGTTGACTTTAACATCAATGCTGGTTGCGTCGACAAACATATCCGCGCCCATCCACTGGACAGACTTCTTGGAAAAACCATTTCCCCGGTCATTATCAGTCGTTGCCCGCCAAAAAGTTGGCTTCGGTTCACGATACAGCCATTGTTTCCCGTTTATTTCCAAAGACTCCAGACCGCCGCGAGAATAACTGAAGATATAATGAAAACCATCGCCGCCAAGGCCCAACGTCCCATCGCTATAAATAATTTGTAACTGTTTATTTGTGTTGGCCATAGTAATATTTTGCCTCCTGCATTGCTGGTTTTTCGGTCCGGTCGGCAAACATTAAGCCGTCACCGGAGAATTCGTAATCTGAAACCCGATCATCAAAATCACCGCCGTAACGCAGGACCTTTTGACCAGTTACCTCATCTTTAACTTCAATCGCTTGATCAATGAAATCCCAGATGAAACCACCGGCATACATCGGATATTGGTCAATTAAATCAATATAGGACTTCATGCCACCAAGTGAATTGCCCATGTCATGCATGTATTCACAAAGTAAAAACGGTTTTTTCGGATTATGATCCAAATAATCTTTGATCTCATCAGGTGACGCATACATTCGGCTTTCAACATCTGAAATAGTGTCCTCATAATTCCGATCATGAACAACACCTTCATAGTGAACCAGCCGAGTTGGGTCAACTTCCTTATAGTAGGCGTTCATCGCTTCAATATCGTCGCCGGCATATGATTCATTCCCCAATGACCAGAACAGAATACTGGTATGATTCTTGAACATTTCATAATTATTTTTAGCTCGGTCCAAGACAACTGCCCGCCATTGTGGTAGAGATCCAGGCACATTATAAGAGGGTTCAACGTCCCCCAACTTTTGCCAGGATCCATGTGACTCGAGATTGTTTTCAGCCATCATATAAATCCCGTTGGTATCACACATCCCATACCACGGGTCCTGATCAGGGTAATGACAGGTCCGCACCGCGTTAATGTTATTGGCTAGAAATGTCTGCATATCCGCTTTCATATCAGCTAAGGTAATTGCCCGACCAGAATGACAATCCCATTCATGCCGGTTAACACCGTTAATAATCAGGCGTTTGCCATTCAATAAGATAACCTTATCTTTGCTAATCTCAATCCGTCGAAAACCAAATTGATATGGGACGACTTCTAAGAGTGTGCCATCCTGTTTAGCAATTTCAATGGTTAATTGATACAAATATGGATTGTCATGATCCCAAAGGTGAACTTTTTTAATTGAAACATCTGAAATTGACAATTTCTCAGCGACAGATTGGGTTGTGTGGTAGAGCTGCTGACCGTCAGCATCGGTAATCGTTATGTGAGCCGTCGCATCTGGATCATTTACTGTCAGCTTGGCATCCAGACTGAATTGACCGTTATTAAAGTCATCGTCAACGGTTGGCTTAATTGATAAATCTTCAATATGGGTCTCTGGCTGAGCGACTAACGAGACGTTACGGAAAATTCCGAAGAAGCGGAACATATCCTGATCCTCAATAAAGGCCGCCGTACTGCGTTTAAAGACCTCAACTGCTAATTTATTAGAACTATCCTTTAAATAAGGAGTTAAATCAAATTCAGACGGCGTAAAACTGTCTTCGGCATAGCCCAAAAAATGGCCGTTCAACCAAACATACATGGCTTCTTCGACCCCTTCAAATCTGACCCGAATTTGTTTGCCGGCAAGGCTGGGATTAACTGTAAATTCTTTAATATAGGAACCAACTCGATTATCTTCGCCTTCACTAAACATCCCGGCACCCGTCTGATCAGGCCCCATTGAATAGGCAGGTCGACGATAAATGCGACCTTCCCAAGGATAAAAGGTGTTAATGTAGTGAAATTTATCGTATCCAGCAAATTCAATATGACCCGGCACTTTAATCGTGTCAAAGTGGCTGCTGTCATAATCTGCTTTGTAAAAATCAGCTGGCCGACTCATGGGATTTTTTGAGAATGCAAACTCCCAATCACCATTTAGACTTTGAACAAATGAACTTTGATCATTAGTGATTTCAGCTTTACTTTGATAAAACTTGTGATCACTATGGGCTGGTAGTTCGCCAATCCGAAATTTTTCTGGATCATCTAACCACTTAATATCTGGTTTCATTAATCAAATCACACTCCTCACAAATCAATTACATGAAGCTTACCATGTTTAATGTAAGCGTTTTTACAGTAAATGTCAATAAAAATTAATGCAACAAAATTAAACCTTTGTGGTTATTTTAGTAAAAACATATAAAACAAATCAGTATTTAAGATAATCATATCCAGCAAAATAATAAAAGGTCGTTGTCTTGCCCCATTACTTTTAGGCTAACAATTTGAACAATTAGGTCACTCAAAAGCCCTAAAAGCCTCGTAAAATCAACACATTTAATTGCTCGATCTTACGGGGTTCATTGTTTGAAATCATTAAATTCAGAAGCTAACATACTCATTATTTATTTTTAACTTGATTTATTAGATTAATTATCGCTTGCTTCTCAAAAAGCTTGTATTACAACTACAACCTAGTTAATAGTTGCAAAAAAAGTTCATTTGGTCTAAAATGACCACCGGTCAGTATTGAATATTAACTTATTTTCGTGAAAGAGGAAATTGATGAATATTTTAACAGAGAAGCAGCGAACCGAAAAGGCAGAAAAGATCGCCGATACGGCACTCCAGCTCTTTCAAACACGCTCATTTGGCAGCATCACAATGTCACAGATTGCGGCTAAATCGGGAGTCGGAAAAGGAACCTTATTTAACTACTTTGAAACAAAAGAAAATATCTTTATGCGATTGCTATTAAGTGGTTACCAAGACTATTTTGAGAATCTAATCCAAGATTTTCAGAAATTACCATCTCAAGTTTCAGTAGAAGAATTCAGTAATTTTATGATAAATCAAACGCAATATTTGATTCGTGATAAATCAGTTTTGGTTCGACTCAATGCTTTAAGAGCCCCTGTCTTGGAAGGACGTGCAAATATGGATCAAACTTTGGCCGGCCGACAAGTATTATATGAAACCAGCCAAAGACTTGGACAAGTCATTTCTGAACACGTAACCTTCATCTCAAAATCAGAGGCAAGCCATCTTTTTATCGTTCAGAGTGCCATTATTAGCGGTCTAATGAATATGATGGGCTTAGATGAGTTTGACCACGAACAACTGTCACCTAAATTTACGGATTTCAAGATTAATCTTGAGACTGATGCGATTCAAACATTGAAATTTTATTTAACCGGTTTCTTTGCATCTAAAAAACAATAACTAACGGAGGATTATCATGAACCAAGCATATATTCAAAACTTTGCAATTATTGCTCACATTGACCACGGCAAATCAACTCTGGCTGACCGAATTATGGAACAAACCAACACAGTCAGCCAACGGGAAAGAAAGAATCAGCTTCTCGATAGTATGAAGGTTGAGCAAGATCACGGCATTACAGTAAAATCACGTACTGTTCGTAATTATTATCACGGAGAAGACGGTCATGAATATGAATATAACTTTATCGATACACCAGGACACGTTGACTTTTCGTATGAAGTTTCTAAGAGTTTAGCAGCATGTGATGGTGCAATTTTATTGGTCGACGCCACTCAAGGTGTTCAAGCTCAAACCGTGGCAAACTTTCGGTTGGCAAAACAGAATCAGCTATCAATTATTCCTGTGATTAATAAGATCGACAGTGAATCAGCTGACATTGAAAAAACGGTAAACCAAATTCAGCAGTTGGATCAGCGGTTTAGTCATTCAACGATTCTGATGATTTCAGCAAAAACCGGTCAAAATATTCATGACGTTTTAGAAGCAATTTATCAAAGAATTCCTGCGCCAACGGGTAATTTAGTGGCGCCACTGAAAGCACTTGTGTTTGATTCCATTTATGATCCTTTTAAGGGAATTATTGCTTATGTTCGAATTTACGACGGCAGGTTAAATGCGAACCAACATTTAAAACTGATGGCAGACAACACTGAATTTACGAGTCATCAACTTGGTGTCTTTACACCCAATATGAAAGAATCAAAGCAGCTATCGGCTGGAGACGTTGGGTATGTCACAACCGGCTTAAAGGATTCACAGCTGATTCAAGTTGGTGATACGCTAACCAGCTGCGAACACCCCACCAATAAGCCTCTTCCAGGATATCAATCAGCGAAATCAATGGTTTTTGCCGGCTTTTATCCAAAAGATGATAATTATAAAGAACTAAAAGCAGCCATTGAAAAATTATCATTGAATGACTCTTCATTTCACTACATGGAGGAAGTATCTGAGGCATTGGGGCCAGGATTTCGTTGTGGCTTTTTAGGAATGTTGCATTTACAAATTATTCGGGAAAGATTAGCCAACGAATATCACATTAACGTTCTCACGACCGCCCCTAACTCAATTTATCACGTTTACTTAAAAGACACCCCGGATCAATCTCCCCTTATTATCACAAATCCGGTTAAATTTCCTAAATTTTCAAAAATTAATTATGTTGAAGAACCTTATGTTAAAGCAACCATTACAACACCTGCAGATTCTATGGGCGCCATCATGAAACTGGTTGACCAACATCTGGGCACTCTGTTAGACATGAGTAATCAAGGTGATCTCATTGTCTTGATTTATAAAATACCAATTTCTGAAATTGCCTATAACTTCTTTAATAAATTAAAATCCGATTCCCATGGATATGCAACATTAGACACCAGCTTTTTAGATTATGAATTGACAGATGTCGTCAAAATTAGTATTCATATCAATTACGCACCCGTAGACGCGTTAGATACCGTTGTTCACCGCCAAGATTCCGAAAAAATTGCTCAAGGAATTGTTAAAAAAATGAAGTATGCCGTTCCCCGTCGCTTATACCCAATGCCTGTGCAAGCATTTGTGGAAGGCAAATCAATCGCCAGAATTGATGTGCCGCCACTAAGAAAAAACGCTGCAGTTAATGGCGAGAAGCATAGTATTTCTAAGAAACAACAATTGCTTCATCGGCAAAATATTAATAAACGACAAGCCGCTCAAAGCGATATTAAGCTGCCACAATCTGTGTTTAACGCCATTTTGGAAACAGATTAATTTTCCCCTGTAAATAACCGCTGAGATACCAACAGCTTTTCTTGAATCTTTATAATATCCGTTGATCTAAATTCAGATCTAGGTTATGATGACTGATATTCTAATAACCAACGAGGTGATGTTTTGGACGCTGCAACATATTTAACTTTAGCTTGGGCGATTCTCTGGAAACCCCTCCACGATGTTGCATATTACGGGCAAAACATTTGGAGGTTATTAAAAAATGGGTTATTTATACTTAGTGCTTGCGATTGTAAGTGAATTACTTGGGACAAACCTGCTAAAGGCATCCTTGGGCTTCACGGTTCTTTGGGCAATCATTGCATCATTGTTGGCATACGGCTTCAGCTTCTTTTTCCTATCACTCACTTTGAAAAGTATTAATTTAAACATCGCTTACGCATTGTGGGCCGGCTTGGGAATCATTTTAACCACGATTGTCGCTGTTATCTATTGGAAAGAACCAATTAACTTCCCCAGTATTCTAGGAATTTCACTAATTTTAATTGGGGTGGTTGTCTTAAATCTTTATGGTACGAGTCATTAAGATAACTATTAATTCTTATTTGTCGAATCAGTTATCTTCATTATTTTCGACATCTTAATTTATACATCTAAAACAAAGGAGACTGGGACAATATTCATTTATCCCAGCCTCTGTTCGTGTAAACACAATTGTTACCAAACGAAAACGCGGGACAAAAGGCAACTTCCGGCCGTGTAACCGAATTATCCAACTATTCAAGTTCAGAATATCTCGCTGAACTTGTTACTTAGCTAAAACGTGGACCAGCAAGCAGACCCCGGCCATATAAGCCCCCTAACCTGACATTCCAGAATTGGGAATATCAAGTTAGGGGGCTTATATTCTGGGGTCTAACCGCTTGCCGGCCCACTCTGTTTATTTGGTCATTTAATTCAAAACTAACCCATTGAACCAAACAACTATAAATAATAAAAACGGAAATTGATATCCTGATTATGATTACCAAATCCCTTGCCGTATAAGGTTAGTCCCCCCACGTGTTTTGCGTTATCTTTAACACTTAATCGCAAGGTCCAATACTGTGTCTGCCTCGAGAAATCATTAATACTGATATTGGATATTTGTTCCCCGCTCACAAAAGTTCCTTCATGAGTCACTTGTAACGTTTTTAATAAACCGTATTGATTCATATTATCAGGCCACCACTTTGGATTGAGCTTTCCTCTAACATCTGCGTAATCCCCGGGACTTTCCCAAGACCCCAAATCAATGCCGTTTAACTTAAAATTAATATCTGACGGCCAATTATCATTGGTAAAAGGAAATTCTGAAGCGAGTTCGATACTAATCTCAACTTGTTAAATCGTTTCGGAGCGTTTAAGCAGATTAGGAACTTTATATTCAACAAACCCCTTCGAAAACCAAAGAATTCCAGCATTAACTCGTTCTGGATCCATAAAATACTTGGGATCATCGAAGTGACCAATATACTTTTTGGTTGTTGATAATCCACAGACAGGCGAAACATTGTAGTCAACATAATGACCAATTGGCAATGCCATATCATAGTGAGAATAGGCGGATTGCTTCCGGTTGGGAAAATTAATTCCCAAATAATTAACCCGGAGTAACGAAATTTTTTGAACCCCATTTTTCCCTGGAATTCGCCTTGTCTCAACGATTTGTGCCGCTTCCAGTTTCTTAACGTGAGAACTCACAATTGATTTACTAAGATTCAAATGCTCACTTAATTCTTGAATATTCATTTCCCGTTTAGATAAGAATTCAATAATTTGAATTCGGACAGGACTTGCCAGTGCTTTTAACAGATTAATTGATTTATTGCTCAGATCGATTTCCATCATTCTTCTCCTTATCACAAGTGCTATGTTCACCGAAATGCTAACTTAGTTCATATTTGGGGGCTAAAAGCAGCCTTATAGTTCTTATTATAGCAAACAAAGTGGTGAAAAAACGTGCTATGGTCCATCTTTTTGCGAATAGTATATTGACAGCGTTTTCATTGAGCTGATACGATTATGTCGAAAGAAAAGGAGGCACAGTTACATGCAAGGAAAACTTTACGCAAATGATTTATTTCCTATTGGTACCATTGACCATCGAATTAGTTCATCTTTAGCAGAACATATGGGCCGAAGTATTTATGGCGGCATTTATGATCCTGATAATCCACTGTCAGATTCAGAAGGGTTTCGAAAGGATGTTATCAAGGCAGTTCGAGAATTAAATGTCCCGATGATTCGCTACCCGGGTGGCAATTTTGTCTCAAGTTACCACTGGGAAGATGGAATTGGCCCAAAGAAACAACGGCCACAAAAAGTTGATTTGGCTTGGCAAAGTATTGAATCAAACCAATTTGGGCTTGATGAATTCATGAAATGGACTGAAAAAGCTCACTCTTCAGCAATGATGGCCGTTAATCTTGGAACCAGGGGGATTGAAGATGCCTGCAATCTGCTTGAGTACTGCAATTTAGACACCAACACTTACTGGGCTAACAAACGAAGAGAAAACGGCCATGCCGCTCCATATCATATCAAAACCTGGTGTTTAGGAAATGAAATGGATGCGCCTTGGCAAATTGGCCACAAAACCGCCCACGAATACGGCGAGTTGGTTAACGAAACTGCTAAAGCCATGCGAAGTCTGGACCCTCAAATTGAAACGGTTGTCTGTGGCAGTTCAAACGAACACACTCCGATTTTTGGCAAGTGGGAAACAGAAGTGTTAGATGAATGTTACGACAATGTTGATTACATCTCAATGCATCAATATTACGAATTACCTTCAAAAGGCACAATGCACCACATTGCAAAATCAATTCGAATGGATCGGTTTATTAATTCAGTGGTTGCGCTTTGTGACGCAGTTAAAGCGACTAAGAAATCTTCTAAATCACTGAATATTTCTTTTGATGAATGGAATGTCTGGTATCACTCAAATGAACACGATAAAAATATTAAGCCATGGCAACAAGCGCCGCACCGATTAGAAGACGTCTATAACTTCGAAGATGCCTTGCTCATCGGTTCAAGTTTAATCACCCTCTTGAAGCACGTTGATCGTGTCAAAATCGCCTGCTTTGCTCAGTTGGTAAATGTAATCGCTCCCATTCTGACAACTGAAACAGGTTTAATTAAACAAACCATTTTTTATCCACTTAGAGACGTTGCCAAATATGGGTACGGAGAAACATTACAAACGAGCGTTCAATCCCCAACCTATAAAGCACCTGAATTTGGTGATGTCAATTACTTGGATTCTGTCATTATTAAAAACGGCGAGGGCGCCTATACCATTTTTGCCGTTAATCGCAGTGAAACAGAGACGATGGATTTAAACGTTAATATTAATGACAATCAGACACTTCACGAAACCAGCCATCAAAGTTACAGTTGTTCAAATCCAGACTTTAAAAATACTGCAGAACAGTCAGTAACTGAAGAAATCGTGGAAGATACCAATGGGATTACCTTAAAACCATTTTCATGGAACGTTATTACTTTTCAAGCATAAATAAATTCGTTGAAATATCTTAGATTATAAGGAGGATTAATCAAATGAATGATGCTCATCAAGTTACAACATCAAAAGTCAATTTTAAAAGTCCTAAAGTAAAAAAACAGCTTCGAGTCGGCCTTGCAATGTTTATTGGTCCAATTGGTTGGCTTAGCGCTTATTCTGGAGTCTCTGCCACACTATTACCAGCTAAAATCGGCCAGTTAATTCCCGCACACAAAGTTGCAACAATTGCGCTATTCTCAACTGTTGCGATGATCGTGGCGACAATTGCAAACATTGTGGCCGGTGCTTTTTCTGATATTACCCGATCAAAACATGGTAAACGAACCCCGTGGATTGTAACAAATTCAATTTTATCCGCTATTTTACTTTTTGCATTTTCAATGGCAAACTCAGTCCCCGTCCTATTAGGGATCTGGGCAGTATACCAAATTACTTTGAATGCAATCATTGCCCCAATGGTTGCCCAGATTGCAGATAGAATTTCACCTAATTTAAGAGGAACCGTCTCTTCTTTCTATGGTGTTGGATATGCGATCGGTAACTTTGGTTCCGGGATTATTGCGTCTCGGTTTATCTCACATGTTTCAACAGGAATTATTGTCTTTGCCTTCTTCACACTTTTTGGATGCCTGCTTTCAGCTTGGCTGGTGCAAGAACCTTCAAATATGGATTCACCCAAGAAACCATTCAATAAACAGACTATCAAGGAAAACTTCATGTTCCCAACAGCAAATTCCCGTGATTATTACCTTGCTGTCGGTGGTAAGTTTTTGATGATGGTTGGCCAGTTCATTATTGTTGGTTACCAACTTTATATTTTTACTGATTATATGAAATTAAATCCCAGTCAAACCGCTACTTCTGTCGCGATCATGTCAACAATTTTACTGGTAACGGGAATCCTGCTTACGGCACTTACAGGACCAATTTCCGATCATGTTCATCGCGTTAAGTTCCCAGTTGCCTTTGCAACAATTTTACTGGGAGTTGGTGCTCTCTTTCCAGTTTTCACACCATCACCATGGACAATGTATGCCTATGCTTTGATCTCAGGAATTGGAATGGGTGCCTATAATGCCGTTGATCAAGCGTTAAACATTGCCGTCCTGCCTAATCCGGATTCTGCAGCTAAGGATCTTGGATTTATCAACGTTGCCGTTACCGTCGGAATGATTGTTGGCCCCTTAATATCAGGCGGTTTAATTTCTCTCTGGGGATATCGGATTATCTTCCCCGTCGAAACGCTAATTTGCTTAATCGGTGGCATTATGATTATGATGATCAAAAAAGTTAAATAATCTGTTACAAGTATTTCTGAAAGCGTTCGCACAAAGGAAATAGGGCTGAGACAAAAGTGATTTTGTCCAGCCCTGTTTTGTGTCATCATGATTATTACCAAGCGAAAACGCGGGACAAAAGGCAACTTCCGACCGTACAACCGAATTATCCCACTATTCTACCCGGAGCACATTCGGATAATCCAATTGTACTCTGGAAGTTAACCGCCCTTTGTCTCACTCTTAATCCATTATCCATTAGCTACCGTAAACCGTTGTTGATGATGTTTAGGTGTTAAGATTTCGCTAACTAAAGCAGCTGCCATTGTTCCTGCAGTCGTTTTTGATTCACCGCTATGATTAAAAATAACATGTTCGCTATCATATAAAATTTCTTTAGCTTTTGGTCCAGGGGTGTAGCTAAATGCTGGTGAGACGCCAAACCAATCAACATTATCAACGTCTCGCAAAAACTTAAGTTCTTTAAACTGCTCTTGTGGAATTGCCCGCCAGGATCGGGTACTTTCATCTTTTTCTAAATCGGTTAAGGCAACATGATCGTCGTCACCGATCAAAAGGCTGCCAGCACCTAAAATAAAACCTAATCTCACTTTTTGACTTTCTCTAAATTGACTAACAAGCTTGGTGGCTAAATCAATGTGCCGATAAGCTTTATCTGGTGTTGTGGCAAATGCATCCAAAACAACATCACTATCAGAGAAGTCAGCCGGTGTTAACTGGAACGCATCTTTTGCCAAAATTTGAATCTGTGGAAATTGACTTTTAAGTTGGGTCAGTTTTTCCTCAGAACGACCATTCGCAATAATTTCTAATCCATTTGCAACGGCTTCCTGGACAAAAGCTGACCCAGTCATTCCGGTTGCTCCAATGACAAATACCTTCATCAAACCACTCCTTACTTTTTGTTAGTCCAATAACATTAGCATGAAATAGTTACTGGGCGCAACTATTTAAACTGCCAAAATATTTTCGGGAAAAAGTTAGCGACAAATTACCCCTTTAAGTGACAGTTACCACATCACTTAAACGTGGAAAAAGCAACATCCATTTTACAAGTCATCATACAAGCTACCGTTAATCACAATTGATAAGCATTTAATTTTTCCCTGGTTGGGTATCCGTCGTTATCCCCGGGTGCCTGAACGGCCAATGAACCAATCGCGTTGCCTCGCCGCACAGCATTTTCCAGTGGCATCCCATCCAGTAGTCCTGTGATCACCCCCACTGCAAAGCCATCACCAGCGCCAACCGTATCAACAACATGATCAACCGAATATCCGGGAATCATCATGTGATTACCATCTTTAGTCTTAATAAAAGCACCTGTTTCTCCCATTTTAATAATCACCGTGTCCGTATTAATACCATTTTCAAGATAGAAATCAGCAATGGTTTCGGGTTCCCGACTGCCTACCAAAATTTCACCTTCACTTAGACCTGGCATAATAATATCAGCCTGCATCGCAAATTGATTGATTTTTTCAACCATTTCAGCTTGAGATCGCCAAAGTTGTGGGCGCAAATTGGGATCAAAAGTTGTCCGAATTTCAGGATGACGATGAATTAATTGCAACAAACGGTTAAATGCGAGTTCTGCTTGATCAGAGATTGCCGGAAATATCCCGGTTAAATGAACTAATTTGACATCCGTTAAATCAATTTGATCCATCGCAACATCATCAATGTGGCTCGCCGCGGAATTTTTTCTGAAGTAGGCAACGCCCGGATCGCCTTTAGTAACCCGCTGCTTCATTTGAAAAGCAGTCCAATGCTTTGACGTTTGGCTAATATAACTTGTCCCGATGTGGTTTACCGCCAATTGTTCTTTGATAAACTCTCCTAGTGGATCGGCTCCCAACTGGGTCACATATTCAGTCGAATATCCCAATCGTGAAACACCAACGGCTACATTTACCTCAGCACCAGCCAAATATTTTTTAAAGTTAACCGATTGCGCCAATGATTGATCTTCATCCTGTGATGCAAATAATGCCATCGGCTCACCAATTGTTAAAAAGTCACTCATCTTAGTTCCCCCATTTTATCGTATTTGAAGCGATTACAAAATTATTCAAAAAAAGAATTTATTTACGCGATTTGGTTGTAAATTGAGTCGAGAAGTAATATATTAATACATGTAAGTAATATATTAATATTATAATATCTTGTCGCAAAAATTACAAAGGAGCTACTTAAAATGAGTATGGATCGTTTAAACAGCCTGAAAAAGATTGTGGATGCCGGCATTATCGCCGTTGTTCGTGCCGACACCCCCGAAAAGGCTGAAGCAATTAGTAAAGCCGCAATTAAGGGTGGCGTGACCGGAATTGAATTAACTTTCACGGTACCCCATGCTGACCAAGTAATTGGCCGCCTAACTGCTGAATTACCTAATGGTGTGATTGGTGCCGGGACTGTTCTGGATGCCACATCAGCTCGACTTGCCATTATGGCCGGTGCCGGCTATATCGTCAGCCCAACGTTTGATGCTGCCATTGCTAAATTATGTAATCTGTATCAAATTCCTTATCTGCCTGGCTGCAGCACAATGACCGAAATGCAACGCGCCATTGAAGCCGGTTCTGACATCGTCAAGCTCTTTCCCGCTTCAGTTGCTGGTCCATCGATGATCAAAGCCGTTAAAGCCCCATTTCCACAACTCAACATCATGCCCACTGGCGGTGTGAGTTTAGATAACTTGGATCAATGGTTCGCAGCTGGTGCGGTTTGTGTTGGCGCCGGTGGTAACTTAGTTGGTCCTGGCGCAACAGGCGATTATGATCAGGTCACCGAAAATGCCAAAAAGTACATTAAGAAATTAAACGAAATTCGGAGTAACTAACCTTCTCTTACAATAAGGGTTGAGAGGCTGGGGTAAAAGCAATTTTACTTCAGTCTTTTTTGATTCACAAAAATTGGTCATAACCATCAATACCGAAATGAATTTATGCACTTTTTTCAAGGTTAGGTTCTAATCCAATTCACGAATATTAATGTCATTAAATATTAATATTTTTGAAAAAGAAAGCGTTAATGGTTGAGCTGGTACTAATAACCGCTGTAATATTACATGTTCACTGTCGTTAACCGGTTGCCGCCCATCAATAAATAGCTTAGTTTATATATTGAACCAATTTTAAAAACATTTAATTTCGACTAAAAAAGAACATTAAAATTTTACATAAAAGTGAGGACCAACATGATAAAACAAAAGATTGCTGCCTGTTTGGCAACCATTGGCATTAGCTTCGGAATCTTGGGTGCCACAACCATCACTTCCCACGCTGCTTCTCTCTCCATTCCCGATATCTCTGAATGGCAGGGAAAGATCACCAATCTTCAAGCGCAAAATTTAAAGAATCAGGTTTCATTTGTCATTAACCGCCGCCAATATGGCAGCAGTTACGTTGATAAGTACGCTACCAATAACACCGCATTATACGTTAAATACGGGATCCCGTTTGGTGAGTATGATTACGCCATGTTCACCAGCGCTGCCAGTGCTAAAACCGAAGCCTTGAACTTCTATAACCGTTCCAATAAAAATGCTAAATTTTATGTCTTGGATTTCGAACAAAACAATGCAGGTGGCGCTTCTAAAGCGGCTGTTAATGCTTGGTACAATGAAATGCGATCGCTGACTAATAAAAAATTAGTCTTCTATTCATACCAGTCATTTGCAACAACTTATGCCGGCAGTATCCGCAATAAATTTGATGCCCAATGGATCGCTAATTATTCCGCTCGGCCAACCATCACAACCGATCTTTGGCAATATACGAATAAACATTACTTGGCAGCCCTTGGTAAGTATCTGGATGACAGTAAAGTGATGACGACTTCTCACCCCGTTTCCTGGTGGACTGGTGACAGTTCAACGGCAACGGCTTTACAGGCATCATCCATTGTGAAAACGCCTAAGTATTACCACGCCCTTAACAGCAGCGAACAAATCACCGCTAGTCGGAAAGTGTATCTGTACGATTCCAAGACATTTTCAAAAGCTAATCGAACCAAAGCGTTATCAGCCGGTCAAAACTTAAAGGTTAAATCAGTGACAAAGCGGTCAACCGGTTCATACTACTTCACGACCACAGATGGTCAATACGTTACAGCCAACCGCTCATACGTTAACGAATAGGAGGCGTCACACAAATGACTTTAAAAAAACGATTCATTGCTTCAACCCTTGCCGTTGCTGGAACAGTTGCTTTGGCTTTTAGTGGTTATGCAATTATCAATGAACCAATTTTTCATGCCAATACTGAAATTAGTTCAGCCCAGCAGACGCCCGCACCGCAATCTTTATCGGTGGCCGGCAACCAATTAACCGCGTCGGTAACTAACAGCGACCCAAAGGACTACAAACTCGATTACAATGATCAAAACAACGCTAAACACGCGATGTTTGAAATGCAAACTTATTCGGATGATCAAGATGCCGCTAACGCACTCAATTATTTTGGTGATCAAGCCGGTACCAAAGATACCCTAAAGAATGGGAAAGCTGCTACTTCACAAGGAACCCTCGGCCATGTTTATACACACTGGAATCAAGGTAACTGGTCAATTACAACCGTTACCCCATCCCAAGCCGCCGGTGGTCAGAATCCTTCGACCTTTGCCAGTCAGGTTGCCAGTGAAATCAATCAACATCCCCTTCCCAGCAAAGAGGTTAATCATGGTGCTATTGTGTTATATTCAACCAATGAATCTGAAATGGCCAATACTGTTAAATGGCAAAGTAACAAACATGTTTATCAAGTTGCCAGTGATCAGTACCAAACTGCGATTCAGCTAAGCAGTCAATCCAATTAGGAGGAAAATCCCATGCGACACAAGAAATTAGCCGGTCTAGCAGTTGGATTACTACTTGTTGTTGGCGGTCTCAGTGGCTGCAATTCCAATAAGCAAAGCCAAGACCAGCATTCCAGCAGTTCAAAGATTTCCAATGCTTCAAAGACGGACATGCAAAATTCAAGCACTTCTTCAACCAGGTCCAGTAGTCAGTCGACTCAAAGCAGCGCTCAATCGTCATCAGCAACCAGTAATCAATCAAGTACAAACAGTAATTCGGGTAATTCAAATCAGTCAGCAACAAGCAGCTCGCGCATTGACAGCTTGAATCATGAGCTGACTCAAAAGCTGGGAAACGTGACACTGCCAACCAGTGATGGTTTAACAACTCATAACGGTAAATTAAACATCCGTTATTCCGGTAATCAAGCTAATTATCGAATTCTTTACAGTGTTGGCAATCAGGCGCTCGATCTCAACGCAACTCAAACCACCAAGCAGACCCCTTACGCCAGTTTCCAGAAAAAAACTTATGATTCAGCAACTGCCGCTGCCAGCGCAGTTGATTATACTAAGCCATCGCAAAATAAAGGTTTGCCTAAAGTAAAACTGTCCAGTAAGATAACCGGTTACGAAAATGCCGGCGGTGGCCAAAACTACATTCTTTGGAATGAAGGTAACTGGTCACTGGCAGTCCATGGCAGTGTGGTTAATCACACAGATCCAAAATCAACGGCTGTTCAAACCATTAAACTCTTAGATAGCCACACATTACCTGCTCCAAACAACTATGGTGCCATTAAATTTAATGTTCATGCCGCAAAAGATCATCTGCGTGATCAAACGATTTCGTGGCAGGACGGTCAAACCGTTTATACCCTGCAGGGAACCGATATCAGGACTGCAATTGCTATGGCAGCGAGTGTTAAATAACCAATTAATTTAAACACTAATATTGCTAATTTAATCATAAAAGAAGCACAGTTATGGAAATTTCTTTCACAACTGTGCTTCTTTTATGATTGACTATAGCTCGTTACTCGAAAAAGCCAAACTGGTCATGAGCATTATTATAAGAAATATCATCCACAATCCGGCCTAAATAAGCTTCGTCATCAGGCGCCTGACCACGCGCTACCCATTCACCAATTACGTTACAGAGTACCCGTCTAAAGTATTCATGGCGCGGGTAAGACAAGAAGCTGCGTGAATCTGTTAACATTCCCACAAAATTAGGCAGCAAACTTTGTTCTGCCATTGTCGTGAGTTGTCGCGTCATTCCACTAAATGTATCGTTAAACCACCATGCTGCACCCAATTGCAGCTTCTGGACACCGTCTTGTTGGAAATCACCCATCCCAGTAGCCAGTTGCATCCAGTCGTTGGGATTCAACGAATAAATGATCATTCGGGGAACTCGATCCTTGGCTTGCATGGCAATCAACAGCTTCATGAATTCTTGGGCCAGATCGGGTTGGGTCCCCATTGAATCAAACCCACCGTTGGGGCCAAATTGTTTAAGCATTGGTTTGTTGGCATCCCGAACCGCATTCATATGAAATTGCATCGTCCAGCCAAATTTCTTGTTCAGCTTCATCAAAGCTTCCACCAGCATTGTTTGATATTGATTAATTTCAGTGTTAGTCAACACTTTATTTGCTCTGGCCTTTTTAATAATTGCATTCAATTCATCTTTGGATGCCGGGATAAAATGAAAGAAATTCAAACCATGATCAGACAACTTGCCACCAAGCGATTCAAAATAACTAAACCGCTGTTTAAGGGCAGCTACCAACGTTTTAAAGGATTTGATGGTCACACCGGAAACATGTGACAGTTGTTGCAAGTAATCATCGTAGCTGTCAGCAGTTAAATTAAACGCACTATCCGGCCGCATTGCCGGTAGAACTTTAAAACCATTTTGGCCTTCCTTTTCTTTTAATAGCTTATGATACTTAAGATCAGAAGCCGGATCATCAGTCGTACATAAAGCTTTAACATTCGAACGGCGAATTAAACTTCGGGGCGTAAAGTCAGCCGTTTTTAGCATTTCATTAGCTTTTTTCCAGATGGCTGGTGCACTTTGCCGATTAAAGACATCATTAATCCCAAAGAATCGGCGTAATTCCAAATGGGTCCACTCATATAATGGGTTACCAACGGCTTTCTCGATGGTACCGGCCCAAGCTATAAATTTATCATAATCGTCACCGTCACCGGTAATTAGCTTTTCAGGAACGCCATTAGCCCGCATTAACCGCCATTTGTAATGATCGCCAAAACCATTTTCGTAAATCCAAATTTTAGTGATGTTCTCATAATTTTTGTTTTCGTAAATTTCCCTTGGATCCAGATGGCAATGAAAGTCAATAATCGGCATTTTGGCCGCATAGTCGTGAAACAGTTTTTTCGCCATTGGTGTAGTTAATAGGAAGTCATCATTTAATAGTGTCAAATTTGCATCTCCTTATTTAATTTCTTTGGCATACTTAGACAAAGTAGCTTCAAGGGTTTTACGAACCGCCCCGATACCACTGATTTGAGATTCAAAATATTTCTCAACTCTTTCACCCAAACCAACTTCATATAAATTATGACCAAAAATTGCTTTATTAGCTAAAATATCTTTTAAATGCGCATGAACATCCGTCTTTTCTCCCAATTTGATGTCACTAACTTTAGGCTGCAATTCTGATAGTAATGGATCTGGACTGGGCGCAAACGATTTTCCCTGATCATCCACTGCCATCAGATAACGACACCAAGTTGCCAATACCAACGGAATAAAATGTAAATCAGCTGGCTGGCGTTTCGGATCATCAGCATAGTGGGAAATTGTAACACCATAACGGACGGCCAATTTTTGGGAGGTATCACAAGCAATTCGTTGTGGTTTATCAGGGATGAATGGATTAGGTAAACGCTTAGTAATTACCTGATCAATGAATTCTCTAGGATCAATTACTTTAGGATCTGTAACCACTGGCAGCCCTTCACCATACCCGATCTGTTTAATCAGTGCCAACATATCCGGATCACTGACTTCCTTTGAAATTGAATCAAACCCCAGTAGTGAACCGTTAACTGCCAGTGCTGTATGCAGTGGATTCAAACACGTCGTCACTTTCATTTCATCAGCTTTATTAACGGTGTCACGATCAGCTAAAATCACATCCGTTTTTTCAAATGCCGGTCGACCATTGGGAAAATCGTCTTCAATGACCAGGTAATGAACTTCCTCGGTGTTACTAAATGCCGCAAATTTTGTATGCCCTTCTTGAACAATCTGATAATCTTCGAAGCCATCATTTTTAAGTTGTTCAGAAACCGTTTCAGATGGGTTGGGCGTAATGCGATCAATCATTGAAAATGGAAAAGTGATAGTTGCCCGATCCTTTAAATAATCAAGAAATTCCGTTGGAACAAACCCATTTTCCTGCCAACCCTTGGCAATCGTTAACACACTTTTTTCAAGTCGTTCACCATTTTGGGAGAAATTATCAGTGCTAACTAATGCCATGGGATACTTACCAGCTTTATAACGACCAAATAGCAACGCAACTAGTCCGGCCATATTATTCTTTGGTGCACTAGGGCCACGCTTAATGTCATCTTGAACAGTTGGTAAGATATTTCCATGAGTATCCCACAGGTTATACCCCTTTTCAGTAATTGAAAATGTCGCTAATTGAAGTGCTGAATTTTCAAAGGTCGAAAATAATTTGTGCCAACCAGCGGGATTGCTCGGCGAAAAGAACACCGCGTCCGACACTGCCGGAATTAATTCCTTTTCAAACCTACCGTCAGCATGCGTAATCACGCGTAACGTTCGATTGTTATATTTGTTATAAACGTCGTTGGCAACATTGGCATTATGGGTTTCAGCAACAACTACGCCAGCTTCCAAATCGCCCGACTCTAACAGTCGACTTGCGACAACCGTGTGAAATGCTCGAAACAGGTTCCCACCACCAAAATGCACCCATTTAGTCGCACCAACTTTCTGGTTAATGTCATATCTTGGTACTTTAATGCCTGCAGCAGTGAAGAGCTGCTGGTTAGTTATATAATCATCTGTAATCTTCACCATTAAAATGTGATCCTCCAAATATTGGAATATTAATATATTAAATACTTTTACTTTACTGCCAATAGTAACCGCTGTCAACAGACGATTTGTCCGCTTATTCACTGGTGAAATAACATCAATCAGTAAACGCTTTTTTAATTCGTGACAATATAAAAAAGAGCCAAAACAAGCATAACTTGTCCTGGTTCTCCTTTAGATAGGATATTCCTAATACAAATGAATTGATTTATTTCTCGTCCTTATTGACATGTGCACCTGGTTTTTTAGCAAGCATCTTTGTGAAAACATCAGTTAATGTCTCACTTTGATCTTCAAACTTTTTATTCAAAACCAACTGACGAAAGCTTTCAATTGAAATGTGTTCAACATCTTTGAATGGTAGCGGTGCGTTAATATCACTAGTTTGATTAAGTCCAGTCTTTAAAGTGATAATCAGCCCCTCCTTACTATCTAACGTGACAGTATAATATTCATAGTAAGATGGTGTTTCATAATTACCAACCAACTCTTTATTTTCTTTAAAGTACTCATTAATGAAATCATTGAACTTCTCTTCAGATTTTAATGATTCTTTCCAATTGTCAGGATTAAAAGTCATTTTGGATTCCTTCTTTCAAAATAAGAACGTAAAGACCCCTCCATTTATCGTAATGCTCCCGACCTAGAAAGAAAAACTATTATTTCTTACTAAGGAGAGTTCTCTTCATCCTTTTATGCTTTACTTTTTGTCTTTGTTAACGCCTTTACCCGGCGCTTCATCATCTGCCAAGTTAGCTGGATATGGGTTAAGTTTAAAAGCTTCATCTTTGCGAGGCGTACTTTCATTTACTGATCCAAAAGCTTTATGCAATGTAACTGTTCCCCAAGCAGGAACGGTTACATGCTGCCAAGTCTGTGGTTGACCGTAAACAGTAACAGCAGCCTCCAGTGGTTTGCTGGTTGGATTATAAAGGTGAGCTGAAATTGAGCCATCTGGTGCTAAAAATGCAACGGAACCAACCCCACCGGTATAACCGTCTTGAGTATATGTCGTGGACCCAATTACTGTTGAGCCTGGTTCAACATCTTGACCAAAGTTACGTAACATGTAATATTCCAGATTCCGTTGAACTTTACCGGTTGTATGATCAATTGTCACAACGCCTCGACGACCAGTTGAGCCAACCATGTTGGGTAACCCACGCTCATCAAGTGCCATGTTCCATAAGAAGATTGATGATAATCCTTGACGAACCAGCCAATTACCAATCAGTCCGAACATAATGTGAGAAGCATCTTCCGGTGTTTCCTCGATCATGCAACGACGTTCAGTCATCGCTAACTTCCAGTGTGGGAACGATCGGCTTCCTTTAAACAAGTTTGTATACGGACCGTCATAGGTATGGAAGGCAAACCCATCAAAAGCACTAGCTTGTTCGGGAGTAATTTGATCGGCAATCTGTTTATTCAAAACATTTAAACTGCCATCCCAGAAGTAAATTTTTGTATCAGGGAAGGTTTTATCCAAGGCTGGCCGTAGAAATTTATATCCAAAGTTGGCTAATTCTGGAATCTGCCAAATCATGGCTGGCCATGCAGCAGTATTTGAAGGCTCATTTTGGATCGTAATTGCATAAATTGGAATCCCAAGCTTTTTATATGCTTCAATGTAACGAACAAAGTACTGAGCGTACACGCCTTCAAAAGTATCTTTTTCTTGGTCATAGCCATTACCGGTATATTCGCCAAAGCGGAAATGACCGCCCATCTTTAATTCACCGGTATTCTTCATCCATGCCGGTGCTGACCATGGAGATGCCATAATCTTAATGGCAGGATTAATTTGCAAGATTTCTTGAACAACTGGTACAAGATACTTTAAATCTTTGGTTGCATCCGAGGCCCCCGGCTTACCTTCTCCAATTGAGAATTTAGATAAGCTCACGTCATGTTCCCCAAATGGGACATCATCATAAGTATAGTATGGCTGACTTGCAGGCTCACATGAACCAAGGGGAATCCGAATCGTGGAAAAGTTACCTTCCTTTGGATCAAAAAGTTCATGCAGTAAAGCACTCCGTTGTTCCTTACTCTGTTTCCAAATCAATGATGCGGCAGCATCAGTAATCGCTGCCCCGGCACCAAGCCAGTCTTGCTTTTTCACAGACGGATCAATAACGATCTTTGCCGCATCGCCAGCATTCTTTTCTGGCCTGGGTGTTTCAAGATGATCACGTTTCTGAGAAAGATCCCCGGCTGTTGCAGTCCAAAATTCTGTTGGAAATAATCCGTTCCCTGAATTACTTGACATAAGATAGTACGTCCTTTCTATAACAAACACTTTCTAGTTTTTAATTGCTACTTAGTATTTTAAGCTTTTAGCGAACCCGTTTAATCATCGCAATGGCAATACCACCGACAATCTCCATTCCAATTGCGAAGATAAAGATTGCATG
>NZ_AZEY01000033.1 GCF_001434255.1 Lentilactobacillus diolivorans DSM 14421
AGTGAAGCCGGAATCACTTTATGTAAAGCAGTCGAACTCGAACCCTTGCTAACTAGCCCAGAAATGACGGCTAAATGGGAGCAAGCATTACAGCAAATCAGTACCGAAGAACGCACCCCAGATAACTTTTTGAGCCAGATTAAGAAGTTTGTGGCGAAGTTAATTGCTGATGTCCCCACACAATTAACCGGCAATTCAGCCATTAAGCAACAAATCAATCACCAACAGCAAGCACAAAAGTCCGCCGAGGTCTTCTTAGAAACACCGCAAGCGACCGTTTTAAATAAACAGAAGTTTTATATTGTAAAGCCTAAGCAAGGCGAAGACTTTACCCTGCCCAAGAAATGGAGCAGTAAGACCCTCGGGAAGACCGCAATCAAAGCACTGGTCACCAAAGGGGAAACCAGCAAACTAAAGGGTTTCAAGAGCAAAAAGGGAAAGTCGTTTGACGCCAAGTTAAAGCTTGACGGCCATAAATTAAGTTTTGATTTTGATTAGAACCTGCCTACCGCCCTGCACTACGTTCCGGTTGGTGAACCCGTCATTTAGGTTCACTTTTACAACCCTAAAAGTAAACCCAAACAACGGGTGAGATTAGCAAAGCAAAGGAGATCATGAAATGGATAACGAATTAACAGTCATTGGGAGTGAATTACCGGTTTTGCAGACTAAAGGAGCCTACAAGTATTTAAAAGAAATTACTGGAAATGGAGCTTACTATCAAGTGGCTTGGCAAAAATTAGCCGATGGCTACGTTGCCCTTTATGGCACGACCCCGATTCAAATGTGAGTATCAAGCAAACGAATTTGCAAGTGGGTTGGTGGGTTTGCTGTATATTGAAGAAAACGGCTATGGGCCGGAAAGCTCCGCTGATCTGATGCACCAATATGGCTCACCGGTGGATAAATTAGACTAAGTTGTCATGGGGGGAAGTGATTGAATGGGGTGTGCTGGGCTTCTTGTAATATTATTTTTTATCGCGATTATTTCTACTTTTGGGTGGCAAATACTACTTGTCGCTGGGATTGGGTTTTTAATATATTATTTTGTTTCCAATAAAGGCACAAAACCAAAGCAACATGTTTCGAAAGTGTCTCCAAAAAAAGAGCCGTCTAGGAACTATGTTCAAGCCACTTTGGTTACTAAGCAAAAAGCGGCTTCTGATGTTCCAAAACCTGTAAAAAAGCCTGAGATCACATCGGATGCGCAAGTTGATCCTAAAGCATCGCCAGACTCAAATTCGAACATTTCAGAAGTAGATACAGAAGCAGACGACGATATTTATTCAGATCCAAAACAGTTAATAATGGATGATCCTTACACAAGGTCCGGAAAAGTTAAAATGGATGATTTTGACCTACAAATTTATCATGAAGAACGGTCGAAACTAAAGCTTGATAATGATCAACCCAATCCGGTTTTTGAAAAGCTGTACGCAAACATTCCAGAGTCGACTAAAAAAATATTGTGGATAGCGAATGGCCCTCATAAAAATTTCGAGTACTTCCCACCTTCTGCTGCAAAGCAAGTTCATGGCTATATTGAAGCACACGATGAACTGTCCGCGTTATTTGAAACTGATGAGTTAGAACCAGGCACGCCGGAGTCATTCCGAGGTCAATTGGATTTGTTCAATACGTATAGTAGTTTTACACCAAAACAACGTTATCATTATCTAGAGTGGCTTAGCAACCCGCATGCTGGCGAAGAGTTCCAATATCCCTGGTTACTTTATCAAGGAATGGAACGCCACATGGTTTTGAAAAATTTGGATGTGGCTTTTCATTGGTTTGAATTCATCGTTTACACTCTGGATTATGTCGAACTTGGCGGATACCTTTTTAGTGACACTCTGTATGCCTATGCAAAATTCAAAAAAATCAAGTATATGCGTGCTCTCATTGATCCCAAAGACTTAGATTCACGAGATTTACTCCTTTATAAGTTACTGATTGAGGCCCCATTTGATGCGGATGACGTCAGCTATTGGATGTGGAAAGTCGGGCTTCCAGAAAATGATTTAGATTTTACTACCTTAAAAGAATACACGGCTTTACGAAGTTATTACTTGCCGCTAGCGATTCAATCTTTATATGGAACGTTAAACTTCAAATTTCCATCCACCCTCAAGCCCAAAATATATATTAATTCTGGGATTGGTGAAAATGAGGTGAAGTCAGGATTTAATCAATATTTCTTCGAAAACATTTCAACAGATCTGGAACGACAACGAATTATGTGGGTCCAACCGATGAATGAAAGTGATGAGTTTAAGAATGCGATTAAGGAGCTGGTTCATACAACCGCTGAATTTATTAGAATAGAATTTAAGCGGAGAAAAGAAAAAGGGTTAAAAATACGTAATGCAAAAGTCAAAAACATGTACAATCCATTTGCTGACCAAACAGATAAAAATTAAACGGGGGATTTAATCATGACTATCAAAGTAGAAATTCACATTCCAGAACACGTAATCATTACCGCAGATGATGCTAAAGTCGTTATTACACGAAAAGGAATTCGAAGTTTTGCCAACCGTGGGCAAAATGGAGATCAAACAATTCCATTAACAAATATTATTGGAGTTGACTTCAAAAAAGCCGGTGTTACTGCTGGCCAAATCAACTTCATCACTGCTGCTGGCAATCAAACAACCGGTGGACTCGGTGCCCTGCCAGGATTCGCACATGGTGCTTACAACAAAGCCAATAATGTTGTTTTCCGTGGGGGATCTAATAACAAAGATATGGAAAAGTTAAAAACATTTTTAGAAAACAATATGGGGCCAAAAGAATCTCAAGCACAGGCTACTAATACCGCTGATGAAATTGCTAAGTTCAAAAAGCTTCTTGATGACGGAACAATCACTCAGGAAGAATTCGACGCGAAGAAAAAACAATTATTGGGCTTATAGAGGGGAAAATCATAATGAAAATTAGAAATTCAATTATGTTAGGTGTTACCGCATTATCTTTGGGTGGAATTATGAGCATCACATTTCCAACCACCATAGATGCTTCATCCTGGCATACTTCTGCAATCCCCTATCGATTGCGCGGACATTGGTATGCAACAGCTAATCCAAACTATGGAGTAAAAATCTATCGGCATTATATCCATTTTTCTGGTGAGAAATCCGTTCATGTTACAAAATGGAAGTATCTCGGAAATCACTTCTATAAATTCCGATATAGCAACGCTTACGGTGATTCAAATTCACTGCATTATTTCAGTCCTCATAAGATCTCAATGAATTCATTCTGGCACTCATACTTTAGATAACGAGGGTAACGAGCATGAAATTAAGAAAGTCAATTATATTAGGAATTGTTGCATTAACCTTGTAAGCACTAAATAACTGGACGTCTACTTCGTAGACGTCTTTTTGAGTACCATAGAATTATTAATTAAGTATGAGGTGATTCTTTATGGAAAAGACCATTGTGCCAGTACCCACTGAAAAGTTACAAATTACAAAGATTGATGATCCCAATAAAATTCAACCGGCTTGTCAATTAACCGTCAATAATAAAAAATTAAGTATCTTTAATAATGCCCAGCCAGAAATATTGAAGATCATTCTAAAGGAGCTGATGGCGGGTGCCTAAATTACTGAACTTTACCGAATTAGATAAAGTCTATTTGGTTTGCGGCAAAACAGATTTACGCAAAGGAATTGATGGGTTAGCAACAATTATCCAAGATCAATTCGACTTAAATCCATTTTCACCCGCATTGTTCCTATTTTGTGGAACACGGAAAGACAGATTTAAAGCTATCTATTGGGAAGGTGACGGCTTTGTATTACTTTACAAACGTTATGAATCAGGACATTTACAATGTAAGCACTAAATAAGATCATTGCCAACATTGAATGATATTTTTGAAGATGAGGAGGGGTAACTTATGCCAAATAAAGCAGATGTTAAGGCTTGGAAAGCACAATTAGTCGCCCAGGCTGAACAGCAAATCCTAAAATTAACTGATAGTGACCAATTTAAAAAGTATCTCAATACCCTGGCTAAATTTCATCGTTATAGCGCCAGAAACATTGATTTAATTTATGCGCAAAATCCTCAAGCCACTCAAGTCGCCGGTTTTAAGCAATGGCAGAA
>NZ_AZEY01000034.1 GCF_001434255.1 Lentilactobacillus diolivorans DSM 14421
TATGCCCTGTGATACCAAGGGATCAGTCTGTCTTCATACTTTCAAGTTTCAGATAACTGATGTCACTCTTGTTGGTTTTATTGAACTTGAGCCTCTTATAAACATTAATTTGGGGCACAATTACCTCATATAAGCTCAAAGCAGTAGTTTGATAGTAGTTAGGCTGTGTTTTGACAATTGAATTAGTTTTGATTCCCGACAGGGACCCGTCAAAATCATAACTGGCATCCACATGTAATCCCCTAAAGTTATCGGTATACTGCCAGGCATTAGCATTATCAATGCCTGGTTGGTTAACCCCATACGCTGCTACCCAAATTCGCTGATCAACTAAAGCTACACGATTAATCCGACCGTACTTAAACCAGGAACCACTTCCATAGGTAATCACATTAGAATACCCTTGAGATTTTAAATACTTTAAAAAGATATTTACTTGGGACGTCGTACTGGCCGGTAAATCTTGAGCTTCCACATCGATCGCTAACACCGTTGATTTATCCAGCCCGTACTTTTTAACCCAAGCCAAAAAGTACTTAGCCTCGGCCAACCCATTTCCGTGAAAGAAATGATAAGCGCCCACGGTGCCAAATACTTGATAAGCATTTGATACCTGTTCACCAGCACTGGCATTCACATAAATCGTTCCTTCGGTTAGCTTAACCATAACTGAATCAATTCCATATCGTTTGAGGTTCTCAAAAAAAGCTTTTGACTTGCTTTGATAAACAGCCACATCGGCAACTAATTTAGGCATTTGCACCACCCTTTTCTGTTGATTGCGACGTTTGAGAAACGTTTTCTACGTTAGTGTTCACCAAATTAGGTGATTGAGTATTCATTACAGATTCTGTGGGAGCTGGTGTTACAGGGGCAAAATGATTATCAGCTCCTGTCGCTTTGTAAGCTTGATAAGCTTTTTCGACTAAACCGGCAATCACTTGGTAATCAAGGTCAAGGCCGTTGGCTTTTAGCTGGTCGTTAACAAAACGCATAGCCTCTTTCTTCCGATCAGATTTACTCAAGGCTGCCAAAACGGCTAATTCTGGCACAATCACATTAGCCAGTTTCAATCCCAATTCTAACGCTTGCTGGGCATGAACGTTTTTTTCAGTCGCAATCTTTTTTTGCAAGTACGGATTAATAAGCTTGTAAACTACAGGAATGACGGCAACAAAAAAGGCAACCACGCCGGTTGCCTTCAAAGAATTAAAAACATCTAAAATATGTGTAAACATAATGGTTCCTCCTTAATTTTGAGTAAAGAAAAAGCACCTACCCTTGTTGGTAGATGCTTAAACCCTGTATTGGATGCATAACTTGTACAAAATGTCCAAGTGAGAATACCAAGACTAACAGCGCTAACGATTAGCCTTGATGTGATTATACACCATTTTTTATTAGTAGATTCAATTTAGTAACAAATTCACCACTTATTATTAAAATAACAATGTGGATGTTGGTTCTTAATTATAAGCAAAATAAAAACTTACCACCAGTTATAATAGTGTTTAGCATCTAAATGCGTAAACACCGTAACTAATAATAAGTTGTTTTGAAAATCATGAAAACTTAATCAGCAATCCAACTGATCAAAATAATTATAACCTATTTTAGGTTAAATTAGAATAATCATTTTTGATTGCATGATAAAAACACCTGCTATTACTAACAGATGCTTAAGATGCTTAGATCATGCACGGGGATACATAATCATTATGAAATTGATCTCGAATGCATCAACCAATGTCTTCCAGGGGGGGTCAAATTAAAAAAGTTTGACCTCGATAAATATTATACCTCATTTTTTTAATTTGTTAATAAAAACATCTACTCATTGGTCAGAGACGAGTAGATGTTTAATCGGTGCTTACTAAGTCCCGTGAATGGAGAGGTTTAGAATAAGCTAGTTGTCTAACATAAATCACACCGATTAAGTTAATCTTACAGCAAAATTATTAAATATAAACAAAAAGCACTCGCCCTTCAGCAAGTACTTCTGTATTAGTGTTTATAATAATCTAAGAGATCATAGTTTATGAGCTCTTAACTGCATTATAGCCACTATTTTCAATTTGTAAACTTCCTAAGTGAAATAAAAACACCCATCATTGATGGATGTCTTTATCGTATCGAGGTATACAAATTACGGAATAAACATGAAATGCCCGGGAGCAAATCATCTATCCCATTAAATGAGATTAGCTGTGTAAAGACTAACCTACATCTTATTTTAACCTAACTTCCTGATTTGTAAACCAAAGACACCTAATTATAACTAGGTGTCTTTGGTTGATTCCTATTTATTGAGGAATACTTCTTGAGGAGCTATGGTTAGGTAAGTATAGGGGGTTACACTAACCATATGGAAAGTATAGCACGTTTTTTGAGTATGGAATCTAATTTTTTGAAAAATTCTTGACGACTGGAATAAAAAGTACCCATCTACAAGATGAGTACTAAATTCACATATGGGGGTATATGAATCACAAAACGATAGATCAATACTCTAATGAAAGAGTTACTATCAGGGGTATGAATAGTATCATGAAGAGTACTATTCATACCTGAATTATAGCACAATAAAAAACAGAGCCCACTGGATTGAAGTCAATATTTGAGACAGGTTTTAAGAGACATTCAGAACCGCGTTTACCTGCCACAGCTCAAATAAATCATTAATCGTGATTAATAACTTATTTGAACCATGGAAAGCATTAAATCAGGCGGCCATTTGGCTCGTAAGTGTTGCGACTTCAACTTGTAAGGGGGTCTGGTAGCCCAGTGAACTATGAATTCTCTTCCTATTGTAGAAAGCATGCACATATTCAAAAAGGACAGCAGCGGCAGTTTCATAATTCTCAAAGACCGGCACTGGATAAACACATTCCTTTTTGAGGGAAGCATGAAAAGATTCCATTGGTGCATTATCGTATGGACACCCCTTACGGCTGTAAGAGTGGCGGATATGTAGTTCTGTTAACCGTTGGTTGTAATCATCGCTGGTGTACTGTGATCCTAAGTCTGTGTGGATAATCAGGTCCCCAGTAATGGTTCGATTTTTAACCGCGCTTTCCAGGGTCTTTAAGCCTAAATCAGTAGCCATCTTTTTTGAGAATGAATAGCCGATAATTCGTCTTGAGTGCAGATCCATGATGGTTGATAAGTAACACCAGCCATTACGCTTCGTTTGAATATAGGTCATATCAGCGGTCCATTTTTGATTTAAACCAGTGGTCGAGAAATCCTGCTTAAGCAAGTTGGGACGCTGTTCAACCTTGGTTTTGGAAGCCGAAGCCGCTTTCCATTTATTGACGGTAACGGAGTGGATATCCAGTTCCTTCATGAGCCGGGAAATCCGTCTTGGGCTGCACCGACGCTGCAGTGGTTGAAGTTCCAGATTCAATTCATGGTGGATCTTCATAACACCGTATCGCTGCTTGAATTCCGCAAAGATCCGCAGAATCCGTTGTTTTAAGTCCGCATCTTCGGCCCGGCGTTTTGAAGGCTTTGGGGATCGATAACGATAATACTGAGCTCTGGAAACACCGAGGATTCGGCACATCTTAGTTACCTGGTGGTGATGGCTTTCTTGGTGAATGTAATCAAAAATATTGGTTACTTCTGCGCAAGGAAGCCCAGGGCTTTTTTTAGGATTTCGTTCTCCTCAGACAGGGAAGCCAGCCGCTTTTCCATCGCTTTAATTTCGTCTGGCGATTTACCGGATTGAGTTTTGGCTTGGCCCTGGATCCACTTATGAACGGTTGAATAGCCAATGCCATATTCTCTGGCCAGTTGGGCGGCTGATTCGCCTTGTTTATATAGGTTGATGATGTTTTGTTTGAATTCTTTGTCGTAACGAGTTGGCATGTAAAAATTCCTTCCTTTTGAGAGACGATTTATTCATTATACGCTCTCTTAAAAGTTGTCTCAGGAATCAGCTTACATCCAAATTTTGACAAGTAGTTTTTCCGCACCACTTATCAAAATTAATTATAGTTCATTCTAAATAAATTGAAAGCCGTTTTTTATGGACATAATAAGCACCTACTTTTCAGTAGGTGCTAAGAATCAGTACCAGTTAACTAGCTGTAAATAAGGTAATATCAAAAAGGGGGTACCATCTTCAAATACTATGGTTTAGTTAACCTAATCAATACTGATTATAGAAATCATTCTACAACAATTTTAATAAATGTAAACAAAAAGCACCTATTCTGAGGAAATAGGTGCCCAATTCATATATGGGGTATATGAATAATCATAATTGGGGGAAATATACCTCGAACGAAATATATCTCGCAATGCATTTGGTGGGTAGCAGTATTTAGAAACTATTACCCACACAAATGAATTGTAACACCATCTCGGAAATGTGACACAAATTACTTCTCATGAATTGGAATTGTTAAATTAATACCTATGACATCATCTACACCAGCTCCAAATCCCACGGTAATTTCTTCACTATAAGAATTATTAAAATCTAAATAGTATTCACTACCGTTAGAGTTCTGATAATTTTGATGATATTGAATATCATTAGAAAGAGAATTGTAGCCCCTATAACTAATAATTGATTGCACGTTTATTATTTTTTCCGTAGTACCATTAGTGTTTTTAGGTTCAGCAGTCCCCATTGTGTAAAGGACACCATTGAATATTTTGTAGTAAGCATTCAGATATAAATTTGAATTGCTAGGAAAGGCTACCCAACCACTATCATCAGCAACCGGCAACTGATTAACAGTAGCGACATCAATTCCAGACTTTTGAAGCTTACCGGTGAAGTTAGTATCTTGCCCCGTTCGTGCAAGATCAGATGGCAGACTATTCGCAAGTAGCAATGGGTTCTTATCAACAGTTGGAACAGTTTCGAAGTTGTTTGCACCGGATAGATGGGCAACTTTTAAATCATCAGCTAAGGATTTATAAGCCACAACTCCTTGTACTGCAGTGACCGTATATGCAATTCCGTCCTCATCAATCAACGTCCCACCACCGACATTGTGCCCAGCGGATCCATACCAAGTAATATGGATAAATCCTCGTAATGCTTTAATGCTGGGACTATTGATTACGGCAGTTGCACAATACAATGTATAGAATCCAATAGTTAAATTACTGATAACATTCGATAGATCACCCGAAGGGACATTCACTAGAACACTCCCATCATCTGCTGTTATTTTCTGTTTTTGCCAGTTGACAGTATCATTAACATTTACTTTTTTATCTAGTTGCTGATTAACATCGATTGTCTTGGCGTAAGCATTCCACTCACTCCAAACATTGGTTGTAGAATTGAAATAGCGAGTTGATCGAATGTTGTTAATTGTGTCATCTAAAGTTTGCATGATTGGCACCGTCTTATCTCCACTACCAATCGTGGTCAAATAACCAATTCCCGAAAAACCACTTGGAGCATTTACCACTGTGGTATCGTTGATAATTCTGGTAATGCTGATATCTAAAATGGCATTGAAATCAGTACCTATCGAAGCTGTCTCATTTGGATAATTTAACGCATTTCCTATCGACTCAGAAATCATCTGTTGAACATCTTCACGGGACAGGGTACCACTGTTTGAAACCATAATGGTTACTTGGGTACCACGAACGATGTCAGTATATAGATCCAGATAAATCGAAGCTGTTGTCGCATTATTTTCTTTAGCAATCATTGTCGCTCCGGCAGTTAATGGAATAACACTGAATAATACCTCTTGATTGGTTGAATTTTGTTTGGCATAGAGGCCGACACCATAGTAAATATAGTCTTCATTCACATCACTGTTATCAATGGTCACTCCTAGCCGAGACTTGTTGTCTTGTGTTGCAATGGCTTTAGGTGTTCGCGATTGCTTATAGTTAACACTAGTTAATGCTTGTAATTGTGAAACCGAATCACCGGTAATATCATCGGTAATCGTCACTGCTTTAGTAAAGGTAATTGCGCTGATTCCTAAAGCTTGGTTCATCATGGTTAATGCTTGATTGGTTAATGTATTTTTACCCCAAGTTGCTGGCATTAGTTAATCCCTCGATTCTGTATAATAAAACGGCTTTGAGTCACTGCCACATTTCCAACATATAGGCTTTGTTCATCAATTTGACTAAATTCAGTTCCATTAATTCGAATTGTCGCTTCCACTGACCTTGCCAGTTGCTCTGTCAGGAACCGAACGGCATCCGGATCACTGGCGTATTGAAATGGTAATCCTGTAATGGTAATTGTTCGCGCTTCACCACCAGTTTGCCATGGTTGAATAATTCGAACATCCGAATACTGACAATCTAAGATATAAGCAACTGCTTTAATGATAGAATCTGTCGTTCCGTCAGCCGTCGCCGCTACCATTGCTGCTCGAATTTTAAATTTGTAGAAGTCATCGTTCGCCCCAGCTCGGTAAACATTAAACTGTTCGCCAAAATAGTCTAATGATTTACCCGTCAAATACTCCAACGAATGAAAGATATTCATTTTTTCCAACGCGGTATCGAAATCATTCGAGCGCTGCAGAATTGCATTCATAATTTTATAGAATCGACTATCATATTGTTGATTGGTCAGACGACTCATTTTGCTCATTAATGTTGGTGTATCGTCCATTTCAATCAGGTTATCATCATGTTTGATATCAGCCATTGGTTGTCGTCACCTCAATCTCATCAGCATTAACCACTGGTGCTTGTGTGATGCCTAAAGTGACATCAGTAGCTGCTAACTTGGTTTTATCCAAGCCCATTTGAACAACAAATGAATCAATGCCTTGAACTTGAGCTAGTGCGCCGTATACTGCACTGATGTAAACTGGCCGTCCCATGTGTAGGTTATTGACATAATTCTGTAAGGCATTTAGTACATCGTCGGTACCACTATCGGCATTCCAGTTACTATTCGCCTTAACGGTAATTGCGAAGTAAATCGGAACTTCTGTTGCTCGATTAAAATAGATCGTTTCGGGTGTGCCCGCAATATCGTAGGCAACTGCTGATAAGCTGCCGAATGTTTGAGTACCGGCGCCTTTGGCTTTCCGCACTGCATTGGCAATGTCCTGATCAGTTCCACCATAGACAACAATTTGAAGGGCATGTGCTGGTGTCCCATTAGCATCTGTCACGCCGCTAGTATTATTATCAATGTACTTGTCTCGAATCCCGTTCACACTATCCAAAGCGGTATAGATACCGTCAATTGTTGAGCCAATGTTAGCAACGTTGGTTTCTAGAATCCGTTGGCGTAGTGAATCATCCGTTTCTTCATCTGCACCCCCCACAGCCGGTTGTGGATTATCTACGGTATCAACGCCATCAACCGGCGTCGCAAACTCGGTTATCGTATGGGCTTGCACATTGGTATCACTCGAATAATCTTCTGAAACCACCGATGCGGTAGCTGTAAACGTGCCATCGCCATCATCATCAGAAAGTACAGTATCTTCAACTAGCACAAAATAAGTGCCATCGTCAGTCATGAATTCGGTAGTCCCACCTTCAAGTAAAACCGCACTTGTACCCGTAATATTTACCGTTGCATTCGCCTGTTGGGACTGGTTACGAAAAATCCCCCGATTATAAGCTAGATAATCGAGGGAAACACCGCTGGCAAACTGCACGTAGGCATTTAGCCAAACTTGTTGCTGTTTTTGGTTCTCTTTCCAATTATTATAAGCAATCGACCTAATCAGTCGTCCATAGGTGGATTGCGGTTCATCATTGATGTCATCACCTAAAAATTTCTTGAAAATGGTGGTTTGCTTATCAACTTCTTCATTGTAGCTCTCGACATAGTAGCCGGTATCATCAAATGCCACTGCTATCACCTACCGTTAACTTTAAATTTCCCTGATCATCATACTGGTTGCCAGAATTTTGAATATCGGAAGAATGGATATTAGCGAAAATTTCACTGGTTCGTTTAGCCAGATCGTGTGTAATATCAACACCGTCAACCGCATCAACCCGTGGTTCCTGATTCATTAAAGTATCAGAAATATCCTGAGCCGCGTAATTATCATCATAGGCTTTTCCTAGAATGTTATCCAAAGGTAGCCCACAATCCGGTGCCAACTCGTCCATTTCGCCCTGTTCAATGCCTAGAACTTCGCCACAGGATTGCATGAGTTCGTCAGTACCAGAAACTTCTACTAAATCGTGAGAAAGCTCATCTTGAACAACATCGCCGTCGGGTTCAATCATTAAATCTCGCATCAGCTCACCTCCGAATTAATCGCGACAACAATCGCATCATTTAAATCGTGTTCCCGTGGATCTTCTTCACGACCAAAATACCCCTTACCAACTTCATAGCCATCTAAACAATAATCATGAACCACCATCGTCACTTCTGTGCCCGGTACCAGCCGTTTAGGCGGTGGCGTAATCTTCATTGTGCCAGCTCCATCTCTCGGACAAATTGGGGTTAAATAATCCGCCATGTGGTCCCACATCTCATCAATCCAGTAAACGCTAAATGGAACTTCAACATTATTAATAATTCCCATTTTGTCACCAGAAAGGTCTTCGGGAAGCGGTTGGATGTCAGCAATGTGCTTGGCCTTGTCATACTTAACGATTTTGCCGACTAAGCAATTGTGATTATCACGGGAAGCCGCTTCGGCAATTGCTTGAGCAGCTTTTTTATAAGGATTTGTAATCTTTGCCAACTTAAACACCTCATTTAGCAACAGCGCCATCAACCGTCATTGTCGGCTGTGTGCCGTCAAAACTATACGTTCCACTTTGAGCAACCAGCGTCTTCTTAATGAAATCGCCACGAACCTCGTACGTACTGTGTACGGAGATTTGTGGCAATAAATAAGACGATGATTCATATAGCTCTTCGCCTGAGTCGGAATCATCTGAATAGGATGGTTCACTTAATAATCCAGACGAGTAGTCCAAAATAATATGAGTTTTTTTGCTCTCTTTAAGATCATCAATCTTAAGCTGATCACGATCGTAAAACATCTTACTTTTGCATCGTTTGACCAATTTATTAATCGCGTCTAATGGCTTACCGGAAACGGTGTAGCCTTTTTTAAACGGTTTATTCTCAGCTAACTTCGTGGATGAAATCTTTATGCCTGATTCCTTAGCAATCTTCTTAATCGCAACCGAAGGCTTAACGCCCTTTTTGAAAGACAAGTTACTGTAAAACTTTTTCTTAACGGTATAACGGGTCCGTTTAATTTTGGTTTTACCAGCAATGTGAACATGGCCTTCCTTGTAATGGCCCACTCTTTTACCATCTTCATCGGAATAGTAATGAATTCGTCGCTTAACCGTTTTGCCTTTTACATTGACCTTAACCCTTTTATAGTGACCGACTTTCTTAGTCTTTTCCTTTTGGATTGACTTGGCAGAAATGTTACTAAAGTCCTGACCGGCGGAGAAAGTAATTGGCACGGTCGTTGTTACACCATCGTACTGAATCGGGTCAACTGACTTAATTTTGCCAGAACCAATCAGCATTTTTCCGAAAGCTTCGTAAGAAATAAAAAAAGCGATTTGATTTTTTGCTTTTAAATAGTTCCTCATATTCTGACTGGTGTTAATAAACGATGCGTCTGATTCCGGCGGTGTGGCATCCATATTAAAGTTAATATCAAACGTAAACAATAGGTCTGAACCGGGACGCAAATTGTTTTCTAATTCTAGCGTTTTGCCATCAGTTGTTTTTATTGTGCAGTACAGTACCGGAAAACGTAGTAAGTTACTCATCACTATCACTCTCTAAATCAATATCGGTATCGTCGTCTGTGTCAGTATTACTTGTTTCGTTAGTCTCAGCAACCGGCGTATCAAATCCAGCACCGTTAGCTGGTCGATCATCAAATGTTAGTTTAACCGTATCGCCAAAATTATCACCGTTAACCTCTGTCTCTTGCCCCGATTCGTCCATTGGTACCAGGTCTTCAATCGGATAGTCGTTGGAATTAAGAGAAGCAAACAAGCGCTGATTAATTACGAGCTTCTCACCATTAACTAAGGCGTTGCCCTCAGCATCCCACAAACTGGCTGTCAAAAAGTTGGCAAACTTGTTTAAATCTATCTCCATGCGATAGGCACGTCCGCCAAGAACAACATCAAACAGATTGCCATAATCATCCTCACCAACATCTAAGGTATCTAATAACGCCATCTAACCACCTCCTAGGAAACTCTAATTTTTACACCGTACGGTAATATATTAACTGCCGATTTATAAGAATCCATCGAAATCAGTTTAGCGATTGTTGTGTTGTAATCATCTGCCAAACTAGCATAAGTTGTCCCAAGTTTAGTCGTGACATACTTCTTAGCTGTCGACTTGTTATGCGTCTTGCTCTTAGTGCCACTGCTGGCACTTTTACCACTGGTTTTTAACTCAGACCAGTCAATAAACTGCAAGCCAAACGTAATGGTTAGAGCCGTCTCATCCTTGTTGTACTCACGGTGAAGCGCTGTAAACAAGCAATGCTTGTAGTAGATGCGTCCTTTATAGGTCATTTCACAGCCTTCAGCTTTCCACTTCAATAGTTGGTTAAAAGCCGTTCGTTGCTGTGCGTCTGTCCCCATAATTCGGGCAGTAATCGAGATATCTTTCTCGGTTTGCTGTGAATGGGTGGCAGTCGGTTCACCTTTGGGTAAGGCGTTCGGTGTAACTTGCACTGTATTATCTTCGGATTCTGGCACTGACGACATGAACACAATCGCACTACTATGGCCATCGGTACGATAAAGCATCATATGGCCTGTATTAAATTTTGGCTTGTTGTTAGCAATCTTACCAGCTATCTTGTTCTTATTTGCCTGAACTTTGGCAGCAGTAGAACGTTTCGCCAGAGTTGCTTTTTCAGCTTTAACTTTGGCAGCATATTTTTTATGCGCCGCAATATGAGCTTTCTGTGAACCTTTATAGGTCTCAATCATCCGCCCCAGTGTCGCTTTATCGCTACCGGAAGCCTTATCATACTTAGCTTGTAGAACTTTGGTCTGTACGCCAATGAGATAGGAACGATTCCCCTCATGTTGAGCGCGCAGACTATTGCTTTTAATTGCACTCTTTAATTGTTTGGTATTCAAATACGTGGTTTTAGCAACCATCATTTAGTACCTCCAAACTGTTCGATAATTTGGCGAGCCATATTCTGTCGTTCGCCTTTGAGAGCCTGTTTAATCATCTTGTCGATTGTTCTTTGATTTAATTCAACACCACTACCAATATTAAACTCAAATTTATCATGCGTTTCAATATGGACAGTTGGTTCAGTTTTAGCAACGTGACGATAACTAGAAGCCGAAACAGCCGGCTTCTTGATAACTCGTTCGAGTTCTCTCAGCATTTTGCCAACGCTTAAAGAAGCCTTCATCATGTTAGTTGCCATCACCGCAGTATCTTTGGCTGTAAATACTCTACCAGAAACGTTCGGCAAGAAGAGTTCGGCACCTTTTTCGCCAACAATTGAAGCTTGGTTAGTTTTAGGGAGACCGCCTTTAGCGTACCAGCCAACATTTGTCTCATGACTCCAGGCATTTTTGGCATTACCATAACGACCTTTGATATATCCTTTCATCCAACGCAGTTGGGTAATTGGGTTTGATCGCCAATCTGAACCAGATGACGCCATTTTGGTACCTGGGAGTGCTTGCGGAATTCCATAAGCTCCGGTACTAGAGTTAGCAATTTTAGGATCCCAATGAGATTCTCGATTAATAACCTTAATAATATCGGGATACCAGGATTTAGGAATTCCGGCTTGTTCTAACCAATGAAGGTGCGATCCTGTTGCTTTAGCGCTCCCACCGGCGGCACTACCTCCAGTTGATTCTTGCAAATGATTACCAACCCATTTAAGTTGTGGTGCGAGCTCTTTGGCAACTAGCTTTGATAATGCACTGCTATGCTTGGTGTTAGTTTTCTTATTTCCTTTGGAACTTCCACCCCGTAGCTTGGTAATATCAAACCAGCCATGAGTTGAATCCGGATTGTTTGAAAATGGATTACTCTTAGAAACACCAATATGGACATGAGTACCGGAAGAACCAAGTGCAGCAATTTTCTGACCAGTTTGAACATTTTGACCCATCTTGGCATACAGAGGGGCGCCAGAATTGTTTTTACCATTAAATTCCTGGTAAATAACATAGTAGCCATCACTTGATCTGGTAACTAAACTTTCACCAATACCGTTAACTCCACCCCAACCCGATGGAGCACCACCTTCTCGAATGACTTTACCACCATGAACAGCATGAACAACGCGTCCGCCGGAGAAATCGACACCATCATGAATTGCAAGGCCGCCAGGAGTAGCACCACGATAGCCAAATCCAGACGTTACAGAGAATCCAGAACCGGGATTATGTGCCCAGTTACCACCGGCACCGCTTCCACCACCATTACGAGCATCTTTCATTTGTTTCCAAACTTCATCAGCCCATGGGTTACCATATTTTCCATACGCACCCTTAGTCGTGTTGGTAGCGCCCTTTGATAAGTCTGTCCCATGCAGCTTAATGTTAACGGTCATGTTTTTCTTGAGCCAACCGCTAGGGTCTTTGGCACTTGAGTTAATCAGCTTCTTAAGGAATGCATTAGATACGCCTGAACCTTTGGCATAGTGAGTGATACCACGAGCCTGCGATAGACGTTGCATTTGTGTACCATTCAGAACAGCATCCCCACGCTGTAGCCCAATCACACGATTCTTACCCTGCGGTGCGTATAGACTATTACCACGAATGATACCTTCTTGACGTGGTCCAGACTCGGCATCGTTAACCATAGCAATTTGATCTTCGCTTAATTGGCCGTTCGAGCCCTGAGCATAATGAATCGGATTGATAACGGAATTATTGCCACCGAATTGTCCCAGTGACTTATCGATACCTTTAATCCCGTTATTCAATTGATTAATCGTGTCGGACATTGCTTTATGCGCATAATTGTCCATGCGACCAAGGGCATGACCGAATCCGGTTGCTGTATCGTCAGCCGCATTGGTTACACCCTTGCGAACTTGATTCATCTGACCTTGAACGCCCTTTTGCATGCTGTCAAAGTCTTTAACTGAACTCTTACGAATGTTGTCCGTGTAGTCGCCAGTCTTGTTATAGATGTTTGACCATTGAGATCGGTTCTGTTTGGAAAATTGCGACAACTGAATAACGCTACCCTTCTGAGTAGCGTCATAATCATCAATCGTATTTTTCTTGATCTTCTTGGTTGATTTAGATGTGTCGGAATAGGTTTTCTCCCAGGCGCTCTTGGATTTTTTACTTAGCTTGTCCAATGAGCCAGTTGCACCAGAAGTACCCAGTTTATTCGTACCATTAGCATATCCCGGTAATGATTGTCCATAATCGCCAGCCAAAACCCGTTTAGTAGCTTGGGCGTTCAAAATATGCTCTCCAGGCTTTAAATGAGCCAGTTGTGGTCCATTAACACCTAATAAGCGAGCTTTTCGACCACGAACCGTGTAAGCAAGTTCTAGTCCACCTTCACCAACCAGAGCAGTTTGGGCACGGTTAATCTTGCCACCAAGTGCATGGCCGGGTAAGGTTTGAATGCCAACCGAATTGGCTCGTCTTTGGACCTTCCGATCCGCCGCAGTTAAATGTCGGCTATTAGTTATAGCCCCTGGACTATAAGTTGGCAGTCCAGGTAGTGTTGCTTCATTGGCTGTCTTTGCATTACGATTACCACGATTATTACGAGCAATGGTATTGGTTAATCCATTCTTTTTTTGCTTAGTTGATGGAGTTACTATCCCAGCGAGTGCATTTTCAGAAAGGATCCGGCCGAGTTGACCGCCCAACTTACCAGTTGCGGTTAGTAATGAGTTAGCAACTTCTGTCGCTTGTAACTTAGCCTGATTTACAACCTTTTTGCGTTGCTGTTCAGCCCAGTGTTTTGTCCCTTCATACTGTTTTTCAGCAGCAGTGGTTGCCTTATCATACTGACGTTGAGCAAATTTCTTAACTGACTGATATTCGCTTGAGTGAACACCATAGACTTGTTTAGCAGACTTTAATGTATACCGATAAGTTGCTTCAGCAGTTGAAACTTGTCCGTTGTACGACTTCCGTGCTGATGCGAGTGTCGCTCTTTCCGCTCGATTACTATACTTAAGAACCGATCGATACTGACCATAAGAAAGATTGCTTGTGCTATTTTGCAGTTTCTGGTAAATTTGTCGCTGCTTGTTGGAGCCTTTGCTTGTGATCTTTACAATATCTGAGTCCAATCGGGCGACTAAGGCTGCTCGATTACGGCCACCGTTTTGTTCATCAGTCTTAATAGCTTGTAAATCATGATTAATTACTTGCTTTCGGCTGTTTCCCCAATGGGCTTCTTCGTTATAAGACTTTTGAGCTGTCGCAGCATGAATAGCTCCAATCTTTTGTAAATAACTAATCGACTTATTACTACTTGACTGTTGCCGATTTACAAAGCGATCAAGATTCTTTCCAAGTTTATCGTAAATCAGATTTTGGCTTTGATAGTCAGCAGATAAGTGTTTGGATTTTGCCCAAGTATCGTAATTAGTCTTAATCCATCCCTTATTCGCTTTCTCGACATATCCGAGGGCTTTTTTGGTAGTTAACTGAGCATCCTTAGGCAAACTGTTAAGTGGATTATATGCACGACGATTAGTCCGTTTTGGAGATTCACTAGCACGATTGGTTTGAGGCGAAAGGCTCTTCTGAATTTGTTTTCCAGTTTTGGAGCCTAACCACGAACCAGCGGCCGCTCCTAAGCTTCCGCCTATAAAGGTACCGGCAGGTCCTAAGAAACTACCTAATGCGGCACCACCTTCCATACCGACCAATGTGCCGCCAAAATTTCCGATTTTAGATCCAGCATTGTGCTTATTCATTCCCATTAAGGTTGTTGAAGTTAGTGCGACATCCAACCAAGGTATTTTAGATCCAACCATTTTAGCTCCAGAAAGTAGCTTAGACATTCGACCGCCCTCAGCTATTTTAGGAGCTGATTTTTCTACATTAGACGCCGCATTGCCAAATAAACCACTTCGAAAAAGTCCCTTAAGCGAATGTCGCGATTTAGTACCCTTTTCTGAAGGCATGTTCATCGAATTCATTGCAACATCTTCGGCAACATTAGCCTTGGAATTTCCCATTTTCATGTTGCCCATGCCATGACTATCGCTAAGTGCAGCGGCGGCTTTGCCTAACATCTTATAGCTAACATAGGCAGTACCGGCAGCTGCGGCGATAGCAGTTGCATAACCAGCGACCGTTTTAAGCGGCTTCGGCATGGCAATTAAATCGCCAAGTATCTTGTTGCCAATCTTAAGAACTTGAGTAATACCAGGCAGAACGGTCTTCGTGAAATCTAACCCCATGACGTTCAAATGCTGCTTAAAAACGTCAATTTGATTTTGCCAGGAAGACATATTCTTCTTGGCCAGATCAGCAATGTAACCATTTTTGCCGTACTTGGGTGCTTGGGCAACTTGCTTATTCAACGACTCCATCTGATCAACGTTTTTAGACAAAATCAAAGCCGACTCTTGCCCAGTTGCCCCAAACAACCCATGGAAAACAGCCGCTTTCTGAGTATCCGTCATACCTCTCATATGCCGATTTAACAGCTGAAAAATATTGTCCAAAGACATTAAATTGTTTTTTGAATCTCGCAGATCTTTATCATGCAAACCAATCGAATTAAGTGCGGCTTCGCCTTGACCCATCGGCCCCTTGCTTGGAGACAATAAAGAGTTAATATCTTTACGTAAACCAGTCCCGGCAACAGATCCGTCCATACCATTGTTAGAAAGCACACCGATATCAGCAATCGTTCCGGATAAAGATTGGTTACCACTATGAGCAGTTGCACCGGCATACCGTAATGCATTACCAATGCCACTAAAATCAGTGGCCGATAGGTCAGCCCCGTAGGCCATTTGATTAAGCACGAGTTTCGAATAGTTGGCCATTTTCTTTCGAGAACTGCCGGCGGCTTTTTTGTAGCCAAACTGTTCGAGGGCCGGTGCACCATAGCCAACTACCGCACTGTACGGATCACCAGAAGCTCGGGCGGCTTGAAGAAAGTATTTATGCGAAGCTAATTCTTGATTCCCCGAATAGCCACGCCGAATGAGTTCTTCGCCACCTTTGGCCATTGCCGTCGGTGAAACCCCATATTGCAAAGCAAATTGGTTGTTTTCTTTTTCCATTGCCCGAGTTTGAGCTTTGGAAGCAGAAGCCGACTCACCACCGGTATGCAGCAAGTTTTGAATGGTCTTGTATCGGTTCTCTAGTTCGGTTGCTTCGTCCGCCGATTTCTTGAAGGCTGCCGCAACGGGAATCATTGCCATTGCAATCGTGTTACCCATATTGGTGAGCCGACTACCAGCGTCCTTTAAACGCCCAAAACTGGTTGTGGTTTTGTCGGTTTCACTGCGCGTGCGTCGTTGGGATTCTGAAACTTTATTCCCTGACTTGTTAGCTGAATTGCCAACCCGTGACAGATGTTCATCAACCTTATTAAGGTTGTCATTCGTCTTTTGAGTAGCTTCGCTATTAGTCGCTCTATTCCACATGCCGGACACTTTTTCCTTGGTTGAATCAGCGGCCCGACCTAAAAGCTTGGTGTGTTTAGCAGCAATGTTCAGAGAGTTACTCCCCTCGTTGCCGGTGCGCTTGGTAGCATCACCAAGCCGGTTCACCGAATCAATGCTTTGATTGATCGAACGATTCATTTGGCTGTAATTACGATCAGCTAAATCACCGGTGCGCTTGATCTCGGTATTAGCTTGAGCCATTCCACGGCTTAAACCGGTAGTATCTCCAGTTTTAGCAAGCTGTTTATTGACAATCGCCCATTTATCAACCAGCTTATCGGTTAGTTCATTAGCTTTAATTAAAGGTGCAAGATCAGCTTCAAAACGAACGCCAATACCTTCATCACGCATTAAATCTCCAGCCATTTTATCTCACACCCCTTATTTACCAAAAAGGCCAGTGTTCACACCACCGGCAGTTACGTTTTGCAATCGCTTGTAATGCAAATCGGCCAGTTTAATGTAGTACTCCAGCTCCGTTGCGGTTGCTTCTTTTAATTCATTGATATCGACACCCAGCGCCTCGTTAATGTACCAGTATGTCTCGTCTTCTTGCGCCATCTTCTCAGCTAGAAAAGTATTTGCTTCACCAAAACTAGTTTTGAAGAAAAGAAATTGTTTCTAGATAGAAGTCTTCTAAACCAGTATGCGTATCGAAGTAAGCCCAGTTCAAAGTTTGCGGTGAAATCAAAATGTTGCTTTTCTTGTTAAAGACCGCATCCAAAAAATTACTTTCCCGAATCATACCAGCAGAACCGCGTGAATCATCAAGGATTGCAATTGCCTGGCGACGACCTGGAAATTGTTCTGTGACGGAAATCTCTTTCTCATTTTCTTGATCTACGGTGCCATCTGGTTTCAGTGGCGCACTCTTAAAAGTGAATTTATGTTGTCGTAAACGAACCTTTACATCATTAGTTGCCGTTTTCTTTGTAGTCTCAGTCATGATAAAAATCCTCCATTTATTTTTAATATTTGTATGTACCCAAAAGGGTAACTACCAAAGTAGCAACCCTTTTTGAGTAACTTAGATTACCGAATAGCCAAGGTTAACACATGTTAATCCCCAATCACGGGCAGTTAAAGTGTTTGAGAATGAACCATCAGGCGCTTTAGTTACCCAACTATGCTTTGATTCAATCATTTCATTGTCTGATTTAGCAGTAAATGAGAAGTACTTGGATGCTGCCAACAAGTCGTTTAGATCTTTCATTTTTGGAGAAGCTTGTGACAAATGCACCGTCACAGTACCATGCTTGTCATTGGACTCAGAACCTGTACCGGTTCCTTGAGCATCAATAACCAAGTTGACGTTATCCTCAGCTTGAGTCCAGCCAACCATATCACCTGATTGAAAGCCAAAAAGGGAAATACCATCGACAATAATCGACACATTCTTGGCATTATAAATACTCATCAAACCGCTGTTATCACTGTTATCCATGTTGTATCCCTCCTTAGTTCATTACCGAGCCGTTGATTGTGACATTATGAATAGCACCGGAACGGGTATACGAGAATGTTCCACCGTTATAAGCACGTGCCAAAATATCGGTTTGTGACTGTTGCTCACGAGTACTGAAATCAGTATCATAAGCGCCTTTACCATCAGCACCGGTTAAGATAATGCCGTTATTCCAGGCATCATTAAGCACGTCCCGAACAATCTGTTCCAGTGTATCAATACCCACTTTGTCATAGGAAACTTTGCCGCTCTTAGGGTCTTGTAAGCGGGCCTGAATCCGATTACGCATCTCAACCTTTACCCAGATTTCGCCATGCAGGTTATCGATATACTCACCGGATAATGTGAAGCCTTCGGAAGTCTCACCAACGGAGCTGCCAGTGGTGGTAAAGTACACAATCACATGCGCTTTTTTCATTGCTGTAAATTGTGTATTGTTATACTGCTGAGGTGTGATGCCGGCCACATTTTTGAACTTCCAAGTTTGAGAACCAACAGTAAGGGAGGCAACCGCACCAACTAGACCAGCATCCAATGGTTCATTTGCCGGATGCTGAAGGCCAATCGTGTAATTTTGGGAACCCAAAGTAGCTAACGTGGTGTAATCCTCAACTTGTAGAAGTAGGAATTTACCGGCATTAGTTTCGAACATGTTAGTTAACTCAGTTGCCGTATTAGCGTCGAATTTATCCAGAACAGCAAAATACCAGCCATTCCAGAAAAAATCAGCCAAGGTATCAGATGCTTTGCCTGTTGGATATGAAACAATCATGAGGTAATTGCCGTGTTCAGTTTGATCAAAATAACCCTTGGCCTTGGCATATGGGGCTGATGATTCATCATAATCAGTCGCTACCTCGTCAAGCGATGTATATTCTTTATAATTGCCACCCGTAACTGATGCAATTGCCCCAGTGGGTGCGGTATATCCCGTAGCGGCTTGCTCAGTCATAATTAGCAGATTTCCATAACCAACATTGGGTACGGGAATGATTTCTTGAATATTGATAACAACATCAGCGATTTGTGGCACTAACGTAGTTGCCATTATTAATCACGCTCCTTGTTTTCTTTGATATTTGTTTGAGTAATTTGCGGCTTATATTGATCGGCAACCGTGTAGTCGTCGCGAACGATGTAAGTCACTGTAAATAGAAAATTGTAATCTTGGGTTTGATTCGCTAGAACTGTGTTGTCTACCACCGAATCCAGTTTGTAGGGACGCATGTTGGCTTTACTAAACTCAATTAATACGTCAGGACGATAAATCGCCTTACGAACAGCTTCAAGATTGTCTTGAGCTTCATAAGGCGATTGGGCGTGCGATTCAATTTGGACTCCAGTGAAGAACAGTTCGTTTTCAACCACGTCAATGGTGGCTAACTGATGTGAGTTAAACGGGACAATGGCAAAGTACGGAAACGGCGGTCGTTTATCATTGCTATTGCCATAGGTGGTTTCTAATCCAGTCGCATCTTTAATGACCGCTATAATGCGATTCATAAAATCCAGATGGCTAAATGTTTGGCTCATCTTTATCACTTACCTTCAATTCATAAATCACGATATCGGAATATCCCTGAAAATCTGTAATTGATTTAATGAGATATTTCATTCCCGTTCGGACATCCACAACCACAGAATCTTTAGGGGAAAACTTGGTACCGACTAGTTCCATGTCAAAATCCAAATCAGTACCAGTATTTCGTTGGCAAGTCATAGCAGCAAAAGTCCCAACTGGTACGAGTGCCCATTTGGCTTCAAGGTCAGGCGTTCTATCAGTAATTAACTGATGCGTTTTAAAGCCGCCGCTAGACGCACCCTTATCACTGTCAGCACTATAAATTTGAATTGGCACACCCATTTTCTTGACGATGCTACCCATTTTTAAACGCATATTAGAACTTCCTTACTTCATAGATAATTGATTGAGCTAACCGGCCAGTATCGACCAGGGGATTATCAACACCATGCTTGCGAGCCTTTGTGGCTGGCGCATTGTGAGGCGTTTTCCATCCTATGATTGCTTTTCGAATGTCTGCTACAACGATGTTGCCCATATGATGCATACAACCCTCAGCCGTTTGGCGACTCATGACAATCTCATGGATTTGGTTGCGATATTCTTTAGTCCAAGCATTAAACCGTTTGTCATAAGTCTCAGTAAAGTAATGTCGAGGTGGAATTATGACTTCCTTGACCAAATAGAACATTACTTGCCCCGAATCATCGACCAGAATACCTTTACCATTGCCCCTTGTCCTAAGATGTAAGTTGTCATAATCCTTAGCGCTTTTGCCACGTGGCACGTGTTCACTCGGGATAGTCAGATACTTACTGTTAATCGGCTTGATATGTGCACCAAATTCCAGCACATGCGCAATCATTGCCAAATTGCCGCCTTCCTCTGACAGAACACCTACGAACAACTCCCGATGCATCAGCTTCTTTAGTTCAGGAATGCCTCTTTCCAGATGGTTATAACTCATTGTGGTAACACCGCCAAACTGATACGTGGCATACCGTTGTCACCATATAGCGACCATAAGCGATAATAATCAGCTCCCCAGGTCGTTAGTTGCAGCCACTTTAACCAGTCCTGTGAACCAGCCTTAAAGTAAGTAACCTGAATTGGCCCAACTTTTTCAGCAGAAACTAACGTTGAGGACGTGCCAACAATGTACTTATGGATGGTTAGGTAACGTTCTGCCATCTCCAGAATGTCAGTATCGGTAGTTGAGAAGCCATCATGAGTCACTTTGATATGCGCATCAGAGATGTATTGCTGAATGGTGGCTTCGGCAACATCCTCAAACGTATCAGGAGCCGAGTTTTTAACGGCATCAATCGTTGTGTAATTTGCCATTCAGCTCATCCCCTTACTTTAGTTTTGCTTTGATAACATCTACAACGCCTTTACGATTTGCACTGGTGGTTTCGGATTTTAATAGTGCTTCTAAAACACTTTCATCTGAAATCGTTCTAATTGCATTAGTAGCATCCGCAACATTCATGTTTGCCACATCTGGCGTTTCAATTGGTGCGTAGGTCGTCGCACTGGTTGCTGGTGTATCCTTAGCAATTTGTGAAACGTCCTCAACGATTAATTGTCCGTCAGCTACCAATGGCTTAATGAGCGGATCGGCAAGGGCCTTTTTAACCTTGTTAACTTCTTTTTGAAGCAGGTTATTCAAGCCTCGTTTTATCATCACACCATTAATTACACGGTTAAATTGAGTTCTGTTTTCAACTTTGACCAAAGTAGCACCTCCTAAACGTTATCGACACGGTTTACCAAATAAGGGCGACGCAAGATAATGCCGCCTAATCGTTCGTACAAAGCAATCCGGTGAGTCCAGAAGTTGACAATCTCTTCTTGTGAGCGACTCATTGGGTCAGCAATCGCGATTTGAACGGTATCGGGTTGGTTATCAAAGATAATTAATGAATCCTTGCCATCAGTTCCGGCACCTTTGAGTTCAGGGATTGAAACAATGCTTGAGAACCAGCCATTTGCTTGAACAACTGCCATGATTGAACGTGAGTCGTAATCACTGTAACGACGATTGAGTTCTTCATAAGCATCAGGAGCCAAGCCCAGAACCGGTTTAATATTGGAGAAACCATTTACTAACGTTAAAGTCTTACGTGCCTTACGGAGAACTTCAACGATGGCTGCTGAATCAGTGATTGCTGAAAACGGACCAGCGGTATTTGTGGTAACCGTACTATCTGGTGAGTTAAACAATCCGTTAATACCCTTGGTTTGATCACCAACAAAGCAGATTGAATTTTCTTTCTCAGCGATTGCTCGTGCAGCAGTTGCAATTTTGGTGACATTGGGGGTTAACCCAGCCAAATGAGCTTGCTTAAGTTCCTCGTCCGTCCAAGTTGCGCCCACTTCAATTCGGAAAATAGAACTATCAACTGGCGTTAAGTCAGTATCAACCATCGGGATATCATTAGAACGTTCATCAGCAAGCTTGGCTTTACCAAAACTTCTAGATACGTAGTAACGATAAGATGTTGCGCCTTGAGGGATATCCGTATAAGGCTTAATTAAACTTCGAGCTAGAAGTGATTGTTGAGGCGCTTGATAAATAGTCTTATCAATGGCTTTCAAATCTCTGGCTTCCAGCATTACATGTGAATTTGCCATTTTTTAAACTCAGACCTTTCTATGATCCATGTGCAATAGTGTAAGGTGCTCCAAGATTAAGTTGCACCGGTGCCGTGGAAACTTGTCCAAAATCAGTATCAGAAACTGACGAAGTGTTAAATTTACCATTGTCTAGGAATTGTCCTATCACCGTATCACCAGCTACAGCAGTCTTGAAAATACCATTTGATCCAACTGTTGCTGGGTCGCCAACTTTTACATCTGCACTAATTTGAACAGTAACCGCACCAGAACGCATTACCGGAATCTCATCCTTGGCATCCCATTGTTCAACGTCTCGGGAATCCCAGCTCTGAATGTAGTAACGATTAAGCACTACCCCGTAAACACCGGTACCGTTAGCGGCAGGTGCAATGACGTTATTAGTCTTAGTTACCGCAATGCCGAATGGAACGACATCGGCTGCATGGTCAGTATTCACAACATAAGGTTGGTTACTGGCAATTGTTCCGGCACCTAATGGACCGGAGACATAACCAGTTCCTTGGGGAATATAATTAGGCATTACTTTTCACCTCCAAATTTCTTATCATACAAATCGAGATTGTTTCCGAGCTTGGTTTCGTTGGCACTATCTTTATGGAATTCGCCACCAGCGTTATCAAAACCGGTATTTTTTGCGACATCTTGCATAGCATCAAAATAAGTATTGATGTAAATATCATCCTTATCTTTCTCATCGAAGCTGTCGTTCAACTTCTTGATCGCATCCACCTTAATCTGTTTATCATCTTTGCTCTCAAACTCGTATGAGTCGCCTAGAACCTTCTTAGCTTTCTTTTCGAGTGCTAAACGATTCTTTACGGCTTCTTGAATACTGTCGGCAGCATCTTGCTTGGCTTTCTCAGCCTTAGCTTTTTCAGCATCCTTTTCAGCCTTAGCTTTAGTAGCATCACTTTCAGCCTTCTCTTTATCGTCTTTAGCAGACTTAAGCTTCTTTTCAGTTTCTTCAGCGGTTTCTTTGCTCTGCTTGGCTTGCTCTTTAGCATCAGTAATCTGTTGCTTATAAGCCTTAATTTGAGCTTGAATTTTGTCCGCTGCATCTGATTCAAGTTCAACAGTATCGCCTGAATCCAGCATTAACTTGGTCATTTGATTCCCTCCATTCGATTTATGTTTATCTAGAACCATTTCGGCAGAATCACCAAACAAATTAACATCATGTCCGGCTCTGCCATGGTCAACAATCGCAATATGGTTAATTTTGATGTTCTTTTGTGCGGCATCATATCGAGTTCCTTGGTATTCACCTGGGTTTTCATCAACGTTGGCTAGAAAACCAATGGATAGCTCATGTTTACCATCTCGAATCTGATCAAGTGTTTTCTGATCAGCCACCGTCATCGATACTTTCAAATGCCTGCCATCACTCTGCGCATCATTGTGTGTCATCCCTACGGCATACCTCTTATAATTTGATGGCTTAACCGTTTCATTAGGATGATCGTTCGTAATTGGCTTAGAATTAGCCGATTGAACTGTCTCAGGTGAGAAAATGTCATCAGGGAGCTTAGCTTCCATCAATTCAGACCCATCAGAAAAGCGATATGGGAACACACCTGGCTTAGCAATTGGACAAGCGGTGATATTCAAAAAACCGTCGTCGTCAATCGTCGAATCCATGATTGCCATTCGGTCATATCTGGTAACAGTTTTCAAATCTGCCACCTTCTATTCGCCGAGTGGAACCATGAAGTAACGGTCTGGTGAATAGATGATTTGCCCGACTTGAACCTTGCGATACTTGCGAATGCCGTTGTACCAACGTAACTGTTCAGATCCACGCTTGAAATGATTGGCAACATCGGCAATTGACTCGCCTTCTTGAACTTGGTAAGTTGCATCTTCATAATAAGTGCAGTCGTTGGGATAATTAACCCAGAAATTCTTCTGCTGATTAGTCAATCTCAAATTGCCATAGTGAGAGGCTACTTGCTGCGCACGTACCGTTGGATCTTCGGAGTATACCTCATCAACTGGAGAAACAGCTGATGAACTAGCCGGTGCTGAATTAGTAGGCGCATCACTTTTAGCTAGAGTACTTGATGCAGAGCTGCTTGGATAAGTGGAAGCAGCGTATGAAGCACTGGAACTGGTTGGTGCTGAACTACTTGATGCAGAACTAACTGAGCTAGTTGTTGCATCACTGCTTGAACTACTGTCTTGTGCCATAATAGAATCTCCTTTTCCTAATTTTGCTAGGCATCAAAAAAGACGTCCATTTCTGAACGCCTCATCCCTAGTAATGTGACTATGTGGGCTTGCACCACATCATGTCTTTGCACTAGCCACTATTAAATTAATCCTTGTGCTTGATATTCATGAAGTTGGTCAGCAAACACTGGCAACGCAACGCATCGGCATTGGATCGGTTCACCTGGCACCATCCCATTATCACCGCCAGCAGGATTACCATACCTTTGTAAGCTTTGGTCAAGTAATTGATGCAAGTCACGCACACGGGCGTCTTCCATTGACTGCCAGATATAATAATCGGCACCAGCTTCTTGCTGACGATGCGCATTGATTTGACCGAGAATGCTGCCAGTCTGATCACGAGCAATTAGATGAGCGTGCGCACTGGTTACATTGTCAATTTTGGCAATTTCCTTAGCAATTTCGCCCGTTCCTTGACCTTTGGTAACGCCATTAAAAACGGTTGATTCGACTTGTTGGGCATATTGATCATGTAAGGTCGTAATGCGACTAACATTCTCCGCAATCTTGCTTTGGGTATACTGCCTTAAAAACCTGTCTGATGATATTGGGTCGATGGGCTGCGGTCCCATTTGAACTTTCAGCCCGTTATAACTCCACTTATCAACATCTTTAATAAACTCGCTAACCCAGGCTTCTAAAGTAATGTCATTGAGTCCGGACTCTAATTGGTTCTCTAAGTACTGCATGGCTGCCCTGAGCTGGTCAGCCACACTGTCGTTAGCGTCGTCGTCTTGATAAATGGCTGATTGTTTGTAAATCGGGACAATCGTGTATCGCCACAATTGGTCGGCTCGTTGAAACCAATGCTTCAACAAGCTGTCCATGTACTTGTGATAGCGTGTCTCTAATCCAAAGCAGAACCGTGTTGGCACAATGTGCGGTAACAATTCCTTGGGTACTTTGATCAACTTTGCCATGCCGTCACCTACTTAAACAGCTTCTTAAACCAGTTTTTATGCTTAGCGGTCTCACCGTTGTACTTTTTAACTAGGTCATTCTTCTCACTATCGGTTAATTGCTCAAACGGCTTAATAGCGTCTGCTGAATCACCTGTGAATGCATTAGTAGCATTGTTCTTATCCGTATCAAGGAAGGCATCATGTGCCTCCTCAGGGCTTAATGCGCCACATTGAACCAAGTAGGATAATCCCTGTGCTTTTGCAAGGGATGTCTGTGCGTTTGTTAGTGAATCCTGTTCCCAAAGTGGGTTGAAGTTCAGCTGCCAGTCGATGCTGTCCGGGTCAATATTGCCAACGTTCTTAGCTTTCAGTAGCAAGCGAACTAAACGCTCCAGATATGGTCTTAGAATGTTTTCTTGTTGTGATTTGATATAAGAATAATAGTTCTGCACATCAGTCTGTGTGCCAGATACCTTTCCCGATTGCTGACCTAATAAAACGGTTTTAGGAATGTTAGTGGCTGCCGATAAGTTGTCCCACATGAAGCTAATTAATGAATCAACACCGGTTAATTGTGTGCCAACCTTAGCAACCTCATCATTCTGACCAATTAACGCCAGTGATTCAGTCGTAAATTGATAATTCATCATGCCGGATAGTTTCGCTAATTGTTTGGGATCTGCACTGGCAGTATCAATACTATTAGATGAATAGGTTTTAAACGAAAGATCGTTCATGATTTGCCCCACCGACCAGTTAGCAATATCAACTAGCTTTAGAGCATCAAAGATTGTTTCGTAAATTGAATGTCCCTGATCATCGCCCTCATCACGCCCGTATTCCGCATGCATATATCGTGAAGCGTCAATGGTCTTCATCAGACCATTCTCGGTCTGTGTGTTGTTTTCAAGATCATAGGCTGAATTGCCTACTGAAACTTGAATATTGGCTTCTTTGCCATACGTTAGACTAAACGGCCATAGGTTAGTAATGATGTTACCCACAATCCGTCTATCGAACGGTTGAATGTACAGAATATCTAATAAGGCGTCAGGATCCAGTGGTTTAGATGAATCATCATCTTTTTGGTTCTCAATGCCACCGATCGCAATAAACGAATCGCCCCACTTGAGGCGATCACTTAGAAATTGGGCAAAAACATTCTGGCTATTTAAATCTTTGAGTTTTTGGTTAATCAAATCGTCCAGGTCTTCATTGTCAGACGTGAACTCCCAGCCATTTCGCGTCATATCGGTTGCTGGCATTGTAATCACCATATGAGCGACGTGGTTATCATGGTCAAGTTGCTGTATTTGGTTATCATCTAACTGGCGATAATTGCCGTGTGGCACAAGATTGCTGTAACTCTTAGCCGAAGCACTATGATCATCGGCCATACTGTCAACGATTTTTACTTTTTCATCCAGCGAATCCTTAGGTGCTTGCTTCCGTTTGATGCGTTTGTTTGCCACACTGTGTCACCTCACATTCCATATCGTGCAAATAGGTTATTAGACTTTTCCATGTAGGTTAGTCCTTGCGTCGTACTATCAACTTCATCGTCGTGGGCTGCGGTTGGGAAGCTCGTTAGCTCAGTAATATAATCGTCAATCTCAGGTCGCCAAGCCGGATGAGGGATGTAGATATTACCAGCCTCGAACTGTGCAGTAACGGCATATGCTCGCACTTCCTTGCCACCTTGCGGTTCAACCGGAATAATGCCACCAATCTCATGCTGAAGCGTGTTAATGATGGCTGGCCCGTTGGCTTTGTCTTCAATAAACTTCCGTGAAGCTTTCGGGTACATCTTGGTTACTCGTCGAATAGCATTCAGCGTTTGCGTAAAGTCCATACGAGCATGTTCACGATGTAGTAGATAACGATCAGCACCCCGGGCACCCCATACTTGACCAGCTACATAATCATCATTTTCTTTACTTTTAAACGTGGCATCCCAAGACTGAATTTGAGTATCTAAAAAGCGTGGCAAAATCGCCACGCTATCGTCTAATCCTAATTGGTGTTTAATTTGTTCGTTAGGCACGTAGTAACGAAGCCAATCCGGTTTGAATACGCCACCACCTTCAGGGATGGGATTTTGTTGATATAATGCCGCCCATGTTCGAGCACCAACACTCTTCTTTGTTTGTTCAGCCCAGGCTTTGTCATAGCTTAACGGCTTCTGTGGTGCGAGTGTGTCGCCAATTTCACGACCTAATAAATCATCCGATTCAGTACATACTGCTGGCAACTTTAACTCAATCCACGGTCGTGCTTTCTGCTTAAGCAAACGGCCAATTAGATCATCGTCGCTCCACCTAGTCATAATGACAATGCAAGAAGAATCAGCATGTAGACGAGTTGAAAAGGTTGATTGCCATTCTTCCCATATCTTGTCACGGATTGTCTTGGACATTGCTTCTTGGGCGTTCTTAATCGGATCATCAATGATTAACAGATCAGCACCACGACCAGTTGCACCAGATAGAATTGAAGTTGAGTACATCCCACCGGAATGCCCTTTAATTCCCCAGTCTGAAACGGAACTTGTCTGTTGTGAAAGCTGTAGGCTAAACATTTGCGGGGCGTAAACCATGAATTTATCACGATTCTTACGGCCAAACTTAGTATATAAATCTTCCGAATAGGCCGCCATCATAACTTCCTTATCAGGATTCTTCATCAAGTAGTAGCTCGGAAATGTTTCAGTAATGCTGGCTGACTTGCCGTGACGTGGTGGCATCTCCACACACAGGAACAGTTTTTCACCGTTAATAATGCGCTGCAGGTATGAACAGATTAGTTTAACGTGCGGATAGAGTTTATAACGATTTTCATGCGATAAAGTAAAGTAATACTCATACTTTCGTCGAGCTAATGCCAACTCAATACCATATTCTGCCTGTTCTTTAGGATTATTTAGGTTCCAAGCCATCTTTATCACCTTCTAGCTTTTCTAAATGCTTGATTAACTCGTCTGTGCCCAAGTTATCGAATGAGGAATCAACGCGACCAGACAAGCCAATTTCACGTTTATCACGCCACTCATTCGGTTTCCGATTCTTAAGCCAAAAAATGACCGCCGTGCTATCTGGTGGAACAGTATGCTCGTTTTGATAAAGCTCAATTCGTTCACGAGTGGGTACATGCTCATACACATATTCTTTGATATCGTCATCAGTTGCTTCAGGGTGACTAAGCTTAAACTCATTCTTCGCCTTATTTCGGCGTGCCCACAATACATTATCGTCAAGGTCAACCACTTTGTACTGATGGTCAGTGGTGACATAACCAGTAGCACGTTTAAACAACGCATTTTCAACTTGTCGGTCAACAACTTCTTTCCCCTTTTTTAGGGTGTCGGAAATGTCGGAATATTTTTTCTTCCACGCATATAATGTTGTGCGGTTAATTCCTGCATTCCTTGCTATTTGATCATCAGTCAGGCCATCACGTGCCCAGCCTTCCAGCTTGAGCAAGCCTTCTTTTGTTAACCATTTAGTATACTTAGCCAACTTGCTCACCTCTAATTATTTTATAAAATTATCTGAGCCGTATGGGATAGGGATGTCTCCCCAAACCTCTTTTAGCATGATAAAGATCAGGTAATCATAATTACTACCAATCAATGGCACATTTGAGAAATTGTCATATGCTTTGGTCATAATTTCCGCATGGTTGCGAATTTCTTGGTCAATATCCCCATCTTTTAACTCTTGCTGAATGGCGGAATTAGTAACCTTATCGCTCATAATCATCTTAGATACTTCAGGCTTTAGTTTTGATAGTTCGTCAACAATCTTATTAAAATCTGCATTCTCCCGATTAGTCATTATTTCTCTCCTTCGTGATACAATTAAATTACAGGTATTTAGTACCGGTTGTGCATATAGCATGATCTAGTAAATAGATAGGCTTTAAGGCCTGAGGCTCTTAGCTAGAAATTAGTTAAGAGTCTCTTTTGTTTTGGCCTTTTAGTTCCAAAATTCATCCTCAATATGAGCAACACCGTGCATTGACGGGATACTAAACAAACGAATTTCCGAGCCGTCAAACATCTTAATAACAGTGATGTTTTTTTCATGCTTTTTAATTGATTTGATATACCCACGATCAAGATTCTTAATTGTCACGTACTTGCGTTTAATGTCCTGGTCTGTGATAATCCGTCCTAATTCCGAACCGTTTTTACCACCAGCGATGTTCAATTCCTCAACTAGGTACCGCTGATGATTATTTAAATGAATCTGCACGGCATTAGGTTGATAGTCATTATTGCCGTCAATTATTGGATCATAGAACGTCTCATTATCGCTGTTTACATCTTGTAAATATAAACCATTGTTAAATTCATAGACCCTTGAATTTTTCCACTGCTCATCATTGTGATAAGTAACGATATTTTGATAATATCGTGGTAGTTTAACATGTGCATTCCCATGATTGATTACTTCTAGCAATCCATTTGCTTCGGTTTTCGTAACAGAATTAACATATGTCATTAAGCTTTTTCTCCTTCAATTCAAGTTTATTCAGGCGTCTAGCTGCTAGAACTTTCCGCTTACGATCTTTAATCTTTGACTTCTTGTGATTCTTCGTATGTTTGTTATGTTTACTCATAAATTGACGCCTCATCATTCTTTAGTTGTCATATTTCAAAAAAACAGTTTAACGTGGGATAATATGGATAGATGTTTTGGTATGTTTGTTTGTCGTGCAATTGCTTAAGGAGGCATCTGTCATGACCATACTTAATAATAATAAAATTTACCAGTTACTTAGTGAACGAGGATTGGGAAACGTTAGTCCAGAAACTGCCGAAGCCGTTGAGTCAATTTTAGGGGAACTAGATCGAAAAAATATTTTAAGGCAAAATAATAGCAAAAATTATTTTATTGATCGGACCACGTTGGAAACAACTGGTCTTTTAAGAGCATTAGTTGAACAAAACTGGATAATAATTGCACAAAACGATGAAATCATTAAAAAGCTAAGCCAAATTTTTGCTGCCCAAAAGGAATTGTAAAAATAACTAATAGATCATTACTATGAATTTGTGTTCATGTTAACTTATTAGCAATCAAATCAATTGCATTATTTGAATATTAGAAAGATAATAATCGTAGTAACTAATAAGGAGGTTATTTATATGAGTTTAAAAGATAAAGCAGATAGCACTAAGGATAAAGTTAGTGGTAAAGCTAAAGAAACTGAGGGTAAAATTACCGGTGACAAAGCTCGTGAAGCTGAAGGTAAGGGACAGGGCCTTATTGGCAAGGCTAAAGAGAAGCTCTCTGATGCTAAAGAAACTGTTAAAGATACTGTCAATGATCTTAAAAAGAAGACTGACAAATAGTTTTGAATTTTTAGACAAGCCGATAGCTTGTCTTTTTTCTAAACTGATAAGTCGATCTTTGCCTCGATAATATTCAGTAAAATGGTTGGTAGCATATGATAAATATTAAATAATCAATGTGACCATATTTATGCCCTCTTTGCACATTTGAAAGCGTTAACTTTAATGGTATAATAGGATTGGGGGACGAATAAAGTTCCAGCTGCAGGTGACTTAAATACCTGCAGCTTTTTGTACAAAAAAGTCCATGCTTTCCACGCATGGACTACTTACTTACGATGTGTGATTAGACACAAACACGGATTTAAATTTTATTTATCGTAAGCAACGTGACTGGCAAGGAATCGAACCCCACAACGGCAGTTTCATACCGTACCATTTCGCATTGTTGCGTACTCAGCCACACATTTTATATTAGTATTGTAAAACTCTCTTACAAATTCCACAATACCAATATACCTCATAAATTCGTATAAACAGTCCGATCATAGTCCACTTTGAGTCTGATTTAAGTCTGATTTATAAATATGTAAATCATCCAAAAGATACGTATCGGCAAATTGTAGCAACGCGCTGGGCTTGATGTGGTCAAAGTAGTGTGATCGGGAATAACCAATAGTCATATAGCACATTGTATCCGTATAGTTATCTAAATATCGCATGCTTAGAAGCTCTTTGCTAACATTATCGCATCTATCAATTGCTTCAACCGTTCTTTTGACGATTTGTTGGGCGTAGACTCTTCGAACAATTGTGGCATCAGCATTATTCAGTTTGGTTGGTGATTTGGGCATTCCGTCCATCGCTGGCGATTTCAACCTTGCAATCATTGCATCATAGTTAGCTGAGGTCAGGCCACTTGCCCTTAGCATCCTTGGAAATAAGCTCCCCAAAAAGTGTTTGCAATTCTCAACCGTTCTGTCTCTATCCACCTGTGGAAATAAGCTGTCCATTTGATTGTCCAAGTCTGGCACCCCTTCTAATAAGCTTTAGTTAATGTTATAATTAATCTGCCATTAATTGCATCACTTCGGCTTCCGGAAACGGAAGCCTTTTTTGTTTATTAATTCTTGATCTACCATTCATCAGTAGGCGGCAAACTATCCAAAATACCGCCCTGGTTCATGATTAAATAAATCATTGGCAAATCTTGTTTAAATTGCTGCTTGCTTTTAGATAGTGTTAAATTATAGACATCAATTTCACCGTCATGATAGCTAATAATACAAATTAGCGATGAATCACAATAATTATGAAAAGAAAGTGCATGGCGAGATTTGTCATGCTCTATTTTGAAATTCTTATGAATAATATCATATCCTGAATAAAGATGAACATATGAAGGTAGCGACTTAATTAGGCTATTAATAAGAGTATCTTTAAGCAATGTGTGGTTCATTTACTCTCCTCCATAGATCTGGATTTTGGGGGTATTTCCCAAAACCTTGCAGGCCAATAAGTAAAATTACAACCTCCAACTGACGTATTAGAACTAATTGTTGCAAATCAAAATATTCATGAGTTTTTTTACCCCGCGCTCTAAATTTGATTTTTGGGTGCATTTTTATTTCCCCTTTGTTGCAAAAACAGCTGTTTTTGGATTTATACGTGAATTGCTTTTCACGCTTTCTTATTTTTTCTCCTCAATTAATTTCCAACCAAACAACTTACGATGTTTGGCGATAGCGTCTTTAACCATCCAAGTACTAACTAATGGGTGATTGTCATTTCGAATAATTTCCACAACTTTCACCGGACTGTTAATCATATGAAATTGACCATCTTTAATTGCCAGAATCATGAGTTCACCTTCTTATTATCACGATTAATTTGATTTTGATATTCATAAATAATGTTACGACAAATCTGTGTTTTGAGTCCCAAAATGTGTCCAATCGTGGCACTATCATAGCCACGGTAATAAAGTTCAACTGCTTCTTGATGAACTTCTAGAGCTTCCCACTGTGGTAAATCACTGATCGTCCGTTCCGGAAAATGCAATTCCGGTGGTTGGGCTCGTCTGCGCTGAAGGGCTAACATTTCTGGTGAATTGTCCGGTGCTTTTCTGATTGATTGATAACGATCATCACAACAATGAACTAAAGCTAATATTTCATGATAATAATTCTTATTGGCCTGCTTATGCTGCTTAACTACCCACAGATAGTGAGCAATTTTATTTTCAAGTAACCGACTCATTACTTAACCTCCCCGATTATCTATTTTATCCATCTGCTGTCGCGTCATCACACCTAACTCAATCAAGGTTACCTCATCGAGCTTAATAGGTTGGACGTAGTATTTATTAATGAAAGCTTGTTCACCGATTTGATGGAATTCCGCATGATGCTTGCGACATAAAGCCATAAATCGGTGTTCGCGATGATCAACCAGTACTCTTGTTTCAGTACCCACAGCGTCCCAGTGGTGAATATCTGCATGCGCTTTCCCACAAATCGCACACACTCGATGACGACAGCATTCATATTGATAATACTCCTCATTCTTTGGTATGAGTTTATAACCTTTTCTTAAGGGCACATGCCATTCAAACACAAAGTCAACCACTAAGTCGAGCAATTGATTAGCATCGCTGACTGACGATGTAGTGGCGTCTGACAGGCTAATGGACTTACCGGCAGTGTAAAACTCATATTGAGTATAAAACAGTTCCTTCAAAAATTCTTGTGGCACAATGAAGTGCTCCGAAATATCATTCAGCAAGGCAAAGAACAACCGCCGTTGTCGCGGTCTAGCTTTGCGAGGATCGGCAAACGTTAGATCCACCCAGACTTGATTCGTTTGGCCGTTAACCGTCTCCAGATGATCCAGGCTTGGCTCGTGATCTAAGTGAATAATCAGGTCCATTCCTTGACGTTTAGCTATCAAACGGGTCATCTGTCTGTAACCTTCTTTTTCTGCTTGGCAATAGCGGCTTTGAAGTCTAAATAATCTTCCGCTTCCAAGTCGGGATTCCATTCAAAACCACTGATAAAGCCTTCATGGTATTGGTTTAAAAGTACCATCATGGCAAATCGCCGATAAATTTCTCGACAGTCATCGTCATACTGATTACCGCCATGAGCAATTACTACCCGCATCTGATTTTTATAACACTCTAATAACCAATCAGGATGAACTTCGCTGGCTGCTAATCTAAGCATTTGATTGGCCCAGGCAATGTTTGTCATCATCAAGCCTCCTCAGTCGGGGCAGTCTGTCTAAACTGCGCTAACTTTTCTTGAACTGCCCGTTTTTCCGCCTCGGAAACTTTCCTCTTCGGTTGCTTAGCTGGCGCACTCCTAGACTCATCCTGGGCCCAGTCCGGCAATTTTTCTTTAATGTGCGCTTGTTTTTGCTTATATTCACGATTGGCTTGTCCTGTTAGAACGTCATATTTTTCACGCAGTTTCTTGGTTGATAAAATATTAGCCCGCCAGAAATCGTTATCTTGGGTCCAATCAACCAGCTTGGCAAATTTGTCATATGCCCGTTTGTCACGCTCATGAGCTAGGCGAACTTCATCTGCCCACTTTTGTAGATCCGGTTTTTTTAGGTCTGGTTGATGTTCACGAATCCGCTTATAAAGATGCTCAGCAATTTGATACGGCCGCTCAGTCGGCGCATAGGTCCGCGATGTTTTAGATCGGGGACGTTTGTTTTTATTAGTCTGGTTAGAGTCTGTATTAGTAAGTCTTTTATGAGCTACTGTCTGAGCTACCGTTTGGGGTACTGTCTGAGCTACTTTATCGGTACCTTCTAAGCTACTTTTTGGGCTATTTTTTGGGCTTGTAGTAGCTCTGATAGTATCCTTATAAAGTTTTATGATGCGATATTTTGGTGCAAATGAATTTTTTCGCCCACGTACGTATCCAATCAATCCGTCTTGGACAAGTTCATTACGTGCTTTCTTGATTCCAGCTTCAGATAAACCGGTAAGACTGAGCAGTGCAGAATTCTTCATGGGAAATGTGTCATCCAACTTGCCTTGGTCGTTCGCGTAGTCTAATAGTTCGCGATACAGATTATTTTGGCCGTTACTGATACTCATTTCATACATCTTCAAATTACGGTACGCTCGTCGTTGCTTAAAGTAATCCAAACTGGAACCTCCTTTCATTTATTCCTCCCACCCACCACTTGTTGTGACTAATCTAGAACGGTAAATCCGAATCTGAAATATTAATGCCGTCATCCTTACCAAAAGAGTCAGTTGAATGATTTATTTCCTGGTTTGAAGTGTTATTTGAAATTGATCGACTAGGATTTTGACCAGCATTGGGACGCTTAACGCCATTTGGCTGACTACCATCCGGATTAAGTGGATGGTATCCACGGACCTGTAAATAAACTTGACCACTATTATTAGGTTCACCCCATTCAGTTTCAACAGATAACTGACTATTTTGGGCTGCTTTAGCAATTTGGCCAATACTATCAACCCGTGCACCATCTTTAACTCTCAAAGCAACCAAGAAGGTGTTAAACCGTTTGATCGACGTCTCTAAGTGTTCCTCATCACTGCTGTCCCAAACGAGGTTTTGATAACGAATTTGACCACCCTTATACTTGCCATCTATTACTTCAACATCCAAGGTTAACATTGGTAAACCTCGTCCCTTGGTCGTGGTTGTTTGAACCTTAACCACTTTAACATTGTAAGTGCCAGCCTCTTGGACACTCATTCCAAAAACATTATTTGAATCAACTGTGAACAATGACATTTCTTTCAATCTCCTCTTCAGTTAGCTTGTTAGGCTGAATTAGTTCTTCAGCATGAATTAATTTCCGATTATCTAGCCGGTTCTTAGCATGATTCCCCTGCTCTGGATCTAAATCAATCATCCGTTGACCATCTTTAACGTAGATTCGGCCCACCACATCAAACATGCTGGTAAATGCGTTAAACGTCTTCTCATTCATATCAGCTGCATAACGACCATCGCCAGTAATGCCAGCCGTCCCATTATCAATTTGATGGGCGGTCGCATAAACAGTCTTACCACTCTCCTTTAAAATTGTCCCCAGTTGCCGAAACCAAAGCTGCAACTTCTGATAGTTCTGGCGATTATCCTTTGAAGCATTATCAATATTCTCCAGAACAAAGTTTTGAAGTGCTGAGACATTGTCGAGTGCAATCACCTGATACTTACTGTTAGCAATGACACGATTAACCATTTTAAAAACATAGTCTTGAATTCGTGGCATATCCTGTTTTTGAAAGATCAGGACATCGGTATCTTTTTCACCGATTAAAACATTACTTGATAGGTCAAAACTGAAAAGTAATTTATGTCCATTAAACTGTTTCAATAAACTTGTTTTTCCGGTCCCACCATCACCATAAATAAAATACATGCTGGGAATACGGGGGATATTTCCATCCTGATAAAACTTCATGGTTGACACACCCCCTTATTCATTAAATTTAAACATTGTCGTTTCACTGGCTGGTTTAATCGTTGGACCATCGAGAATCATGCCGTCATTACTGATGAAGTGATCACCAACAAAATGAAAATCCTTTTTAATGGCAGTTTTATCTGGCTTGGGATTTGGCTTAAGATACTGGGTTAATCCCTGATCACTTAAACTTTGTACCAACTTCTTATCATTCGGCCAGTTGACACCTTCACGTTGCTTACGAGTGGAAACCGTACCGTATGGTGTTGAAATACGGGCCTTAGGGTCCGTTTGACGCATATCATGTAAATAGTCGGACAATAGTCCTTCCATGTATTCCCGGCTGCTCTCGTTCTTTTCTAATTCCTTCTGTTGCCACTTTTGAATCGCTACAATTTGTTCTTGGGCAACCCGTTTAACCTCGGTATCCTGATTATTAAAATCACACAGTTTACGCATCACCCAGGTAGCTGAACTCAAATCATGAACTTCAAATTTGGGCTTTTCGACTTCCGTTGATTCGTTTTCTAAATCTAGTTTTGGTAACGCACTCATTGCTATTCCTCCTCATAAATTCCGGTCATTGCATAATCGCTCAAATGATCTTCCTCACGGCGCAAACAGGTCAGCATAGCTGCTTTAACATCCGCGCTTGGTTCATCATCAATGGCTCGTTTTAAACCAGCCACTCGTAGCTTGGCCAATTCAACGGCTTTAGTCGTTGTGTTTTCCATAACCCAATCCCTCCATAATTCGTTGCATCCAGCTTCGTTGTGGACTATACTATAACGTATAGAATGTTTTGACATACAAACAATCTCTTTTTCGTTGCGTTGGACAATTGCCGTTGTTCAGCGCTTTTTCTTTGCTCATTTTTCATAGTTCTCATCCCTTCTAACTGAACCAATCTTTTAGCCATGCTTTTGGATCTTCACAAAACTTACAAAACTGATATCCGATACCAAATGCAATCGCACCAAACAATACATAAACTGTCCATGTTGGCAAAGTTGCAACCACACTAATCACCTCCTCAATTCAATTGGTTTCAGCAATTCATACGGCTCGCATTCCAATACCTCAGAAATTCGACTTAGTGATGAAAATCTAATTGTCTCCAAGTGACCGCTGCGAATATACCAAAGAGCATTCCTAGAAAGACCGGTTTTCTGGACTAGGTCACTTAAACCTAATCCTAATCGCTGACTACGAAGCAAAATATTTTCAGCAAGAACTTCGCCTAAACTACTCGCTTTCATTAACCAAACTCCTTTCTAAGAGATGTTGGCAACCGTTGTGTACCAGGCTTGCCATGTTTAGCAACATAAGACTCCCATGCCTCAGATACCTTTTTAACGTCCCACAGTCGCTTATTTCCTAAATCATGTTCAGCAGCTAAAAATTCAGGCGTATCAATAACCGACTTATAAAGAAATGATTTTGACATATGGGTCATTGCTACCAGTCCCTTTAAATCAACCGTTACCGTTTTAACCTCTAAACTTCTTTTAACAGAAGTTTCGATCTGTTCATCAATTCGGGACAAAATATATTGACTAAGTTGGGCTGAAAAATCATTCATTTGCCTAACCTCCATACTTTTGATTATATTCATCAACCAATTCTTTAATCTCTTCGTCTGATAACTTGGCAAAAATCATTTTGGCGTAAGTGTATTTTAATTCGGATCCAATCTCTTCAAAAGAATCCTTAAAATGCTTAAGCAAAAAATCTGACTGCGCAGGAGTTCGCTGACACGGGTCCATGGCAATAATGTAATCTGCCTCGTCTTCAGACGCTTGCCGTTCATGTTCTTCCTTTTTCTGAGAAACCTCATCAGCGTACAAATCCTGCTGTAAAACTGGATTATTCATCATTGATGGAATGCCAAACTCACTTCGCGAAGCACTGAATGCTAATGGTAACGACCACAGCCTTTGGACAAGTGTTTTCTTGACATCTCGGGGTGCGTTTCTTCGCCCAGCTCGGATGTTGCTTAACTGACTTCCGGAAATATGAGCTTGTTCCGCAATCTCAGATCGATCGAACGTTTTTCTTAGTTTGCCTAAATCGAGTGTTAATTGTTTAGCAAATTTTGAATCTCTCAATCTAATCATCTCCATTTTGAAAAAAGATTAATCGTCCTTTTCCATCTAATTTGGTAAATTGAACTTAAGGAGTTAGGAAAATAGTAATTGCTCCTCACTGTCACAAAGTGATTGATACATGGCTTTAAGAAAATCATCACCGTGCCGATCAATCATTTCTTTAATCGTTTCTACTCCTCTGGATTTAGCCGTTGGACTGTTGAGAATTTGGTGAATCATCTCTTGACGTGTCATGGAATCGCCTCCTTTCGTTTCTTTAGTGGGATAATTAAGTTATTCCATCAAAGGTGGTGAAAAAACAGGAAACTTGATCATCAGTCAATTTGCGAATGTCTTTCAAGTTGAGCTTCAATTTAATTGCAACATTGACGGAATTTAAATCTTGCAACTAGCTAAAACCAACCTTGCCGTACTTTTCATAAGCCCAATCATGAATCTCTTGTTTCAGCGCTATAGACTTCGAGTTCTTTTGATTAGTTAGAGTCTTGTGCACCCCTGATTGGTCCTCCTCCGGGAATGCTTTTTGTTCCTCTGTTACTTGCATTATTTGATCACCTCTTTATCATTGCTATACACGTCCGTATCGGATGTGCTAGAATTAAATAGTGTAGTAGGTGGCACATTTAAAATACTTGAAATTTCAAAAGCAACTGGTAACTGTGGTAATCGCGTTCCGGATTCATAACGTTGGTATGAGCTCGGCTGAATTCCAAGCTTATCTGCCATTTGACGTTGCGTATACCCAGCTCGTTTACGTGCTTTTTGAAGATCTTTGTTATGCTTGTTACTCATTTAAATTCATCTCTTTTCCTTTTTGGATACATCCGATATGTTTATAATAACATCCATTTTGGAAAAATCAACCCAAAAACGGAGGCTATTTATGTTTAAGGAGAAATTATTTATTGCAAGGTTGAAAGAGCTTCGTAATGAAGCAGGATACACACAAAAAGATATTGCCCAAATTCTTGAAATTGGTGGGCCTTCTTATCAGCGATATGAGAACGGATCTCGGGAACCCAATTTAAGCTCTTTATGTTTACTAGCAGATACCTATTCGGTTACAACTGATTACCTATTAGGTAGAAGCGACACTCGAATCGAAACCATCTCGAAGACCAAAGATTCTAAACCAAACATTTCATTTAACGATCAGGATTGGGTTAAATTAGGGAAGCTTCTATCAAATGAGGACAAGAAACGTATCTTTGAGATTCTAACCGGTCATGATTTCCTTCCGTACAACGAGGCGGAAAAATGAAATCAACTACTAATATTGAAAACATCGTCTTAGATACATTAGTCCATCTTCATATGGATGGTTACGACTCCTACGCTTGTGCAAGGACAATTCTTCCTACGTTGGAAAAAACTGGATATCAAGAATCTGATATTTTTGCAGCTATTCAAAACCTTTCTAGTAAGAATTTAATTAACATTGAATCAGTTTCTCAAACCCCTGCTTCCAAATTTAAATGTGTTAATTTGGTACCGTTTACTAAACAGGGCTTTGCTTATTGGAAAAAGTATTGCTAGGACATTTTATTTGTTCGTTGCCACTATCTCATAAAGTAATGACGACATCTCAATTAATCGAGGTGAAGGTATATGAAGATAAAGGTTGCTCATTTTAAAGCATCAAGCACTGACTTTTCGGTCATCCTCTTGGCTTCTAATTCTGAGTTGACGGCTGAAGCAATGAAAAGTGTTGGTTCAAAGCTTCCCAAAACTATCCAAAGACCAATTGTAATTGCCGCAAAGTCAACTTCTGGTTTGGCGTTTTATGGTCAAGATGATCTAGTTAATCTTATAGACGAGGTCAAAATGGCCCAATTTCCTTGGAAGGTATTGAATATTTAAGGATATTTCTGTCTTTCATTTGATCATCTTGCTCAATTGATTGGCTAAAGCTGTTAGTTTTGCAGCTCCATCAAAAAGTGCCTCTTTAGCTTCCTTTTTCTTAGAGATGTCTATGCCGTTTAAAAATATCAGAATCTCAACCAGTTCCTGTTCCATGCTTTGCCTCCCTTCAACAAACTTCTCGGCTTGTGCCACCTTTGATATAGGATAATGTAATTATTCCAAAATATTGGCTAACCTCTAAAGGACAAGAACTAGCCGGTTATCTTCATTATTTCAAAACATTTTTCACAAGAAAGGTTGTACCGTGATATCATGCGTACACCTTTTTTCCTAATGCCATGGGACAAGCGGTGATACTCATAACTATGGGGAGAGAAATAATTGCCTGCTTTGTAAGTTGATAACGGAATTTTGTCTCCCGACTCGTTGTAGTAAAACAGCAGAATATCATTCTCAGAATGTTAAATGTAATTTTGCCATCACCTTTAAAAACAATGGATTTAATTTCAAATATTTTCATAATTGTTAAATCAGCTCTTTAAATTCATCGCAAAAGAAACTAATTTTTACGTTCAAAGCTTTTGAGGCGGCAAAAACATGTTCTAAGGTTAAACGGTTCTTTTGATTTTCAAGATTCCAATAATGTTGAGTGGTTTTCAATCCCATTCGCCTTGCAGTCTCTGCTTCGGTAAGCCCCAACTGCTTTCGACGCTGCTTCAATAGTTCATTTGCATTGGGTTTAATATTCATTCAATCCCTCCTTGCTAAACGAATCGTTTAACTTATGATCATATTATAGCTAAACAAAAGATTTAACACAAGTTATTTTTTAAATTTTTTGTTTATAAATGTAAATAGATCATTTAATAAAACTATAATTATTAATAGGAGTGATGAGATGGACGAAAAAGGAAATACTGGGCTGCCTATGCGTCTTATTAATTTACGTGAAGAACGCAATTGGTCTAAAACAGAAGTTGCACGCAAACTCGGTTTCAGTAGTATGCAGAGATATGCAAATTATGAATACGGAACTAACGAGCCAGATGCAACAATGTTAAAAAGAATAGCTAATCTCTATGCTGTTTCAGTTGACTTCCTTGTAGGAAATAGTGTTGACCGTCATGGTCACGTTCCTTCTTGGGCAACTGAAAGGGATAAAAATGACCTAAAAAAATATCTCAGTGAAAACTGGGATTCAATGACTTATGGGGGTGATGAATTAACCAATGAAGAAAAACAACAGTTACGGGTGGCCATGGAAACCATCTTCTGGAAACGGCATAAACATCAGTAGTTTGGCAAAAATAACTGTCAAGACCGTTGTTTCCCGATATGGCACTGCCGATCCGTTCACGATTGCAGATAAACTAAATGTTGAATATTTTTATATGCCACTTGGAAAACATCCTTTAGGCGATACCAGTTATGACCATCACGACCCGATCGTTATTCTTAACGAATCCATTCGAGAATCACCACAGCGATACTACACATTAGCCCACGAACTGGGGCATGTTATTATGCACGCCGATCTAACTGGTTATCATTCAGGAATCTGGACTTATGGAAAGTATGAGCAACAGGCCAATCAGTTTGCAACTGGATTAATGGGGTTACTGTTTGTTGAAGAGAATGGATATGAACCAGATAATTATTATAATTTAGTAAATTGCTATGGGTCACCGGTAGATTTTTTTGGTTAAAGAGGGGAAACATTATAATAAAGTTCAAACAATTTTTAAATCTAGAAATGTGGATACTAGTTATAGTTGCTGTAATTCTAGTTACAATGTCCTTAGTTAACCAACAATCATTTTATTGAACCAAATGCCGTTATTTTAAATTTTAAGGATATGATTACAGTGACTAACTTTGTATTAAAAATCAAAAATCGAACAACTCCTAAGGTTGTAATGATTTCTTACCAGGCAATGACCGAAAGTGATCATAATATATTGATCACTGGAGATATAAAACTCATGAGGAATCAAGTTGATCTTACATATTTGTCTAATAAAAATTTTTTATTGAATTTGGTTCAGGATATAATTAAACATCTTAAGACGGATTATATCCTAACTAAAATTGAAATTGAACAGTCAGTCAATCGATTTCAAATATGTATTCCTACTGGACAAGATCTTGATGTTTATATAAAAACTTATGAACTTACTAACCGCGTTAGCACAAGTATTGGAAAGCTCGATAAGGTGGTAATTACAGTTCCAATCATAGAATTATTTAGAATAGGTTAAATAAATTGATACTTTCAAGAATAGGAGAGATGTTTTAATGATTTACACAGATATATTTAATATTAAACATGAGAATGCTAAGGTCGTTGATACTCATAACTCTTTTAATCGCATCTTTGTTATCGAAGATACCAATGGTGTTCGGTACACTTGTTTAAGAGAAAATGCACCGGTTATGCCAAAATCTGCTACTCATTTTAAAACTTTGCGTTCTAAAAATGCACCACTGAATTATCTGTCTCCTTACTTTACTGGTAAGCGAGTTAAATGACGGTTGTTTCTTAAAAATCTAAAATACAATTTATTATCTATTTAAGAGGAGATTATTATGTTAAAAGAATTTAAAGAATTTATTGCTCGCGGTAATGTTATGGATCTAGCCGTTGGTGTCATTATTGGTGCCGCTTTTACATCAATTGTTAAATCATTAGTTGACAACTTAATTAATCCATTAATTGGTATTTTTCTTGGACAAATTGATTTTTCAAATTTGGTTTTCAAAATTGGTGATGCAACATTTAAATATGGTGCCTTCATTAATTCAATTATCAATTTCTTGATTATTGCCTTCGTTGTATTCTTATTGGTCAAGCGTGTTAATAAGCTAATGCCTAAAAAAGAGGAACAACCAATCGTACCAACTAAAGAGGAACAATATTTACAAGAAATCGTGGACATTTTGAAGAAGAAAGCCTAGTTTTCACCAACAATACTGGGATGGGAGGATTAATTCATGGATATCATTGTAATCGCTATCGGACTAGTATTTGCATTAATTGGTATTATCGTTATTAAACAAAGTAATAAGTTATCTTCCCAGGATCCTTTCAAACTTTTTGGTACATTCATAGGTATATCATTTATCTTTTTAGGGGGATGTTTGATAATATCGGGCACATATCCACTCTTGTTAAAACACTTCCCGCTTATAATAACGCTTCTTTACTAACATACGATTATTATTTTAGAAGTTTGTAATTTGAATACATTTGATTTTAAAGGAGAAATAATTCATGAAGGCTATTACATATCAGGGAATAACTTTCACTACTTATCAACAGGCAGCTGACTTTATTGGTATTAGCAAAGTTGGCTTCTCAAAGCGCTTTCAAAAATATAAAGCTGGTATTTATTCACTAGACAATTTGTTTAAAAGTTGTCACCCAAACAAAAAAGAAATTTCATATCATGGAAAAAAATTTAACAGTTATGTAGAAGCCGCAAAATATATTGGTTCAACGCCAGAAACATTTGGTCGCCGTCATAAGCAGTATGAAAACGGGGAAATTTCTTTAGATAAATTATTTCGAAGAACCAAATATACTCCCTATGAACTGCCAGCTTATCATGGGAGAAAATTCACTATCAAAAAAGAGGCTGCTAGCTTTTTGAAAATTAGCCAAACGGCACTTACAAGACGTTTGAAATATTATCACTCTGGAAAATATGATTTGGACGATTTGTTTTCAAAAACTCCGAACGAAATAAGAAACCGACATGCTAAAAAAACGCCATTACAATTTGCTGATCAAACATTTGATACTTATCAACAGGCAGCTGACTACGTCGGTATTTCTCAACCTGCTTTCTCCAATCGTATGAAGAAATACTACTTGGGAAGCTACGCCTTTAATCAAGTTTTTGAAGCCCCTAAGCATACACATGGAAATGTGATTAAGTACAAGGATCATACTTTCTATACCTATAAAGCAGCCTCTGAATTTATTGGCATCAGCTATAATTCCTTCTCTAAACGATTAAAAAAATATAAGTCTGATGCAATCACTCTGGATGAATTATTTGCTAAACCAGATGTTTTTCGAACTAATCAAAATAAATTTGGTTAACCTTATATTTTAAAATCTGCTCTTAAAAGGAATTTATGGCTTGAATTGTCAAATTAAGTGCAACACTACATTAAAGAATATTTCATAAGGCGT
>NZ_AZEY01000035.1 GCF_001434255.1 Lentilactobacillus diolivorans DSM 14421
GGCTCTTTGTCAACTGAGGTTGATATCAGCTTATATAGCAAATCCGAAAGGATTTGCTTTTTCTTTTGCATTAATTGAATTAAGCAAATAATTCCATTTGAATCCTAGTTCGATAATGGTTAAAATTCCGATAACCGTAAGCAGTTCTACCAATAGCTTTAATTTTGCGGTTAACTCCTTCAAGAGGTCCATTGGAGTAAGCATATTTCAAGGAATTGGTAACTGCTTTTAAGTTTTGTTTTAGGCTACGAATAGTGGTATCCATTGAACAATTGAGTTTTCGATAGTCACAGATCGTCATGGCAAGTAAATCCTGGTCATGTCTTTGAACAGCCGTTAAAATATCCTGATAAACCAAGTAAACACTGGTAAATTTAGGGCTAAGGGCAACGGCATCTGTCACAATTCGTTGACTAGTCATCTCTCGTTTTAACGGTGTCCGATAATAGAGTCGTTTAGCTTCCAGCTTATCAAAGGGCTTGTCGAATAAACGCCAATATTTCTTAATCATCCGATATTCACGCGAGGAATGAGGTTGCTTTTTCGCGACTGACAAACGTACCTCATTTAGTGACCTTTGAGTCATTTGAATGATGTGGAAGCGGTCAATTATAATTTTGGCTTTAGGGAAAAGCTCTGGGATTAGGTGAACGTAGCCAGCGTTTAGATCGACAGAAATGGTTTTAACGCGAGCTCGTTCTTTGTGTGAGTACTGCATGAAGTAGCTCCTGAGGAACGCCTTACGGCGGCCATACAGAATAACAACTCGATTGTGATGATCGGCATCTTGAAAGATAAACCGCATGCGCCGATTTTGGTGCGAAGAGGTAAACTCATCAAAACTGAGATGTTTCGGTAAGCGAACAAACCGATTACTGATCATTTGCGCTGCTTGCGGATATGCTCGATTGACGGTACTGGCAGAAACCCCGTTTTGTTTAGCAATCAGTGTTGCTGCCATATTATCATGAAAGTCCATCACCACTGATTGCCAAACGTTCTTGGAAATTTGGCAGTTAGGCTTAACAGCATCCGTTTGCGAAGTAAGGATTGAACCACAGTGTTTACAAAGAAACCGTTGCTTAGCTAACCGGAGAATTAATAAGTGGAATCTCTGTGGGGATAATTTTAAATTAACGGTCTTATGACCGTCTTTTACAAGGCAATCAGCAAACCCGCAATTTGGACACCGTGAAATCTTTTTAAGCAATTTAGCATTGATAAATATTGCCGGATGACCGTGATATAGCCCGGTTTGGGTTTTAACATCAGCCTCGAAGTGAATGTGGGGGTCTTTTAAACCAACTAAATTTAAGATAAGCTTGTCTTGGGACATCGTTTTTACTTCTTTCTATCTGAATTATTGGCTAATTCAATAGTAGGGCGATGCCCTATTTATATGCAAAAAAAGATTGATACCTTACGGTATCAACCCCAAAAATTTTAGACCC
>NZ_AZEY01000036.1 GCF_001434255.1 Lentilactobacillus diolivorans DSM 14421
CAACGGCAACACCAAACTCGAAACCGGCATGAAGATGGGGGCATGCACTTGTAATCACAAAATTAGCGACTGGTTAATTGGTATGAATGGTAGCCCATAATGTATTTTATATTGAGAAAAATTTGGTACGTAGAGCGTGCTCGATTAGTTATGTATAGCTGCCAGCCTTGTGTATGGTCTATCAAAGGGACCAGGCAATCAAAAACTTTAAGCCAGAACCTTATTTTG
>NZ_AZEY01000037.1 GCF_001434255.1 Lentilactobacillus diolivorans DSM 14421
GCTCCAATTAATGAAGGAATAATTGCCATACCAGCTAAACTAGGCCCCCAAGAACCCAACAAAGCCTGTCCAAGAGCCGATCCAACTAAACCAGCAACAATGTTAGCAATCCACCCCATCGATTTACCATTATTAGTAATGGCACCAGCAATAGCGCCAATAATAGCGCCGACAATAATTGCCCAAACAAATCCCATAGTCAACATCTCCTTTAATTATTTAACCCGGGCGGCTGACTCATCATTCTCTTTCTGATTATCCACCGCTTTTTTAGTTTTATCGGTCACATTCTCCACCCGATCTTGTAAACTGACCGCGTCTTTTTCGTATTCTGCTTTAGTTTTAATGTCGACTACTTTAACGTTTACTTCAATAACGTTTAAATCCGTCATCTTTTTAACCTGTTCCACGATTTTGGTCTTGATTTGATCATATAATTTAGAAATATCAATGTCATATTCAGCAACAATTTCCAAATCAACGGCCACTTGTTGTTTCCCTACCTCAACATCAATTCCCGACGTGACATCGTCACTATTGACTATTTTATCAGCTAAATTAGAGAAAAAGCCGCCATTAACTGTCAGCAGGCCTTTGACATTGGCCAATGCCAGCCCGATGATCTTTTGAACTACCTTATCATCGTAAGTCAATTCGCCCTTTAGATTAGTTTTGGTTGAGTTAATTTGGTTTTGATTTTGCATAATAAAATTCCTCCTTAAGCGTAAAGATCCTTAAGATTACCGCCAACTTTTAAGTAACTTATTAAAAAAGTTACTCTGTTGCAAGTACCAGCCTAAGCCGATGCCAATCAGCATAAACAATAAGATGATCAGGGTTTTAAAAAAGCCAAGCGTTAAGATTAAAATGGCGATTAATAAGCCTAAGCCCCCCC
>NZ_AZEY01000038.1 GCF_001434255.1 Lentilactobacillus diolivorans DSM 14421
GCCCAGTTTAAAATTCAAGTGCAACACTAATCAACTAGACCTTTCAGACTAGACATGAAAGGCCATGAAGACCTATTCTTATTAACGTCGAAATTAATTAAGAAAGCGAGTGTCTTCATGACCCAAAACCAGAATAACATGCCTCGTCATTACCAACAACTCCAAGCTGATGAACGCGGTGAAATTGAGGCGCTCAGTCGCCAACACAAAACCGCGCACACGATCGCAAAAACACTTCATCGCAGTACCAGTACCATTACCCGTGAACTAGCCCGCGGCACGACAACTCAAATTGATTCTCAATGTCATCGCTATTATCAAGCCTACTTTGCGGAAACCGGCGAAGCCGTGTACCGCAAACACCGAGCTAATTGTCATCCGCAGGGACTACTTAAAAAAGCCATTGTCTTCTTTAAGAGCTTGACTAGGGCTCTGAAAGCTAACCCGCGGGTCTACAACGTCGATACCTATATTGATCATTTCAAGAAGACCTGCCCAGGTTTCCCGTGTCCTTCGGTGCCCACCGTTTATCGTTATATTGATCAAGGTTGTTTGGCGTTACGCAACCATGACCTTCCTAAGAAACTACGGCGCCGAATTAAACAGCCAGGACGCTCTCACTCTCGCTTAAATAAGAAGGTGTTAGGCCGATCGATCGAAGATCGCCCGGCAGTTGTCCAGCAGCGTCAAAAATTTGGCCATTGGGAAGGCGATTTGGTTAAGGCCAAACGCGATGAGAATGAACCAGCGTTAATGACGCTCACGGAACGGGTTAGTCGTTTGGAAATCTTGGTGAAACTACCTAATTACCACGCCAGGACTTGTCGCCAAGCTCTCGAAAAGACTTTGGCCGACTATGGCCCGCAATACTTTAAGACCATTACCTTTGATAATGGTAGTGAGTTCGCTGAACTTAGCCAAGTCAAGGAGACTGAGATCTACTTTGCTCATCCATATTCGCCGTGGGAACGTGGGACTAATGAGAACCTAAATGGACAACTAAGAGAATTCTTTCCTAAGGGTAAATCCTTGGGACCGGTGAATGTGATTGAACTACAGGTCGCTCAAGATACCTTGAATCACCGTCCTCGAAAGCTCTTAGATTATCATTGTCCAGCTGAACTATTACCAGGTCTAGCTGACTAACTAGACCAATCATTGGAATAGGTCATTAACTGTTGCACTTGATTTGACACTTCGGG
>NZ_AZEY01000039.1 GCF_001434255.1 Lentilactobacillus diolivorans DSM 14421
GTTCCGGTATATGTTTTGTTGCCATTATCATCTAAAATATATTGCTTTTTGCTCTTGATTCCCCATGTTCCGTCTGGGTTAAATGGGCGGTTAGTTAACATCACATGGGCATGCGGATTATCTGGGTGGTCGCGATGAATTGCTACATCGGCTACCATGCCCTCATCAACAAAATTTTCTTGCACATATTTTGTCAGTAATTCTTTCTGTTCGGATTCACTTAATTCTACCGGTAAAGCCACGTTA
>NZ_AZEY01000040.1 GCF_001434255.1 Lentilactobacillus diolivorans DSM 14421
CTTAGACGTAAATGGTTGAGAATTTTTTGCTTTAACTCATCGCTCAGCTTAGTTTTCCGACCACATCGTGATCGCTTGTATTCGGCATCTGTTTGGGCTAATTCAGCCTGATAAGGTTGACATCGAGATAATTCATAAGAAATTGTTGACGGTGATCGGTTCAGCCGAACACCCATTTGGATATTGGACAGCCCTAGTTCACAAAAGGTTTCGATTTTAATTCGTTCGGAATAGGTTATACTAGACAAAAGATCAGCTCCTAAAAGATGGGTTTGTGGTAAACACCATTTTAAAGGAAGCTGATCTTTTTTGTCCGAACAGCGTTCGGATTAATTTTACAATCTA
>NZ_AZEY01000041.1 GCF_001434255.1 Lentilactobacillus diolivorans DSM 14421
CCATGGCCTGCATTTCGCCTAATTCGTTATCGTGAACAAATTTGGATAATTTAGAACTATCAAAAGAAATATGAGTCATTTTTTCTCCTCCTATAGAACAAATACGATCAAATTAATCGTATCATTAATCTGGTCGTATTTGTTGAATTAATATTACAAAATTTGACAGAATTCAATGGTTTCTTGGTTAGGTCCAAGAATATTAAAATACTTAATTCCATTATCCCAGAATGAAGGAATTGATTGAATCTCGTGATCAACGAGATTCAATCCTTGTGCTTTAGCGTCGGCAAAGGCTTTTTCTACATCTGGTGTGTTTAATGAAATATGATTGATAGCGCCGGCCTTCATAGCAACCGGATCGCCTTCCCAAGTTTCAATAGTTAGGTTGCCAAATCGCATGAAAGCACAACGGTTGGCGCCGTTATGAAACAGACCGGCTTCGTCAAAACCGAGTGATTCATAAAATTCGATGGTTTTATCTAAATCTTTTGAAGGAATTCCAACATGTTGGATTCCGGTAATATCGTCTTTAATTGCCATTATTAATATCTTCTTTCTAAATCATTAGGGTTAGTCAGTACTTTTGGCACTATTAGGATCACCAACATCCAAATTCTGATGTTTCAACCATGGGAATACCCGGTGATCGGCAATTCCAGTAATTCCACCTTGGAATAAGAAGGCAAAAATTGTCCCAATTCCCAAGTTGGTGAAGTTTTTGGTGATAATAAACGCAAGAATTGCCATTAATGTTGGTGGAATATAAGACGCCCACATTGCGATATTGGCATTCCCTTTAAAATATTTAAAGCGGAGAATCTGCATTAAATCATCAGCGGGATGTAAGACTAAATTAACTCGTTGATAGATTGAAATGGCAGTTCCGATTAGGGCGACCCCAAAGAAATTTAATAAGATGTAGAAACCAATCATAAATGGCGTATTGGCATCTGGAAGACCGCTAAAAATTGGGTATTTACCAATGAAGAAGTCTTCAAAGATTTGAATCAGCGCTGAGAAGGGCACCATGAAGATCAGGTTTCCCAATGCGCGACGCCATTCCCATTTACCAACCAAGACCGCGTTTAAAACGGTGATTAGAATTCCGAAAATTAAGAATGCCCAGAAAAGGTTCCAACCAAAAGCGACTCCCAAGTTGGCTTCAGCGGCGGTCCAGTAGGCGGATCCCAGATAAGAAGGGTGAATCTTGGCACTGGTGACCAGCGTCAAAACATTTCCTGCGGAGTTAATGACTAACGAAATAACAAAGTAAAAGATCGACGTTGACATTGAAATTGTTCGACCGTTTAGTTCTTGACTTGTAGATTCCATATTTTCCTCCTGACCGTGTTTCACGGTTAGTCACCTACTTTAACGACTGCCTTTGAAACACCTTTAACGTTACCTTGTAAGAAGTTTTCAACTTCATCCAAGTTAAATTCATGGCTAATTAATGAATCAACATCCAATTTGCCGCTTTGAAGTAATGCGATTGAATCTTCAAAAGCATTTGGGTTGATGAATGAACCCTGAATCGTTAATTGTTTTTGGTAAACTTCATAAGTGTTCATTTCAAAATGAGCATCAGGACTACCAACACCAAACATCAGAACTTGGCCGCCTTTACGAGTTGCTTCAACGGCTTGGGATTGAGTTTCCGGTGAACCAACGGCTTCGATGACAACATCATAATAATCAGTTGGGATCTTTTCAGTCTTTGTATTGTAAGTGTTGGTAACACCTAATTTTTCTTTGTTCATAGCAAGCTTTTTATCTGAATGACCAGTTAAATCAACTTGGTGAACACCGTATGCTTGTAAGATTTGAGCAAATAATTGACCAGTAAAGCCGTCACCAATTACTAATGCACGTTGATAAGGAGTTAAGTTCAATAATTGGACACCGTGAACAGCACATGAGATGGGTTCAATGGTTGCGGCAACTTTAAATGAAATGTCATCAGGAATTGGGTAAACAACAGTTGCAGGAGCGGTGAAGTATTCTTCAAGGCCACCATTACGAGTAACACCAACGGCTGAAAGGTTCTCACAGAGTTCTGGACGATCCGTGTGGCAATAGAAACATTGGCCACAGTAAATGTTAGGGTCAACCGTTACGCGGTCGCCAACTTTAACGTTGGTCACTTCTGAACCAACTTCGGCAACAACACCTGAGTTTTCATGACCTAAAACGATAGGGGGAACGGCATCGGCTGAACCGGGAAGGCCGTTATAAAGCGCGTGATCAGTGCCACAAACGCCGGCATATTTAGTTTGAATTTTTACTTCGTTAGGCTTAACGGTTGGTTGGTTGATATCTTGAATTTCCATCTTTTTAGTGGCTGTTAATACGAGTGCTTTCATTATATTGATAATCTCCTTGTGTAATGTGTGAGTGATTGTAAATAAATTAATCTATATCAGTTGGTTGTTGATTTGTAGATTGGCGTTATTACTTATTAAGTTCATTTAGTGCCAAGGCGAAGTTCCCAACGGTTGCAGAACCATTTTCTTTAACAAGTGGCATTACGATGTATTTTTCAACATCGCCAACATCCACGTAATGATTTAATAGTTCCGTAAAGTGTGCGCGGACCTTTTTTAGGAATGGTTCACTAACGACACCACCTCCGAAAACAACTTTGGCCGGCCGCAGTGTAAGCGTGACCTGAATGGCTGCCTGAGCAACGTAGAATGCCATAATGTCCCAAACATGATCGGTTAATGGCACATCCTGACCACGTTTGCCGGTTCTGGCCCGAAATGTTGGCCCGGCAACTAATCCTTCAAGGCAGTCGCCATGAAATGGGCAGATACCATCAAAATCAAGGTCGTCCGGATGGCGCTTTAATCTGACATGTCCCATTTCCGGATGACCAAGGTCACCGACAAATTCGCCGTTAACGATGGCACCGGCACCAACCCCTGTTCCAATCGTGTAATAGACCAGGGAATTAATTCTTTCATTAAATAAAGTTGCCATTGTATATTCGCCGTAAGCAGATCCATTAACATCAGTCGTCCAAAAGATTGGCAAATCAAAGTTTTTCTTAATGTAACCAATAAAATCAGTGTTTGACCAGCCAGGTTTTGGTGTATCGGTAATGTAACCATACTTGGGTGAATTCTGCCGCAGTTCAATCGGACCAAACGAAGAAATGGAAATTGCTTTCAAATCTGGATATTTTTTAAAATAGTCGACCGTTTTTTGAAGCGTTTCTTCAGGAGTGGTTGTTGGAAAATAAGTTTGATCAAGGATGCGGTAATCCTCATTACCAACGGCACAAACGAACTTTGTCCCGCCGGCTTCAACGCTACCTAGTAACATTAATTTGTCACCACCTTTAAATTGATAAATCAGTGTCTTGTGAAATAGAAGTTAAACTGAAACAACTCATTTAAAACAGGGGATAAACCTAAATCACGCTCAATTAGCGTTGGAAAAAAAGATTTCCGTAAGATAATAATGAAAAAATAATGAGAAATCGTTCAGTTGATCACAAACGAGTCCAAAAAAATTGTAAAAAAGGTTTCATAATTAAATTGTCAAAATGAAAATTTGTTTCATACGTTATATTACTCACTTTTTAGAATATGTCAATCGTTTAACATTATTTTTCTCTAAAAAGTTGGATCCTGTGATATACTTAGGCCAAAACTATGACAAAGATACTATCAATTGGGGAAATATTAAAACTGGGGATGTATTAATGCAGCCAAAACTAGTGGATGTTGCCAAAGTCGCGGGGGTATCCTTAACGACCGTTTCAAGAGTCATTAATAATCGCGGCTATTTATCAGCGGCTACTAAAGAAAAAGTTTTTCAAGCAATGCAGAAATTAAATTATCAGCCGAGTTCTGCTGCGAGAGCTTTGCATGGTAAGCAATTTAAACTGATTGGCCTCATATTTGCCAGCATCGAGAATCCATTAATTGCGGAGGTTGTCGAGAGGATTGAAGATCAACTGTTCCGGGTAGGATATAAAGCGATTATTTGTAACAGTCTCAATAATCCGGAAAAGGAACAACAATACTTGAAAATGTTGATGGCAAATCAGGTGGATGGTATTATCACCGGTTCTCATAATGAAGCAATCGAAGCTTATAAGATGTCTGGACTACCGATTGTTTCCTATGACCGTTATTTTGCAAATTTGATTCCAACGGTCAGCTGTGACAACATTGCGGGTGCGAGATTAGCCGCGAATACGCTGATTGAAAAAGGTTCAAAAAATCTCATGTTGATTTCAGGGAGCTTGGATCAACTGCCTCACAATACAGATCGACTGACGGGGTTTTTAGATGCAGTTAAGAAGGCCGGCTTAACTTCGGCCACTGTTAGATTGCCCTTTAACGCAACGCCAGGCATTAAGCGGGCTAATATTCGCCAGCAATTAATCAATCACCATCCTGACGGGGTATTCTGTACAGATGATTTGACAGCGCTGCTGTGTCTACAAGAAGTTAAAGGTTTGGGAATGCGGGTGCCCGATGATATTCAAGTGATTGGTTTCGATGGCTCAACCTATGTTCGAGAGTATCATCCGGAATTGAGTACGATTGTTCAGCCACTTGATGATATTGTGGATCTGGTGGTTCGACTATTATTTAATCGGTTAAATAAAACTGATGATCCATTATTGGATCGATATGTGTTACCAGTGACGTTACTGCGCAGAGACTCAGTTCGACCATAAAAAGTTCAAAGATTGTCAGGTTCATTGGAAGATAAAGTGGATATGTTTGAAGTTTTGCTTAATTGTAACCGTTATCAACACTGTTGGTAAAAGAGTGAAATCGGTTTATTGATACTTATATCTATGCAACCGGTTGCATTAATTTTAAAATCATGCCATAATGTTCTCGTAAACGTTATTGATTTATATCTAGGAGGAACGAATATGGAGGAGCAAAGTGCTGAAGCAGCAACAAAGAAGTCTGGGTTACCCAAACTTCCGGCTAGTACGATTTGGATGATCAACTTTGGTTTCTTAGGTGTCCAAATGGCATTTACCTTACAAAGTTCTCAAATGAGCCGAATCTTTCAAACAATCGGTGCAGATCCAAATAAATTAGGATGGTTTTTCATTTTACCGCCACTTGCGGGATTAATTGTCCAACCCATTATTGGCTATTATTCAGATCGAACCTGGGCGCCTAAATTAGGTGGTCGACGATTACCTTATTTAGCATTAGGAACGTTAATTGCAATTATCGTAATGTGTTTATTACCTAATTCGGGTAGTTTCGGTTTCGGTTACGCCTCAATTACCGCACTTTTATTTGGTGCAGTGACTGTTGCATTATTGGATGTCTCGTCAAACATTGCCATGCAGCCGTTTAAGATGATGGTCGGGGACATGGTTAATGACAAACAAAAGAGTTATGCATACGGCATTCAAAGCTTCTTATCAAATGGTGGGGCTGTGATCGCAGCGATCTTCCCATTTTTATTCACTGCTTTTGGGATTGCCAACACTGCTAAAAAAGGTGTTGTTCCTCAATCGGTTGTTATTTCGTTCTACGTTGGCGCCGTCATCTTACTATTCACAAGTTTGCTAACGATCTTTAAGGTTCACGAATATGATCCAGCCACATATGCTAAGTATCATGGTATTTCTGAGGAAGCAAACACGACTGGTGGAAACTGGTTTGCACTTCTAAAGAAAGCACCAAAGGTTTTCTGGACGGTAACATTAGTTCAATTCTTCTGTTGGGTTGCATTTCAGTACCTTTGGACTTATTCAGCCGGCGCGATTGCCCACAACGTTTGGAATACCACTAACGCTGCATCAACTGGGTATCAGGCAGCTGGTAACTGGTACGGTGTGTTAGCTGCCGTTCAATCAATTGCTGCCGTTGTCTGGTCATATGTTTTGGCAAAGGTGCCAAACAATCATCATAAATTAGGCTATGCATTGAGTTTGGGTCTGGGTGCCCTTGGTTTCTTATCAGTCTTCTTTATTCATACTCAATACACATTAGTTGTTTCGTTTATCTTTGTTGGAATGGCTTGGGCAGCAATGAATACTTACCCATTAACCATGATTACCAACGCGCTTTCTGGTGAGCATATGGGAACCTATCTTGGTCTGTTTAACGGGTCAATTTGTTTACCACAGATTGTTGCCTCACTGGCCAGCTTTGGTTTATTCCCATTGCTTGGCAACGCCCAGGAAAACATGTTCTTATTTGCCGGAATTGTGATGGCAATTGGTGCACTTTCAGTTGGTTTAATTAAAGAAACGTATAAAGCATAGGAAAGGACGAATATAAAACATGAAACGAATTTTTGAAGTACAGCCCTGGAATATTGTGACCCATGAGTTCAACCCGGAGGATAAACGTCTCCAGGAATCAATGACCAGCTTGGGAAACGGCTACATGGGGATGCGTGGATTCTTTGACGAGGATTACAGTGGCGATAGTCTTGCCGGTTTATATCTGGGCGGTGTTTGGTATCCTGATAAGACCCGGGTTGGCTGGTGGAAGAACGGCTATCCGGAATACTTCGGTAAGGTTGTCAATGCGGTTAATTTCATTAAAATGAATGTTAAGATTAACGGCGAAAAAATTGATCTTGCCAAGGATACGTTTAGTGACTTCAACCTTGATCTTGATATGAAGCGCGCTTTATTAACCCGTTCATTCACGATTACCAAGGGCGATGCAAAGGTTAATGTCAAATTTGAACGCTTCTTAAGTGTGGCGCAACAAGAATTATCTGTTCAGCGATTAACACTGAAAAACGTTGGTCAGAAGTCAGCTGACATTGTGGTTGATTCTGCCATTGATGCCGACGTTAAAAACGAAGATGCCAACTATAACGAGCGCTTCTGGGAAGTTCTAAATACTGACCAACAGACTGAATCCGGCAGTGTGATGGCCAAAACGACACCAAATCCATTTGGAACACCGCGATTTACGTCAGCAATGGAGATGCGTCACGTTACTGATTTAACGAGTAAGGCAGTTGACCAGCCCAATGATAAAGCCGTTGTTAATGCTTTTGCCGGTCAATTAGCACCTGATCAATCGGCTCAGTTGGAGAAGCGGGTGATTGTTGTTACTTCGCGTGATTACGATTCAAACGAGGCCTTGACTGCTGCCATGCATCAATTAAGCGATAAGGTTGCGGCACAGAGTTATGACCAGTTGTTTGACGCCCACGCTAAGATTTGGGAAGAGCGTTGGAATAAATCAGATATTGAAATTGATGGCGATACTGAAGCCCAACAGGGAATTCGTTTTAACATGTTTGAACTCTTCTCAACCTACTATGGTGAAGATGCTCGGCTAAATATTGGTCCTAAAGGCTTTACTGGTGAAAAGTACGGTGGTGCAACCTATTGGGATACCGAGGCGTTTGCGGTTCCCGTTTATCTCGGAATTACTGATCCAAAAGTAACCAGAAACTTGTTGATGTATCGTTATAAACAATTGGACGGCGCCTATCACAATGCCAAGCAACAGGGATTAAAAGGTGCTTTGTTCCCAATGGTGACGTTCGATGGAATTGAATGCCATAATGAATGGGAAATTACGTTTGAAGAAATTCATCGAAACGGTGACATTGCCTTTGCAATCTATAATTACACTCGTTACACCGGCGATACCTCGTATGTCCTTAACGAAGGTTCTAAAGTATTGACAGAGATTTCACGTTTCTGGGCCGATCGGGTTCACTTTAGCCAACGGAAACAACAATACATGATTCATGGTGTAACCGGTCCTGATGAATATGAGAATAACGTTGATAATAATTGGTACACTAATATTTTGGCCCAGTGGACACTGAAATACACCTTGCAGATTCTTAAAGAAGTTTCTTCTAAGCAAGCTGAAAAACTTGGTGTCAGTGATGAAGAAAAGCAGCACTGGCAAGATATTGTTGACCGGATGTACTTACCATATGATAAGAAACTAAACATCTTCGTTCAGCATGACGGTTTCTTAGATAAGGATATTCAACCGGTAACCGCAATTCCAAAGGATCAATTACCAATTAACCAACACTGGTCATGGGATAAGATTCTTCGGTCACCTTATATTAAACAAGGTGATGTTCTTCAAGGTATCTGGGACTTTATCGATGACTACACCCCTGATCAGAAAAAGGCTAATTATGATTTCTACGAACCATTAACAGTTCACGAATCAAGCTTGTCAGCTGCCATTCATTCAGTTTTAGCTGCCGATTTACATTACGAAGATAAGGCTGTTGAATTGTATGAACGAACAGCTCGTCTGGATTTGGATAACTATAACAATGATACAAGTGATGGTTTGCATGTCACTGCCATGACGGGTGGTTGGATCGCGGTTGTCCAAGGATTTGCCGGTATGCGGGTTCGCAATGGCGAATTACACTATGCACCGTTCCTACCTAAGAAATGGTCTCGTTATTCATTCCGTCAGGTCTTCCGTGGTCGGTTGATTGAGGTTGACGTTGATAAGACTGGTGCCAACTTTAAACTGATTAATGGTGACCCGATTACCATTGATGTCGCAGGAAAACCATTAGAACTAAAGTAGTGTGAATTGATTTTTCTAAAAAAGAGATTGAGCAAATTATTCTTGCTCGGTCTCTTTTTTGCTTTGGGTGGGATAGTGAATGTTGCCAAGCAAAAACGTGGCCCAGCAGGCAGACTCCGGCCATATAAGGCCCCTAACTTAATACTTCAAAATCGGGAATATCAAGTTGAACTTGTTACTAAGTTAAAACGTGGCCCAGCAAGCAGCCCCCGGCCATATAAGCCCCCTAACTTAATACTTCAAAATCGGGAATATCAAGTTGAACTTGTTACTTGGTTGAAACGTGGCCCAGCAAGCAGACTCCGGCCATATAAGCCCCCTAACCTTAATATTCCAGAATCGGGAACATTAAGGTTAGGGGGCTTATATTCTGGAGTCTAAATGCTTGCTGGTCCACTCTGTTTTCCAAACCAATTCATTGACCACCCCCGCCAAATAACAGATACTTAAATTAAGCGTCAGATTATAAAATAACTAGGGGATGATTTCATGGCACTAAAAATTGGTGTAATTGGTGCAACTGGAATGGCTGGTCGTGCGATCACACAGGAAGCACTGGACCATGGATTACAAGTTCGGGCTTTTATTCATAATTTGGATAAAGCCAAAGATATGTTTGGTGATCAAGTTGAATATGTTGCCAAGGATGTTTTCGATATTCAACATCAAGATATTGATGATTTAGACGTTGTTGTTGACGCCTTCGCTCCGGGTGATCGTAATAAAGCCTATCAACATGTCGATTTAGCTGCTCGGCTAGTTGAACTGGCCAAGAATCAGGACAAGCCACGACTATTCTTTATTTTAGGTGCTGGTAGTCTTGAAACGGGTGATGGCCACCGATTAATTGACAAACTGGAAACTTACCCGAATAAGGAAACCTTCATTGAAACACCTCGGCAGCAAGCTAAAGAATACGAGTTGCTGAAGAATACAACGAGCGTTAACTGGGTTGCTGTTTCACCAAGCGCCAACTTCAAGCCAGGAGCGTTTGCGGATTATGAACTTGGCAACAATACACTAATGAAAAACGCGGCTGGCAAGTCGGAGGTAACTTCAGGAACAATTGGCAGGGTGATTGTCGAAGAAATTATCAATCCAGCTCATCATAATGAACGATTTACTGCCGTAAATAAATAGTCAGATTAAATAAATAGGACCTGTAATGGCGGAAGGGACAATCTCCCAGCTATTACAGGTCCTAATTTTTAAACTAAATATTCCATTTATAGTGAACTTTTAATTTATATTCCTGATAATTTTTTGCTAAATTATTCCAAAACGAAGCGGGTGTTTCTAAAACATATTCAAACTTCAGCGCCATTTCCGGCGTTATCGATACTTGATTATTGATGATATTTGATAAATTTTTGACAGATGTGCCTAGATTTTCTGCTGCCTGCTTTTGAGTTAGATTTTTGCTTCTTATGGTGTCTCGGAGTATTTCTCCTGGAGTTGTCATATAATCCGGCTGAACTTCATACATTTTAATTGCCATGATAGTCGTCAACGACCTCCTTAATGTATACGGCGACTGCATCTTCCTTAACAATAACAAAATCACTGTTTTTATCCAACACCTTGAATTTTATCTTTACCTGCCAAGTTAACTTCTTTTCGATACTATATGATACTATTCGGGCTTAACTAGCCATAAGTTTTTGCCGGGATAGTTAAATATATGTATCAATTAAATCGTTCCAGAGTTGAAAAGTAATAGAATAAATCAGCAAACCAAGGACAAATTTGTTTGGTTTATTAGTGTTAAATACCAGCCGATCCGGTGACGGTTAATCATATTATTTGCAGTTTCGATAATGAATTATTACTACTAACTGAACGCTTGTTTGGGATCTAATCAGTCCTATGTGAAAAATTTACATTATTTTCAAAAAGCAGTTTAATTCAGTTTGAAATGAGAATACAATGAGAATATAATATTTTTAAATTAAACGGATATTTGTGCCACTCACCGCAATCTAATTTGCTGGGTGGGACGTACATAAATGATATTCTAGAAGGAGAAGTTATCTTGGTTGAGACTAAATCCGACCAGTTCTTGCGCATTAAGGATGTTAGTACCGCGTTTAAGATTAACGGTCAATATTATGATGCAGTTTCAGATGTTAGCCTTGAAGTCAATCACGATGAAATCTTGGCGATTGTTGGCGAGTCCGGTTGTGGAAAAAGCACCTTGGCAACGACCATTATGGGTCTCCATGATCCCGAGGAAACAAAGATTTCCGGTGAGATTGACTTTGAAGGAACTGACTTACTGAAACTTGATGAGAAAGGTTATAACCAAATTCGGGGAGCAAAAATTGGCATGATCTTTCAGGATCCGTTATCAGCCTTGAATCCGTTGAAACGAATTGAAGATCAAATCCAAGAAGTGATGGTTTACCATACCAAAATGGATGAAAAACAGCGTCACGCACGGGTGATTGAGCTGTTAAATGAAGTTGGGATTGTTGATCCTGAAAGAACCGCGCATCAATTCCCTCATCAATTATCAGGTGGGATGCGGCAACGGATTATTATTGCGATTGCGATTGCCTGCAAACCTGACTTAATTATCGCCGATGAGCCGACAACGGCTTTGGATGTGACGATCCAAGCCCAAATCTTGGATGTTCTGCGTGATATTCAAAAAGAAAATCATGCTGGTATTATTCTTATTACGCATGATTTAGGCGTTGTTGCCGAGACTGCCGATCGGGTGGCGGTTATGTATGCCGGCCAAATTGTTGAAACCGGGTCGGCTGCTCAAATCTTTAACGAACCTAAGCACCCATACACGCGGTCATTATTGCGATCAATGCCACAACGGGATAACGAAAACGATGATCTATACGTCATTTCCGGAATGGTCCCTTCTTTGCAGAAGATGCCTAAGGATGGTGACCGGTTTGCGCCACGGATTCCTTGGATTCCGGTCTCTGCCCATGAAGCTCATCCGACGATGCATGAACTTGAACCTGGTCACATGGTTCGCTGCACCTGCTATCAGAACTTCTATTTTCCAGATCAAGTAAAGGAGGGTGCCGGCAATGAGTCTAATTGAAATTAAGGACTTAAAGGTCCACTATCCGATTCGGGGTGGCTTCTGGAACCGGGTTGTGGATAACGTGAAAGCCGTCGACGGTGTCACCTTTGACATTGAGGCTGGTGAAACATACGGCCTGGTTGGTGAATCCGGTTCTGGTAAATCCACGACTGCCAAAGCAATTATTGGGCTTGAAAAAGCAACTTCCGGAACCGTTACATATAAAGGCAAAGACGTTACGAAAGCTGAAAATCGTCGTAAATTGGATTATAACCACGACGTGCAAATGATTTTTCAGGATTCATTATCGAGTCTGAATCCACGAAAACGAATTGAAGATATTATTGCGGAGCCTCTCAGAAATTTTGAAAAGCTTGATAAACAAGCTGAAAAGTTACGGGTATTGCAATTACTGGATATTGTTGGTTTGGATGCTGATGCGTTATATAAATATCCCCATCAATTTTCAGGCGGCCAGCGACAACGGATTGGCGTTGCCCGGGCAGTTGCCACCCATCCCAAATTAATTATTGCTGACGAACCGGTTTCCGCTTTGGACTTATCAGTTCAAGCCCAAGTATTGAATTTTATGAAAAAAATTCAACGGGACTTTGGGATTTCCTACCTATTTATTTCCCATGATTTAGGGGTTGTCCGTCATATGTGTAATAACATTGCGATCATGAACCGTGGACGAATTGTGGAAGTGGGAACCAGAGAAGATATCTATAATGAACCAATGCACATTTATACGAAACGGCTGCTTGCCGCAATTCCGGAAACTAATGTGAATCATCGAAAAGAACATCGGGAACATCGATTAGAAATTGAAAAAATCTATCAGGAACAACAGCAAAAATATTACGACAAGGATGGGATGGCCTTTCCATTGGTTAAGGTTTCGCCAACTCATTCAGTTGCCCTACCACCAGAAGAAGCTAAAAAATTTCAGCAGCAAGCTGAGAACAAGGAGGTAAATGTCTGATGTGGAAAACAATTTTGCGGCGGATCTTGATTATGATTCCTGAGCTGATTATCCTCAGTATCTTGGTTTTCTTACTTGCTAAAGCGATGCCTGGAGATCCCTTTACCGGATCGATTAATCCACGGGCAAGTCAAGCTCAAATTCATCATTTAATGCAGATTCACGGGCTTTACGATCCTTGGTATCAGCAATACTGGAACTGGGTTGTCCACTTGTTCCATGGTGATTTAGGCATGAGCTACGAGTATCAGGAACCAGTCGTTGATTTAATTAAGCAACGGGGTGCCAATACCCTTTGGCTAGCTTTGTTCACAATGGTCTTGACTTACTTAATTGGGTTGCCATTAGGTATTTATGCGGGCCGTCATGAGGGTAAATTTCAAGATACCTTAGTCCGAGTTTATACATATGTGACCATGTCAATCCCATTCTTCGTTGTGTTGGTTATTGGAATTTGGATTTTCGGTTATGCCTTGAATTGGTTCCCAACGAGTGGGTCCATATCGGCTCAAGCGAGTGGGCTCGGTGAGACATTAATATCGCGTTTGGGACACATTATCCTACCGGGCTTACTGGGAGCATTGTTTGGGACTGTCAATATTGTTCAGTATTTGCGTTCTGAAGTCATTGATGCTAAGCATTCCGATTATGTCCGAACCGCCCGCTCAAAGGGTGTGCCCATGAAGGATATTTATCGACACCATATCTTCCGAAACTCACTGTTGCCAATCGCGGCTTTTGCTGGTTATTCCATTACCGGTTTGTTGGGTGGTTCCATTTTTACCGAAATGGTCTTCTCGTACCCAGGTATGGGACTGCTATTCTTGAACGCGATTAATTATCGGGATTATACGGTTATTACCGCGTTGGTTCTACTGTATGGTTTCTTGAATTTAATGGGAACGTTGCTTTCTGACATTGCCTTAAGTATCGTTGACCCACGAGTTCGGGTTGAATAGGGGGTGGCAGAGAAATGAAACGAGATATTGAAGACGCAACATCAATTTCCGAAGCTGATTTGGAAAAATTAACCAAAGAAGCGAATCAAGAAGCAACACCATCTGCCGCTAAAATTATGTGGCGTGAATTTGTGGCTGATAAGCCAGCGTTGATTTCATTGTTCATCTTGATTGTATTTATCCTATTTGTCATTATTGCGTCGATGTTTATTGACGTCCCTAAAATGATGGAAACCAATATTATGGGATACTACGCAAAACCATTTACACCAGAGTATTGGTTAGGTGCTGATGCTGGTGGCCGGTCGATTGCCAAAGAGTTGGTCGTTGGTTCGCGAAACTCAATTTGTATCGCGATTGGTTTGACGATTATTTCGTCAACCTTCGGGATTTGCTGGGGCCTGGTTTCCGGTTACTTTGGCGGTATGGTCGATTTGGCAATGCAACGGGTTTATGACTTTATGATGATTATTCCAATGCTGATGACGATCATTGTCATTGTGACGATCATTCCCCATTACAATGCCATCACATTAACCTTAATTTTGTCGATCTTCTATTGGATGGGAACTTCCCGACTGATTCGTTCACGAACCTTATCGGAATCTCAAAAAGATTACGTTGCGGCATCGAAAACTTCGGGAACTGGTAACTTAAAGATTATCTTTCGTGAAATTATGCCCAACATTTCATCATTGATTATTGTTGATACGACATTGTCATTCGCCGAAAATATCGGGGTTGAAACCGGACTTTCATTCTTGGGCTTTGGTCTACCAATGGGAACCCCATCACTTGGTACTTTAATCGCGAACGCCAATGATCCGGAAAACATTACTGGTTATTGGTGGACTTGGCTTCCTGCTGCCGTTGAAATTATTATTTTATGTTTATCCATTAGTTACATCGGTCAAGTCATGAGACGGACAACCAATGCTGCCCAACGTCGTGGCCAAGACAAAAAGTAACGATTGATCATTAAAGGAGATGATGTGTTTTTTGCATATTGAGGTGAGTTTCAATTGTTAGTTTAGTTGGTTTCTATTAAATTTTTGGAGGGATGTTCATGAGCAATAAAAAGAAATGGCTCACAGCTGGGATTGCGATGCTGTCAGTCATGACCTTGGCTGCTTGTTCGAATAGTAAGAGTAGTAATTCGGGTACAACCAAACATATTTCGTTACCAGCATCGTATACCGGTTCTGGTAAAGCAACGACCGCCGGTAATAATAGTACGTTGAAAGTTGCTGAAGTTAACGATGCACCATTTGCTGGGATTTCATCACCAACTTTGAGCACTAATGCTGAAGATCAAGATGTTTTTGCACCTGGTGGTAGCCAATGGGGCGCAATTGATGGTTTGTTTAACGTAACTAAAAATTATAAGATTATTAATGGTGGTTTAGCTAATCTTAAGCTGGATCGAAAGGCTAAAACGGCAACCATTACACTTCGAAAGGATGCAAAGTGGTCTAATGGTTCGAAAGTTACTGCTAAAGATGTTGAGTATCCATACGAAATTATCGGTAATAAGAATACAACGTCTCAGCAATATTCATCAGATTTTGCCGCTATTAAAGGAATGGCTGCTTATCATGCTGGAAAAGCAAAAACCATTTCAGGATTTACATATCCAGATGGACAAAAAGGTCGGACAGTTGTTATTCACTTCACCAAAATGTCGCCTTCAATGCAATATTTAGGGAACTCGTTTATTTGGCAATCTGTCGAGCCATATGAATATTATGGAAAGACACCAATTTCAAAACTTGCTTCGTCACCTAAAGTTCGAAAGAATCCGATTTTTACTGGTCCGTATAAACTTGACAAAGTTGTTCAGGGTGAATCAACCAGTTGGTCGCCAAATAAGTATTATTATGGCAAGAAACCACAGATTAAGAACATTACTATTCAAGTTGTTTCATCTAATAACATTGTGGCAGCTTTTAAATCGAAAAAATATGATTTCGCTGCTGGCGGACCTAATGTTGTAATGCCATCTAGTCAATATCCTAAAGTTAAAGTATTAAAAGACTATACAGAAACAGGTATTCCAGCAATGGGGTATTCATATTTTGGCTTTAATGTTGGGCATATGAACACTAAGACAGGCTTAAATGTCATGGATAAGAATTCTAAAATGGGTAATAAGAATTTACGTCGGGCTATGATGTACGCTGTTAATGTTGATGCTGTTGCGAAGAAATTCGGTAATGGACTCAGCTGGCGTGCGAATACTTTGATCCCACCAACATTCAAGAATGTCTATGATTCAAAGACACCTGGTTTCAAATATAATATGAAGAAAGCCAAGTCATTGCTTAATAAAGCTGGCTATAAAAAGCAAGGTAAGTGGCGAACTGATCCCAATGGCAAGAAGTTGGTCATTCATCTTGGAGCTATGACAAGCTCTGCTGCAACCGAAGCAACCTATCAATATTACTTGCAACAATGGCATAAGGCTGGACTGAACGTTAAGATGACTACTGGAAAGCCAATGGAAATGAATAGCTTCTATTCAACTATTCAAAAACCAAAGCAAAACAAAATTGATGTTTTCCTTGGCGCATGGTCAACTTCATCGGAACCAACACCAACCCAAATTTATGGTGTTGATGCACCTTACAATATGGGACATTTTGCAAGTAAGAAGAACACTCAATTATTGAACAGTTTGAATAGCAACAAGGCATGGAATGCCAAGTATCGGGCACAACAATTCAAGAAGTGGCAACGATACATGAACAGTCAAGCCGCTTACGGTCCAGAACAGTTTAATTTAGCATGGACACCTGTTAACCATCGAGTAAAGGGTTATGATGTTAATGCTCAAAATAATGAATTCTGGAGCAACCTATCCTTAACTGCCGCAAATCCTAAATAATAGTTCAACTGTTATGACAGGTGATTAAAAGCATCGCTATAAACAGCGGTGCTTTTAATTTTACATAGTTTTTTGGAGATGATCGCGTGAAAAAAGGATTTTATTTACTACTCATCGGCGAATCAATGTCACAAATTGGCAATAATTTATTTGATATTGCGATTATGTGGTACTTATATAAAGTAACGACTAACGCGTTGACTATTGGAATTGTAACAGCGATATTCAACTTAATCGTCTTATTGAATATCTATACGGGGTTTCTAGCCGATAAATTTAAGAAAACGAACATAATGAAGTTGGTTGATGGTGTCCAGGTTGTCTTAATGATTCTGGCAACTATCATTTATCAGTCCGGTGACATCACGCTAGTGTCCATTGTCCTAATTTCGTTTCTTTCAAAGGTCTTGGGAACGTTCTTTAATCCGGCAGTTGATGCATTGATTCCACAATTGGTTGACCGCGCCTCCTTAAGTAAAGCTAATGGCCTTAATCAGGGCGTTCAGATGGTAACGCAAATGATTGGAATGTTGCTGGGTGGTGTGATGGTTGCCTTTGTACCCTTATCTTGGTTCATGGCGATTAACGGCGGCACGTTTATTATTTCGATAATCTTTATCTACGCGTTGACGTTAACTTTCCATGAAAAGGTGTCGAAAGTGGTGGCAAAACAGGATAGTAAATGGTATGCCGGTGTTAACTATATCTTCCGGCAGCCTATTTTAAAAATCGTGATTTTTCTTGCTCTGATCATCAACTTTACTCTTGGCCCGGTTATGGGACTGGATATTATTTGGGTTCGTGGCGCGCTTCATTCCAGCGCTTTGATCTATAGTATGACTCAGATTGGATTGATGAGCGGCGTGATTCTTGGAAATATCCTTGTTAACTTGGTGAAATGGCCTTTGAAACGAAAACTGGTGTTTACGTTTCTGGTCATGGGCGCGTCGGTATCTTTAATGGCACTGTTAAGAAGCCCAATTGGCACAATCTTCACGCTTGTCACAATGGGGTTAGCTGCTGGTTTTATTAATGTTTCGGTCTACACAATCATTCAAACGCAAACCCCTACCAATTTATTAGGACGGGTTAGCGGTTCGGTTCTTGCCGGCTGTAATATTTCAATGCCCTTGGGAATTATGGTTGGTGGTGCCGTTTCTCATGTCATTGGAATTGACGAACTATTTTTACTGGAAGGGGTGATGACATTAATGATTGCCATTTTTGTCCTTAGCATACTGCGAGTACCACAATCAGTGGCGTAATAACGAATGGAGAAAGTATATGAAAGATAAGACTATTTCCGCTGCCTGTGCTTGGCATCCCAAACCAACGGCAAGCACAATTTTTGAAAAGAAATTTACAACCGGGGAGTTACCAATTGAGCCGAATCACTACCGGCTTATTTGGGGGCGCTTCTGTCCTTGGGCAACGCCAATTGCCATTTTGATGGATTATACCGGGCTAAATAAGGTCATTTCAAAAGGTGCGATTTATTCATTACGGCATGCCGGGGTTGACGATGATTGGTTCTTTGGAAAGACCGACAGCGATCAGGATCCCATTTTAAAAACGACAAGATTATCGCAAAATTATCGAAAGGCAGATCCTAAATTCGATCAGCGGCCGTCAGTTCCAGCACTGGTTGATATTAAAACGGGCAAGGTGGTTAATAATTCATCGGATCAGATCATGAATGAGTTATCAACTGCTTGGAAGTCCTATTTTACGGTTGATGTCCCGGATATTTTTCCAGATGATCAAAGTGAGGCCATTTTAGCCTTAAACCGGATGATTGTTAACGACGTGACATCGATTCCGGGAAAGATAATGGCGGTTGATTCGCAGGCGGCTTATGAAAAATTAGCCAAGCAGTTTTTCGACCGTTTGGACTGGTTTGAGAAGCGGTTAGGCAATAATCGCTTTCTGCTCGGCGATCACATCACGCAGCCGGATATTCGATTGTTTGTAAGTTTGGTTCGGTTTGATGTGGTGTTCTACTTTAAAAACAAGTTAAATCAAAAACGGTTGGATGAGTATCCCAATCTTTGGCGTTACGCGAGAGAATGTTACCAAATTACAGCGTTTAAGCAGGATACTGACTTTGAATCCATTAAGGCCCATTTTTATCAAGTGAGTGACGAACCGGTGACTTCTTTGGACCGGGTTATTCCCGATGGGCCGGATTTGAGTCGCTGGGAATATTGATTGCCTGATGTAACACGATTGTGACCGAGCGAAAATGTGGCGAAAAAAAACAGCTTTCAGCGTAAGGGGCTTATCAGAATATTCTAACCTTGAATATTCTGATAAGCCCCTTACGCTGAAAAGCTAGGCGTTTTTTTCTCCGCTCTGTTTATGTTTACGATAAAGCATCTGGATACCCATGCCAATTCCAACTAGAACAAAAACGCAGGCGCCCGTGCCAAGCGTATTAATCAGATAGGCCATAAAGTGGTAAGTGTGGTGTACGAGAAACGAGTAGCCGCCAAACACAATAAAGTTACATAAAAATAGTGCCAGGATGATTGATAAAGCCGTTGTTAAATAGGCTTTCATTTGAATTAGCCACTCCTTTTAAGTGAAAGCGGTAGTGATTTGGTTTCAAAATAAGTTGGTTAAATGATGACTCGCTTGAATCTCATCTCAAAATAACCAGTGCCAGTGAAAGTTTAACCGTTTTTATGTGCTTGATGCTTATAGTAGATCTTTTTTATCTCAGCACCAATTCCATAAAAAAGAGCCGCAAAGAAACTGACACCAAGCGTATCAGATAAATAAGTCATAAAGTGATAGGTATGGTTGACCAAGACCGAATAACCACCCAGGATGCCAAAATTATATAAAAACAGGATAACCACGATTGATAGAATTGTAATTAAAAAGTCTTTCATCTAAACCGGTAACTCCTTTCTATGTAAAAATAATTATGACCGGCCTTTGAATTAAAGTATTCAATCAGGACTGACTACATAAACCGATTCTTTCGATACCTCTTGTAGAAATAAACGACACTCCAGACAATCCCAAAAATGATGCTTCCTTCGATCGTATTGGTCAAATATTCCCAGAAAGGATAACTGTGGTGAACAATTAGTGAGTAGCTGCCGGAGAGGATAAAGTGATAAATACTCAGGAAGATTGGACAATAGATTAACTCGGAACGATCCATGAAGGTTAACAACTCTTTTTTCCATACCTTATCACATTAATTGATCACCGTTCAATGACCTAGCCAATGTTTGCGGGCATTTAAAGATGGATTAATCAAGTGAATCGGGATGGTCATTAAGTCGGATTCCTTAATCCACATTGACTAAGTTGGTTACGAGATGTCATGTTATACTAAGACAAATTCAAATAGGAGGATGCTTATGATACAATTCGATCATTTGCGAAAAACATATGGCAACACTGAGGCGTTGAAAGACCTGTCACTCAAGATTCCCGATGGTGAAATTTTTGGCTTTCTCGGCCACAACGGTGCTGGGAAATCAACCACTTTGAAGAGTCTGGTGAGCATTATTGAACCAACGGCGGGGACAATTCAAGTTGATGGCTTATCCCTTGAAGAACAGCGATTGGCAATCAAACGAAAAATTGGCTATGTGCCCGATTCACCCGATATTTTTCTGGAATTAACAGCCAATGACTATTGGGATTTGTTATCCTCAGCTTACCAGATTCCAAAGGAAAGTCGCGAACAGCGCCAAACTAAATTAGTTAATTTATTTGATATGCAGGATCATGTTGATCAGCCTATTGGCGAGTTCTCCCACGGGATGCGCCAAAAGACAATTATCATTGGGGCGTTGCTACCCGACCCTGATATTTGGGTATTGGATGAGCCGATGACCGGTTTAGATCCTCAAGCTGCCTATGATTTGAAACAACTGATGAAAGCCCACGCTGCCAAGGGGAAGACGGTTATTTTTTCAACCCATGTGTTGGCAACTGCCCAAGAGCTTTGCGATGAGTTGGCGATTTTGCGGCACGGGGAGTTAATTTACAATGGATCAGTCAAACAATTGTTGGCCACAGTTCCGGGTGATAATTTGGAAACTATTTATCTTAAAATGGCCGGTCGTAGTGGGGACGATCAAGTAATTGGCAGCCTTGAAGGGGATGATCCGCATGTTTAGCTCTCAACTCTGGCAATTAATTAAAGTACAGCTTCTGTACGTGAACCCACAAAATACGAAAAAGGCACGTGATAATGGTAAAACCGGCCGTCAGTTATTTCAGGCCTTGATTCAACAATACATAATCGTTGGCGTGATTTTTACCGTCATGTTTGGATTCCTGTTATTGACGATTAACTTCGCTCATCATCCAGCTATGTTTACAAGCATGGTGGGGTTATTTTCAATTATCGGCCTGTCGCAAAGCGTTAACACCATCAATAACGTTTTCTTTGAAAGCAAGGATTTAAAGGATTACCTACCCCTGCCATTCAATCAGTGGGCCATTTATTTAGCAAAATTTTCGGTAATTGCCATGACCATTTTACCGACCGCCCTGCCCGTTTGGTTATTATTCATGATTACCGGCGTTCAATCTGGGCATCCCATTCCCTTTGGATTCACTGTTGGAACCCTCCTTTTTGTTGTTTACTATATCTTGCTGTTTCTGGTTTGCACAATTGTCGTCTTTAGCTTTGCCCAAACTAAATTTTTCCAGCGTCATGAAAAAATGATGACCTTTGTGTTGAACGTGGTGAGTATGCTGGCAATGGGGGTTGCGATTCTGGTAATCAATACTACTAATGATCAGCTGGGGATGGCTGGGGCAATTCCCGGTCTGCTTCAAATGCAGCAAATTCTAATTAATCCATTGGGAAAAACAAGTCTGATCACGATGGCAGTGATGGTGATTGGGATCATTTGTTTGATTTTAGTGATGCAAAAATGGTTGCTGCCACGCATGTTAGTTATTGATGCATCAGCTGGAAAGCCGGTGCGGCGCAAGCCTCGGCGGCCTCATCACAATGGGGGCATGGATCGCCAGTTTATCCGTTATAATTTGGGATTATTGAAGAATCCAACCCTGTTAACTCAGTCGTTTTCAATGACGATGTTTCCACTATTCTTCATTTTTGTTTCGCTATTCTTAAATGGCGGATTTTCGCTGGCAAATTTAACGGCTAAATATGCTGGCGCAATGTTTGTTGCTGGTGTTGGCGTGAGTTTCATGACGATTAATACCGGTTCGGTTATTAGCGTCTTTATTTCCTTGGAGCGGGAAAACCTGTCATTTATCCGGTCCTTACCAATTGACTTTAAACATTATCTTAGTTTGAAATTTAAGCTGATCGTTGGGATTCAAACCATTGTTTTGATTATCCTGGCAGTTGTTTTTGGAATTTTCGCAAAAATGGTTTGGCTGAATATCATTGGACTGGTTTTGGGGGTTGTTTGGGGAAATATCTTAAGCAGTGCCTTCTGTTTTACCCGTGATTGGCAATTGTTGGATTTAAATTGGACCAATGTGACCCAATTATTTAATCGTGGCAGCGGTAACTTTATGATCGGGATTATAATGTTGGGCGTTTTGGTTGCTGGTGGGATTGTTGTGGGTATCTATATGGGATTGCTCAGTAGTTATCCGGCACTCATTATTAATCCAATTGCGACGGTCTTAGTTGTGGTGGCAAGTGGCTTAGCGGTTAGGCACTATTTGAATTATTGGCGGAACATGAAAATAAATTGAGCAGTGTCATTCGATAAAAATAAGTGATCGATAATTGGACTAAGTAGTAAAATAGGATTGACAAAATAATTTCAAAGGACTACGTTAATTCTATGGACATCGAACAAAGAACCGATCAAGAACTAGCAGATATTTTTAAAGTATTGAGTGAGCCAAACCGAATTAGTATTTTGCGGATTCTCCAGCATAGTAACCGTGAGCTGACTTGTGGTGAGGTAAGCCGGCAATTAAATATTTCACCATCAACGGTTTCTTATCATTTTAAAGCTTTGCGCAAGGCTGGGCTGACCAACACGCGGCAAATGGCTCAAGCTAAATTGTTGTCGATTAATCGCGAGACATTTCAGAAGTATTTACCAAATTTTTTGGATTCCCTGTGAATCCTTTTATTTTGGAAGCTTATTTCGATAAGTGTCGAATTAAAAAGAGAGGAAGAATAAGATGACAGTTCAACTGTTTTATGCTTCTGGAGCAAGTTCAATGGCGCCACATATCGTATTAGAAGAGAGTGGATTATCCTATACAGCAAATCGAGTGAATTTAGATCGCAAAATTTGGGCTAAAGGGGATTATAATAAGATCAACCCTAAATCGTATGTGCCAACGTTGATTTTAGATGATGGGACCGTTCTGACTGAGTGTGCGGTTATCCTGGAATATTTGGCGACCCGAGTTGATGATCATTTAATCGCACCTTACCAGTCGCCAGACTATTGGCAGCAACGGTCCTGGTTGAATTACATTGCCACGGAGTTACATGAGAACTTTATTTCGCCGTTTCGACATGGTAATTGGTTGCCGAACACAGCCGAGTCAAAACAATTAGTTTACCAACGGGTTTATCCGCGATTAAAATTTGTGGAAGCTCAGTTTGGGACTGGCAAACCGTGGTTAACCGGCGATCAATTTTCACTTGCTGACCCATATCTATTTGTCATGACAAATTGGCTGCGACGGCTGAACTTTGGTTTTGAAGGGTTACCGAACCTACAGGCATTTGATGAACGGATGCGTCAACGGCCAAGTGTTCAACGTGTATTGATCCAGGAAGGAAAGCCCCATTCGTTAACCGATAAATAAAGAATAATGGATTGAGGAGAAAATAAGATGGTTGAATATAAATACGATACCCAATGTTTAATTGATGGTCATGATTTGGATGAAGATGCAATTGATGCGTATATCAAAGCACACTTTGAGGGGGACAGTCTCCTTGCGGTTGGTGACGATACGCTGATTAAAATTCATTTTCATACCAACAAACCATGGGAAATTCTAGAGTACTGTGCATCATTAGGTGAGATCTTTGATATTGTGGTCGAAGATATGGATCGCCAAGCACGTGGATTGAAGGGATAAAATTGGCAGTTCATTCAGGACTAAAAGATATTTTGTTGGTGATTGATGTTCAAAATGGTCTCAGTTCGGCGGCTAACTTTGGCGAGTTGGTAACTAAAATTAATCAGCGGATTGACCAGTACCGTCAAGCTCACCGACCAATTGTATTCGTGCAACATGTTAATGGAGATTTGCCTTATGACAGTCAGGCTTGGCAGTTAGCGCCAGGATTGCATCGACAGTCTGCCGATCGAGTGATTCTCAAGTATCATTCGGATTCATTCTTTGAAACCGGTTTGGCAGATTTTCTGCATCACCGGTCAATTTCGGCAGTTGAGGTTTGTGGCCTGCAAACCGAATATTGTATTGATACTGCTATTCGAGTGGGACATGATTTAGGTTTTAAAATGGCGATTATCAGTGGCTTGGACTCAACGTTTGACACGAAAGACTTATCTGCGAACCAAATTATCAAGCATCATGAAATGATTTGGAATGGATCGTTTGCCGAAGTCATGAGTGAGCCGATTAATTGGGTGTGAGCAATTTTACAAAAGGCGAGTGACCAATATGAGCAGTGAAAGTGATCAACAGGTAATTCAAATGATTGCCGAAACACCTGACTTGATGACCATTTTGCAGATGATTGAACGGCTTCATCTTCGTCAAGGTGCCTTGGCCGCCGGGAGTATTCGAAATACAGTCTGGCAAATTTTAAATCACCGACCCACCGGTTTGACCAGTGATGTTGATGTTGTTTTCTTTGATCCTCGAAGGCCAAAAAGCGATGATGGTCGACTTGATCAACAACTTAACCATGAGGCGCCGCAGTTTCAGTGGCAGGTGAAAAACGAAGCCCATATGCACCATTATGACTTCACTGACCGGCCGCCGTTTACTTCGGTTAGGGATGCCATTGCTAATTTTGTTGAAACGCCAACCTGTATTGGGGCTTATTTGAAAAATAATCAGATTCAGCTGATCGCACCATATGGAACGGATGATTTGGTTAATTTGATTTGTCGGCCGGTGCCAAGCTTTCGAAATGATAACGCCCATTTAACCATTTATCAGGACCGAATCCGGCGAAAAGGTTGGCAGCGTGAGTGGCCGGCGTTGAAAATTATGGCGTTGTGATCTTGGGCCTCTGTTGTATTCCTTAAATGCTGAGTTTAGTTGCGATACTTCTTCTAGAGGAGTTTTGATGATCTGAATCGATAATTTTTGAGTATAATGCCAAATTATTGCACCTTTTTCGCCCTCCCAGCACAATATATCTACTTAATTATACTGGCATTAGTTATCCAAGTGACTCAGCCTTATTGAACGTTTTTGGATTAATCTTATTGATTAAAATAGAGGTGCCTTTTACATAAAAGCATAAAACATCTGAAAAGGTAAAATAAGTAGTATGGGAGACATAAATTTCAGTGAATTAAAAAATCCAAGCAACTCGAGGCATGGTTCTCTCAAATTGCTTGGATTTTTAATCTTTAAATTAACGGATATTGAAATTCACTTTAAGATTAATTAAGGCGCTATTGATCCTGATATTTTCCATTATTATATAATTTGAAAATATTTTTGCCATCTGGCAACTCAACCGTAATTTTCTCATAAGCAGACTTAAACCCATGATGTTTCAATTGAACATTTACATTGTCACCATCAACTGCAATCCGATACTGGTTAAACTCGCCGTCTTGATAATTGAAGTCAGTACCATCATCTTGATAATGTTGATAATCTGCGTGATCACCGAAGACTTTAAAGGTTATCTCCTGATCAGCTTTTTCTGAAACGTGATCAACAGACTTTCCCCATGGAAGAATTGTGTTTTTCTTAATAAATAGCGGTAGCTTATCAAGTGGTGCATCCATCACAATATCTTGTTGGCCTTCATATTCACGGTTGTTCCAGAAGTCAATCCATTGGCCTTCCGGCAGGTAAACTAACCGTTTGGCTTGTGATGGTTCAACAATTGGGGCAACTAATACATTATCGCCAACCATAAATTCGTCGTTGATTTCACGGGTTCTTGGATCATTATCATAATTTAAAACAAGTGGTCGCATGATTGGTAATCCGTTCTTCGATTCTTGGGCAAATAAGTCATACAGATAAGGGATGAAGTGATAACGTAATTTCAAGTACTTACGGTAAATTGAAAGTGTTGGTTCACCAAAACTCCATGGCTCTTGATGACGAGTTCCCATTGCACTGTGATTTCTTAGCAGTGGGCTGAAGATAGCTGCTTCAATCCAACGGGTTAGCAGCTCTGATGTTGTATCTGAAGCAAATCCGCCAATATCAGTTCCTACAAAACTAAACCCGCTCATTCCCAGATTACATAGTTGTGGAATCATCATTTGAATGTGAGGCCAAATGCTTCGGTTGTCGCCTGTCCAGATAGTTGAATACTTTTGAGTTCCGGCATAAGCAGCGCGGGTAATAACAAATGGTCGTTTATCCTGTTGTTTTTTTAATCCTGCATAGGTAGCACGCGCCATATTATGACCATAAACATTATGCATTTTTTTATGTGTTGATTTTTTGTTTTCATCGCTAAAGATGATATTATCGGGAATTTGACCTTCAAATGAAGCCGGTTCGTTCATATCGATCCAAACGCCGGATACTTCCATATCCGTTAAGAATTTATTGTTATTAGCCCACCACTGGCGTACTTTGGGATTGCCAAAATCAGGGAAGGCGGAATCACCGGGCCATACTTTATTGATATAAACTTTTCCGTCTGGTGAAGTAACAAAGTAACCATTTTTTATACCACTAGCATAGGTCTGATATTCCGGGTCTTTTTTAACACCCGGATCAATAATCGGCACAACTTTGATTCCCTGATTCTTTAGATCTGAAACAAACTTTTTAGGATTGCCATTGTAATTATCTTTATTCCATGTGAAAACACGATAGCCACGCATATAGTCAACATCAAAATGAATTGCATCGCAAGGCAGGTCGTATTTTTTAAGCCCATCCACAATATCTTGAACTTCCTTTTGGCTGGCGCTATATCCCCAACGAGATTGCTGGTAACCAAGTGTCCACTTTTGAGGCAATGGGACTCGTCCGGTTAAGTAAGTATAGTTGGTAACGACATCTTTTAACGAACGACCGCCTAAAACATAATAATCGATATTGCCATCTACAGCGGTATAGAAATAATAGTTTGAATTTTCCTTGCCCATGTCGAAATGGCTCTTATAGGTGTTATCAAAGAACAAGCCATAAGGTCGACCGTTTTTTAACCCCAGCATTACGGGAATTGATTTATAGAGTTTAGTGAAGTTTTCCAATTGTGGGTTGGGATTGTCGACATTCCAGTTATCGTATTCGTAGCCACGTTTATTTAAGTAACCGGTTTTATCACCCAAACCATAAAGTTGCTCATCAGCCGCAAGTGATTTAACGATTTGGTAGTAACCGGAATCTGATTTAACTGTTGATTCGCTGACACTATGCCCTTCAGCTTTAACCAAGCGTTCATGAACTTTGTCGATTCCTTTATTCAGCAACTGACGTTTACCTCGATAATCAGTGACTAAGGGATTACCTTTTTGGTCGTAAACGTCAAGGTGTTGGCCAGCATCCAATTTAATGGTCAAGGCAGAAGTCCTTAGCTCATAATGGTCGTCAATCTGCTTAATGGTGAAGTCGGTCTTTTGTTCTTTACTTCCTTCAATGGCATAGGATGATCCGTCATTTCCACGATATTCAAATACGCGAACAATTTCCGGGGTTAATACAGTTAATTGTAATTGATGGTTCGAATAATCAAAGGTGATTGTTTGTCCATGCTGTTCATAATTTGGTAATTTGGTTTTAGACATTTCCAACATAGTAAGATTTCCTTTCAGTATTTAATTTATTATTTATTTGGCACTATCTGACAGGTCTTCTTGAGGCTTGTCCTGTTTAATAACACTGATTGCTAATGTAGCAATTAACATTGAAATACCAGCTACCAACATCATACCTGGCATTGAGTTGCCAACTAGTTGAAAGACGATGAAGCTGGCAACAGAGGCAATAATTTGTGGTAGGCAAATTGTGCCATTGAAAATACCAATATATGAGCCTTCATGTGAGCCGTTTAATGATGAAGTGAAGATATTAAATGGTTCGACGTGGATAGTGAAGAAGCCAATACCAATTAAGCAGAATGGTACGATTAACAAATATTGATTATGAATAAAGAATACCCAGATTAATCCAATTGCAAAGGCTAATAGCCCGAAACGGTACCAATTCTTACGTTTGTAAGGATTAGTGCGTGACAGAATAAGGAACCCGTATAAAACGGCTGCAATGGATTGGATAAAGGTTAGAATACCGTACCAGTTACCGGCAGCTTGGTAACCTGAAGAAGCAACATTGGTTGTGTGCCAAACATTTTGAGCAATGGCACCGGTTGTATAAGTCCACATGTATTGAATGCCAATCCAGGCGAACATTTGGACAACTGCAACTTCCCACAAAGCTTTGGGAGCTTCTTTGATTAGTTGCCAAATTGATTTAGACACTTTATGAGCCTGTGGATCAATATGATGATAAAGGGCATAGGTTTGTGGATCATACTCTTTAACCGTGTGAATGGTATAAGCGGAAATTCCGAGAAGAATAGCTGCGCCAATATAGAAAGCTAAACGGACGGACATAGGAACGACGCCTCGCTTGGCAGTATTGGCAACACCCAGATAAGTTAAGACGAATGGTAAGAGTGTGGCAATCACGCCGCCCAGATTACTGAAAGCCTGTTGCCATGACCAAGCTTTATCTTTTTGGCTTTCGTTAACCATATCACCAATGATCATTCGAAATGGTTGCATGCAGACGTTACTTGAAAGATCCATGAATAGAATAGCAATTGCGCCAAAGAGTAACGCTGCAAATGAGGCAAATCCGAATCCAAACGACCCTGCGTTTGGTAAGAGAATCATGACTAAAGCAGCTATTGGTGCACTGAATAATAGATAAGGCATTCTGCGGCCAAAGCGAGTCCATGTCAGGTCGGAATACTTTCCGACTAATGGCTGGACAATTAATCCGGCTAATGGTGGCAAAATAAAGAATAAACCCAACTTTGTTGGATCGGCACCAATGGTTTGAAAGATCCGGCTCATTTGTGATGATTGTAATGAGAAGGCCATGTTAACACCACAAAAGCCAAAGGTAATTGCAAACAATGTTTTCATCGGTAAATTTGGTAATGAGTTCTTAATCTTCGCAGTTTCCCTTTTAACTGGTGAAGATAAAACTTTATGATTTCCTGCTAAATGAGTTGTTGATTGATTCATTTAATCCATCCCCTTAGATAAAATATTTTTAGGAATCATTTCAACAAATTCATCCTAGCACTTTACGTAAACGTTTACAATGGCTATACGGCGATAAAGTAAACGTTTACAAAAAATAAAGTAATTTTTTCCTTGAGAGAGTAGGTTATAATAGGAAATATGAAATCAGGTGAATTTTGAATGAAACCAACCATTAAGGATATCGCTGATAAAGCAGGTGTCTCGATTGCAACGGTGTCCCGAGTATTGGCAAGTAAGGGTGATTCATATAGTAAAAAGACTGGTCGAAAAGTCCTTAAAATTGCCAAAGAAATGGGATATCGAAAAAATAATACTGCGGTTGAACTAGTGAAGAAAAAAGGTAATGTGATTGCTGTTATTATTAATGCCACGCCAACTAACTTTTCTACTCAGATTATTGACGGTATTCAAAAACAAGCTAATAGCCTTGGGCAACACGTGATCATTTTATATGCCGGTAATCGAAGCCCTGAACTACAACATCAAGCAATTTTAACAGCTTTAGAACGCGCAATTTCAGGAATCTTATTAGTAGCGATTGAACCTGATCAGGAGGATATGAAGTTACTTGAGGGGGCAGGGACGCCATTTTGTTTTGTTTCTTTATACTTGGAACAGAACAATATTCTAGCCGTAAGCTCAAATAATCGGGATGTGGCTTATCAAGCAACCAACTATTTAATCGGACACGGTCATAAGAAAATTGGCTTGGCTGGGATTGACCAATACCATACCGGCAGCCAGCGAATTGACGGATATCGTTTGGCGATGAAAGAACACCAGCTTGACGTTGAGGATGATTGGATTAAGTTGGGAGATTATAGCTATGCCTCTGGATTGAAATTACTGGGAGACTTTTTGTCGACACGAGTGACCGGAATTGTGGCTGCTAGTGATATGGTTGCGGCTGGATTATTAAATGCTGCACAGCAAAAAGGTATCCAGCTACCTGATCAATTATCAATTATTAGTATTGATGGCACGGTTATTTGTCAGATTGCGACACCTGCATTGACTAGTGTGACACAAGACTTCTATACTATTGGTGTTGAAAGTGTTAACAAGGTCATGGGCAAGAAAGCACCGTTATTTATACCGACTCATATTACTAAGCGAAGCAGTGTAGCAGAAATATAAAAATGCAAGTGACCTCTTTTAGGTACTTGCATTTTTTGTATTATTTGCAGTTGAAATCAAGTGGTGTATAAGGAGGGTCGAGCGTTTCTTATAGTTTTAAAAGAATCACTGATGTGGCCCTTTCAGTACTTTGTGCGACTCTCTTTTAGCTGAGGTTTTGATTTTAACTTGCCAGTGTTTACTGTTCACTATCAATTTTACGTATCAGTTCACCAAGATCGACCGACATGTCATTTTGGCGTTTCTGAACCTCTCTTAATTGCCCATTTAAAGCCAAAGTCATTGTTTCTTGAATGGATCATAATTCCGTTTACTGATCAAAACGGCACTCTGTTTATCTTCAGCACCAGCTATAATCACTGGTTTAGAATCTCGATTGATTTCTTTAATTAAAGCAAATAGATTTGCTTGTGCTTCAGCTGGACTAATAGTTTTTTCCAATTATGTTCACTCCTCATATTAACGTATAGGATTGCGTCTGCAAATTTTTGACTACGAGGTTTATGACCGCCAAAATGATCTGGTTTAAATCGTTTTTGATGGGTCTCGGTAATGATTATTATTATGAAAAAGCCGGAATAAATCTCATTACTTGGATTTATCCAGACTTTTCTTTTATGAATGATGCATATCTTCATCCGCAAACTTAGCGTAGACGTCCAGATCCTTAAAGTCGCCGTTCATGTAAACATCATCTTTTAGTGTGGCTTCGTGGATAAAGCCGAGCCGTTCGGGAATCGCTTTGCTTTTTTCGTTGACGGAATCGGCCATCACCACAATCTTATGAAGATTAAGCCGACCAAAGCCCACTGAGATGAGTTGTTTAAGTGAAGCCGTCATAATGCCCATCCCTTGATACTGACTGGATAACCAGTAGCCGACCTGAGCGTGGCGGTCAATTGGATCAATCTCGTGCAGGTCGATCATTCCGACTGGTTCATCATTACACAAGATGGTCAGCATAAACAAATGGTGATTGATCATTTGCTCCCGGGCGTATTTCATGAAATTCACTTCGTCTCGAAGATGCTTGGTGGTTTTTGCCCACGGCATCCATTTCTTCAGTTCTTCACGATCATTTTCAACAATCTTGAAGAGGGCCTTGGCGTGACTTTCTTCCGGTAATTCCAAACGAATGGTCCGGCTGCCTAATTGAAACTCCTTTAGCGTAAACATAATTTATCTCCCTCGATAGTTATTTATACCGACGGAAATCATTATAGGGTTCAGACTCCGAATGGGCAACTCTGAAACATGTTAGTTAGTGGGTAATCATCAAAATTTGGATGAGTTTCTTTGATGGGTGAATTAAAGGCGTTGGTTAATATGCAGCTGCTGACCGAGTAGATTGAAAATTTGACTGGCTTGGCCGCCGATTATGAGCTGATGATTTTGAAACTGATTTGTTAAGGCTTCATTGATAATTATTTTGGGGATCCTTGATGGAAAACTACCGGCACTACGGTTAGTACCGACAATGATCAGCAAACTCGCTTGGGCAATCAAGGCTTGTCCAGCGTGAACTGCCCGATGATCGGTGGCAAGGTTTTTCAAAACAAAGTCGGGAATAACGGGGGAACCACATATTGGGCAATGAGGAACGAGTTGGTCTTTAGCAAGGTTCCAATCATAGGTACGATGGCAACCAATGCAGTGATTCTGCCGCATATCCCCCCAATATTCGAAAACAGTTTTGCTTCCTGCCATTTGATGCAGCCAATCAATATTCATTGTTGCGATTCCTGATAATTGACCCCGCTGCTCCAACTCGGCAAGAAAGCGGTGAGCCGGATTGGGAACGGCCTCGGGATGGAAAAAGGTTTTGCGGTAAAGCCGGTAAAATTCTCTGGGATCCTGACTGGCAAACTGGCTGTTCAGCATCCCAAAAACGCCACCATGAAACTGCCGGTCATCGGAAAGAATGTGATCAATTCCAGCGAGGTCGGGAATCCCGGAATCGGTTGAAATACCAGCGCCGGTAAAAGCCACAATCTGAGAAGTGCCACTGATCATACTGGCTGCTTGGTTAATCGCGTGGCTCATTAGTGGCTGATTGGTCGTTTTCATTTGTAAACACCTCTTTAGCAACCGTAATTGCGTTCAGGACTTTTGGAAACCCAACGTATGGTAGGCAGTGAATAAAAGTTTCGATGATTTCCTGTTGCGTTAGCCCAACATGTCGAGCACCATTAATATGAACCTTGAGCTGCGCAGCCGTATCTCCCTGGGTAAGCAGTGATGTGATGGTGATCATTTCACGTTGCTTCAAATCTAATCCGGGCCGGCTATAAATATCGTTAAAGGCAAATTCAAAAATATAGTTACCTACATCGGGTGCAATGTCCTTTAACGAAGCCATCACAGCATCGGCTGCCGCCCCATCTACTTGGTTTAAAATTTGTTTACCATTACTAAGTCTAGTCATCATAAATGCCTTCTTTCTTTTGATTACTGTTATCCTAAATGCTGGAGTTTACTCCATGTCAAGGATAAATAAAAAATGAAGTCATTTAGTTGAGGATAAGAGAGATTTATTGACTAAATAAACAGAGTGGACCAGCAGCGGTTAGACCCCAGAATATAAGCCTCCTAACTTGATATTCCTGATTTTGGAAGATTAAGTTAGGAGGCTTATATGGCCGGGGTCTGCTTGGTGGTCCACGTTTTAACTAAATAACAAGTTCAACAAGATATCCTGAATCTCAATATTTGGTTAATTCGTTTACACGGCCGGAAATTGCTTTTTGACCCGCATTTTTGCTCGGGAATAATCGTGTTGACACTAACAGAGACTGGTCAAAACAGTTATTGTCCCATCACTCATGTTTTAGATGACTGGTAAGGGACTTTTAGGCTAATCTTGATTGTCGCCCAGTAACGAGTCCCGTTTCATCTGGTGATAAGTATTAATTTTTTATCCAGGAAATCAATGTGGGCTTGAAGTTTTGCCTGTTCAGCTGCCAATCGGCTTTTTTGATCGTTTAGCAAAATTAGGCGTTCATCAATGGTAGTGTTCCCTTGATATCTGAGGGTTGCATACGTTTTGATATTGCGAATTGGCATTCCGGTTAGTTTTAACCGTTTGATAAAATTAATCCATTGAATGTCGTGATCAGTGTAGGCTCGCAGATTGTTCGCAGTCCTTTGTGGATAAATTAAGCCTTCCTTTTCGTAATATCTCAATGTATCAATTGATAAGCCGACAATTTTTGAAAATTCACCAATTGCGTATGTCATCTGATCGCTTCCTCAATAGTTGAATGTAATCAGAGCATACAACCGTTTTTGATCTTTTAAAAGCTATTTTGCGTCATTGGCAGAGAAAACCAATTAAATTTAGACGTTGCTGATCGTAATTTTTCCGATCATATGATTCGTTTCCACTGCTGCATGGGCTTTCCTTAAATTATCGACATTAATCGGCTTCAAGACTTGGGTAACGGTTGAATGAAGAATTCCCTGATCGAGTAAAGCTGCCACTTGATCCAGAATGTTGTGCTGGGTAACCATGTCTGACGTATGGTAATACGATTTTGAATACATCCATTCCCAATGAAATGAGGCGCATTTCTTAGTCAGCTTTTGTAAATCGATGCCGCGTCGGTTCTCGGTAATGGCCGCGATTTTTCCGGCAGGTTTGATTAATTCCGCAATTTCGTTCCAGTGGCCGTCTAAATCATTTAGATTCAGAATATAGTCGACATAATGATAGCCGAGGCTTCGAACTTCAGTAACCAAATTTCGACGATGGTTGACTGTTTCATCCGCGCCGTTTTGTTTGACCCACGCGATGGTTTCAGGCCTTGAAGCACTGGCGATGACATTAAGGTCTGCCATGTGAGCCAATTGGGTGGCGATCGAACCAACACCACCGGAGCCATTGATAATTAGGATGGTCCGCTTGGCGTTTGTCGTCGTGGCATGACGATCAATTTGCAGGCGTTCGAATAGCGCTTCCCAGGCGGTTAAACTGGTCAGGGGCATCCCACCAATTTCAGCTGGTGTTAGCTTGGTTGGCGCATGGCCGACAATCCGTTCGTCGACCAGTTGATACTGACTGTCGGTGCCGGAACGGATAAATGATCCCGCGTAAAAGACCTTGTCACCTGGCTTAAAAAGTGAAACGTCATCGCCAATTGCGGTTACTGTCCCATAAGCATCCCAGCCAATTACTTTTGGCTTTTTCAAGTCACGATGACCGCTGTTGCGGACCCCGATGTCCACGGGATTAACAGATGTGGCGATTATTTTAACCAATAAATCATGGCCGCTTGGGGTCGGCACAACTTCTGTAAATGTTTTAAAACTGTCTGGATCACTAATTGGTAATCCAGTTTTTGTAAAACCGATTGCTGTCATTGTTTGCATGATGATAACTCCCTTCAACTTGCAAATTCAGTCTAACCCATTGGAAAATGGATACAAGACGTGAATTTAATGTCACTTGGTTACATTTTTTTTACCTGATTCATGCGATGAGTGGTGAATTTGGTAGACTAGAAGGTGGTTGGTAGCCTATGTGATTACGAGAGAAGGGATTTATGTGAAACGGCATATTTATAATTGCCAGGCTGGCTGTCCGGTTGAGAGTACTTTACAAATTATCGCCGGCAAGTGGAAAAGTGTGATTATTTACCATCTATTGACAGGAACCCAGCGATTTAACGATTTGCAGAAGGAAATGCCGGATTGTTCTCGGCGAATGTTGGCACTGCAACTAAAAGAATTACAAGTTGACGGCGTCATTCAGAAAAAGGTTTACCCGGTTATTCCGGTTAAAACCGAGTATTCTTTAACTAAATTTGGTTTAACACTTAAACCGGTTATTTTAGCGATGGAAGTTTGGGGAAAAACATACAATCAACGAGCAAGTCGGCAAGTTATTGAGAATTAATTGTAAGTTTCAAAACTTGCTCATAAATATTTCAAAATGGAACGACTCGAGTTAAGGATAAATTCCTTAATTTCGGGTCGCTTTCTTATTACAAATCTTTATTTCTGAATGATTTGGCTGAGAATATTAATTTTAGTATCCAACTTGATTTTGTCGACAGTTTATAGTTGATATTAGTAATTAATTATGTGATATGGAACGCTGTACATCATTATGTTGTTAACTGAGTGGTTGCGGTAGGATATAAATAAGGGAGAGATCTAAAATGGCAGAAAAAGCACAAAAGAGAATCCAAATAAAAATGGACCGTGACCTTTATCGTGATGCTACGGCTGTATTTGACAGTCTTGGATTAACTACTGCGGCAGTGATCACTGCTCTATATAAAAGAGTTGTAGTTGAAGGTCGGATTCCCTTTGAATTTAAATTAACGGAGGAAGAAAATGCCCGTCTTAATTTGATCAAAACCGTTTATGACAGTAAGGTGCCAACGTTGACTGATTCAGAGGAGATTCGGAAATATTTGAATGGGGACAATAGTGAAGATTAAAATTGACGTTGGCAAGTTAACTATTATTGCTATTTATGGTGAATGACACATTGATAATTCACGTTAGGAGCGTGGCTTGTATACAGGCAATATTGGAATTAATCATCTGAGATAAAGCGAGGTTATGAAATTTGGCTAGGAAGAAAACCCTTTATAATCCAGAATTAGGAGCTGAGGGACTTTATACCGAAGTTTGGAAATTTGAACTGGTAAAGGTTAAAAACATAACTGATTTACCAGTTATGAATCATTATTGGCAGGATACCAGCGATAAGCTATGGGGTGATTTCGATGACCCAATGGAAAATGTTAGACGTAGCTTTGAGGCATATCGTGAACATAGTGGATACATGACTCCCGACAGTATTCGACATCTGCGTAACCAGCTTAATATGTCAATCAGTGAGTTTGCTGATACGCTTGGAATTAATTTCTCATCACTAAAACAGATTGAAAATAATCAACGTGTTCAAACCGGTCATCAAGAGATTTTATTTGAAGAGCTTAAAAATAAATGGCAGGGTGATGGAAATCATCAATAGATTAGTAGAAATATTTTAGGAACCGTTAATAGATGGACGGATCAAAGTGACAATCATTAATTAATTCCGAGAACGTAATATATCAAGACTGACAACTCTTTGAATTTGAACTCAGAAGGTTGTCAGTTTTTTATCATGGTAATTATTTAACAAAAAAGGAGCAGATTGATACATAATATTAAAATTTTAATTATTTAATGTGAACAAATAACCGCTTACATGTCAACCCAGTCTTGTAATGAGCTTTAAACAAGTATAGAACAGAAACTAATTATTAAATATTAATTAGAGATGATTGGGTTGAAAAAATACGTCTTATTACATAAATCTGAAATGGCAATGCTATCTGGATTGATCGTCTTGATCGAAGCATTGACCGTTTACGGCTCAGTTTTGAACGCCGATATTTTAAATGCGCTGATTGCCCACAACTTTGCACAATTCATGAAAAATGTGGCATTACTGTTAACAGTGTGGCTGCTGGTTGTCCTAACGGAATATATCGAAGGTGTCTATCAAGAAGTTGTGATCCAAAATATTGATATTTCGATCCGAAACAATATTGCCAAGCTGCTGATTCAAAAATCCTATTCCGAATATAACGCTAAACCATATGGCGTCTACGAGTCTTGGATTAATAATGATATTCAGGTGATTAATGAACAGGGATTATCACCGTTGTTTGTCGTCATTCAAGGTGCGGTGGGGACGGTTTTCGCGGTATTAACGTTGATTAAATATCATTGGTCGTTGGCCCTGGTTGCTTTGGTTCTAGCTGGGTTAATTATTTTACTACCCAAAATATTTGATAAGAAGTTGGCGGAGAAAAACCTAAAATTAACGCAGGGGAACGAACGTTTCGTTAACCGGACGCAGGATGTCTTATCGGCATTTAATTTATTATATGCGTTTCAAACACTGCATCTTTTGGTTGATGGAATAAAGGAATCCTCAAAGTTAATTAAAACGGCATACGTCAATCGAAGTAAATTTCAAATCGCTGTCCAAGTGACCGGATTTATGGGCAACGTTGTGTCGCAGGTTATTCTGATTGGACTGAGCGGAATCTTAGCCTTTCAAAGGTTGGTTAAAATCGGCACGATTAACGCGGTTGGTAGTTTGGCCGGCAATATTTTTAATTCATTGGGGAATATGAGTAATTTCCTTGGAATGATTCGCGGTACCCGACCAATTTTTGCAAAATACCCGTTAATTGATGATCAGCCGGCAGATACCGATTTGCGGCCGCACGCCAAACAGCTCCTCACAGCACCAGCCGTATTACAAACGAAGGATCTCAGTTTTTCTTATGATGCCAAGAAGCCAATTTTAAATCACGTTAACCTGACTTTTTTACGAAACAAGAAGTATTTGATTTTGGGTGAAAGCGGGGCTGGCAAATCAACGCTACTGAAGCTGCTGGCTGGATATATTCCTGGTTATCAAGGTCAAATTCTTTTGGATGGGATGTCGCTCACTGAATATCGTCCCGCAGAAATTAGTCGGCGGCTCCTGTATTTAGATCAATCACCGCAAGTTTTGCAGACAACCGTGAGAAACAATCTGTCGCTGGGAGCACAATTTAGTGACCAGCAATTAATCGAGGCTTTGCTGAAGATGAAACTCATTCAAAGCGTCGATGAAGGAAAAGATTACTTGAATTTGGATATTGGTGAAAGCGGTAAGAACTTTTCCGGCGGCCAGATTCAACGATTGGCACTGGCAAGAGGATTAATTCGGGAAATTCCGGTGATGCTAATTGACGAAGGGACCTCAGCAATTGATGAGCAAACGGCAGTTCAAATTGAGATGGCGTTACTCAAAAATCCAAAGTTAACGTTAATTATGATTAGTCATACGCCGCATCCGCAAACGGAAAAGCTGTTTGATAAGGTCATTCATTTTTCATAAATCATGAATCGAAAGTCGGGTGAACGAATTGAAAAATCGTCAACTGAATAAGTATCTGCTGCCAATGATGGCGTTAGTAAGTTCATTTGCCAGTCTTGAAGTTGAGGTTGGCGGGATGCTGATTATTAAGAGCGCATCCAATTCACTGGTGGTTAATGGTTCGATTTCCAGCATCAGTTCAATTGGGTTAATTATCAGTACATTATTTATTGGCTCAAAGTTGGATAATGTGAATAAGAAATTATCACTAATTCTTTTTAATGGTCTGATGTTCATCTCACTATTGGTGCCGTTTTTTAACAATAATAAGTTCTTTTTGGTTCTTTATGTTGGGGCAGATTTATTTGTCAGCCTGTTTTCACTAATTGAGTCACTATCTTTCTCTGGAATTATTAAACAATTAATTAATCCGGAAGATTTAGGCAAAGTAATTAATTGGAATTCATCGTTGGGGATGTTGGGATTAATCGCCAGCCTGGGTGCCATATATATTGTGCTGCTCTTTACCACCGAATTTCGATTTTATTTATTGATTGGTGGGGTTGCCTACTTTATTAATTGCCTGTTTGCAACGTTGTTGGTGACACAGAAGACACCACAAACGAGCGATGTCAAATTTAGCACATTCAAACACCTCAAAAAAGTCGGGCGATCTATTTGGATAAATTCCGGATTGCGGGAAAGCATCATCGTCAGTATTGTGTTTATCCTTGTTCAGTCAGTTTTCAACGGTTTAATGATTTATTTCTGGAACGAAATTGATCCTCATTATAATCATGTTGCGTTACTTTTAATTTCTTATGCAATTGGCATTTCACTTGGTATTTTTTTAATTCGGTTGGAAAAATACCCTTGGCTGATGATTTCACTTGTCTTGTTTTTGATGGGGATCTTCCTAATGATGAGTATTAAAATGACGTTGCCGCTAATGTGTTTGAGCATTATTGCAGTCATGGTTGTTACCATCCCGATCCCTAATTTAGCCTCGAAAGCCAGAATTAAAAATACCAGTGTTTCAGTTCAGTCAGCACAGGCAAGCTTTGTGGAATTTGGCGGGTCGGTTTTAGATGTTGTCTTTAATACTGGTTTAGCCGGAGTCGCCCAAGCTCTTGGAAATCCAATGTTGGTACTAGTTCTTCTTGGCATCTTTGCATTGGTCACAATGCTGATATGTGAAAAGCGGATTTACGCATACGATCGTCAAGGAACGGTTCGAGTAACTGCAGCTGCTAAGGACGATCATTTGTCAATTGCATCTGGTCAGCAAAATAAGCGAGGTGTACAATCAAACTAAACAAGGGGGTAAACTTGGTGCTGATCATCTAAACACTGGGTCTACGTAAGGGGCAATCTATCTTGGAGGTTAGTTGGAATCATGAAAAAGCGGATTGTTTTGGCAGCAACTGGTTTGATGGCTGCCGGGTTTCTGGGTGCGATTACGGTAACGCATCCGGCTCACGCGGCATATTATCGTTGGACTCAGACCAAATTATATTCACCGAGCGTGCCTTACCATGCAAAATATAGCGGTACCATTTATCTGTGGAATGCGCATCACACCAGAGTCGTTCACAATTTAAAGCATTATCCACGGACAACGTGGTACAAGACTGAAGCTGTTAAGATGACTTCAGGATATAAGAGCCGAATATACTACAAAGTATTGAGTGGTAATCAAAAACATGCTGGCTACATTTGGCGTGGTTATTTGACGCCGGGTGTTAACCCTAACGCAGCGGGTTTTGGAACCACGCCTAGTACGAGTACGGGAAGCAGTAGTGGTTCCACCAGTGGTAGTTCAGATACGAGCGGCAGTTCAACTACCGCAAATGATGGTGTTATTTATTCAAATGTCTCGGCTGCGGATGCTAAAAAAATTGATACCAGTGAATATGACACGGATATCAGTACCTATCGGCATAAAGCGCCATATCTGAGTGGCTTGGAATCCTACGATGCTTATGCGAAGGTGCCGACCCAAAGCCAGATTCAAACAGTCGTTAATTTTATCAAAAAGCGAAATCAGGAGCTTGGGATTAATAATATGGGCGTGGTTGATAACAACGCCCAGGGTTGGCAGAACTTCCGAATTGTAATGCGGTCGGTTGATACCAATGGGGGGCCCAAAGTTCCCTTTGTTGAATACATGTACTATGATTTGGAAGATATTGGCACTGGTTATGAGAAAGGGGAACCTGAGTGGTACCGAGCTGGCACCTTTCAAGCGTTTTATGACGCGGCTACTGCGACCACGGTCAAGCAAGCACCAAAGTCGACCAACTTTGATCACCCATTCCCATATGCTGTTTACGCCGGATTAAGCTATGAGTTGCCTAATCAATCATTACTGCGCAACTACCAAGGTATCCAAAGCGGGGACCGTTTATATTTGAAACCCGGATCTCAATACACCGTGTTCCAAGACGGCGATAGGTTATGCTATGTCCGAACCGCAAACATTCTTGATTTTTCGAACGGTCCGATTGTTAAAAACGGGATTCAATACGATGATATTGATCCGGCAAGAGATTCCTCAAAATTGGATCCGAATAAAGGAAAGGTCTATCGGGAAATTACTGAGAATTACAATTTTGACGAATACCATTATGAAAACGGTAAATGGCAGAAGGTTTTTTCAGTTAGGCTGAATTATGGTGAAGAATTGACTGATAAGAAATCAATCTCGATTAGCGTTTCCTTTTATGATGCAAATGGTCGAACGACTCAAGCGCCTGGAAGCGAAGCCAGTCCTCAAAAGCTACCCGTTGATTTAACTTTTCCAAGCAAGAACTATGATGCCAATTATTTGAGTATTCTTTATTTGCCGGACTCAGATTTTCAAAAATATGAGGCAAATGGCGGTAAGTAAGCGACAGTCGAAACAAATTATTGAGTTGAATTGTTCGCTTGAATGACTGACAGTTATCGAAAAATCGTGATGCTGTTGCTTTTGGAAAATAGCGCTATACAAAAAACGAGATCGCGGCAGAAATTCGCTTCGATCTCGTCTTTTTATGCAAATTATCGAGTGAGACTACCAATTTAGTAGGTGGTCTTTGAAAACTAATCGTTTAGTGATGGCCCATTAAAAAAATGGCAGCAAAAACGACTAATACTAATACCGTGGATAAATAACCAAATAAAAGCTTAGTGGGTCGATCAAATTTTTTCTGACCATGAAAACTGAGCCCCAATCCGTAAATGAAAATAGTGAAGAAGCAGTAGAGAACCAAGCCGGTCATACTATAGGCAATGAAGTCCGTTCTAGTCGAAAGCGCCAATCTGGGAAGCAGTAACCCAGCTAATAAGCCGATGAATAATAGAAAAGTTGGGCTAATAACGATGATCTTTTTCATGTTTATCCCTCCATTCACAGGAGCAAGCAAACAACTTTTTACACTATCATTATATTTCGGTTATATAGATAACGCCCCAAATTTGATTTTTTTATTTAGATGGATATCTGCTTATTAATGTGATGCTGTTTGAGATAATTAGTTAATCCAGAAATTGGCAAAATTTGAGTTTAGGGTTCTAATGGTATAAAATTTATTCAAACGTGTGTTCGTATAGTGCGATTTGTTTTATCGTTAAATTTTCCTGGAGGCTAATTTTGAAAAATGCAATTATTGTATTACTAGATCACTATGCTGATTGGGAACCGGGTTATCTAACTGGAATCTTGAATCAAAAGAAAGACTGGACAGTTAAATATGCATCCAATCAGGCTATTAGTCACTCAATTGGTGGCTTAATGACAAAAGTTGACTATCAGCTGTCTGAGTTGTCTTCATTGAATCAAATCGATCTGTTGGTTCTCGTTGGTGGCAAATCATGGACGCTTGAGAATCGTGCTTTATATCAGATTGTTAGGAAACAATTGACAGGTGGCTTACCCCTGGCTGCAATTTGCGGATCGGTCGATTATCTTGCGCGGAGTGGGTTCCTAAATGATTATCGACATACCGGTAACGCGCAGTACCTGTGGAAAACTTATCAGAATTACCATAATCAAAACGGCTTTGTTAAGGCTCAGGCATTTCGTGATAAAAATTTAGTGACTGCAAACGGAACAGCAGCCTTGGATTTTACTGAACTGGCTTTAGATCTGATCGGTGAGGGCGAGAAAGCTGCTAAACAGGAAGTGGACTTGTATCGGTTAGGCTTTTATGATTATTGTAGAAAATATGGAAATCCATTCTAAAAAAATGTTACGACAGTGAGAACTTCATTGCCGTAACATTTTTTTGGATTGAATTTTTATTTGGTTGGGTTTTAAATGGGACGATTTGATTAATTATTACTGAAGGAGCAGCCACTTGAAAAATATCGTGGTTGCTTCAGATGAAATTGAAACAAGCGTTAAAAGATGCCCTTAGCACGTTCGATTAAGTTATTTAACAAAGCGGTACTAACTTTCCCAACAGTTTCGCCGTGCCGGGCAAAGTAATCATAGTTTGGAATCTGAAATGTAATAATTGATCCATGAATCCCACTAGGATGATCGGCAATTGGCAAGTAAATTCGTCTGTCTTTTTTAAGCTTAGAAGTGATTGGCATACAGACCACCATGCTCACCTTCTTCATGGTCAGCATGCGGCTCAGCATCAATAAAGATAAGGTCGCCCTGTTTAGGAGTTATCAATCAGTTTGCTGCTTTCCAATCGGCTTTTCCAGACCATAATTACCGGTATCAGCCAATTCGGCACGGAAGTTGATGTCGCTATAAGTACCATCTAACCAAGGATTACTGTGAATGGCGCGATATTCTAAAGTGTCGTCACCGGTGACAACCAAGACATACTTTTTTCTTTCTGGAATTCCTGCATCAGCTGGAACCGTGAGAGAAAGTGAGTTTCCTGAACGGCGAGTGACAAATTCTCCTAAGACTCGTTCTTTATTTTTATTAGTCAAAATAATCGCTCTCCTTCTTTACTTACAAGTATATTCCAAATAACTTGTACTTACATGTAGTGACAATCTGAGTGCTAAATGATCAAAAAGAATGATAATAAATTGTTGCATTTTTCTTCACAAGAATTAGAGATTCCTACTTGTTAATGGTTGATTACATCTGTTTCTCAGCGCTTTTCTCAAATCGAAGCACGTGCCATCCGCCAACGGCCGCAACAAAAATCAAGATAATCCCAAACAGACCGGCTGGCCAAGCCATCGTTGACAACCATGATACGGTGATTGGTTTATGAGTGATCACTTCGATCCGGTAGACAGTCAGGTACAACGGTAAGTTGCCAATCACACCACAGATGAAGAAAGTAACCGCATAAATGACCGCTTCCATTATTCTTTCAACGATTGCGTTGGTTGACGTGAACCCCAGTAAGAACAGTTGATTTAAATTAATTCGTTGTTGTTTGCTAACAATCACGGTAATGACCAACACGTTCGCTAAAATAATCAGCAACGGTGCGCCAAGATAGATGACTAAGCTGGCAATTGAATTAGCAGTCGCTTCCTGGTTAGTCCCACCGTTAGTGATCCCGGAAGTGATGTACGTAATCCCGGTTAATAGAAATGAACCACCAAACAGTGGGGCGATTAATGATGATAGGTAGTTCTTATCAAACATTGTGTTCCAGTAGGCGGTATTAACGGTTGCGGATGTTTGTCGTGGCAAAATTTGCGTCCAAAATTTGATGATTTTTGGCAAAATCAGTTGTGCGACCAATGCGAATAATATAATTGATAAGAGCATAATAATCATTAAACTTTGGGTGTAAGTTTTACCAGCCTCATGGGAGTTACCAAGGGCTAGATAGTGTTGGGCTTGCGATGTGACGATGAGTGAATTGCCATAGGAAACGATCAAACCCAATGCACTAATCAGGATTAATAGAAGGTGGGTTATTGATTGAAATTTTGAACGACGTTTCTTAAAGTTCAAAATATCAGTTTGCGAGTTAACAAATAATTTGTGCGAATGCAGGTAGCCCGCCATTCCAGATATGGTAAAAATAAACGCAACTGTCCAGAAACAGGCAGGAATTGAGAACTCAAGTGGGATTATCGGCATGTGAACAAATCCCGTCAGATTGGTAACCCACGTATCCAGCGCAACGGTAAACGGGACGGCAAAGATAAAGCCGATAAAGGCACCGATCGCACCAAGCAGGGCTAATTGGCCACCGATTAGAATGGCAAGTTGATTGGGATTAGCGCCTAAAATCGTCCATAACGTGTATTCTTTACTCATGCTGTTGATCACTAATTTGATGACGCCACTGGAAACGATAAACAGGGTGATGACGCCGAAAATCATCGGGTAGTAAAAAATATCACTGGGATTTTCCATTCGACTCAAATGAGAGAAGTGATCGGCAATGGTGAAAATCCCGTTTAAACAGGTTCCGGTTAAAAAGCCGGTGACGATGAATAGGAAGAGGGCAGCGAACCATGATTTCCAGGAATGTTTGAATTGTAACCAAATAATTCGTAGCATGATCATCAACTCTTTTCTTCGTTAAGTGCTTGAAAAATTTCTTCAGCCGTGGGGTCATCAATGACCTTTTCCAAGTGGCCGTCACTCAAGGTGATTGCCTTGTCGGTTGCGGCGGCCATTTCAATATCATGGGTGACCATGATGATACAAACACCTTGATTTGCCAGGTGACGTAATAAGTCAAAAATGATTTTTCGGGAAACGGTGTCCAAGGCTCCGGTTGGTTCATCCGCGAAAATGACCCGACTGTTTGCGACTAAGACACGGACTATGGCAACCTTTTGCTGTTCACCACCGGATAAATCTGAAACAAAATTACTGGGATTGGCCTCAAAGTTAATTTGTTTGAGCAGTTGAGTAATCTTTTCTTTATCAACCTTTCGATGGGCCAATCGAAGTGGAAGCACAATATTGTCGAATGCGGGTAGTGCTGGAATTAAGTTGTAAGATTGAAAGATAAAGCCAATCTGATCACGGCGAAACGCGGCTGCCTTGGCAGGGCGCAACTGATAAGGGTTGGTTCCCAAAATAGTTACTTGACCGCTGGTTGGTTTGGATAACCCAGACATTGCGTTAAGTAACGTCGATTTACCAGAGCCGGACGGCCCGACAATACTGAGAAATTCACCGGCGTTGGCGGTTAACGAAATATCGTGAAGAATTTCCAGAGTTTGCTTACTGTTGCCGATAGAAACACTTTTGGTGACGTTTTGAATGTTAATGACTTGATTTATCATGATAACCACCTCAATTAGTTGTTTATTTATCAGATTAATTTGAAGCTTTTAAGAATCTATTCTCCCTCAAGATCAAAACCATGGTGCCGGTTACAAACTGATATTTGGAGTGTCTTGGTAACCGGATTGCCAGTGATTGCTGATGCTATTCAAGACTACGCGGATTGCTGAATTTACTGAATTCATGGTTGGATAATTTCCATGTGCTATTTGGTAGGGGATGAATGCCAGTTTTAGCGTATTTGTTGGAGTAGATGTATAAATTGAAGCTTAAATTATTCCGACGTTGATGCATGACATATTTGTATTGAAGTTTTGATCCGGCTGGCAATTTATGGCTGGTTGAATTACCAGCATCATCCCCAACGTGATCAGAAACATAGGCGACTGCTTTTCGACTGGTCAGGCTGACGACTTTGTTGCCGGATTTGTTGTAAACGTCGATCCAGTCATGATGATGGGTCTTGGGTGCGGCTTGATTGAGACTGCAGCCACTTAGTGTGACCAAGACAAGAGGTATTAATAATACAAGTGGTGTTTTCATGTTAGATGGCTCCTTTATTTTTTAGCTAAACTTACACATTTTTTTGGAAAGAGACGAGGCCAATTCTACGATTTAGTGAATTAAATTCACCGCGTTAAGTCTCGTGAACGGATGATTTAATTTCTGATAGTTAGCATCTGATAGTTTATAGTGAACGGCATGAATAATTGGGATGTTAGATACCTGTGCGTGTTTGGAGTTTGAGTAAACTGACATATGAATCGCAACTTTTGGCTTAGCTTGATAAAAAGTATAACGATAAGTGAGGTGAGCGTTATTGAGATATTTCTTTCCGATTCCCACTTGATCAACGTTGGCCGCATCACCGACAATATTAGAAATATAGATCACGTCCCGGCGATTTGTAATCTGGGCGATCTCTTTGCCTTTCACGTTGGAGATGCTGACCCAGTCATACTTGCGAAATGGCGATTTTTGCATTTTCTTTGACTTGATCATGAGTTGATTAAGTTCTTTTGATTGATTACCACTGCACCCAGATAAAATCGGGATGGTCATTACCATTGCTAATAATGTCATGAGGAGGGTAATGATCTTTTTCGGGCTGCTGCTTGTCATGATGAACCTCCAATCTGGATTAAATCCGCTTTCGGCTAAATGCGATGTAGCCAAGGATGATAAATAAGACAATATACACGAGATTACCGATTACCAGCTGGCTGTCAGTGAGGAATGATTGTTTAATAATTCCCGGGGTAGCAAACTGAAAGCCAACGTTAAACATATTCCCCGGATTCCATTTAACGAATGGAAATGCTGATCCAAAAGATTTGATAATTAGACTGGAAACACTGGTACCAAATATGAGTAAAGCAAGGCCGCCGGTTGCCGCGATTGAACTGGTTCGACTTAAACCGGCAATCAGAAAGACAAGCGTAATGACTAAGATTGTGCCAAACTGGTCACCTAAAGTTGCAGTGATGAAGGTGTTGATGATTGGTCGGCCATTGTAGAGACTATGCAGGGGAAGTTTTGAACCATAAACTAGAATGGCAATGCCGAATGTAAAGATAAAAATTAAAAAGTGCATGATCACATCATAGATAGTCAATACAATCATTTTTGACATATAAATTAAAAATTTATTGTTATGGCTGGCAACCAAGTGTTTAATGGTGCCGTACTCAAATTCCATTGCCATCATATTGGCGCCGATAACCACGATTGCGATATCCAACCATTGAAATCCGGAAAAACCTTGAGTAAAGAAATATTTTCGATCAGAAAGGTTACCACCAGTTCCCATAAACAGCATTAATGCTAAAATTACAAGCGGTGAAAGTAGAACGCTTTTCTTTTGAAACAATTTATAAAATTCCTGTCGAATTAAATCAAGCATGATTGACGACCCCCTCAGCTTGTTTTAAAAATTGCAACGTCGCGGTTTCCAAATCCATTCCTTGGTGGCTGATATTGGTAATGGTGATGTGATCATCAAGCAGAATTTGTAAAACATTGGTCAGTTGATTTGGCGAAATTTGAATCTGAAGTTGATCGTTAGTCAGTGAAACATCAAAGTGATGATTGCCAAGTAGTTGCCGTGCGTCTGAATTGCGATTGGTCACCATTGTAAAACATTGATGACCAGCTTCCCTTAAGGCCTGGAGCGGCTTTTGTAAAATGATCTTACCGTGGTCAATCAAGACAACGTCGGTGATGATCTTTTCCAGTTCACTCAGAATGTGGCTGGAAACAATAAACGTGGTTCCCTTAGCGGCTTGGGAAAGAATAATTTTTCGGACAGCCAACGTTGACATCAGATCCAGCCCGTTCATTGGTTCGTCCAGGATGACCAAGTCGGGATTGTTTACCAGAGCTAAGGCAATTCCCAGTTTCTGTTTCATCCCAAATGAGTACTGGGTGACTTTTTGATTAATATAATTTTCCATTCCCAGTAGATGAATAACCCGTTGTCGGTCAGCCGGCTTGATACCATAAAGTTTGAAGTGTTTCATCCCGGTTAAGAATGGGTAAATAGCAGGACTTTCAACTAATGCACCAATCTTTTTACCCATTGTGCCTGTGGTCTGCGCGGTCATCTTCCGGCCTTCAAACCAGATATCACCTTGCGAATAAGGATAAATCCCAAGAATACATTTCATAATTGTTGATTTCCCGGCACCATTTGGACCAACCAGCCCAATGACTTTACCACGGGGAACCTTAAACGAAACGTTTTCCAATACCTTGTGTTTACCAAAATTCTTACTAAGATTGCTAACAACTAGAATATCGTTCATGTTCATCCCTTCTTTTTATACTACTGTTCTATTCACCTAGTACGGTATAACAAATTAACTGAATATGCAAGGAATGATGGCTTTTATTTTGCCTATTGGCAGGAATTGAAAAGGGGGGGAATAAACTGTTCATAATATGGTGTGTGGGAGATATCAATCGTACAAAAGCAGGCATTTTATTTTTTTAATGATTGCCTGCTTACTAAATAAACGATGTTTTAACGGTTTCGTGATAAATAGCATCCAACTTTCTTGCACATTTTTATTTTTAACTGTTTCTTGGATTAACAGCCTATATATGTAAGATGTATTTTGATTTTTGCGCATTTTTGGCATTTACAACGGTGTATAATATCAACTAGTTAAGTATTTATCGAAAGAAGGCAATCAAATTGGATTATCAATTACTCTCAGTTTATAAATACAATGGCAGCGGTCCTTCCAAGAGCAATGCTGAAGTGGACGCTGAATATCAACGACGTTTAGCAGGGTATTCCACGATTGTGACGGACATGTACCCGGTGTTGGATAAAAATGAGTATGAACAAATTGATCATTATCCGCTGTTCTTTGTTCAAACGAATGCAATCAATCGGTTAATTAATGAAATCACGAGAAATTCAAGCCAAATTACGGCGATTGCTGAGAAGCTGCCTGGTGTTGCCAAGCGTAGTTACACGTTAAAATTATTGACATCTGAAATCTACTACACGAATGAAATTGAAGGTGTTAAAACTAATAAGCAGGAAATTGGGACGGTGGTTGGTCAACTTGCCACCAAAGGAAAAGATCGGCCTATTCGAAGACTGGCATCAGCGGTAAAGCTGTATCATGACACATTGACCGGCAAATCCTACCAAATTGAATCGCTTCAAGACTTTCGCGAAATCTACAATAAACTATTAAAAGGGGAAATTTCGAAAGATCAGCAGCCGGACGGCAAAATATTTCGTGATCAACCGGTATATATTGGAACTGCCGATCAGAAAATTCATACGCCACCTGCTCGCGAAGCAAAAATTCAATCAAAGTTGACACCACTCATTCGGTTTATGAATCAGCATGACATTCAAGATCTGACTAAAGCTGTTGTGACGCACTTCATGTTTGAAAATAGTCATCCATTTAACGATGGTAATGGCCGGACAGGGAGATATCTACTTTCGTCGTATTTGGCCAATAAGTTGGATCACTATACCGGTTTATCGATTTCGGGAGCTATTCACACCGATCAATCCGCTTATTATAAAGTGTTTAAGCAAGCTGATAATTGGGAGAATCGGGCTGATGTTACGTTATTTATTCAGAAAATAATGGAAATTATTAGTGAAGGCCAAACTGATATGATTATTAATTTAAATCAACTATCTGACCAACTTGAACAGACGCTTCATAAAATTGAAAGTGCGTTTCACGACCCTGTCCAATGCAATATTATGTATCTGCTTGCCCAATCTAAGTTGTTTAGTGAAAATTCTGAAACAGGGATTAAAGATATCGAATTAATTAATGTGCTTTATGCGAGTGATTCAAAGAAGTTTCACAAGAATAAGATTAGAAGTGAAATTGAGAACTTAACCAACCAAGGAGTTATTACGGAAATTAAGAAGCGGCCATTACAGCACTTGGTGGGGGATGAATATTTAAGGTATAGATTCTAAGTGGATATATTTAATTACGAGAATGGACTAAGGAGCTGCGATAAATGCTGAGAACCATCGGCACCATCTTATTAATCGCGTTTATGTTATTAACCGGGACGGCCGCGTTCGTGGAACTAATCAAAGAAAAAGGTAAGCAAAATACGTTAATATTCTTGACAAATGTCCTGATGGCTTGCGCAAGTTTGACCGCAGTGACCTACTTTGCCCTTGATTATGGTGATTTCTTGGTTGTCGGGATAATAGCTTGCCTCGTGATGATTGGGTGTGCTATTCTGAACGGCCTTCTAAGGCATCAGTTTCATTTCTGGCATCATATGATTCGGATCATGATCGTGTTATTGGCACTGGGTTTATGCTTGGTTTAGCAAATGGTTGATATTAAAAAACTGGGGGATCGGATCATAAATTGTGATTAATTCCTCAGTTTTCCTTGTTTTCAGCTATGATATTAATTAAGGCGGTGAGCAAATGGATTATATTAAGTCAATTCGGAATAAAGTGGGGCATGATCCTGTGATCCTGGTATTTGCTGGTGGAATTTTAACTGATCCCGATAATCGGATTTTGCTGCAGAAACGAGCCGATTTTCATCAGTGGGGCTTGATTGGCGGTGCTTTGGAATATGGTGAAACGGCCAGCCAAGCCTGCATCCGCGAGTTCAAGGAAGAAACCGGGTTGGATGTAGCCGTTGATCAATTATTAGGCGTTTCTACTGATCAAATTCAGCACTATCCCAATGGTGACGTGGCGCAATGCGTGGTCGTTTCATTTGTGGTTCATCAAGTGGGTGGCCGATTGAATTCCAAGAATGATGAGACCCTTGATTTAGCTTATTTTCCTTCGAATCAGTTGCCACCAATTTTCAATCAACAGCATCAGAAATGTATTGGAGCATTTAGGAAACGCCAAATTGGTTATTTTGACTAGCTGATCAAGTAAAGCTAGATAAATGAAAACCTGACGCCGATAATAAAGAAAAACAACATGGGGTGATTGTGATGACGGCGTGGCAGCAGAACCGAATTAGCGCGGCTTTAAATGGCACTAATCCAATGGTAATGGCAGAAATGCCCGGTGGTTTTGCGGTGTTCGGTGATACGCAATTCTTACCCGGGTACTCAGTATTATTACCCAAACGAGTGGTTGGATCGCTTAATGACTTATCAGTTCCCGAGCGAGTTCGCTTTCTGAAAGATATGAGTATTTTAGGCGATGCGGTATTGCAAGTCACCGGTGCGCTTAGGGTAAACTATGATATTTTAGGCAATCGTGATCAGTTTCTGCACGCTCACGTATTTCCCCGATATCGATCAGAACCTAAAGAACGGTTGGAAAAGCCGGTTTGGCTGTATCCTGAGGATCACTGGTTTGACGCGCAGTATCAATATGATCCGCAGAAACAGGGTCGATTACGATCGGAAATGACAGCATACTTACGGAATTATCTTGGAGGAACTAATGACAATAAAAACGAAATTTAAGATTCAATGAAAATGGTAAGGTTTATCGGTACAAGGAGGTCTTTAATTGCATAAGCAATGGTCATTAAAAATAGTTTATCTGAATTACGCGATTTTCTGGGTGATTTGGCTGATCGCCCAAGGTTATTTAACATTGTTTCAAAGACAGATGACGGCTGGGATGACTAATGATCTGATTAATGTCGCCGTTAAGGTGTTGATTTGGGTACCGCTGGGATTATTTTGGCTGAATAAAACTCAGGGACAGCTTTGGTTATCTAAGAAGAAATTATATAATCGTCATTTTCCAGTTCAGTTTTGGTGGACTTTAGCCATATTTATTGTGTATTTGGGATTTTCAATGTGGTTTCGGCACCATTCGTTTTATATCACGGCCATGCCCTTCACCAAGGAGGGCGGTAATTTCTTTAGTGTGACCCTGGCAGCCGGGCTGATTGAAGAATTTGTTTTTCGGGGGTTCTTTTGCAACTACTTGCTGGCGAAGTTTGACATGACCAGCGCAATCATTATTCAGGCATTGTTGTTTCAAGCCATTCATTTTCCAATTTACTTTGCGGAAGGATTATCACTGATGGGATGGGGGGTTAATGTTGCCACTGTGTTGCCGTTAGGTTTAATTTTTGGATGGATTTTCTATCAGTCCAAGAATTTGTGGCCGAGCACGATTCTACATTGCATATGGGATACATCGGTTTTCTTGTTTATTTAGTGAAAATTATGAATTTCTGAATTGGATAGCGGCTGAGGCAAGTTAATCTTGTCTTGGTTTTTTTGTCAGCTCAATGATGATTGAACGAAAATGCAAGAAGAAAAGTAACTTCAGACATATCACCGAATTACCAAAATAGTCAGGATTAGAATCCTTAGCTAAGCAGATCAGGTTCTGGAAGGTGAAGATCCGTTCGTTTCGCGGGTCCTTTTTATTTAAATTTACGAATTGTGATTGACATTTTCGACACAATCCTTTATCTTTAAAAAGGCTTTTGGTTAACTGCTCATATAACTAACTGAATAAGCTTAACGATATTTTTTTGGAGGGGGATCTAATGTTAGTGGAAACTATCAGGGGAAAGGGACTGACTAATTTTGATATTAAGCTTCTGGGAATTACCTTAATGGTTATTGACCACATTCACGAAATGTTTGCGTTGGCGGGGGCACCTAACTGGCTTGACTGGTTCGGCCGACCTGTTGCGACAATTTTTATGTTTTTAACTGTGGAAGGTTTTACCCATACGCAGAATCTGAGGCGGTATTTGGCTCGGTTACTGATCGGCTTTTGGGTCATGGAAATTGGTAACTTGATTGTTCAGCATTTCTTTAGCCTTGGCCGGTTTGAATTGATTAATAATATTTTCTGTGATCTCTTTTTAGGTGTTTTGACCATGTTTGCTATCCAACTCATTGTTGCAGGAAAACGACACCACCAGATTTCAAAGATTTTTATCGGGGTTTCTATAATCGTGGTCCCGTTTATTCTTAGCGGATTGTTTGTTGTTTTAATGCAAAGCGGACTGGGGCGAGAGTGGTCATTCTTGATGTTGGTGGTGCCAACACCGTTGTTTGCGGAAAATTCAATCTTTCTTTACCTTGGGCCCGTGATGTATCTTTGCCGCAAGCACCGAAGTTGGCAGATGGTTAGTATTGCCGTTGCTGCCTTATTAAGCACTGGTTTTAATTTCAGTTCGTTATTGGTCAATAACACCCAATGGCTGATGATATTAGCGATTATTCCACTGGCATTTTATAATGGTCAATTAGGGAAAAGCATGAAAGGATTCTTCTACGGGTTTTATCCCGTTCACATTTGGAGCCTATACATCTTAGCGTCATTATTGGGCGTCAGAGGCTAAATCACGCGATTTTTAATAAAATTTAGTGGAAATTGGTGTAAAATAGGTTGCACGAGCCATCTTGGCTTAACCTGACCCTTTTCTGGTAACAATAATTATTTGGAGGCATTTATGGCGACCGAACTTGGTACAATTCTTAAACACACGCGTCAATCACAGCGTTTAACTCAAAAACAATTAGCAGATGGTATCTGCTCGCAATCAATGCTTTCAGCTATCGAGCAAAATCAATATACACCCAATGCCCAACTGTTAATTGCCCTTTGTCAGCGACTCAATATTAGTTTGGACGAAATTAGTCTTTCAAATAATTTTGAAATCAGTGGGACGGCTGAATTCAATCAGAAGTTGGATAAATTGTGCAACGCCCACCAATACCAACAGTTATATGATTTCTTACAGGAACCGGCTGTTTTGGATCGGATTGAAAACGACGCGCAGATGCAGGCCTACTATTACTATTTGGCCGTTGCGGAATGGCACATCGATAGCAAGCCGATTCGAGCCGGTAAGGATTTCCAGATGTCATTGGCGAATGCGAATCACAACCACCTTTCAACGTTGACTCGGCTGGGGATGGTTTCGTCAGGGCTAATAAAAGCCCAGGCGGACCAGCGTCAGGCGGCTGCTAAATGGTTGGAGCAGGCAACCGATGAATTAGATATTGCGAAATACGAAGAAAATCTCAATGTTATTTTTTACTTGGCCGGGATGATTGAATTTGAGTTAAACCAATGGTCGGCAGCGACAAAATGGGTGCTCGATGGGATTGATTTTGCCACGGAGCATGATTCGCATTATATGCTGGCTAATTTTTATCATTTGCTGGCAAGAGTTGCCGAGATTGAAGAACAATTGGACTTGCGGGATGAAGCTCGGCAGCGTGAAAAAGTGTTCGCAGAATTATTTAAAGAAGAACCTTATGATCAATTTTAAAATATCAGGATTCTGATTTTTTAAATCACCCAAAGATTGATAAAGTGAAGCCATCAAATAAGAGGAGGCTTTACTTTATGGAAAAATTATTGACGAACATTGTTACGATCAACGCAACTGCAGATCAGGCACGGAAAATCTTGGCTAATCCCGTTCACTTATTGAAATGGGTTCCGGAAATCGAGACGGTCAACCAAGATGAGCACTCATTTACCGTTACCCGGTCGCAGGGAGCGTTGAATCATTTTGAAGTGATCACAGTTGAGGCAGGTGATTCACGGATCATTTACCATAGTCGCCAAGGCCGGTTGGCATATGATTTGGCGTTCACGTTAACCGGGGCAGATCATCATTTGCAGATTCAGGAAGCCCTGTTTTCTGATACCGCTAAGATCGGGTTACCGGTTAAATTAATAGCGCCAATTGCCAAACATGCCTTGGCGATTAATTTGATGAACTTGGGTCGATTGATTGAAGGGATGACTCAAGTATCATCATAAAATAATTAATGTGATTGATATTGAAATAAAAATAGCAGCCCGCTTAGCTTTATTATAGATACGATTAAGGCGTTATGATAGATTGATTTGAATTCATAAAAAGCGACATCATATCAAGACAATTACGACAAGCGCAAACCGGAATTAGCAACGGTTTGCGTTTTTTGTGTCTTCATTTTGGAATCAGTATATCGGTTTTATTCAAGTTTAAAATTATTCTCTTGCAATAAATAATTATCGTGATACGATAATTTTAAAGAGGTGAGGCACAATGACAACTCAAAATAAATCAAAAAAGATCTTGAGTATTCTGGAAAAAATCAGTTTTTTGGTATTTGCGGTTCATGCCTTGGTATGGGTGGGATTAATAGCCGCGTTTATCGGCGGTTGGTTAAATCCAATCATTAGCCAAGTTTCGGCACTGAAGTTTTTAGTTGGGATGACAAGTCGAGCGAATCAGTACGTGGGTGTTGGCGTCAATCCCATTTGGCTGTCAGTGAGTGCCACCGGTTTAACGATGATGATGTTTACATTACGTGTTCTCATTATTTACCTGGTTTACCGGCTTTTAAAGCAGATCACAGTGAACAATATCTTTAATGAGACCAATTTACGATTTGTTCGATGGATCAATTATTCATTTATGGGTTTTATTGGATTAGATATGATTTCTGCAATTATTTTTAAATTGGTTCATAACCCAAGTGGCGCGCTTTCGAATGGTCACGGATTGAGTTTTGAAGTATTGGCATGGTTTACTATCTATGTCATTTACATTGTGTTTGAGTACGGGTTGCAAATTCAAAAAGATAATGACTCGATCATTTAGAAAGGGGGATGCGCGATGATTCGGATTAATCTCGATCGTCAATTAGTTGAAAAAAAGATCACATCCAAGTCGTTATCCTCTCAAATTGGGATCACGCAAGCCAACTTATCAATTCTAAAGACCGGCAAGGCTAAGGGTATTCGATTTGAAACCTTGGATAAGATCTGTCAGGTGTTGGAATGCCAGCCCGGCGATATTTTAGAATATGTCGATGATTTGGATGATGAGCGATAAAAGTTGTTTGGGAACCTTAAGAAGATTTGGCAACAATTATTAAGAAGGCGAATCTCATGAAAACAAAAGTGATTAAGGCGTTAGTGGCTGTTTTCCTATTAACAATGCTTGGTGGTTGCCGTTCGTCTCAATCTTCAGTAACTACCAAACAGCCGCGCAACTGGTGCGATGTTTATAATCGTTCGGGAAAAAGGATTGCTACGTTTACCAGTCAAAAAGCAATCAATTACTTTTCTGATTTTCCTAAAAAAGCAGCCGGCAATGTGAAGAAGGCCAGCTTGCCGGTAAATTCACAAATCAACTATCGGTATGTGATTCATCAAAGAATTAAAAACGAAAAGGCAACTTGGCGTATCTATACCAATAAGTACGCGGTCCTTAATTTTCATCCCCACCATGGCATGTCCAGCCAGACCACGTTTAGGACGATATGGCGGTTAAACAATCAAACGTATGCCGAAGTTAGCCATCCGCAAAACTTTAAATCATAATTTGAGAAGGGATAAAATGTTAGATCAGAAGGTTTCCAAGTCGTTTTTGCATTTGCTGTATGTGCTTTGTCTAGTTGTTTTAGCCGGGTATGTCATTGCTCTGATTACGCTGGCAATCATCTTTGGGATTGGTTTGCTGGTCAACCTATTTGAAGGGAAGTCGTTTAATGATTTATTAAATATGGTTACTTCCTATTCGAGTATCAATCTTAAAAATAATCTATTTATTTCGCTGTTTACAACGATATTGACCGTTGGGCTTCTCATTCTGCACATGTCAGCGATTTACTGGATTAGTCAATTGCTCAAAGGGCTTTCAGAAAATCAGATTTTTAACGACAGAAGTCTCAATGTGATTCGGTGGATCAATTATTCAGTGGCGGGAATTGTCACCATTGATGGTGTGTCAGCCTTGCTTGATAATATGGGGTTCACCAGCGGATCACTTTCTGATGGTCACTCATTGGGCTTTGAAATTTTGGCATGGTTCACCATTTACGTGATTCAAGTTGTGTTTGAACGTGGTATTCAAATTAAACGGGAGAATGATTCGATTGTTTGAGAAGAAAAACATCGGGAATGCAGTCTAAAAATTTATCCAGTCAGGAGTGACCGATTATGAAAACCAAGTGTGCGTTATTGTTTGTAGTTACCAGCACGTTAGTTACCATGTTCGCCATTGCCAATATGAGTTATGCAAGAGCCAAGGCATCGATTGGCCGGGCGTATCAAGGGATGACCAGCGCGAAGATGATTAAACCAGCGAATGCTACGACTAATTCTGACATTGTTCTGAGGCTAGTCTTGTAAGTGGATTTGAGAATCTCTAGTCTAAAAATTATTGATTTTGCAGCCCTATTTAAAGCATATAAATAACTAAAAAATCTCTCACTTCAGACCTCAATATTGTTAGTTGACGGTTAGTGAGAGATTTTTTGACCAATATTTAGTTTTAAAATGACGTAATTATCTATGATGATCCCCCCTTTAAGCCAATTGCGTGAAAAAACAAGCAAACTGCTCCACGCCGTCAGCCAAATGGCAATGACTGATAACAATGATGTCACGATCGTTAATAACGAGATGTCAACCATGAACGTTGGCATGAATGGCACAAAGATAAATCCAAGCGCTGGAATAATGTGCCAAATTGCTGTTCACTTTGAAGTGTGATAACACCCAACGTCATTGTCGCAGGTAAAAAATTAGTTCGGTCAGCAAGATCAGCACGAAAATAAATGTTAAATATTATTTACATAATGTTAAATATCGGTTACACTATCATTGAGGTTAAAATATTTTAACATTTTGTGCAATGTGGTTAACAACGGAGGCATTTAATGTGATTGTAAATCGGTTAAAAGTATATCGAGCAGCGAATGGCTGGACACAACAGGATCTCGCCGATCGACTGGGCGTCACACGACAGACAATTGCTGCGGTCGAAAATGGTAAATATTCGCTTTCTTTAAAAATGGCGTTTGATATTGCTAAGGCGTTTGGTGTTCAGCTTCAGGATGTTTTTCAGGATGCGGATGAAAAAGATAAGTAAGGGGTGTTAACAATGATGATTTGGTGGATTATTTGGAGTTTGGCGATCGTTGTGATGCTGGTGTATATCGGGATTGTTTCAAGGAAGAATAAATTGTATAAAAATGATGAGCGTGGACACGCAATTATGGCTAAGGCTAGTACCTGGCTTCCAAGAGCAGCATTTTCATATTTTGCCCTTTCAACGCTTATCACGGCTTTCATCGCCATAGCGGGACCTGTGGCGAGAACAGTTCAGTGCTTCATGGCCGGAATGGTGATTGTGATGTGCTTGACTCATTTAGTAGGAATCTTTTACTTTGAAAAGAAAATGTCCTGATTTGGGGTATATTTTGGATATGATGTACTAAAACGGGTTTAAATGAATTGATTTCTTTGCAAGGAAATGGGATGACAATGAATGATCAGAAGTCGACGATTTAAAAATACCGATGCAGATGAAGTCGCAAGTCTGGTAGCGACTACAATGTTAACAACCAATATTAAGGACTATTCCAGAACGTATTTAGAAAACGATCTAAAAAGTTTAACTGCTGATGATTTTATCGAAAAAGCCCGATTCTTTCATTGCTACGTTTTTATAGATGAGAAAGCCAATCGGATTGTTGCAGTTGGCTCGATTGGGCCTTATTGGGGACGAAAAGATGAGAGTAGTTTATTTAACATTTTCGTTCTGCCTAATTATCAAGGACGAGGAATCGGTAGAAAGTTGATTGAAGTTTTGGAACAGGATGTCTATTTCAAGCGAGCCAGGCGAATTGAAATTCCTGCATCAATCACTGGGCTGAAATTTTATCAAAAGATGGGGTATGTATTTAAAAATAACGTCAGAAGAGTTGATAGTGAGGGCCTTTATCACTTGGAAAAGTTAAATTCTGAGACTGCCTAGCCACTAACAACATTGAGGTGATCGATAATAGCTGTGGCGAGCCAGATTAATCATTTAGCAAATATAGCGTTTTCGTATAGTGGCATAACTAAAATTTAATTTTATATTGATCCTGAAATGTTCAGGTGGTATACTTCATCTAAATTTACTTCTCGATGATCGAGGAATGTTAGTTTGAATAATGGTTCTAGAGTCAATATGAGGAGTGAATTTTTTTATTTGAGATAATGTTAGTTGATAATTCAGGACGGACTAAGAAAGGGAAGCGATCACATGTTAAAAGAGCTTCATGATTATGTTAAGAAGAACTATGAACAAGGGAATTATAAAGATGCGGAAGCTCAATATAAAAATTGGGACAACCGCAACTACTATGATAAGAAGACTCAAACTCAATCAAAGCAAAGTGATTATCAAAAGGGCTATGAGCAGGCAACTCAAGATTTCAAAAATAATCGCGCATTTCATCGCTACCCGAAAGAAGCCGTTAAGATTGGCAATGAAATAACTAATAATAAGTTATCGGAAGTATCAAATTTTATTGCTGGTTATGAAAAGGCTAAAGCGGATTTGGTGAACAAATAGTGAGTAATTAAAAAGGAAAATTTCTTAACAATTAGTTGGAAATTTTCCTTTTTTATATTTCACTTGGTGTTTCTTAACCGAAATAACGGTTAATGTAAAATAACTGTAAATGGCATTGAACAAATAGTTCATTTGTCCTAAGCTACAATCATAGATAAGCCAGGTAAACGTGAATAAAGGATTGCTAATTTAATAACGTTGGCTAGTCAGATTGGAGCGATATATTGCAGCTTAGTAAAAGTTTAAGTCAAAAAGTAATCTTTAATAGTGCTTGGATTATTGGTTGGTTTTTCTTGTGGTGTCTGACGCCGGGAATTGCTAACCACAATCTGGGACAACTAGTGACGCATTCAGATTCCTGGGCGCTGGTAATTAGCAGTCTGGCAGTTTTGATTATTGTCGGTGGTTGTTTAATCATGAACTTATTTAATTCGCGATCTTTTTTTCGGGATCAAATCGATGGCTTGCGATTTCATTAATTGTTATTTCTGCGATTTCGTTGCCCTTTCATTATCATATGTCTGGATCACTTGGCGTTTATTTTGTTTGGATGGCAGCTTCGGTAATTTGGCAAAACTTCATTACATTTGGCATCCTGTATCAGAAACTGATGACTACTTTTTCTGAAAATGTCACAATGGTTTTGGTCATGCTGATTTTTTTGATTGGCCATATGATTTTATTACCGGATAAATTTGGACTTGAGCATTTTGGCGGTTTGTTGTTTATTTTAATTACAACGATCATTCTGATAGTGATTCGACGTTTTACGCATAATTTGAATTTGGAAACGGCTTTGCATTTGGCGTTCTATTATTTTCTTAGTTGAGTGCGCTGCTTGTGTTTAAAGAGTTCCCAAATTTGTTAGTCCAGTTCTCAGTAACATTCAAATGACACCGTCACTGTTTGAACCTGTTCCATTTTCAGTTAAAATGGAGTTGGAAAAGATTTTAGTTAAAACCAGCACTATTATCCATCATAGTGTCATAGACGGAGGGTCTAAAGAATGATTTCAAGAACATTGATGTTGTCAGTTCTGGCAACTTTAGGAATCGGGATTACTAGTGCGACTGTTTTAACAGAACCGGCGCAAGCAGCTAAAAAGTATCGGGTTATCAAGGCCGTTACAAAATCTAATTTGCCATATCACGCTAAAACAAAGCGGTCTGCTTATATCTACGACGTTTATCACATGCATAAAGTCCATAATTTGAAAAATTACCCTAAAACTACTTGGCGCGTTTCTCAGAGTTTGCTGATGCAGCCATCTAAAAAGGGGAAAAAGGCCGTTTATTACTTTGTGACGAGTGCAAACGGAAAAGTAAGTGGGATTGTGTGGCGCGGCTATTTAAAGGCTGGCGTTAATCCGGATGCTGACAACTAGTGACCAATATTGAATGAACTTAAAAAGACGCTGAGATTCTCAATTTTTGAGATTTCAGCGCCTCTTTTATTAATAAAAGCCAAAACGATCTTGCGTTAAAAAACGCGATTTAAGCATACGGCTATTGGTGTAAAAATTACTTTCGTCGATTAATCAGCGCGAAAATGAAGTTGACTATTACCAGAGCAGCGATTGAAAGGGTGACTAGGATATACGCGAACTGAGTGTTGCCACTGAAAAAAAGAATTCCAGAAGCTAAGATCCCAATTAGGCAAATAATGCCAATGATGAGTTGACTTTTCGACATTTTAAAGCCTTCCCTCGAATGATTAATTCTGATAATCGATGCCGAATTTGCTCTAAGAATAGACGGAAGATGAATCAAAGTAAAGAATATGACTTATTAAATGAATTTAGCTGTTTATTGGTTAAACGACGGTTATTAATATCTCAAAATCGAACAAGCGTTCAAAAATAACCAACAGGCTGTAATCGCTGATATAGCAACGATTGCAGCCTGTTGGTTAACACGAAAATATGATATACTTTTAAAGCTAAGCGAGTTTAAAGTTTTATGGGAAGTGACCCGTCAACCCTGAAAGGGGGCATGCGTATGTGGGTAATAGGAAGTTCACTATACTTACATGAAAGGTGTTGCGGTGTTGAGTACCAAAGATGTGCTCGACTTAATCCTCAAAACGATCATTGCAACGTGTACGCTACTAAGCGTCATCGTCGCGATTATCGCGTTGATCGATTAGTCGACCTCCAAGGTACAAAAAAAGCCCCATCGAAACTTTTGCACAGCGGACTTGGGACGATTTTTGTATAACGTTTCATGACTCCGAGCTACCGTCTGTAAAGCGGTTAAACTCACTTAGCGAATTGGGACTGTCTTTACAGAGACAGTCCTTTTTCTATGTTTAATTATACCACGACTTAATATAATTGCAGGTTGGAGATTGGCTGATTGTAGTGAACAGATTGTACTTGGTAATTAACAATTGAATGGTTACTACAATGTATCCTGTTCAATCTGGATGCTGTGATCGTCTTATTTTAATCAATTAGTTGACCTTCAAAGTACAAAAAAAGCCCCATCGAAACTTTGGCAAGCGAACCTGGGACGATTTTTGTATAGCGTTTCACGTTTCTGAGCCACCGTCTGTAAAGCGGTTAAACTCACTTAGCGAATTGGGACTGTCTTTACAGAGACAGTCCTTTTTCTATGCTTAATTATACCACGACTTAATATAATTGCAGGTTAAAGATCGGCTGATTGTAGCGGACAGATTGTACTTGGTAATTAACATTTGAACAGTTATTCAATGACTATCGTGCTTAATATGGGTGCTGCGATCTAACGACGTTGGCCTTAATTGAAACGACATAAATTATTCACAGATTGCAATTAAACCAGATTACCTGTATCCTAAATATAACAAACAACGAAAGAAGGAATAGCGTCTTATGTGCGGTTACGAAAAGATGAACATAAAAACAGATTATATGCGTTCGAGTTTATCTTTTCATGCCATTGTTTTTATTTTGGCTATTAACGGGATCAGTCTGTCCAAAAATAGTTGATAGTTTTAAACAATGGCCACCGGGATGCTAAAACCTTTAAGTAAAGCTATGGTGCGTGATGCCATAGCTTTTTGTGTTCTCCGGTAGCTTTTAAGGAGAAAAAAATGTTAATTCAAGCTAATAAAATGACGAAGCAATATGATGACGAACCTATTTTGACCAATATTTCTTTACAACTGGCTGATAACGATCGCGTTGCTTTAGTTGGAGCCAACGGAACCGGAAAATCCACTTTGATGAATATGCTATTTGGCAGCGATAAGCCGGATAGTGGCGTCGTGAGCCGATCCAAGGATATGAAGATTGCGCACCTCAACCAACAACTCATTGAGTCGGCTAATTCGGTCGCAACTTTTTTGAGCACCAGCAAACCCGACTTGAACCGATTACAAATTGCTATGCGACAGTGTGAGGATCAGATGAGTCAGTCACCAGCTAACTTGGAAAACGTGTTAGCCCGGTACGCTGATTTACAACAGGCATTTGAAGAGCAGGACGGCTATGCCTTTGCCGACCGAATCGATACGGTGATGAAGGGCCTTGATATTTGGGCGTTTCGAAATGAGTCGGTCAACAATTTGTCGGGCGGTGAGCGGATGCGGGTGGCACTTGCAAAGTTGTTGTTATCAGATGCCGACTTTTACTTGCTGGATGAACCCACTAATCATTTGGATACTGAAGGAATTGAGTGGTTGGAGCAATTTCTAATAAAGGGTAAGGTCGGTTATTTAGTCATTTCCCATGATCGATTATTTCTTGATCGAATTGCGAATCAGACTTGGGAAATTGAAGATGGTGAATTGATTACCTACCCGGGAAACTATTCCCGTTACGCGAAACTTAAAGCAGAACGGCTGGCTAAAATCCAGAAGGATCATGACCTTCAAGCTAAGACAATCCATAAATTGCAATTACAGATTCGTCAGTATCGCCAATGGGGAAATGAGAGCCAAAACGAAAAGTTTTTTCGGAAAGCGAAGGAATTAGAAAAACGGTTAGCGAAAATCCAGGTGATTCAAGTTCCTCAATCGCCTAGTCATCGCCTGCAAGATGTAAAGGTTGCGGGTCGTTCGGGTAATGAAGTAATTACTGTTAAAGATTTGAGTGAACAATTTGATCAACGGGTTTTGTTCCAACACGTTGATTTTCGAATTCATCGGGGTGAGCGGATTGCGATTACCGGTGCTAATGGAACTGGAAAGAGCACGCTGATCAAACTTATTTTGGGAAAGTTAACCCCGACTAGTGGTCGCGTATCGTTAGGGGCAAGTTTACAAGTTGGTTATTTATCCCAGAATCCCCAATTGGGTAAACCTAAAGACCGATTACTAACTTTTGTTAAAAGATTCATGCCTAATGAGCAGGTTGCCCGGCGAGAAATGGCTCAGTTTGGCTTTTTCAGTGACGATGCTGCCCGGCGATTGCAAGATCTTTCCGGCGGTGAACGGGTTCGCATCGCATTAATGCAACTCTTTCAGAAAAAGATTAACTTGCTGGTTTTGGATGAGCCGACCAACCATTTGGATATTGCTGCGCGAGAAGAAATTGAAACTTTATTGGCAGGATATACAGGTACACTGCTGGTGGTTTCTCATGACCGCTATTTCTTGCGTAAATTGTGTGATCGAGAACTTCATATTGAGGATCAGCGGATTACGAGCATGGAAATAAAAAGTTCGCATTAATAAAATTTTGGTGTCTTAACGGGAGAATTTGTCTTCGTTGAGACACTTTTTATTTACTTTTAAAAAAGAAAAGTCAGTTAAAATGTCAAGAAGTATTGACATTGAAAAATAATCAGCGTACGATCTGAGTCATAAAGGGTGTCCAAAGGTCTTGACATTTTGATACATTCACAAAAAGAGAATCGGGGAATGTCCGTTGATTATTTTAACTATTTTGATTATCTGTTTTGTTTTAGTCATTGAATGTGCACTTTTGATGCGCGGCAAAAGGAAAGATGAGATGAGCAGGTACTTTCTCTCTCATGCATTAGTGGAGGTTGGTTTTGTTACGATTATCGTTAGTTTATTCTCAGTCGTATTTGACATCGTTGGATTATTGATGCGACCCAAGGGAGTGACGATTGAGAATGCTCAGGTTGCAAGTCTGCTGGTTAATATTAAATATTTGGTAATCAGCATTGGAACGTATCTGATCTTCTACATTAGGTATCAGTATATGGTCCGTCATTCGGATAAAGAGGGTGACTAAATTAATTAGTACGTTAATGATCGTTCAAATTTTATGTATCATTTCTGGGGTAATCGCTTTCTTCACGGCAATTTATTATTTATATGAACGTGTAATCGCAGGAAGAAAAGCTGGTGTAATGGCAAGAGTAGTGATTGTGTCATTTATAGCGTATATCATATTTTATTTAGTCTGGATGGTTATGCAATGAAAAATCGAATTCGAGTTTTGCGAAAAGAGAAAAAAATGACCCAAGCGCAACTGGCTAAATTATGTCATGTTAGTCGGCAGACCATTAACATGATTGAAAATGATCATTACGATCCGACACTTAAGCTGGCCTTGGAACTTTCTGAACAATTAAATGTTACGGTTAACGATTTATTTCAAAAGGATTAGAGGCGATCCACCGTGTTGAAAATTCAGGATTTAAACTTAAAGATTGGTCAAAAACAAATTTTACGAAATATGACAGTTAGTTTTGAATCAGGAGATGTTTATGGCATTGTTGGACCTAACGGTGTGGGGAAAACAACTTTATTTAAATCAATTCTTGGCATTACACGTTACCAAGGAAAGATTAATATTGATGGGAAGCCGATAAATGATGCTCAAGTTGGCAAGTTGATTGAATACCCTAATTTTTATCAAGCTCTAACAGTCAAACAAAATCTACAATTATCAGCTAAGTATATCGGTGCTGATGAAGCAAAAGTTATCCAAGCCTTAAAAGAGGTTAACTTAATTCATGCGGTTGATATGAAATTTCGCGATTTATCGTTGGGAATGAAGCAGCGGCTGGGGATTGCTCGGGCGCTGATGGGCAATGACCAGATTTTGTTACTTGATGAGCCGCAAAATGGATTGGATCCTCTGGGAATCAAGGCAGTCCGGGAGTTGCTCAATACCCCGGCGATTAGAAAGGACAAAGTGACGCTGCTGGCGAGCCATAACTTGAATGAGATTAGCCGAATTGTCGATAAGATTGTCTTTGTGAACCATGGTGAAATCATTGGTCAAATTGATAATCAAACAGACTCGATATATTATGTCTACTCACATACCGGCAAAATTACGGTGCCGGTCAACCAACAATGGCAAATCAGTCGAATTAAGAGTAGCAATTATATTTTAACCACCTTAAATGAAGACCAGTTGACTGACTTAATCCAACAGTTTGATTGGCAGTTTATTGGCGACATAACCAGTTTGGAAAATTTGTTTGATTTCGTAATTACCGGGGAGGTTGATGGCAATGTTAACGCTGATGAATAGTGAGCTTATCAAGATGAAACACAGTTTGAGTACGGTTTTACTGCTTTTATTGGCGCTTATTCCGATCGTTATTAATATGTCACGGCCGCTCATGGTTAAACAAAATTATTCATTATTTGACCTTTATTTTCCTATGTATAATCAATACAGCTTATTTTTTCCACTTGTGGTTATTTTGCTAACCACCTCGATCTTTTATCTTGAATATAGTAATGGGACTTATGTTGACTGGATTACTTATGGGTATGCCAAATGGAAACTAATTGTGGCCAAGTTGTCGGTTGCGGCTTTACTTTTACTTGGGATGTGTTTAGTGAATTATATTGTTATGACCGTTGGGCTGTTTGTGATCATTCATGGAACCTATTTTGAATTCTTTCGAGTTTCAGTTTCATTTGTTCTGTATTCTTTGTTGGTAATACTAATCAATCTGCCTCTTGGTGCTATTTTGATTAACGTTTTTAGAAATGCGATTGTAACAGCGGTAATTGGGATCGTGTGCATGGTTATCAACGCAATATTAATGGCAGCCCCATTTGGCTATTATATTCCAACAGTTTTTGCGTACCGATTGGGATTACTCCCCTTGAGTAAATCATACTTCTTTGCGAATCCTAATTTAACGCTCACGGTTGGAATGAGTGTTACGGTGATTGTTATGGTAATTCTCGGCTCGGCCGCCGTTTGGCAGTTTAGTCGGCGAAGGAAAATTGAAAATTGAAAATTAGAAATTAGTTGTTAGCAATCGGAAAAGCGATCAGCATCGATATCAGTTGGATAAGATGTTGACCGCTTTTAGTCGTTAAATGTTTCAGATTAGACAATCATTTCCCCTAGCTGAGTACAAATGCCTACCGAAATAAGCAAATCCTCGACATGATATGTAAGTAAAATTGAGAAATAAGGTTTCGCAGTGGTTTCAGCTCCTGACGGTTAAATTTCCTTTTTTGAGAATAAATATAAGCCTAGTAATAGGAATATCAAAATGTAAAGAAGATTACCAATTAAAAGTTGCGTGTTTGTCAGCCTTGTTAATTGCGACAGCGAATCCGGAGCCGCTAACTGAGTGGGATAGTTCATAAAGTTAATTGGATTCCATTTCAATGGTTCCCACTTTTGAATGGTTTGAAACATGATCCGACCAATGATACTCAAGGCAAAATAACCGGTTATACCGACAATGACTGCTGTGACACCACTTTTCAAAGCGGCGGCAAGTAAAAAGACAACACTTAGTAACAGCCACAGTGTGACAAAGTTCGCGAAGAGGGTAGAAACCCAGTATTGCCAAAGTTGTTGCGAGCCGTCCTTTAGTTGGTCGGTTAGTGAGTAAGTTGTTCGGAAAAATAGAAATTTGTTCAGTAACGTTACCACGGACGCGATCGTATATAACAAGAAGGAATAGGTGAGAACAGCCAACCATTTGCTAATCAAAATGAATTGTCTGGAATATCCTTGATAAATAATATTGTTAATTGTGTGGTAACCAAATTCAGAAGCAACGTTGGTAGCAGTGACGCCAATCATAACCAGCGTAATCAGGTAAGTGGTGGCATAATTTGAGACAAACAGTTCTTTAGGAATAAAAAACTTTGAATATAATTTACTCGTTATTGCGAAGCCAACGTTTTGGAAAATCAATGCGATGATGCAAATGAATGTACTGGTTCGTTTAAACAATTTGAATATTTCTTGTCGATATAAGTGACCCATTATCATCACCCCAAGTTTGTGGCTGAACTGTCAAAACTTACATCAAGAAAAGTCTTTGTGGTGTTTGATTGCTAAGTAAATCCCGGCTGCTGAAAATGCCATAAAGTACTTGAACATAAAGAAGACGTGCCACATATATGTTTTAGGTAGAAGAATATCGAGTAGGATGATTATTACAAGCATAATATACGAGGCTCTTAAAGAAATGACGGTCGTACGTTCATCAGACCAACCCATTCTGATTACTTCAACAGCACAGAAGATAAAGCTAGCCACTAATAGAACAAATAAAATACCGATCAATTTATTATAATTACCAACTGACTGTTCTGCCCATGAATGAAATGGTTGAAAAAATCTCTCTGAGGTGAGTAAAGGTAAATTAATTATCATGCTGATCATTTCCCTTCAAATAAGTAAAAATATCTGTAACTTCAACATTGAAAAAATCTGCGATCCGAAATGCCAATAACATAGAAGGAACATAATTTCCCTTCTCCATGACAAAGATTGTTTGCTTGGAGACGCCAACTGCATTTGCTAATTCTTTTTGAGACAGTTTAGCAAGAACTCGATATTCATATACTTTATTAGCTATTGAATCACCAAAATTTTTCTTCATATTCATCACCCTTGCTCAGAATAATAAACTATTTCTATACAAAAGTAAAGTAAACTTATATAAAATAACAGAATTGTTTGACAGGAAACTAAAACTGCATGATGGGATTAATCGATTTGTTGCGCAGTATCTGGAAACTGCCTTTTGAATTAATAAAAGTTTTTTGTGCGAAATTAAAACAATAAAAACCGCTAACCATGTCAGGTTAGCGGTTTTCGTTTCACATTAAAGGAAATCTTCAGGAAGTCGCTGCTTTTCTGATTCTCCAAACCAAATACTTAATTTTAGTTTTACCAAGATAACCAAGTGCAATCAGGCCACAAATAAAACAAGATGTTTGAAAACCCGGGCCCATTGAAAATAGGTTGATCACGCTACTGCCAATTCCCAACACGCCAAATAAGAAAAGGCCGGCAGTGTAAATGGGTAAACCGATTCTCGAAATCAACCAGTTCCGATTTACTAATAATAATGGAAGATAGAGTAAAGCGGGTATTAACACAAGAATGTCAATCCAACCTCGAGCAGCAGGCGGCGCATCCACAGTGAATCTTTCGATTATTAAGATCATAAACAAAATCCCCAAGATATGTTTTTGGCTTTTATTAATATTTCCCTTTGAATGGCTTCGAGTGAATAACAATTGATCGACTGGAACTTGATAGAAATTAGCAATTCTAACCAAGGTATCAATTCTTATTGACACAACAACTTACAAGGTGTTTACTGAAGGTGCTTAACTAATAATTTACAGTGGTCTGGGGTGCTGATTCAATTCAGCTGAGAAATACCCATGGAACCTGACTCAGTTAGTACTGACGTAGGAAGACCGTTTAGTCAACTTGTATTGTTTTCGCATGGCTAAGGACCGCTCTTTATGGAGGAGGTCCTTTTTTTAGTGGAAAAATTCAGATTTTAGATCATTTGTGATTACCGTCGCCATTGCAAACAACGTTAGGAGTTGAACAGATGTCATTTTCACAGGAACTCATTACTGAAGCACAACCGTACCTTGAGGCAGTTAAACATTCTGATTTTGTGAAGGCAATCTTAGCCAACAATTTAAGCTCGGAAGCATTGGACTATTATGTTGGGCAGGATCTTCAATACGGGGATATTGAGACCAAGGTGCAAGCCTATCTCATCATTTATAGTAAGCGCTTTGCCGACCAGCGGAACTTTGCGGAACTGTTAAGCAACCACCTTGGGATTGATGAGGCTGTTTTTAAAGGGATGACCAGCCAAAATTGGGATACGATCCGGACCGCTAAAATGGAGCCGGTCACTTATATTTATACTCACCATTTACTGGATCCAATTAAAACGGGCGACCCATTAAACATCTTGGCGTCTTTTGAAGCTGGTGTGTGGGTTTACGTTGAGCTAATTAAATATCTCGATGATACGGGAAAGGTCGCTGCTGATAATCCTTTTTATGGGTGGCTGGATTCGCTTAAAGGCGATGATTATCAAAATGTTTCGGATGGTTTTTTAAAGGTTTTGGATCGGCTGGCAGTTAAGCAGTCGCAAGCCCATTTGGATAAGGTCAAACAGGATTTCTTGAGAAGTTGTTTACTGGAATGGTATTTCTTTGACGCATCATTTAAACAGATAACATGGGGTGACTGGAGCCGCAATGCCCTCGAAGGGTCAAGGGAGGAACTGCTATGAACGTCCGGTCACCACATTGGAATTTAAGACAAATTATTACGATCACACTAATTGGAGTCATCTGTGGGGCAATCTACTTTTTCGGTTTGAATACCTTGTATGACGTGACTAAAATCGCGCTGACCCCACTTGGTTTGAGCCCACTGGTTGACAGCCTTTACACCGGCTTATGGTATATCGCGGCGCCACTTTGCATGTACTTTGTACCGGTTATGGGTGCGGGAATCGTTGGTGAAACCATCGCTGCCACTGTTGAAATGTTTTTCGGGGGTCAGTGGGGTGCCATGACGGTCTTCTTCGGTTTCATTCAAGGATTAGGAAACGAATTTGGTTTCTTTCCGCACGGATATCAACGGTTTTCATGGACCAGCTGCCTACTTGGTGCATTTGGCGCTAACTTATTAGCATTTCTATACATGTTGTTCACTTCTGGGTATGGCAATTACCATGCTTGGATGATTATTTTGATCTTTCTTGTTTCAACAATCTCAAGTCTATTATTTGATGGGGTTTTGGTAAAAGTGATTACACTGAGTTTTGATCGCGCCTTTGCCAAATACGATGCATAAAAATGGAGGAATTATGATGAAATTTACTGATCAATTACGACAAGAAAATGATCCGGTTTGGCAGCAAATATTTAATTGCCCGTTTATTTCTGGCTTGACTGACGGCACCCTTTCGATGGATGCCTTTCGCTACTACTTTATCCAAGATAACAAGTACTGTGTCGCCTTTTATGATCTTCACCAAAAAATTGCTAAAAAGATGGCTAATAAAGAACAGGCATATCTGTTAAACCACTTGGTAGACCTTTGTAACGAAATTACAGAACGGAGTCCAATCTATGATGAGCTCAAACTGACGCAGGCAGAAATTGATTCTGTTCCCGTGGCGCCGACTGCTTACGCATACATTACAAATATGTACTATCAGTTTGAAGAAGAGGGAATTGAAGCCGGAACGGTAAGCTTGGTACCATGCTACTGGACCTATACTGAAATGTTTCAGAATATTCGCAAAAAAGGATACAGTACCAAACCGGTGTACAAAGACTTCATTGAATTTTGCTCAGGGGATGAATTCGGTTCGCTTAATCAAAAAATGCTTGATCTAACCGATGAACTTGCAGATGCTGCAACTCCTGAAGTGCGTGAGAAGATGCGGCTTGCCTTTCAGTATAGTAGTGAATATGAATTGCAGTATTGGAAGATGTGTGTTGAGCATGAACAGTGGATCTTGGATCAAAAGAAATCCAATCTGCTGGCACAATAGTATTTGGTGAGATTACAAGGGAGCTCATTGTGAGGCTTCTTTTATGTTATAGTTCCCGGAGAATTGTACGAATCATGTGCAATTCTCTTTTTATATTGGTTACATTTTTGACTGGAATATTTCTTATCGGTAACTATAGCTCACAAAAAATTATCGTGTGATGTTGACACAGTAAAGGCAATGTTGTATTGTTTACTCGTAGTATATTATACGGAATATAGTATTACTGATTTAATAGTATAACGATATAAATAGGGTTTAAGGCTGGTATGTTTAACAGTTATGGATTTTAAAAACGACAAATCGAAAGTAAGGTGGGTAGAACCATGACGAATTATCTCGCAGAATTTAAGGCGCTTTTAGGCCAACTACATAGTGACGAAAGAAGTGAAGTCATTAATTTCTATCAGGAATATTTACAAGACGGTGGATTTACGTCCTATGAAGATTGTGTTCGCGAACTTGGCGCACCCCGACAACTTGCCAGAAAGGTTTTAGCGGATTATTCCATTAAGGCATCAGAAAATCCCAATCCCAATACTTCGACGAGGCAACGGTCAAAGGGGGATGTCAAAACGATTTGGTTGATTATATTAGCTCTTTTTTCGTCGCCATTAATGATTCCAATCGCGATTGTGCCAATTGCTTTATTGCTTGCGGGCATCGCTGTCACTGGCGCGATTGTTGTTTCGGTGATCGCAATATTACTTGCGGCCATCTTTAGCGGTTTCCTATCGCTGATTGTTGGGATTGGAACGCTGTTTGCGCACTTATTTACAGGGCTATTTTATCTTGGGATTGGGCTGTCGGTCGCTGGTATTTTAACAATGCTTATTCCGACCTTTAGAAAAGTAACTGACGGGCTGATTCATCGTTGCACGCTGTTTGCCAAATCAATGTATCACAAAATTGTGCCTAAAAATCGGGCTGAAAAGAAAAAAGGTGGCTTCTAATCATGAAAAAGACAACTTGGATTGGGCTGATCATTCTAATTGTGGGGATTATTTGTCTAGCAGTTGGATTGGGTAATGATGGTTTTCGAACGGTTTATTGGGATCATGGTTTTAACGTTGAAGGAACTGGCCGAAACAAGGAACGGACATCTCACTTCGGTCATGTGAAACAACTGACGGTTGCGACGTCAAATCAGGTAACGATTCGAAAAGGGAACGTTTCAAAGATCAGCGTGACCTATCCCAGTAAAACCAAGGTCACCCAGTCGGGAAATAAATTGACCGTTCAGGGATCCAAACATTGGAAAAAAGCATTTACGCTATTTGGCTTCCACACTGTCGAGGATAACTTTGGCCATACAGTCATTACCGTTCCTAAAGATCTCAAATTAGATTTGCTGACTTGTCACATTCACGAATATAACAGTGATAATTTGAACGGCCACGTTAGGATTAACGGCATTTCAGCGAAGCGGCTTTCTTTCTCTGGTGAATCTAATTTGTCGCTCAATGAGATCCACGTGGCAGATAAGTTAAAAATCAGCAGTATGGGTCATCTGTCGCTTTCTAATAGTGTGTTCAACGATGGATTGCTTCATAACGACGTTGGTAATATCAATTTACGTTCGAATCAATTCGCGCGATTAGCGGCCGAGACCGATGCAGGCCATATCTCGTTTAATACACAAAATGTTTCAAAACGATTTTCGGCTGACAGTGAGACTGGATCCATCAATGGTCGGGTTAAACGAAATCGGCGAACTCAAATCTCTGTTTCCACCTCAGTTGGTCACAAATCCATATTTGGCCGTTCAGTTAGCCATTATGGCCGTCAGAATATTAAGAATCCGGTTAATTATCATTTTACGACTGAGGTTGGGCACGTTAAGATTCAATAAATTGTCTGCCATAAATTCACTGGATTGCGACTTTTCAAGCATTCTTTGAAGATTTTAACGTCATCGTTATTAATAAGAAATTCGATTGATGAAAGGAAAGAATCATGGAAAAAGTAACCGTACGGCCTACGTATCATAAGTCCATAATTAATGGCTTGAAGCTGGTGGGGTGGATTATCTTTAACCGGTTAATGGCACTACCGGTCTTCATTAGCTATCTAGTTAGCAAACATCCCGGTCCGGTTGTTCAAATTAGTGTGGCAACCGTCAGTATTCTACTGGGGGTATTTAGTCTTTGGGTGCTTTCAAGAAGTTATCAGCGAAACCTGGCCGCCAGCAATCCCGGTCGGTTTCAAACTGATGTTTCGATAACGACAAAGAATGCATTAACTTGGATCATCGTGATTAGTATTGCCGTCATTTATATTGTTGGGCGGGCAATCATTGAATCGAAAATTTCGATTAGCAACCCCAATGGTCAAATGACTAATACGATTTATAACAGTTATCCGGTGGCCTTCTTTTTCCTATTAAACTTTTTTGGCCCAGTTGGTGAAGAACTGACAATCCGTGGGTTATTTTTCGCGTATTTCTTGAAGTCGAATACGCGACTGAATCAGATTATCGTTTTAATTCTCAGTAGCGTTTTGTTCATGCTGCTTCATGGTTCATTTATTGGACCAGCTGCTCTGTATTACTTAGCTTCCGGATTATTTTTGGGTGGTATTTATCTTGTTACGAGAAATTTGCAGTACAGTATTTTTGTTCATATTGTGTTTAATTTGGCAGCAGCGGTTTTAGGTATTTAAGTAATTGATTGAGCGTCTTTAATGCTTGGAGCTGTTTTAAGTAGGTAGATTATTGATTTTACGGAAATTGATGTAGAAAGAAGTCATTTGAATTATGAAACAGGTTATTAACATCAATCATGTAAAAAAGCAGGTTTCTATCGGTAATCATAAACAAGATTTAGAAATTTTGCATGACGTTTCACTTACGGTAAACGCTGGTGAATTTTTGAGTATTATCGGCCCTTCTGGAGCTGGAAAATCCACCTTACTCAATGTGATGTCGGGACTTTCCCGCCCCACCAGCGGACAAGTTATTTTGCTGGGAACCGATCCGTATCATTTGCGGGCGGCTAAAGCGGCTGCATTTCGGCGTGATCAAATTGGGTTTATTTTCCAGAGCTATAATTTGATTCCGGCATTACCCGCTTTTGACAATATTGTGCTGCCGTTACGACTAGCCCATAAGAAAATCAACAGAGAAAAGATATACAAATTACTAAAAGAAATCAATTTTGAAGCTGATCCTAGTCATTTTGTTTCAGCACTTTCTGGTGGGGAACAGCAAAAAGTAGCAATTGCCCGAGTCTTGGTTGCCAATAGCCGGATTATTTTTGCGGATGAACCCACAGGTGCGTTGGATACAGTTTCCCGCAGAATTATTTTTGGATTATTACGTAAGTTGGCCAATCAAGGCGCTTGTATCGTCATGGTTACCCATGATATTGAAATGGCAGCAGCTACTGATGTGGCCATTACTTTGCGAGATGGCCGTTTAGAAAAAATCATCAAAAAGCCAACAGCCACCGAACTCTTTCAGGCACTTAGTGAAGAAAGGGTGTGATGAGATGTTTCGGATCATTTGGTTGCAATTTAGACATTCTCTAAAGGTCTGGGGATTAACTTTATTTCTATTTATTGTGACCGGCTTTCTAACGGGGGCTTGTTTGAACGCCATTCAGACAATTGCTGATCATTACCCACATTTATCTAAAAACATTAACCCAACTAACGGATTTTACTTTCCACTACTTTTCGGTATCCTTACGATCTTTATTGTTTCGAGTGGTGTCGTTAAATTGGTCATTAATCGTTTAAGTAAGGAATATATACTTTGGGTTATTTTGGGTGCCAATCCCCATCAATTGTCACTATTAATTGGTGGTCAGCTGGCATTAACCGGGGCGTTGGGGAGTTTCATCGGATTTGTTCTGGCGGTGCCACCGATGGTTTCACTAGATAGGTGGTTCATTGTTGTCTATGAAGGAAGTTATTTTGCACAAAGGGTTCCGGCATTGCCGTTAGAATTTTCACTATCCGCATGTGGATTAACTGTTGGATTTATCGCCGTGGTTTCTGGATTGGCGGGTTATCTTCACGCCCATCAACTATTTGCCAGCACGCAAAGCGATATTTTAGCATTCAAAAAGAAACCAGCCAAACTGCAGCTGATTATTCGTGGCTTTTTGATGATCGTCAGTGCTGCAGGCTTAATATTTTGTTATGTGGATTCTTTAATTTTAACACCTCAGGCTCAACATTTTCTGAGAGTTGGGCAGTTTCACGAAGCGGCGAAGACCTATATTACAAACTTGATGTTAATTATTCTGTTGTCGATTATCTTTTTCTCGCTGGTTTCTCAAATCATTTTACCGTGGTTGATAAAGGGGTGGACTTGGCTGTTACCAAGAAAAACATCGCCAACGGTAAACACTGCATTTTGGAATACCATTTTTGATCAAGATTATCTATCTTCTTTAATTTCTCCGTTAGTGGCCGGTTCGCTCATGTTGACTGGCATTACCTTGATTGCTTCAGAAATAACAAATGGTGGAACTAATCAGGAAGCGGCAACTAATATCAAGGAGTCGTTGGTTATTTTCGTTGGGACACCATTATTAATTATCTTAGCAAATGTCTTAACGATCACAATTATGACAAGTACTCAAAAGAGGGATGGCTTAACTCAACTGTCTATCCTGGGATTTACACCGAAAGACTTACTGGGTGAAAAATTTCAAGAAGCAATCATTTATTCAGGGACTTTTCTGATCTGTGGTGTCCTGGCAAACTTGCCATTATACCTGCTTATTAAGCATATTGTTGTGATGACCCACAAAACAATGACGTTATCCTGGCTGGCTAACTTTATGTGGCCGGTTTGGCTGTGGGTTATCATTATGATTTTTATTGCATCTGTTGATGGTTTGCAGGTCGGATATGGCTTGAAAAATCAGGTGGGTAACCTTATCTTGCCGATATCAAAGCAGTGAGGTGACAGCCTATCAGTACAAACGCTGCGAATCGTAAAACAAATAACCGCTAGACTTTTATTTAGATGAGATGGACAAAAGTGTAACGGTTATTTGTTAATCATGAAAGCCTGAATGGCACTAATTGTATACAAAATGAGTTTTTAGACCCTAAGAGAAGTGGCACTTTTTACTTTTCCAATCAAATGTTTAATTCCGGGAATTGCGATATATCCAATTGCCATGACACCACAGGCAAAGCAGGTAATTCGGAGACCAAACCCCATCGAAAACAAGTTAACGAAGCTACTGCCGATTCCCGCAACGCCAAACAAGAATAAGCCAAAGTTATAAATTGCTAATCCGATTCTTGGATTAACAATTTTTTTGTCGATGAGTAAAAGAACGAAATAAAGGACGATTGGAACTAATAAAAGATAATCAATCCAAATTCTAGCCGCCAACGGAGCATTTTGAGTCGATCTTTCGACTACCAGAATGGCGAATAGAACTCCGAGGATGGTTTTCTTGGGTTTGCCAACTATCGGAGCTGAATGATTTTTATGGGTAACTAATTGGTCGAGTGGAACGTGATATAAATGGGCCAATTTAATTATTGTATCGATATCTGGTGTATTTCTCCCAGTTTCCCAATTCGAAATAGCTTGGCGAGAGACATTTAACCTAGTGGCCAGTTCAGATTGATTGAGATGGTTTTTCTTTCTTAACAGTTTTAGGTTTGCGATTAGTTTATTATTCATAAAAATCAGTTGCCTTTCATGTCAAAATAACTAAATCTTTTGACTACTATCTTTAGCATAGCTATTTGTTGAGAAAGTTACAAGACACATTCTCTTGCATTAATAAAAAAGTCAGCATTCGTTGATACAGCGGGATTTCAATGATGTATGCTCGCCGTGAAGTTAAATATTTAAGCAACTGGATGGAGTTAATCCAAGCGGAAATACAATCGATTCGAGGTAAGTTGAATGCTAAAAGTTAGTCATATGGACACCTTTATTGGTCGGAAACGGATTATTAAGGACGTTTCGTTTCAAGTTAAACCGGGAGCGATCGTTGGCTTGATTGGACCCAATGGAGCTGGAAAAACAACAATTATGAAGACAATTTTAGGCTTAACCAAGTTTACGGGAACTGTTGCGGTGGACGATCAACCGGTTACGGAAAATAACCATGCGGCTTTATCTGGGGTTGGCGCGTTAATTGAACATCCCGCTATCTATCCGTTCCTGTCAGGTCTTGAAAATTTAAAGTTATATTCTCGTGATAGCGATGATATGGATCACGTTATTAATTTATTGCAAATGCAAACTTACATTGATACCAAATCAAAGGACTATTCATTAGGGATGAAACAGAAACTGGGAATTGCAATTGCGTTTCTAAATCGCCCCCAATTGATTATTCTGGATGAGCCGATGAATGGTCTTGATATTGAGGCGACAATTTCAATTCGTAAAATTATTAAGCAATATGCAGCTCAAGGGGCTTCGTTCTTAATTTCAAGCCACGTTCTCGGTGAACTGCAAAAGGTAATGACGAAAGCAATTCTAATCACTGAAGGCAAGATTATTGTTGATAAGCCAATTAGTGAATTTAATCAGTTAAGTCATCAGCAGTACAAAATATTAACTGAGAATATGGATCAGACGACGCAAATATTTAAAGATAATCGAATTCCAATTATTAAATCAGATGACTATTTGCTGATTAAGCATGATCTTCTCTTTCAAGTTCAAGACTTACTCTATGCTAATCACGTTCGCTTGTTGGAATTATCACCGAGAGGCATGAGCTTTGAACAAATTATTGTTGGCATACTTGAGAAACAAAGAAGGCAACAACATGAAAAGTAATCTGGTACGAGAGTTTTATAAGTTTCGGCATCAACGAATTCCGCTATATGGGGTAATCGCCCTCCTGCTTTTGATGCTGTATTCAGCCTTTGATGGAACAAAAGTTAGTCGATTAACAATTTCCCAAGGCTTTGGGGCCGGGCAATGGATCATCTTAATTTTGATTACGGTTGGTTCGACGTTTGTTGATATGGAATATCAGAACGGGACGATTGTTACTTTGCTTTATAAAAACTCGAATAAAGTAAGAATTTATATCGCTAAACTTATGGTAATTAATTTATATGGTGTTGCGTTGTTAGCTTTTAGCATGATTTTTACAATGGTTTTTAAAGTTCTCTTAGTAGGGAGCCAATACAGTTGGGGATCGATTTATGATCAGCGTAGCTTAATCAATGATTTTTCGTTGAATATGTTGGGGTCGTTGATTTACATGTTTTTTATTGTGACGCTGGCGTTCTTATTAATTTCGTTAGTTAAGGCGAATGCAGCCGTCGTAGGTATCGGCCTTGTTATTGTCTTCTTTGGGTCATACTTTTCGACGCTTCTGTTAACCACTGTTCCCAGTTTAAAGGCGATTACAGCATGGAATCCGTTTAACATGATATTTGTTATCAATCAGCTGTCAAATAGTACTTATATGAAATTTACATACTTAACTAGTTCACAACTGATTATCGGTAATATTGCCTATACGTTTCTGTTTGTTGTTTTAGGATATCTTTTATTTAAGAAACGACGGGTTTAATAAGGTAAAAAATAAATGAAAGTAAGGGGAGCTTAATGAGTTTTAGCTTGTACCAAGAATTTTATAAGCTCAGTCATAAGAAGATACCGTGGATCATGCCATTGCTATTATTAGTACTGATGGTATTTATGGGATTAGTATATCCTTCGCAATATGGAAATCTAATGGTTATGACCAGTTATAATACTAGTGATTGGATTCTAATTATTTTAGTGATTACCAGTTCTACTCTTTTCTCAATGGAATTTCAAAATAATACAATTTTGACATTAGTATATAAAGCGCCAAACAAGCTTTATGTTTACCTTTCTAAACTAATTGTTATGTTTGCTTACAACGTTATTTTGCATGTCTTGTCCATGATTTTCACTGCGCTGTTAATTCTAACGCCAATTAATAAACCGGTTTCTTGGATGGCAACTTATCAATATCATCAGCCATTGGTAGTCAATATGTTTGCAACAACGGGAGTTGATCTAATTACATCATTATTGATTATTAGTTTGATATTTTTTATGTCATGCTTGATTAATTCTAATTCTCTGGTTATTACGCTTAATATTGCAATTATTTTTATGGGATCATATGCTTCCTCTGATCTCCTCAATAATAGTTCTAAGCTGGCGTCCTTAGTTAAATGGAATCCTCTCAACATGATTAACCTTACAACGCAATACTATAGTTATGCAGTAACTCGTGGATTTACGATGTTAAGCAACCTGCAACTTCTTATTGGAGCTGCTGGATATTCATTATTCTTTCTCGTTGTTGGATATCTGATCTTTAGAAAGAAACGCTTTTAGAAAAAAGTAGTGGGGTCGTCTATTTTCCAAACACCGCCTGATTCAAAAAATCGGCAAAATAATCTCCCTATCATCGCACCATAGATGATAAGGAGATTATTTAGATAAAAGGCCAGAAATGTTCATTTAAAAAATGATCTTGAGCAAAGGCAGGAAGACAAGAACGCAGCCAATGCCAATCACTAATAAAACGATGCCAACTATCCATGCCCACGAATGACTCTTTTGTTGAATTTCCGAGTTATTTGAATTTTGCTTCTTATAAGCCAATCTTGGATCTTCTGCCATTGGATACTTACGACTTAAATAAGGTTCTATCCACGATACCTGAATTATTTTGATAACACTAACTCCAAGCGGCCATAAGATTATCCAACAGATTCTATCCATGAGTCATCATTAAGTAAAGATTGGAGTTTAATTCATTGGAGGAATAGATTAATTTAGTTAATATTGACCGAGTGCCGATTTGCTTTTAGCTTTTAGGATAATACTATTATTGCCGAGAGCGTTAGCAGTTTTAGTGAGTGTATCTATATTGGTATGTTCCCCTTCTCAATGCGAAAAATTGTACTTTTGGGAACACCAGACTTATCAGCCAGATTCTGCTAATTTAATCCGGCTGTTTCGCGGGTTTCTAAGACGGCTGACTAGCCAACTTGGTCTTCTCGGTGTTGAGCCCATCGCGGTAACTAGTGCCTGAGACATGTTTCTATGGGCATCGTTTTCTCCTGACATTGAGTTTAACTAACTTTCGCTTTTTGTCTTATATCAATATTTACTAACAGAACTCCAAAAATTATTAATGTAACTATAGCAAATGTAAGGATAACACCCCACGGGTTTGCTGTCACAAAACCAGAAGCCATAGAAGGTTGAACATCCTTTAAAATATGAATAATAATTACAGGATAAAGTCTATTTGTAATTACATAAATGAATCCCAAAATAACACCGGTTATACTAGCAGATAAAGCCTGCTGAAATGTAGCGGATAAAGATTGAGTCCCACTTAAATAATTAGGTATATGTGCTAGCCCAAACAATAATGCTTGCAATAAAACTGAATAAGTTATTCGAAACCTTTTTCCACGAAAATACTTAAGCAATGCTGTAAGTAAGAAGCCTCTAAATATAATTTCTTCGTTAATTCCACCACAGATCGCTAAAATAATAATAGCTATCGTTTCTTTAATAGTAAGGGTTTCATACACACCAATAAAATGTCCAACCACACCATCAAGCTCATAAAGGATATAAAAAATGACAACGGGTAACATAAAGTATTTAAATTTTGAATCAAAATTTAAAGGTTTAAGATTTACTTTTTTAAAATGAGAAAACATAAACGGCAGAACTGGTAGTAATGCTAAGTTTATAATTAGATTGCTGGTGCTCAACAAATTTAGTTCACTATGTTTTGCAGACAAAATTGGTTCCATAAACATACTTAAAGTTAAGTATATAAAGATATATAATGCCACAATCTTGCTATTATTTCGATAAGTCATCAAGGATAACCTCCCTTTCAATAAAACGGAACCGCGAAAAGTCGATTCCATTTTTTGAAAAAATTTATTGCTGTTGTTGGGCAGCAAACGAGAAAATAATATTTTTGAGCATAAGATACTGATAGTGCGCAATTCTTTACCTTTGTTCTGAATTGTGTCTACATCGGAAGTTGACTGTGATTGTAAATTCGATATTGAGGTGTTTATGCCTTACCTTTTTTAAACAGCATTATGGTAAACCCATAATATTTACTTTGCAACTGTTTTGTAATCTATATTTCATCCAATTGTAATCTTGCTCTTAGTTTGTTGCTCATTAACAACGTAGTCACACAGAGCTTTAAAAACAGCTTTTTTAGCTGAATCTTTCTCATACAGTGCATGATTTAATAGTTCGGTCACCGAAATTTCTTTAAAAATGGTTCATCTTTAGTTTGCTTTGACACATTAAAGCACCCTGATTTTTTTCGTTAACTTTTCTTTCCAAACACTGACTGATCCAACACATTCCATTCATCATAAGCCCAATCACGGCTATCAAAGACTTTGTCATGTTCCAAAAAGTCCTTGGCTTTCAAGACCAACGGCGATACGTTATTGATGTTTAGTTCTGCTAAGGGAATTTCAAGTGCGCCCAGTGAATCTTGACCGATGAATTGCGTCACTTGGCTGGTCAGCTTGCCATTAAGATTAGTGATTTCGTAAAAGACACAGATGTGTTGATTGTAATTCCAGCGTTTGTATTGCCACGGAAACCGGAAACTGGTAACGCCTAACTGGTCAAGTTGGGTGGGAACCAGTCCGGTTTCTTCTTTTATTTCGCGAACAATTGCGTTTTGAAGTGGTTCGCCATCTTCCAAACTACCGCCCGGCAAATCATATCGGTTAATGTACGGACCGCCATTCTTCTTAATAACGACCACGCGATCGTGATGACTAATGATACCGTAAACGCCGAATGCACGATGAAATTTCTTTGACATTGGGAGACCTCCTAAATGTTGATCGTTAAATTTTCGGGTTAGTTCATGTAGATCAATGTGGTATTTTTCATTATATCATTCGCAATATTTCCAGTTAAGAACGATATCAGTTGGGAAAACATCTTTTCATACGATTGCTCAAGAACAAAAACTTATTCATTTGGCTCAAAACGCAAATTCAATCACCGAGAAAAAAGTGAGACTATAATAATCTCATAAAAGCCAGTTTAGAAAGAAGATAATCAAATGGAAAAATCATCTCGCTACATTTGGCAGGTAGCCGGTTTGTTTGCAACGCTGATTATTGCGATGGCTTTTTTAGCTGTTATTTTGTTTACCGTAAAAAGGTCGGTCACAATTTCTCAGTCCTTAATGATTTGGGCTCAAGATGTCCCTTTATTTGCTATTTTTTATTTCATTAACCGACGATTTACCAAGCAACAAATTGGGATCAAGCCGACTATTTCTTGGGGCCAATTACTAGTGGTAAGTTGGCCGTTGTATTTCGCGGTTGCAATATCAGTTTTGGAAATCGTCATCGACAGGAACTTGTACTGGGTGTTAGCAATCTCAGCTGGCTTATGTGCTGGGATATTTGAAGAATTTTTGTTTCGAGGATTAATTTTAGGAATCCTTTTGAAGGCATTCAGGCATATGACTAAAAAACGACAGGTATGGTCGGCTGTTGTTATTTCGAGCGTCTTATTTGGTTTAATCCACTCCGTCAATGTTTTACGCCAACCAATTGGTGACACAGCTTTACAGATGTTGTTTGCCGTATGGTTCGGACTAATACTGAGTGTGCTTTATTTGCGTTCGGGGACAATTATTCTACCAATGTTATTCCATGGCACTTGGGATTTCTCCATCGGAATTGCTAAGGGCTCTATTAATGAAACTGCTACGGTAACACTTGCTGAGGTTATTATTAATGTCGTTCTATTTTTAATTGTTTTACTCATTTGTGCCTGTTGTTTGCGTCAAAAAAAGCTTAATTCGATTGATCTCACTAAATTGTTAGCATAATGATCAATTATCTGGAACTTTCCAAAGGTGTGAGGAGAATTGATTATTAGATAAGGGTTACTAATATGCTGATAACCAGAGAAGGTTTCTAAATTAAAGAAAATGAATCCTATTATTTAATTAACAAACAAAATCGGCGGGGAATTTAATCTCCGTCGATTTGTTGTCGCCTGAGGTTTTTGGACATTGACCCAACTAATAAGAATTACCCGCAGCTAAATTGTCATTGGACTTTTAGTAAAAAAACTGCCAAACAAATTTAGTTTCGGTGCTATACTAACTTTGGAGGCGAGATCGTTGAAGAAAAAAAGCTTATTACTAACTGTATTAGCTGCCGGTTTAACCGGGCTGGTCTTAACAAGTACACCACAACCTATTAAAGCAGCTGGTGTCTATCGGACTGTCAAATCCCAAACCGCTAACAACACAGCTTTTCATTGGAACGGTACCAGTACCGAAGCCTATCTCTGGAGCTATAATTTAACTCAAAAGAAACATCACTTAACTAATTATCCTAAAACCACCTGGTACGCAAACAGAGTCTTAAAAATGACCAATGGTACCAAAACCGGAATTTTTTACTACGTAACCAACCAATCCGGAAATACATATGGGTATGTCTGGCAAGGTTATTTAACCAAGGGATCTGCTTCAGAAAGTAGTAGTCGCAATGAGACGACTACAAATAGCAATACTAATTGGACTACTAAAGATAATCCGGATGGTATTCCACACCCAACTAAAGAAGAACTTAATAATTTAAAAGGTGCTGATGATGACCAATATGACTCAACTGTTACCTATTATCAGGACTTACCAATTATGCGTTCTTTTACAGGGACCAGTTACAATCGCAAATTAAATGATGCTGCGCAGGGGAAGTTGGATAATGATTTTGGCTCAGTAACCCGACATGAATGGGGAGATAAATTACAACAAATAAAATACCTAACTGTGTCTACCAGACCAACCCAGCAGCAAATTCAAGAACTTGTCGATGGAAAATTAACTTTTGAAAACTTCGTCCTTAGTGATTTAAAAAAACAAGGTATTGGTTTAAATCAATATAAGGGTTGGCAGATTGGAATGTATAGTAATCCTATTTATAAGAAAAACAATTTTTTAAGCGGCAACGGTATTTACATAATTGCGTTGCTGGCACCTCAATATCAATAATTCAGTTATTTAACCAATCATAGAGAAAGCAACTTCAAAAGGATTTGTTTGCTGGTCATACCTGTATATCGGATTATTTTGATTGGAATTGCCATTGGTTCTAGAAGACTCAAGTTTAATTGGGTCGATCTTATTCAAAGAAGCTGCGCGGAATTGAAAAAATGCCACGTAGCTTTATTTTTTTGATTCATATTTAAATTTTGAAATAGCCTATTGACGATTAACTGCATAATCTTATACTTAATTTATGAAAGGATAACCAATTTTAAATAGGTAATTCTTTAAGAATCGAAGTTGACTATGTAGCTATTGTAATTAAAGAATATGGGTTTGACGAGGAGCAACTTAATGAAACTGAGACATGTATTATTAGTGGCCGTTGGGATTGTTTCAGTTGGTGTCGGATCAACAGGAGTAGGGCATCTTTTACCGGAGAACGCTTGGGCCGCTGAGAAGCAATCAAATAAAACCAAGTCACCGCAACTTAAGCAGTATTTTGATCTGAAAATTTATCATCAATCACAAAAGGCTATTAAAAAAATGAAAACATTGAAAAAGCAGGGCATCGAAATGGCATTAGTGCCACTTCCCTATACCGCATTCATCAAGGCACCGGCCGGTAGTCGAGTGGTTGTTAAGCAGGGAAAGCAAGTCTATTACGATAAGGTTGTTAAAAATGGCGTGGCCTTTTTAACAACCGATCCTAAGAAACCGTTCAACATCAATCGGTCGGTTGCAGCCTATGCCAAGCTCCCTGGCAAAGCAGTTTCGGCGACGGTTCATTATCGATTTGAAAGTTATCCAGGATATTAGGGATTAGCAGAATATATTTTATGAAAGCACGATGATTTCCATCAGTTTCGTGGGTAAATAATAGTCAATGCGGTTAAACAGTTAAGCTAATTAATCGGAATAATTTACCTTATCATGTAACGACGCAATGTTCGGCTTACATTTATAATGTTAACTTTCAAATTTTCGTTCTTGGACATTTAAATGGCCTCATTCCAGCCTTTATCTGAAGTGAGGCCATTTTTTGAAATTTAGTTTTTAAGTTCAGCAGACCTTTGTCATAAATTCTTTATTGCTCTGCGCCACGAATAAAGGTTTCAGCAATAAGCGTCGGGTTAATAACGCCTCTACCAGTGAGGGACCACGGAGAACCAGCTTGATGAGTGATCTTGCTTAACCCAAATGCTGTTTTATCACCATAATCGTTTAAAATATCGGTGAGTAAATTAGAAATTTCAGGATCCTGCTGAATAAGATTAAAATCATTAAAAGCCTGTTTGCTCAATCCCTCAGAAACGATATCTCTTTTTCCATTAAATATGATGATTATCAGACATTAGTGCCTTTAATAATTTATTGTTTGACTTTGAGGGGAAAGCACCTGCTTCATATAAAGCAACTGTATTAGAGCTCCAGCCAAGCAATTTTGCGAACTCTCTTTGAGAAAGGCCGATTTTTGCCCGATATTTTTTAACATCTTCAGGTGAAACCAAGTTCATATCATTGCGATACATTGAATTGGCAATTTCAACGGCTTGATCGTCTAATATCAGATCGTCAACCAGTTTGTTTGTATCACTATCAAACCTGGCAGGTGCCGTAACTGTATATTCATGGCCATGAATGATGAACGTATTAGTATAATCTTTTATATACGTATTAGTCATATCAACAATTTGCCTTCCTAAAGTAATTTGATATGTGAAAGCTAATAAACCGGACCTTTTAATTTGCTGGTCTAGCACTTTGTCCCTTCCAGATTTTAGGATAATACTACTGTTACTTTTTTGCCAAGAGCATTAGCAATTTTTGTGAGAGTATCAATACTAGTGTTATTTCCCTTCTCAATGCGAGAAATTGTACTCTTGGGGACACCAGACTTATCAGCCAAACTCTGCTGGCTTAGTCCGGCTGCTTCACGAGCTTCTAAGATGGCTGCTGCACTGGCCAACTTGGCTTTTTCAGCGTTGACCCCATTGCGATAATTGGAGTCTTTCATCATTTCGGCAAAAAAGTCATCTAAATCGTCTGTTACTCCTTCGGCATATTTTTTTAAATCTTTCATTATTTTCCCTCCATATAGTTTTTATAAAACTCGGCGCGCAAATCAATTGCATGATCAATTTCTTTTCGTGGCGTTGGATTTGTTTTTTGCTGAATCCACGGAAATATGAAAGCTAAGAACCACGCCGAGTTAGCGTATTTCTTAGCTTTCATGTTGCAAATTACTAGTGTTTGATTTTTTTATCTGACGTATAAGGTTGATGAAACATCCTCGAAACGCCAAATGGAACCAGTGTTAGAAAAATTGACCATGAGATTAAACCATGAGGCAGGTTATGAGTATACATTGGCAGTAAAGCGACATAATTGTGAGTCACACAATCATAGATGACAATGCCAATCGTGATCACTAGAAAGATACCTGATATTGATAATAATAATTTTCTGATATCCATAATAGATTCCCCCTTGAAAGGTCAATAGAAAATACATTGAACCGTTTCTTATTAGTATTTTTCCTGAAACAAAAATAATTTGGAAGTTGTTTAGGTGTGGTGGTTTTGAGTGAAATTAAGTCAGCTTTACTATCGGCTGATTGCGCTTTAAATTAGAATCCATTGCAATCAGGCCAACCAGTCCGACTAGAAGAATTGGAACGTAAGCTAAGAATAGCCAAATCCAAGGACTGCTTCCTGCAGAGGAGCCAATTGATAGTTGAGTGTCAAATAGGGAGTGAAGTAAGGCTGACCACATCAAAGTGTTGGTTGAGACACGAACGACTACAAAGAAAAGCCCTATACAAGTCGCGTAAAAGATTTGTTGCAAAGTAGCTTCTATCGTTTGACCATTCAATAGATTTACAGAATGGAAGAGGCCAAAACAAACTGATGATAGGATACCAGCAAAGGTTAGTGGCCACCGGGAATTAACAAATATTTTTTGAAATAGTGAAAAGACTAATCCACGAAAAACAAATTCTTCCAATATGCCGCCTGAGAACGCCAGGCAGATAGCCGAAACAGCTTTTGGAGAACGCAATACGCCAAAAATTTGAAGAGGAGAAACAAAAAGGAACACTGGTAAGCAGCAAATAGTCAGTGTCGTAATTAGAAGTGGGGTGCGTCTAAACTTTTGATTGCGAACCTTCAGACTACCCAGTCCATAATAGATAAAAGCGGCAACCAACAAAACATATGCTAATCGAACAATCGCATATAGTGTTGGACTAACTGATAATCTTAATGAGTTGTCTATCGGTATTATCGGTATAAATACAGCGATGGCGATAATTAATTGTAAGCGCCAATTCCAACGAGTCTTAATCAATTCTAATCATCTTCTCATATGAACTATCCTTAAATTACCACTTGAGTTTGATTTATACAAGATAAAATGATGTATTAATGCCGGCATGCATAGAAATACATTGATTTTGATGTGTCGCGTTCTGATGAGAGCATGAAGACCAATATGCTGAAGCGCAACCATTCTTATTTAGCGGCTATCGTGTCATTAATCCACTGATCAAGTTGGTCAATATCATAAATTCGCTTAATCTTCGTTAATATTTGTGATAATGGGATGGCTTCCAAAGATTTACGAAGCTGCTTCTCAACTGTATCCATCACTTGTGAGATGACGCATTCTTTTTCATTGCCGTTGTCTTTACCTTATACAGCGGCTTATTATTCAGACGGGATTTTAGTTTATCGGCCTAGCCGATTGGACGACAATCCTTGGACTAATGGGGATTATGCCAGCATTAATTTTAAATCTGCTAGAGAAAGCGACCTTAACTTGGATAAAGAAAATCGTGCGGGAAGGGAATTATAAAAATGGCTTCCTATCCTTGACAGGGTGATTCAATTTATATTGATACCGAGTCACATTCTGATAAAAAGTGGGAGATCATGCCCATGCACCTATGGTTACCAAGAACTTATAAGTGTATAATGTGGGCAACTTTAATGAAATGCAATTTTTTCTAAATGAAGGGTTTGATTCAAGTTGATCATTGAGAATCGTTGGTCGTGGGGGCGTTTGTTGGCAGCGGGGGTTGGCCTGTTTTTAGTTTATAATGCAGTGATGCTGTATCTTTACGATGCTTCAGAATGGCTGGTTGCCAGTATTGACGCGGTAATTGCCCTTATTTCGCTGGGAATTACGTGGTGGACATTGAAATCGTTTAAGCTCTTTTCTCAGCGGCCGAAGTTTAGCAGGTCCATGAAGATTTGGGGATTAATTGCGTTGGTCACGGTTATGATCATGATGATTCTTAACGGATTCTTTCAAAATTTGCCATTACTGTTTGGTTCGAATGATTTCTGGTTAATAACCGTCATCGCGTTAGCTACTGGGATATTTGAAGAAACCCTTTGCCGAGGTTTGTTTTTCTCGGGTTTCTTGGACCATACCTTATATAATGGCAGTTCCTTTCGTTTCACGCGATCGGCGATTTATTCGGCATTTTTATTCGGGGGGTTCCATTTCGTCAACTTTCTGGGTGGTAATCCGGCAGTTGTATTTCAACAGATGTTTTGGGCTTTTGTACTCGGTGTCTTTTTGGCGGCTCTGCGGGTTGCGACTAACACACTTGTCTGGGGGATTCTCCTGCATTCTCTTTTGGACTGGGTTCCGAGTATTTCCGGCCCCATTAGACAAAGTGGAACAAGTTGGTGGGAATTGATTGCGGTGTTTGGCCCAATCTTTATCGCCAGTCTGATTTTCTTAGTGTCCGCCGATCAGCGGTATCTGAAAATTCCAGCAGAAAATGCGTAATGAATCATGTTGCTGTATTCAGAAAGGAAGGCGGCACACAATGAAAGAAGAGCCATATTTAACAGATGTCGATCAAACGTTTTTCCACGACCTTCAAAATCCTGAGTTTGCAGATGGGGTCAGGGCTGAAATGGACAAACTTTCAAGCACTGTTGCAATTCGGAAGAAAAAGCAAAACAGTCCAAATTAGTTTTTCTTAGCAATAATATTTATATCATTCACAAAATATATGACCGTTGAAGATGAGATGATAAACAAAAATCTGGATTACCGTATCTCAACTTAGAAAGTAAAATCCCGTAAAACCAGTGGGTTCACTGGTTTTACGGGACTTTTTGAAAAGTGATTGTTTATTCTATTTAAAATTAATTAAAATTAAAACAATTTCCAAGTATAAAAGGAAGCTGCTAAGGCTGGTTAAAAATCTATTGGGTCATGTTATTCAGTTGGCAGCCAGTATCCATTTCGAATTTCATCCAACAGGGTGACTAGTTGTTTGGTTTCTTTAACATCGTGAACCCGTAAAATTCGGCCGCCTTTCAGGTACATTTCCGCTTCGGTTACCAGGGTCATCGGCAGGCGTTCGTCCTTTTTCAGACCTAATAGTAAACCGAGATATCCTTTTCGAGAAATGGCGGTCATGATTGGTCGACGGAAATCATTGAATTGATCGAGGTTACGCATCATGACATAGTCTTGGGCACCGTCAGGAACTTTGGAGTAGCCGATTCCTTGATCCAAAGCAATCCGTTCGATATCGATACCGGCGCTGGTAATGTCAGCGAGATTTTGTTCGAAAAATCGGTGCATCCCCGTGGTTAGATCATCATACTCGTGGCCGCGGCTACTGTGCATTGTCAGCAGACCAACGTTATTTTGCGCCAATAGAGCTAATTTATCAGGATTATCAGTAAAGGCATTGACATCATTAATGATTGAAACGCCTTCGTCAATTGCGGCCTTCATAACGGGGAGCTTATAGGTGTCAATCGCAAAGACAACCTTTGGGAAGGCCTGACGGATTGCTTTCATATAAGGAATCGTTCGTTCAATTTCAACTTCTGGCGTCACTTCTTTAAAGCCGGGGCGGGTTGTTTGACCGTTGACCTCAATAATATCGGCACCATCAGCCAGCATCTGTTCCACATGCTTCAACACGGCGTCCATACTTTGGTAGCGGCCGCCATCATAAAATGAATCCGGGGTGATGTTCATCACGGCATAGATCATGGCTTTCTCAGTCAGGTTAAACCGGTGATCACCAGCCTGCCAAATAATATCGTACTGTTTCAAGATTTGACGTAATTGGCCTTGAGCGGCTGCCTGATCATGAAATAATTTCGGCCATTCCTGGTTCAGACGTTTCGCTGCTTCAAGCGTTAGCAAGCCGACTACTGTCCGATCGAGTACTTGACTGGCACCATCCAGTTGATGAATGACGTGTTGCAAACGACCCGCTTGACCAGCATCAACGTCGGTAAATTGCAGGTTTAAGCGGTTCTGTTTGGTTGCCAGTGCGAATAATGCCTGGCTTTCAAAATCAGAGTGGTTACCTAGGGCTTGAGTGGTATCTTGAATTCTCATGGGATTAATTCCTTTCTCCGAAGCATATTGATTAATTGTTGGGCGGCTCGACCGCGGTGGGTAAGCGGGATTCGCTGGCTGTCTGGCAGTTCGGCCAAGGCTTTCCCTAATTCCGGCAGCCAAAAAATCTTATCAAAACCGGTGGAAAAGCTTCCCAGATCGTGACGGGCAATTTGACCAGTAACCGATCCGGTGGCAGTGATCGTTGGGCCATTCGGGATAACAACCGCTAATGTTGACCGCATGGTTGCGCTTCTGTCGGCTCCTGAATAGTCGGCTAACCACGCTAAAAGTGTTTGGTTATCGCTACCGTTGGCTTTCTCATGTAACTCACGTTTGGTCGTAACGCCAAGATGGGAAGCTAGGATCGGAATCTCAATCCCACTGTCATCGGCAATTGCCGTCTGGCCGGTCTGCTGGCTTAAAAACTGGGCCTTGGTGATGGCGTTGGTCACGTAACTGGTCGTTGTTTCTGCTGGAAAGGTTAGCGGCGCCAAGCAATCGGTGTAGGGGATTGCCCTTAAACCGAAGAATGCCAGATCTTTTTGCAGGTCAGCTGCCTTGAACGGATTGTTGGATGCAATTAGCCAGTCACTCATTGGTTTCACCATCCCAAGCCAATTTGAATTTATTAATGAAGTAAAAAGAACCGGTGCCAATCACAAGCCCCTGGTTGGTGCCTTGCAGTTGCTTGGCCTGTTGGGCGGCATTGGCAATCGAATCGGCCAGGATGATTTTGGCAGCTACTGATTTGGGATTCGCATGAAAAATTTGGGCTAATTGGTCAGCAGCCAGAGCACGGTCGGGGTTATCCGGAGATGAGATGATAAACGTTGCGTTAACATCAAGTAGTCGGTTGACGCATTCCGTTACCTGCTTGTCTTTTAGAAAGCCCACGACAAAGGTAATGGTTCCCAAGTCCTTTAGCGATAAGAGTGATGTTACTAAGCCGTTGATCCCGTTGAGATTATGAGCGCCGTCAATTAAGACTGGTGGTTCAGCTTGAATAAGTGCCATTCGACCGGGAAATGTGATGGTTTGTAAGACCGAGAGAATGGTCGTTCGGGTAATTTTGAATGTTGCAGTTCGGTTGAACAGGGCAACCCAGGTTAAAACGGTTTGCAAGTTACGGATCTGGTATTGACCAGCCAGATTAAAATGAACGTTGGGAAGAATCTCCCCATTTAAAATCAAGTCAATTTGGGAGTGGTCAAGAAATGGCTGATTAAGATGAACATGATCAAAGCTGCTTAAATATAATTTGGCATTTACCTGAAGACAGCGATTTTCGATTATTTTAACCGCTACCGGGTCTTGATGCGCGTAACAGATAGCCTGCACTCCGGGTTTAATAATTTTGGCAGTTGTGGTTACGATATCTTCAAGCGTTGATCCGAGAATATTTAAATGATCCAAAGCAAACTTAGCAAAAATAACGGTTTTAACGTTTCGGGTAGCATTGGTCGCATCAAGTTCGCCGCCCAAGCCGGTTTCGTAAACCACATAATCAGCTCGGCGGTCCGCAAAATAAATGGTGGAGATTAAATACCAGGTTTCAAATATCGAGATGTCCTGCTGGATCAGGCTGAGTTGTTTAAGGGCATCAGTGAACGTTTGATAACACTTGATAAATTCGTCGTACATAATCAATTGGCCATTTAGCCGAATCATTTCGCGATCGTCATATAGGGTGGGACTAGTAAATAGGCCGACTTGATACCCGGATCGTTGCAGTAAAGCTGCCGTCAGTGTTGAAATAGAGCCCTTACCATTGGTGCCGGCAACGTGAATAGTTTTGAATTGTTTGTCGGGTGATCCCAAAACATCGAGAATTCGCCGTAACAATGGTATTCGGGATTCGTTTTTGCCATACTTCATGACATGGGGGATTTGAGAAATAATCGTGTCATATTGATCTTTTAATGTCATCCGGAGTTCCTTCTTACCTGTTGATTTCTTGTAAAAATTCAGCTTTTTTGTCGCGATCTTTTTTTAAAATACCATCGTAATATGAAGTGGTCGTTTGACTGTTTAGCTTCTTGATTCCGCGCATTTCCACACACATATGACGAGCGGTAATGACAACGGCAACACCTTGGGGAGCTAAAATCTTGGTCATTTCTTTACCGATTTGGCTGGTGATTTCCTCTTGAACACTTGGTTTGGCCGCCACGTATTCAATTAACCGGGGAATTTTACTTAACCCGATAATTTTACCGTTTTGGGGAACGTAACCGACGGACACGGTGCCGAAAAATGGTAACAAGTGGTGTTCACACATTGAATAGAACGGCACGTGTTTGACGGTCACAATTTCATCGTCAACTGACTTATCGGCATCAAAGACTTTGCCGTCATCAAAAGATTTCTTTTCCAGCGAGCTGAAGATTTCTTCATACATTCGGGCAACTCGGGCAGGGGTTTCTTTTAATCCGGCACGGTCGGGATTCTCACCGACAGCTGTTAAAATATGTCGAATACTGGTTTCAATAATTTGCTTGTTTTCCGGACTCATAATGTCTCTCTTTTCTGATCAAGTTTCTTGATATATTGACTGCCAGACAACTTGGCAATGGCGGCTTTGATTTGGGGAACGCGCTGGTCATCAGGATCGATAATCTCTAATAATGGCACGAGGACGAATAGGCGGTTAAATATCTCTTTATGGGGAACGATTAATTCGGTCGTTTGAATGTGGTCAGTGTTGAAAAGTTCGATGTCCAGATCCAATGTGCGGGGTCCCCAATGAATGGTCCGGACGCGCTTGTATTTTTGCTCAAGTTGATGCAATACGTTAAGCAACCGGTGGGCATCCAAACTAGTGGTTAGCTTAAACACTGCGTTAATGAATTGATCCTGTTCGACGCCACCAACCGGATCGGTTATATAATAGGAAGAAACTTTCTCAACTTGGATGTCTGCATGATCGTTTAAGTCTGCCAGGGCACCCTTAACGATTGCTTTTGAATCACCTAAATTACTCCCAATGCCGATGTAGGCAGTATTTGGTTGCGTCAAATTGACACCTCCACTTCAGCATTGTCGAGGACGCCATCGATTGGTAAGCCTTTTTTCTGAATCGCGACCGTCACGTGTTCAAGTTTATCCTCAAATTGATCCCAAACGTGTTTGCAAATTAGCGAGGCAACCGTTTCAACTAATTTTGTATCTTTCTTGGCAACGACTTCGCTGGCGATTTGATAAACTTGGCCGTAGTTGATCGTATTATTCAAGTCATCTTTGGCCAGCGTGTCCAGGCTGACATCTTTTAGATTAAGGGTAATATTAATGACAATATCTTGGCCGATCACCCGCTCTTCTTTGTAGAAACCAATGTGCGAGTGAAACTGCATTTGATTGAGTTTAATGGTTAGCATAATGCCTAATGCTCCTTATAAATGATTTCCAATGATCGTTGGAATTAACGAAAGTTCTTAATATGTATTGTAGCGCGCTTTGCCAGGTTGATCGATATAAATTACTTGGTTGGCTTGATTAACGAACTTTTTCATTATTATAAGGCTGTTTGTTCGTGATTACCTACCTATCTATTATTGATTGAGTTTGGCCGGTTTGTCAATTAGAAATAGTAGGATTTCGGTGAATTCGGCTGCTTTGCCATTATTGAAATAAAAAAATAAAGAGAGCTGGAAAATAGTTGTTTTCCAGCTCTGTTAGTGTAAACATGATTGTTACCGAGCAAAAACGCGGGAAAAAAGGCAACTTCCGGCCGTGTAATCAAATTATCCAAATATTCAAGTTCGGAATATTCGGATAATCTGACTACACTCTGGAAGTTAAGCGCCTTTTTTCCCACTCTGTTCATCTTTGAAAACGATATTTGACGGTGGTAATTTTAGATTTAATGGGTTACGGATTGTGACCTGTCGGAACTAAGCCATTTCGTAATTATTACTGCGATGAGTAAGCCGGCTATTGCAGATAAGCCCACGCCTTTAAATGCCCAGTGGGGGTAGACAATGCCGCCAATCAATGAACCCAATGTTAGGCCGAGGTACAGAAAAGAACTGTTGAAAGACATGACGGTTGAACGATTTTTAGGGACAACATTAACAATATAGGTTGTTAATGCTGTGACGCCTAATCCTTGTGCCAAGGCAAGCAGGATGAGAAATGTGATTAAAAGGGGAATTGTGTTGGCCATAAAGGTCATCCCGAAAATAAAAATTACCGATAGAAGACCATTGATGATGACACTGCGCATTGCGCCCAATTTGGTTGTGACAATCCCGCCAAAAAAACTGGCGATAAAGTTGCTAATACCATAAGCGGTAAAAACCAAGCCGGTTTGGGCGGTATTATCGTGAAAAGTTTGTTCGATATAAGTGCCTAAGAATGTATAAATAGTATAGAAACCAAACATCCAGACCAGGTTAATGCTGAGCGCCCAAGTCGCGTGATGGGTCGTTAGTAATGTTCGAAAAGAATCAAGGTAACTTATCCGTTGATTTGGCAGGGAGCTCATATTGGGAATGACGACTAACAGGACAAAGTAGGCGATCAAGGTTAATCCTGCGGAGCCCCAAAAGGCCATGTGCCAGTTTGAAAGTTGGGCTAATTCAGTTCCCAGTGGGACGCCAATTGCAATTGATAAGGAAAGCGCCGACATGGTGATTCCCATGATCGTATTTAACAAGTGTCCACGAAAATGGTCACCGATAATTGCCCAGATATTTGGCATTGTCAAAGCTGCCCCAATTCCGGCAATGGCTCGATAGACATAAAATTGACCAATCGTTGTCGCAATCGCGCAAAGAAGGCTGCCAATCAGGAAGATCCCAATTCCGATTGTCAAAATCCATTTCTTGTCAAATTTATCGCCGAGCGGTCCGAAAAACGGAGAGCCAATGGCGTAACACAGCGCGTAGATTGTAACGGCCAACGCAGCGGAACTTAAGTTAACGCCGTAGTCCCGCTCAATTGCAGGAAGCAAAGGCGAAATGATAAATGAATCAGCGCCCATAATAAAAACGATTAAAAATAAACCTGTCACCATCAAAACATCTTTAGAAGTCATTTGATCTGTTATTGCCAAGCTAACCACCCTCTCTGCATTAAAATATAAAACCAAAGGGTGGAAATGCCAATAAGGGAATTTTTTGATACCCATTCCTAGACAAAAACATGTGGTAGAATAGTCGCAAAGTCGTTAAGCTGACTTTTGAAAGGAAGCGTTGATTGGAATGAAAGCGTCTGAAATGAGCCGCCGGCATGGTGAGCTTTGTCCACTTGATACCACGTTAAAAATTTTAGATGGCAAGTGGAAATCCATTATTCTTTGTCGGTTAATGAAGCATGAGTTTCGATATACTGAATTATTGCGGACACTGCCGGGATGTACGCGGCGAATGCTGTCATTGCAGCTTTCACAATTGGAAAATGATCGCATTATTGTTAAGCAGACTGATACCAGTTACGTTCCGGTAAAAACAAGTTACCGATTGACGCCGGCTGGGCGATCGTTGGTGCCGATTGTTTTAGCGATGAATAAATGGGGAGCGACGTATTTAGAGCGTTTGATTCCGGTTGAAGCGAAGTGAGTTAGGAAATTACTTCCCACCGGCAAGGCTTATTTTGTTGAATCGGGTCGGGGATCGTATAATGATTAATTAACAAAAAGTAGTTAAACTTCGGATTTAAGAAGTTGATAACTCGTCCTTGTTTTATCAAAAGCTTGTGCTAATATATTGATTAGGATTTAAAATGATTAATCGCATTATCTATCTGGGAAGTGAGCTTGGTGAGTTACTCAATTATTATCTCAAAGATTTTTAGCAAATTTGCAATGTTCAATTGGGGCGTGACGATTTTATCATTTATTATGGCAATTGTTTTATATCCGCAATTGCCTAAAGAGGTCCCTGATCATATTAATGCTTTTGGTGCCGCTGACAGTTATGGTGGTAAGTTAACGGTGTTTATATTACCTTTTGCATTAGCGATGATTGGTCTGCTGGTTTCTAGTAAATGGATTGATAACCGATATGCGGACCTGACCATTCAGAATACGTTGACGAAAACGCTGATGTTGGTAATTATGATCCTGCTTTGGTATGGGGCTGGGATCTTTTTCCTGACGTATTATCAACTGACCAAGTAGTTGGCGACTTCTCGGGACTACTTGACGGATACGGATACCTTGAGTATTATGAAGTTGTGTTAAATATACAAACTAGAACAAGAAAAGGGAGCCCCCGGATGGGCTCCCTTTTCTTACAGACATCTGAAAAACCTTATCGATGTTGGGAATGGTGATACCAACTCGAAAAAAGCGTATTAAAAATGCTGACAACGATGCCTATTATAATATACAAGCTAGTTTAATTACCTCCCTTGCCAGCCGGATCGATGAGTCGAGATGGCCGGCTTTTTTATTTTACTGGAAATTGATCGAATATGGGATTGAGATTTTCATGATTTTTCACAATGATTCTCTCATTTTGAAACTCTGATGTTTTATTCTAAATTTATTTTTTCGCCTTTTTCACATGCTTAAAAGGATATCTTTAGGATGAACAGCGATTTAGTTCCGATAAACGCCAAATAGAACCAGAAAGATCGGCCATCTTCAGTGTTGCGCTTAAGCAAAGTTTGAGCAATTATGAAAATTGCTTCCAAATAATTTTGTGTTGATTTTCACAATCCTTCCATTTATAATTAACCTCATGATTGATTGAAATTTCACAAGTTATACAAAACATGGAGGCTTATATTATGTCAAAGAAAGTTGCTTTAATTACTGGTGCCGGTCAAGGAATTGGTGAAGCGATCGCTAAACGTCTTACCAAGGATGGTTTTTCAGTTGCGTTAGTTGGACGGACTAAGAGCAAAGTTGAGAACGTTGCTAAAGAAATTAATGATAACGGTGGGGATGCTTATGCTATTGAAGCTGATGTTGCCGATCGTGACGAAGTATTCGCCGCTGTTGATGAAGCAACTAAACATTTTGGTGATTTTAACGTTATCGTTAATAACGCGGGAGTTGCACCAACAACACCAATTAGTACTGTTACACCTGATGTTTTGAACAACACTTTGGCCATTAATTTAGGTGGCGTTATCTGGGGCATTCAAGCCGCTTCCGATAAGTTCCATGAATTAAACCACGGTGGTAAGATCATCAACGCTTCTTCACAAGCTGGTCAAGTTGGTAACCCTAACTTAACGGTTTATGGTGCAAGTAAGTTTGCTATCCGCGGCGTTACTCAAACGACTGCTCGTGAATTAGCCAAAGATAACATCACGGTTAACGCTTATTGCCCAGGAATTGTTAAGACACCAATGATGAATGATATTGCCAAGAAGGTTGCTGACAATGCCGGCAAGCCATTCGAATGGGGCATGAAGCAATTCTCTAAAGACATTGCTTTAGGTCGACTTTCAGAACCTGAAGATGTTGCCGCTTGTGTTTCCTACTTAGCTGGTCCTGATTCCGATTATATGACTGGCCAATCACTATTGATTGATGGTGGGATGGTATTTAGCTAAAATTTTGGATGACGATTAATAAAGAGTGAGGCAAAAAACGCTTAGCTTCCAGAGTGTAGAGGGCTTATCCGAATATTCTGATCCTGAATATTTGGATAAGCCCTCTACACGGCCGGAAGCTGTTTTTTCCTCACGTTTTCACTCGGTAATAATCGTGACGACACAAAACGGGACTGGACAAAAGTAATTTTGTCCAGTCCCATTTTGAATTTGGCAACTTGTTATCGTCTTTTTTTTATTTACTGAATAAAAGGATAGCCGTGTGATAGGAACAATCCCAAGACACCAACCAGGATAACAAAGCAGAGCAGCCACCAAACAACTGATTTTGAGACGGCCTTCTGATTGTATTTGGCAAAGCCGATTTCAATGGCAGCGATTAGGCCAAGGGCAATCAAGACTTTGATCACCGTTAGAATCGGATTGTCACCCCAGGCATATGGCAGTAGGAAAACTCCGCTAACAATGGCAAACAGGTAAACAACCCGGGCAATCATTTGACAAATTTTTGCTTGGCTTGTCGGGCCGACAAATGCTAAGATAACGGCGATTGCTAAGATAACCCAAGAAATGATGTGAATCCATAACCAAATCATTTTTAATTTCCCCCTATGAATTAGAATCGATCTCTTTCATCATAGCTTTCTGAAAGGGGCATTGCAATTTTGAAGATATGGTGTGTTGTTCTGAGTGGATTACATTGTAATCACCGAACGACCGGATGCTTCCCAAGCTTTTGCAACTTGGTCTAACGGGAACACTTGTAGATTGATATATAGGTGACCGTCAGCGGCGTAGTCAAAAATGCTCGGAAGCTGAGTCTTCAGGTAAGTTGGAAAAACGTCCGGTGCAAAACTGCCAATGCCTGAGCCGATGAGTTCAACATCTTTGCTCCTGAGAACTTGGGACGGCAATGTTATATCACTACCGGCCATGCCGCCCACCGAAATATATTTAAGATGTTTTTGAAGCTTAATCTTTCTGAGTGCCTTAAAAATGAGTTCAGCGGGATGTCCCCAAAGGTAATCGACAACCAGATTGAACGGGGCTTCATCGTAAGCCGCGATAATTTGTTTCACAATTTGATCATCGGTACCATTAATTTGAATTGTGATGTCGGCACCCACAGTTTTCAATTTATCAAGGGATTGGGCATTTCTTCCGGTTGCGATAACTTTAGCGGCACCATGGAATTTAGCAAGCTGAACGGCCATCATGCCAGTGGCTCCGGTAGCACCGTTGACAAGAACAATATCGCCTTGTTTGATATGACCCCGTTCAATAAGCGCCACGTCGGAGCCCATCAGAGCGTTGGGTAACGCCGCTGCTCGAACATTATCCAAGCCGGCTGGCAGTTTAACCATTTTTCGACTATCAATCAGAGCTTTTTCGGCCATCATTCCGGTAATCCCCATTGCGTAAACCCGGGTTCCGTCATCAAGCTCGGACACGCCGTCCATGCCCATTACGGCAGGTAGTGGATCAAAATTCGTATAGTGCTTACCAGCCGCTTTACTAATGTCTAACTGTTTAATTGATGAAGCTTTCGGCGAAACCAATAATTGATTGTCATTGGTCACTTTAGGATCTGGAAAATCCTGGTATTCTGGAACTTTGCCGTAAGCGTTTAGGACTGCTGCTTTCATGATCTGAGCACCTCGTTTAATTTTATTTTGACCAACCGTATCACGTTTGGACGTTAGGCTCAATGAAAGGGCACTTTTATTGTTGAACTCTAAATAAGTGGTTAACGATCCAGATACAAAAAAGCTAGTCGGACAATTACGTCTGACTAGCTTTTTAAACAATTAGCGAGCTAAAAATCAATTATTCTTATTATTCTTCATCCATTTGCGCGTTCTTTTGAATTTCTGGTGATAGATCATACATCTTAGCAGCTTCGGTTAACAGGGCATGATACGCATACGAACCTTCTTTATAAGGCTCAATGACCACTTGATCGGCAATTTTGGAAAATGGCTTTTTGCCATCTTTTTCCTGAATTGAATTTAGATCTTCAATAATTTTCTTCTCAACATTTGACTCATTACCTACGATTTGTTTCGTTTGCAAACTGCCACGAATAGAAATTTTGTTCATAATAAATTCCTCACAATCTATCGGTTTTATTTGACGAAGAAATATTACCGCGTGATTCTTCCTGGGTAATATACCTACCTATATCATACCAATTATTTGTCTCCCATTTCACCAAATTTTGACAATAATGTCAAATTTATTTTGGGAAGGGGTGGTATTACCTCAGAATCGTATTTAACGGATATAATGGGCAATCTTTTTGTCTGAAGCGTTTGTTAATATAACATTTAATAATTTTGCAAACGACTCATGGCTATTAGATAATATGGTTATTGAAGGGAGATTTAATAATGAATAGGGGAATGGTCGATATAAAAAAACAAATAAAATTCTTGATGTTACTACTTCCAAGCCTGATCATTGGTTTTATCCTGAATCAGTCCAGCACAACCCAGGCAGCGACTGACCGTTCTGCTGATTCGTATTATTTAAACGATAGCGACACTTGGACTCACTATTTTTATAATAAAAGAACGGTTAAGTCACACAATGCCTACATTTGGAATCTTAAGCATACCAAGCGTCAGCACAATTTAAACAACTATAAAAGCACTGATTGGTATGTCTATAGTTTCTACAACAAAAAGAAGGACGGCCATACTTATAAGTATTACAAGGTCACTAATTATAATCGCTCGATTGTTGGGATGGTGTACAGCAAGTATTTAACAATTTCAACCACCGAACCCATAACCTCCTTCGCTGATGACAGCAACTATCTAAACTATATTAAAACTGCCCAGTCTCAGAAATTAGCCCGCGGGATCATGAAAATGTTCCCTAATGCCCCACTAAGTCTTGAGGCTTCTAAGTTTATCGCATCACGAGCTGCTAATAATCCGGCTGATCAGACAACTTATAAAGAAGTTATTAATTTCAGTAAAGTTGCATATCAAACTACTGTTAGCCAATGGGGGACTACCCAAAGTAAATTAAATAAATTTCAAAGTAAACTAAATAAAATTGGTTATACTCAAGAAAAAATTAATTCATTGCACGGATACAAGTTGGGACTCGTTGTTTATGATTTAAGCGAGGACTCTTTTGGGGGTCAGATTGTTTCAATTCACATCGGTTTGGTAAAATAAAGTATGTATCGGAGAAGGGCATAAATGCATCTCAAACATTGACTTCGTTCCATGCACTCAAGGCACTAGTATTCCCACCAACTACAACAAAGGTCGAATGACTTACGTTAATATTATTCGAACCATCCAAATCAAGCTAATGCCCACTGTTGGATTCATTTTGATCAAACATACACTGATCAAAACTAATTTGAGAACTGCGGAAAATATTTTGAACTACGCGATAAACATTTTTCCTTATTGTTATCTTTAATATCAGTAAAATTAATGCCAATAAGAGTCACATTATTTCAGTCAATGTTGGAAACTTGGTTGGCGGTTAAGTTAGGATACAATTGTTTTTTGATGAACGCAATAGATGGTGGATGAGTGATAGTGATATTTAGTTAATACTAAACAGGGAAGTTAGAACTTGTGCTATGTTTTAATTCGTGTGTCATACTATTGGTGACTTAACGGATTTGCTTGAAAAGCTGACCATATTTTCCCTAAATCTTAATTTTATTCTTAGTGGATTAGGAGATAGAAAATGAGTAAAACGTTGACCGTATTTGGGAAAATATCCATTGGAATAATTGTGACAATGATTCTGATCTATCTTATGCTTGATTGGATTGTCTTGGGCAGCATTCAAGGGCAACTGTTATCCATTATGGTTGGGTCATTTATGGTTGCCTATACAGGCGTATCATTTGGGTTAATTTATTTTATTGAAAGGAAGCGGCATTCGCCACACTAGCTGTAATATTTTTGGATGCAGATGCATCGTTGATTTGATTGAGGTTTAGGAAAATTAACAATTGGTTGATCAGTGCGGTTGCTGATTTAGTTTAACAATAAAGGGATACACCATATCCTGAAGATTAATTGAGGAGATATTATTATGAGAAGGTTAAGTAGTTTTATTGGATTATTCGTCATGGGATTATCTATTATGACAGTCACGACGCTGAATAAATCGGCATCGGCTAACAGTCCACAACGAGTCAGCAGTAGCTATATGGAAAAGGTTAGTAAGAAGATGCAATACTATCGACTAAATAAAAATATCCGACCAGCATCTTCCAACCTCAGCAAAAAAACAGCTGTGCCCAAAGGAACGATTCTTAATTTAGACTATACGATCGACAGCGGCAGTCATCAAAAAGAAGGCAAAGCCCTTATCAGTGACCTGGTTGAGATGAGTTACGTCTTTAAAAAAAAGCTGGGGTTCAAGCCTGCTTATCGGTCAGCTTATTTATTATTCTCATATTATCCACATTTGTTTACACGGGTAAAGCGGCCGGCTTACGTGTTGCCGTATAGTGATAATGTCCTTTATTTCGGTGGCCTGTCAGCCCTTAAAAGGGAAGCTGATAGTAGTTTTGTTCACCCTAAATCTACCAGTAAGGCTTTGAGAATTACTTCGGACGGTTATCTGGAACTTTACGTACGTGGTCGTAAGCCACTGAGTGATCCCCTATTTAATTGGCAATATGCTCAAAAACCGACAGCTTACGTTAAGATTGCCCATGCAATTAACAAGGGTTCTAAAAAATACTTATATTATCAAAAAAAATTGCCGGAGGTCCGGGCAACTCGCCTTTATCACGGCAAGTATCGTTACCGATTGAGGATTAATAATCTGCACACGCCTTATCGCTATACCAGTAATCAGGGTGCTAACACTTATGCAAGCTTTTATTCGGTTGGTGGATCGCGATACTTCACAGTTCCTTGGGGAGATGGCGGTGACGGTGACTAATAATCAAGGTTTAAAAGAGAAGCTGACTGACACATGTGGATAAGAAACTCACTTTAGGTTAGATATGACAAGTTGGAGTTATTTTTTTAATAAGTGTGTGTTGGAATTTCTCGGGATTAATTTTACATTAAACAATTTAAATATTAGATCCAGGTAGAAACTGACGAAAGTTGGCTTCTGACTGGATCTTTTTTGTTGCACCAAGATGGAGCTGGAGGTGAGCCACAAAGATAAAAGAATGCATATCAGGGGAATCGGTTACTTGCCTTTAGATTTTGTTATGCCACTATTGGTTGATTTAGAAAGAAACTATGAGTTAACTAATTGATTCAACTAAAGCGTTAAGAATTAATTATTTCTATAACATGCGGCGGCATTGTGACGTGCTACAATTAAATCAAAATATATTGACTGAGGCGATTGGATGACAACCATTGGATTCTGCTCGACATCGACACCGATTACGGCTATTTCACCGAAGCGGTTTGCACGGGCAAAAGCATTTTTGGAAGGTAAGGGAGTTAAATTAATTGCGGGTTCTTTAACCGGCAAGCAAGATCACTATCGTTCGGGGAGTATTCTTGACCGGGCGGCCGAAGTGAACCAGCTGATTTACAACGATGAGGTTGGGATTATTATGGCAACCATTGGTGGGACAAATACGAATTCAATTTTGCCTTACTTGGACTATGATTATCTCAATCAGCATCCGAAAACAGTTGTGGGTTATTCCGACGCAACGGCCTTGTTGCTGGCGGTTCAAACCCAGGCTCCGAATTGCCGAACCTTGTATGGACCAGCCCTAGTGGCTTCGTTTGGCGAATGGCCGCCGTTTGTGAATGAAACCTGGACTGCGTTTGAAAAAATCATTAATACGCGGCATGGGCATTCGGTGACGATTAAGGCGCCAACGTATTGGGATGATGAAGCGATTAACTGGAATGACTTTGAGCGTCCTAAGCAGCAACGCCCTAACCAATGGCATTCAATTGGCGCCTCGAAATTAACCGGTCGAATTATGGGCGGTAACCTCAATACGATCTATGGTATTTTAGGGTCTAACTATTTCCCGAAATTATCGCCGAATGACCTGCTGTTTATTGAAGATGCCGAAAAGGATGCTTCGACTGTTGAGAAGAATTTTGCGATGATGCGGGATGCCGGTGCATTTGATCAGGTTTCCGGAATTATTCTCGGCAAACACGCTTTGTTTGACGATTCGGGAACCAGTCGCAAACCAATTGACATCTTATTAGAGGTACTGAATGGTCAGCAGATTCCCATTATTTACGATTATGATTCATGCCACACAGTGCCGATGATCACCACGCCATTAGGTGCTCAGACAACGATTAATGCAGATGATGGGACAATAACTTTTTCACGGTTTTAACACGATAAATAAAAACCAGGTGATTATTTTGCAGCAAAACCAATTATTTCAAAATTTTGAAACGGCAGGCGGAACGATGAGCTATTACTATCGGCCGCCCAAAAACAATCGTGCGACAATACTCTTTTTCCAAGCATTTGGTGGTGATTCGGATTACTACAATTTTAAAACGGTAATTGACAACTTATCACAGGACGATGGGATTTTAACGTTTGATTACCTTGGCTATGGATTGAGTGATCTGACTGATAAACCGCAAACCTTACCCAACACAGTTAACGAATTTCGGCAGCTATTTGACAGTTTGAAATTAGGCCCGACGGTTATCTTTGCCCATAGTATCGGTGGGGTTTTCGGCCTTTATGATTATCTGAATTTTTCAAATCACGTTGTTGCTTTTATCTCAATTGAACCCACAACCTACGAAGTCGTTCATGCTCATCCCAAGGGAGCCGAATCGTTTGCCAAAGCGGCTGATGCGTTCAATCAACTCACACCCGATCAAAAAGCCGCTCGGCAAAAAGATTTAGCCATTCAGGGAGACATCAACCCGTTATTGAGTGCTGAAGACGCAGCCGCCAATACGAAAATCTTAGCTGGAAAAATGTATAATCGGAACTTGGTCGCGCAAACGCAAAATTGGAATGCGATGTTAAAGCCGGTTGCCGAGCAAAAGTTGCCGAATCACTTACCAACTCTGCTTTTTTCCACCACCAAGCGGCAGGCTGAGTTCAAGCAGTCGGGATATTTAACCCAACATCCCAAGTCACGGTTGGTTGCCTTGGAGGGGACTCATTACCTACACTGGAAGTACCCTAAACTGATTGCTAAAACGACTGATCAATTCATTGATAGTCTTGGATAATGTAAAAAAGAATGAGGATTGCTAATTAAGAGAAGGTCAGAGAGAAGCTTGGGCAATATTAAAGTTGCCAAGATTTTCTTTGATCTTTTTGAAATTGATAAGCCGAAAAAATGGTCAAATTGACTTATTTTACATTTTTTACATCAAATTTGTGAAAATGTCATGAAAAAGTATTAATCGATATCATACCTACCAGATTAACAAAGAAACCGATTACCATTAATTCATGTGATAGAAAGTGGGACAAGGATCCTTGCATATTGAATGAAAATCAGTAAACTATTCCGAAGTGACTAATTTTAGGAGGATATGCTGTGTTTCAATCAATTATTTTAAAGAAAAGTAAACAGGGATTTGTCGGCTTTGTGAATATGTTGGCGGATATTTTTGTGCCGATTATTCCGGCCATTGTTGCGGCTGGGTTATTAATGGCGCTTCATAACGTGTTAACGGCCCCACATTTATTTATGGCCTCGTCCTTGGTCGCCGCCTATCCGAATATGAAAGGATTTGCGGCTTTCATTAATGTGTTAGCCAACGCACCGTTTGCATTTTTACCGGTGCTAATCGGTTTTTCGGCAACCAAGCGATTTGGCGGCAACCCATTTTTGGGAGCAGCGATGGGGATGATGATGGTTTCACCCGCCTTGGTCAGTGGCTATGATGTCAGTACAGCCCTGGCAAGCCATCAATTGGCTTATTGGCATATTTTAGGGATGCCGGTTGCCCAAGCCGGTTATCAAGGTTCCGTCATCCCAATGCTGGCGGTTGCCTGGTTACTTTCAAAGATTGAAAAATGGTGTCATCGGCGAATTCCTGAAGCACTTGATTATACCTTTACCCCGTTAATTACGATTCTGGTAACGGGACTACTGACCTTTGTGATTGTTGGTCCCGTGATGCGGGATGTCAGTGATGGGTTAACAAACGGCCTCCTATGGCTTTATCAGACGTCAGGCGCGGTAGGTACCGGTGTGTTGGGCTTGTTATACGCGCCATTGGTCATTACCGGCCTACACCAAAGCTTTCCAGCTATCGAAACGCAATTAATTGCCAACGTGAAACAAACCGGTGGCAGCTTTATCTTTCCGATTGCTTCGGTGTCCAACATCGCTCAGGGTGCTGCAGCGTTGGCTGTCTTTTTCCTGACTAAGGATAAAAAGCAACGGGGATTGGCTTCTTCTGCCAGTATGTCAGCGCTTTTAGGGGTAACCGAACCAGCGATGTTTGGTATTAATCTGAAGTTGAAGTTCCCGTTTGTGGCTTCCATGCTTGGTTCAGGCGCGGCAGGCATTTATCTTGGCCTAACCCACGTATTGGCCGTTTCACTAGGATCCAACAGTGTATTGGGTTTTATTAGCATTGCTACGCAGTCCATTCCGGCTTTTCTAATCAGTTGTGTGATTAGTTTTGCGGTTAGCTTCTCAGCCACTTATGTTTATGGTCGGCGTCAAGAAGTAACTGAAGTTCTGCGGACGGCTGATGAACAGCCAAAAGAAGCTGTGGCTGCCAACTAGTTTTATTTAAAAAGAAAAACGATCATTATTACAAAAATGGAGAGTGAGACAAAAGGCGGTTAACTTCCAGAGTACAATTGGATTATCCGAATATTCTGGTCTTGAATATTTGGATAATTCGGTTGTACGGCAGAAAGTTGCCTTTTGTCTCACGTTTTTGCATGGTAATAGTCGTGATTACAAAAATGGAGCTGGACAAAATCACTTTTGTCCAGCTTCATTTGTATTGGTAATTTTTGGAGTAGCTTTTAGCTAAATTCTGATGGGTTTGTCCGATTAACTAAGCGTTAGTTTACGCGCCATAAGAGCCACTTCGAGTGTAATAGGTTGTACTACCGATCTTATACTGACTCATCATAACGGCACCTTGGTCACCGTCAAACAACGAAAATGGTTGGTGAAGGTTAGTCACTGTTAGGCGATATTGGTAGCGGCCGGATTTGGCAACCCGCTGATCATGCACACCGGAGATATGGTGTGAATAGTACAAATAACGGGTATTGCCCTTAACAATTGTTTTGTTTATTTTGGCGAATGATTGTGGAATCAAACTAAATAATTGATTGTTCTTCGTCTGTCCGGAAATAATTGGGTAGAATTCGACGTTACCATCCGGTGTTATTTTTAACTGATCAGTTGTCGGAGTAAACGGATCAATTTTGGGGGTATATGGATATTTGTTGAGGATTCCCCGCGAATAGGTTGGCAGGTATTTTGGCGGTGTAATTCGTTTAAACCGGCGATTAAGTGATTGCTTAGATTTAGCCGTCACGCTAATCGCAAAATTTGGTTCTGCAAATTGTTTGGTAATTTTGGGTTTCAATAGGTGATAACTTAATGAATCAAAATCAAGATTAAAGCTATATCGAACAAGTCCTTTCTCCGAGTCATTAAATTTGTTCCCGGAGACAATGGTATTTTTAGGGATTTGTAAGACTTTAGGATGGGTAAGCTTTGTGTTTTGTCGATCACCAAACTTGATTGTCACGTTAACGGGTTTCAAAGTGCGGTAAAACTTGATATGATACCAAATACTGCCATAATGTTTTTTGATACTTGCCAGTTGCTTTTTAGAAACGGGCTGGACGGTAACCGCATCAGGATCGTCGTTTAAAGAAGCCTGCACGTGGACTGAGGCGGCGAGCCCCAATAAGACTGCGGCAAAGATTAATAGATTGCGAAGTTTCTTCATCTGATTTCCTTCTTTCTCACATTAGTATCCCTTGAACCAAGTATTTTGTCAAAATTCAAGTGGTAATGGGATTGTGGTTGTTTGATTTGGATGCGGGCCATCGTTTGTTCAAAAGCGGCCTGCTGATTGTGACCTAAAAGTAGGAATAAAGAAACCACAATAGCGATTACACTGATGAGTAGTAAAAACGTAATCAAAAAGGGAGTTGGCCCCTGCGAGAATGGACTGCTGCCGTTTGGAAAACCAACTAGATCTGCCAAACTATGCAGGATGATGCTGATCCAGATTGTCCCGGTGTATAAACAAATCGTGCTGTAAATAAAACCGATTCCAATGGCACTTAAAATTTGAAGTAGGGTAGCTGGGACACTCTGATAGAACATATTTTGCGCGTGCCACAGGCCAAACAGAAGAGAGCTGACCACCACGCCAAAGATCATTTGGGTCTTTTGTGATCGCTGGTTAACGTGTAGTAATTGCCAAAACAGAGCATAACGAAAGATGATTTCTTCGTAACAGCAAATCGAAAGAACCGTTACAATCAAATACGTGATCGGGCCGCTTACCGGTTTCAACGCAAAGTGGTGGAACAAATTTGACCAGCTCCCAGCAGTCGTACACAAATAGGCTAATGCCGGGAGAATGGCAACCAATAACCAACCATAGTTGACTTTTGAATTGATTTTAATTTTGGGGAGACCAAATCCCCAACAGTGCATGACATAGAATAATGCGGCAAATGTAACGAAGTAAAAGATAATGATCATCGAGAAACTGTTGTCAACGTTGAAACCGATTAATCGTAACTGATTTACGGATGTTGGAAAACTATATAGATAAATAAAGGAAAAGAACATTCTGATAATTGGGCCAGTCTCATTAATTAACAAACCTTTGAAATAAGGTGGGATGCTAACTAGAAATCCTAATAGAATTAAGTAAGCAGAAATGGTGGCTGAAAGATGTAACTTATCAATCAAGGATAGTGAAAGTAGGGAAAAGCCAAAAATTAGACTGGTGGGATAGGCGAAAATCAAAATGGCTTTGATAATCCCTTTAATTGCGCTTTTGAGAAGTGAACGATGCTGCGAGGCGACTTCCAAATGTGGAGTTAGTAATCCCAAAAGCGTTACGACAATCGTAATTAGGATTGATGGTAGACCAGCCTTGGCGATGGCGGCATCTGGATTGGTTAGTGAAATGATACAGGTAACGGCTAAAATAATGGCACACTGAATTCTGAAAATCAGTAATTGTGATTTATCTTTGATAAACATGAGTTGATCTCCCCTTTAGTCTGGTTTAAAAACCGAGTTTAGTTATGAATTGGATAACGTCTCTAAAGTAACCGGTGGCAATTGGTCGTTCAAGCAATGAATCATAGCATGTGACTATTAGGCCAGTGGAATGCGGTTTAACTGAGGAGTTTGTTTTTGAAAGTCATGAAAAAACAATCGGTAACCTGGAAAGTTTCCGGTTACCGATTGTTTATTACGTGGTTATCTTAAATAATTAAATTCGAATACGGGCCATTGTTTGCTTAAAAGCTGCTTGGCGTTTCTTTCCCAAAAGTAGAATTAGAGAAACACCAATTTCAAGGAGGGCAGCCAGTAGCATATATTCAATTTCGAAAGCACTCGGGGTTTGGGAAAAAGCACTGGTAACCTCAGGGGCACCGGCCAGATCGGTTAAACTGTGAAGAATGATGGCAATCCAAATTGTGCCGGTATACAGGCTGATGGTGGCTAGGATAAAGCCGGTTCCAATGGCACTGACCATTTGAAGCAGGGTGGCCGGTAAACTTTGGTCGAAAATGTTTTGTGCGTGCCACAGACCGAATAGTAATGAACTGATTAGAATTGCCCAAAATTGTTGGGCTCTGGGCGATGTATGTTTGAAGTGTAACAGCTGCCAGAAGAACGAGTAACGAAAGATGATCTCTTCATAGCAGCAAACCGTGACAATAGTCATAATAAAGTAGGCGAGCGGACCGCTGACAAGCTGCCAATCAAAGTGATAAAAGACATTATGCCAGCTTCCGGCCGAACTGTTTAATTCCAGTAACACAAGGGCAACGATGAGGCTTAACCACCCATAATTAACGGTCGAATTAATTTTAAGTCTGGGTAGACTAAATCCCCAACGATGCATGACATAGCCGGTAGTAATAAAGAGAAATAGATAACTCAAAATTGTGAGTAGAGATGTGCTATTGAAAGTTATCCAAATGCCAAATGAATAAGAGGTATTGAACCCTAATATGCCAAGCTGATTGAGGATGTATGGTGAAAAAAACAAATAAGCAAAAATAAAGATCATTCTCGTAATTGAGCCAGTCTCGTTTATCAGAAATAGTTTTAGATATGGGATCAAACCACCAGCGCCCAGTAAGAATGCGAGATAGATGATTGGCATTTTTGAGATGTGAGCTTGCGTTACCAGTGGTAGAAATAACAAGCAAATGCCAAAGAATAACACAAATGGATACAGTGCGGTTATGACCAACCGAATCGTATTCTTGATGGCTTTTTGAAGTAGTGGTAATTGCACTGCTGGCTGCCCAACGTTGGGTGTCAGGATGCCGATTAAAGGAACTAACGCGATTATCATGACACTTGTCAGACTACCAAATTGATCTAATGTGTTTTGAAAATTAACTAACAATGAGCCACCAAAGACGATTACAATTAGTGTGCATTGAAGCTTGAAGATAAGTGACAACGAGTGATCGTTGTTGGCTGCCGAGATTTCCATGATTAATTTGGCCTCTCCATTATTATTTTGGTGTTCCAAAAATAGTAAGAATCATAGAAATGAATCGGTGCTTTTGGCTATCTACTAAAATCATTGCGTAAATAGAGAATACCCTGAACGACTAAAATAACCCCAGCCATAACGCAAACGGTTTGGACGCCGAAGCTCATATCCCATAATTTGAGAATTGCGCTCATAAATGACAGCACCCCAAGGATAATGTGAGTTGATACCAAAGTCGGCTTTTTCCACTTGCTTGGTTTAAGACGCAATAACAGATGAATACCGATCATAATAAAGATTAGACTGGTCATCCAATGCAACGCTTCAAAAGTTGTTATGACCAATAGACGACCGGCAATCAAAATACCTAACGTCAGCCAAAATAAAAAAATGGCTGAGTTTTGCCTGCTCTTCGGGAGTGGACTAAGCTTTTTAGCACCAAGCACCTGTAGTAAATTATCCGTTGAGACACCATAGAGGAGGGCAAGCTGTTTAAGGGTAATGATGTCAGGGGTATTCCGGCCGGTCTCCCAGCTTGAAATGGTTTGCCGAGAGACATGCATTTTTTCCGCCACATCACTTTGAGTGAGGCCTAAAGCTTGGCGGTGGATTTTTAATTGTTCGCCAAAGTTGGTTGGATTCATTTCTGATTCACTCCTTAAAGTTAATGGCTAATTATTTTTCGATCAAGCTATGTATACTGGCATATTGTGAAATATGTGATGCCAGTAAGGTTTGATATTAGTAATCACCTTCTAATATACCATTTCTTTTATCATTCTGGATAATAAAACCAGTAACCATGTTTGCGGTTACCGATTACTTTTAAATAAAGTTACTTATAATTTTTTCAAATAGATTTGCACCAACGATCTGAAATTGGTTACAATATTCCCAATACATAATCTAGAAAGTGTGCATTATCCAATGAACAAGAAAATCATGTCCGGTTCGTTCTGGCTGTCCTTTGGTAGTATTTTCTCCCGGATGTTGGGAGTTTTATACCTGATTCCATGGTTGTATATGATTGGCGTTGATCATCAAAGTGGCGCTCAGGCCCTTAACAACTCCTCATATCAACCATATGCGTTATTTATTTCATTGGCAACAGCCGGTTTTCCGTCCGCCGTGGCGCGACGAATTGCGATGTATAATGGTCAAAATAAATTTTTAAATGCGAAGCGATTCACCAAATTGGGCTTCTGGGTCATGCTGGCTTCCGGGGTCGTTAGTGGAATTGTCCTCTACTTAATTGCGCCGATTATCGCCAAGAACAGCCCAGTTGTTTCAGTTAAAGCTGCCACGACCTCAATTCGGGTACTAGTACCGGCAATTGTGATTATTCCTTCAATGAGTATCACTCGTGGTTGGTTTCAAGGTAATCAGGATCTTAAACCATACGGGGTGTCACAACTTTGGGAACAGTTTATCCGTGTGATTTTTATTTTGGTTTCTACCTACATTACTATCAACGTTTTTCATAAAAGCTTTGTGATTGCTGTTTATTATAGCGTGTTTGGTGCGGTTGTCGGTGCCATTGCCAGCTACATTTATCTTGGGCTGTATTATAAAAAACAATCTTCCCAGTATGCAGCAATGGCCGCTAAAAGCTTACCGGATGACTTATCCGGAGTTAAGAAAACTTTGTTGACGATTGTGTATGAATCGATTCCGTTTGTTATCGTTGGCTCGGGAATTACGATTACCCAACTGATTGACCAATTATTCTTTAAACAGGTCATGCAAAATATGCTGCATAAGTCGGCTGAATTCACTCAGTACATTTATACATTATTCTCCGCTAATCCAACTAAAGTAACTACAGTTGTTGTTTCACTGGCTATCTCAGTAGCTGAAACGACTTTGCCATTGTTGGCACAGAGTAAAAGTGCCCACAAGAATAACATCGGTGAACTGGTTGTTCAAAATCTGAATCTGCTGTTGTTTGCGTTACTACCAGCAATTACAATTTTGAGCGCTTTATCGTATGAAATTAATGGGGTGATCTTTAACTTTGATTTACTCGGTGGCGATTATTTATTCTGGAATATCATCCAAAGTTTAGCTTTAGGGATGGCAATTAATGGGTTAACCTTGTTACAGGCGTTACATTACAGTAAAAAGGCGATGTATTACCTCATTTCGGGAATCCTAATTAAGCTTGTTTTGCAAGTACCGCTTGTTTACTGGCTTCAAGGGTTTGGCGCAATCTTAGCAACCACGGTGGCATTTGGTTTGGTCAGTTTTTTAAGTATTTGGCAAATCTGCAGGGATTTTCACGTCAAGCTTCGAAATCTTGGCTTAACCCTCGGTCTCAATATTGTGTTCTTTGCGGTTATGGTGTTGGCCTCAACGGGCTTAAATCGGATTTATCTGCCGACCTCTAAAATTGAAGCTTTGATTGCCGGGATGATCTTCGGCTTAATCGGGCTGGTACTTTATTTATTCTTTGTCAACGAGACCGGGCTATCTCAACGGGTCTTTAACAAAAAAATTGGCTATAAGTATTTTAGATATAAACATTTTGAGTAATTAGGTGATTGTTAGTTGGATGGCTGATTGTCGTCGCCCTTTTGCCGGCTCGGTTGCAAATAACAGCCGGTGGTGTAGGAAAAAGCCGTAAAATGCAATCAAGTATAGACAAATAGAAACGAGTAAAATTTTCGATCCGTTTTCGAAAATTTTACTCGTTTCTTCTATATAATATATAAATGCTGTATTCCGATAAATATTTAGTGACTGGATTGTCCGGCAACAAATCTCTTTTCAAGTTTTTCCAAATCTGACAGGGTGCCCATCGTGCATTCATTTGACTGGGCATTGGCTTTAAGATGTTTCATCAATCTTGGAAGATCATGTGGCACTTCAAAGTAAAGCTTTGATGATGACGTATAAATTGTCGCAATTCCATTTAGGTCTTCGATATAGTACACGTCTTTATCCTGTTTCTTGGCAACTTGATTATAATCGATAAAGGCCATCTGAAGTTGGAGCATTAAATCTCGTAGGTCCATTTTATGATTCCTCCTTCTATGTCCATGATAAGGCTAAATGAAAATAATAGTTTAAGATAATCAAAATTGTTTCGATTATTTTTAATTTTTTAAAATCAGCGGATCCATTTATAATTTTAAAAAGCTTTTTTAACGATTATCATTATCGATTAGAACTTTTGAGGAGCTTAGAAAGTAATTGTGGGCGTTTGTTTGCTTTTATGACACTAGTTATTTTTATCGGTGACTACCATTGTTAAAACATAGGCCAAGATAACCGCTACTATCAGCAGTAACAGACTAATCAGAAATGACCCGCCTGATTTGGCGTAAAATGCATTCGAGGGAAAACTTGCTAAGTAAATCATAAAACAACAATTAATGATGAATTGGAACCACCATAATATCTTTCTGATCATTAAGCACTATCATCCTTTCATATCCGTAAGTGTATTTCCTAAATAAGTTGTCTGTGATTTTCTTATGATAACATATGAAAAATATCTCGCTGCGATAACAAATTTGTAGACACTATCATTAAATTGAGAGTGGAGCGAAAGGCGGTTAACTTCCACTCGGTAATAATCGTGATGACACAAAACGGGACTGGACAAAATTACTTTTGTTCCAGCCCCATTTGGACAATTATATTTGATTTAAAATCATTAAGCTTTAACTTCACTTCGATCGACTGCTGTCCGCATTGATTTGGTGAATGCAGCGATTTTTGCAGGTGCTTGTTGTTTTTCCTTGGCGACAATGTCAACGATAGCACTGCCGACGATCACACCATCCGCAATCGTGGCCATTTCTTGAGCTTGCTCAGGCGTGTGAACGCCAAAACCAATTGCAGTTGGCACATCTGTGTATTTTTTAATCTCGGCAACCAAGTCCTTTAACCCATCAAAGAAAGCATCCCGTTCGCCGGTAATTCCCATGGATGAAACCACATAGATAAAGCCAGTGGCCGCCTTGGCAATTTTTTCAATTCGGTGACCTGACGTTGGGGTAATTAACGGGATAATATCAATGCCGTATTGATTGGCTGCTGGCATGATTTCGGCCTTACTTTCATATGGCAAATCCGGAATCACCAACCCAGAAATATTTAATGATTGGCATTTCTGGCAGAAAGCCTTGTAGCCATATTTGAAGACGATATTTAAGTAGGTTAGAAAAACAATTGGCACATCAGTTTGTTTGCGGGCTTGCTCAACGATTTGAAAGACCGTTTTGGTAGAGACTCCCGCTGCAAATGCCCGTAAATCACCAGCTTGAATCACCGGACCGTCGGCAACCGGGTCAGAGAAAGGAATGCCAACTTCAACAATGTCGGCACCGTTGTTGGCTAAAGCAACGATGTTGGCAACCGTCGTATCAAAATCCGGGTCGTCGGCAACAACAAATGGAATAAATGCCTTATGGTTTTCAAAAATCTTTGTCAAATTACTCATCAATATCGACTCCTTTGTATTTAGCGATGCTGGCTACGTCTTTGTCGCCGCGGCCGGAAAGGGTGCAGACAATGATTTGATCCTTTGACATCGTTGGGGCAATTTTTTGAACGTAGGCAACCGCGTGGCAACTTTCAATTGCGGCGACAATCCCTTCTTGTCGTGCAATGTATTCAAATGCTTCAACCGCTTCATCATCGGTAATCCCGACGTATTGGGCCCGGTGCATTTCAGCCAATGCGGCATGTTCTGGTCCAACTCCTGGGTAATCCAAGCCGGCGGAGATTGAATAAACCGGGTTGATCTGGCCGTCGTCGTTTTGTAGGAATAGTGACTTCATACCATGGAAAATACCGGTAGTGCCGCGTTCAATCGTTGCGGCCGTCCGATCAGTGTCAACACCCTTACCTGCAGCTTCCACACCGACCAGTTTGACACTTGGGTCATCGATATAGTTGGCGAAACTGCCAATTGCGTTACTGCCGCCGCCGACACAGGCAACGACCATATCTGGAAGCGTGTTTTCTTTAGCGGCAAGTTGTTCTTTGGATTCCTTGCTAATGACACTTTGGAAGTATTTGACCATTGCTGGGAATGGATAGGGTCCAACTGCCGATCCCATCACATAGAAGGTGTCTTCACTTCGGCTGGCCCACTCTTGTAAAGTTGCGTTAACGGCGTCTTTTAGAACCATTGACCCAGTAGTTACCGGGTGAACTTTGGCACCAAGAAGTTCCATTCGGTAAACATTTAATTTTTGGCGATCGGTATCTTCCTTGCCCATGAAAATTTCACATTGCATGCCAAGCAACGCGGCAATCGTTGCAGTTGCAACACCGTGTTGGCCGGCACCGGTTTCGGCGATTAACCGCTTTTTACCCATTCGTTTAGCCATTAGAGCCTGGCCAATGACGTTGTTAATTTTGTGAGCACCCGTGTGATTTAAATCTTCACGTTTAAGGTAAATCTTTGCGCCACCAAGATCTTCGGTCATATTTTTGGCATAGTAGAGGAGTGATGGTCGGTTGGCATAGTTGACGAGTAAATCGTGAAGTTCTGCTTGATAGGTTTCATCGGTTTTAATTTCATTAAACGTTTTTTCAACTTTTTCTAATTCAGTCATTAAAGTTTCGGGAATATATTGGCCACCGAAGTCTTTACCGTAACGACCAGTTCGCTTTGTTTGGTTAGATGGTTCGTTTAAAGTTTTCATATGATAATTGCCTCTTTCGCGTTTTTTATAAATTCAGTGATCTTTTTAGGATCCTTAACGGCATTTGTTTCAACCCCGCTGGATACATCAACGACGTCAGGTCTTACGAGTTGGACTGCCTGATTAACATTTTCGGGAGTTAATCCGCCAGCTAAAATCAGTGGTCTGGTAATTGAAGGAATTGCCTGCCAATTTAAGATTTGGCCGCTGCCTTTGCCGCTATCGACCATTAAGTAGTCTGCTGGTGAGTCAAGATCAATTAATTGCCGTTCAAAAACCTGGATAACTTTTAATCCGGCTTGTTGCAACTGCTTGATTTCATCGGGAGTACTTTTGCCGTGTAGTTGGGCGATGTCGATTGCGCCAGCTTGATAAATGGCTAGGATGTCATCGATGGATTCGTTAACAAACACACCGACGGTTTGAATATTTGGTGCAAGTTGTTTTCGAAGCGCCAACGCGGTTTTTAAAGCTATCTGATGACGGCTTGGTGCGAAGACAAATCCAGCGAAATCAGCTTCTGCAGCGTTAACGGCTAAAATATCTTCGGTTCTCATAAGACCACAGATTTTAACTTTTGGCATGATTAAGCCTCCTTGAATGCTTTGATTAAGGTTCGTTTATGGTGAGACCGCATGAGAGTTTCACCCATTAGGATTCCGTTGAAGCCGGCCTTGGCGAGTTTGGCAACGTCTGCCTGGGTTTTAATTCCACTTTCGGCAATCACCGGAATTCCCACGGGAACCATTGCTCTGAGCTTTAGGCTGTTATTGAAATCAACTTGAAAGTCTTTTAAGTTTCGATTATTAATACCAATAATTTTGGCGTCGGATTTTAATGCCCGGGTAACTTCGCCCGCAGTGTAGGCTTCAACAATGGCGGCCATGCCGAGGCTTTCGGCGAGCTCGCGGTAGTCACGAAGTTGCTGGTCATTCAGAATGGCAACGATCAAGAGAATAATTGAAGCACCGTTGGCTTTGGCCTCGTAAATCATATAAGGGTCAATGGTGAAGTCTTTGCGTAGCGTTGGTGCGGAGACGTTTTGGCTAATATCGTTCAGGTAGGCCAGTTTACCGTTAAAATAGTCCGGCTCGGTCAGAACGGAAATGGCATCCGCACCAGCAGCATCGTAGTCCTTGGCAATTTGTAAGTACGGAAAATCACTCACAATAGTCCCTTTAGATGGTGAAGCCTTTTTGACCTCCGATACGACGTGAAGTCCGGGACGTTTCAAGATTGTCAGAAAATCCGGTTTAGTTCGTTGAGGCATCTTGGCGACCCGTTGCTTTAAAGCAGTTAATGATTCTCGGGCTTGATGCTTAGCTAATCGAACTTTGGTAACCTGAACCAAGTCGTCCAGAATCATGCAACCACGTCCTTACGCTTATTGGAGTAAGCAATTAATCGATCGAGTTCATCTTGGGCCTTGCCACTGTCAATTGTCTTGGCAGCTAGGGCAATGCCTTCCTGAATGGTTAATTCTGGCTGGGCCAGATGCAGAGCGGCACCGGCGTTTAGCAAGACGATATCGCGTTTGGGCCCCTTCTTACCAGCCAAAATATCGCGGGTGATTTGACCGTTTTCTTCTGGTGTGCCGCCAACTAAATCTTCCCGTTGGCTGCGGGTAAATCCAAATTGTTCCGGGGTCAAGGTATAGTTGGTTAACCGGCCATCTTTGAGTTCGACAACGGCGGTTTCATCAGCCGTGGTCATTTCATCGAGACCATCACGGCCGTGGATAACCATGGCATTCTTAACGCCTAGTTTCTTTAAAACATTTGCCAGTGGTTCAAGCAGGTCTTCATCATAGACGCCGAGTAATTGGCGAGTTGGGTGGGCCGGATTTGCTAACGGGCCAAGAATATTAAAGATGGTTCGAAAGCCAAGTTGTTTTCTAACTGGTGCAACGTACTTCATTGACTTGTGATATTCCTGAGCAAATAGGAAAGCCAGATTGTTTTCTTTTAAACTTTCGTAGCTGGTGGCTGGATCTTCGTTAATATCCAGGCCAAGTGCTTCAAGTACGTCGGCAGCACCACTCTTGGATGAAGCCGCCCGGTTACCATGCTTGGCAACTTTGGTCCCGGTTGCGGCAACGACGATGGCACTGGTTGTTGAAATATTAAATGAGTTGGAGTGGTCACCACCAGTTCCAACAATTTCCAAGACGTCCTTAGTTTCTGGAAATTTTAATGCGTGGCTTCTCATAGAAGCAGCGGCACCGGCAATTTCATCAATTGTTGGATTCTTTGCAGTTAGGGCAGTTAAGAGACTCGCGGTTTCAACTTCGGAAGCTTGGCCGTTCATGATTTCATCTAAGACAGCTTGACTTTCCTCAAAGGTTAGGTTTTCGTGGTTGACAACTTTTTCAATGGCTTGTTTAATCATAATAAATTTCTCCAAATTGGTTTTAGTTTTTAGTCGATCCAAGTTCGGCAAATTAAAATTATTATGAATTTTGCCATCGTTTAATTTCACTAGTTGATTTCATTTGAGTGACCCCCGTTATTGTCTGTTTTCATGTAAAGAAAAAATCCGTCCATAACAAAGTTGATTGTTAAGGACGGATTTTTCCGCGGTGCCACCTTAGTTCGGTTAATTGGGTTTTGGGTGGATCAAGTTTGACTCACCAAATTAAGTTACCCAATCAATCACGCTTAGCAAGGGACTAACATCCCTCCGACAACTGACGTATGCCTGCACGTTTTTCCGTACTCGAAATCTTTCGGGAAAACCCTCAGTGGTCCATTTAATCACCTGCGTTCGGCTGCACTCTCAGCGACGGCAACTCTCTTTGCGGGCACGATGATCTTGATCTCCACTTCAACGGTTTTATGGACGAATTAATTGTTGCTTTGTATATTAGAGACTTATCATCTAAATGTCAATAGTTTTTAATTATTTTTCTGAAATTGGTTTAAAATAGAGGTAGAAAGCGGGGATGCAATATGGATAAATTGATTCACGAATACATCGAAGCACAGCCGAAATCACGGCAGCTGCAACTGATTCAACTTTACAAAACCATAGTTGAACAGATGCCGGCAGGATATGATGAACGAATTTCGTATGGGATGCCAACATTTCATTTTCACAGAAACATCATTCATTTTGGCAATTTTAAGGATCATTTTGGACTTTATCCGGGACCGGTGACGATTCAATATTTTTCTGGTGAATTAAAAAATTATAAAACGAGTAAGGGAGCCATTTGGCTGTCGGTTGATAAACCATTGCCGGCTGCGTTGATCCGCCAACTTGTTCAATATAATTTGAAGAAAATCTAGCATTTCGGAAGGGGGTGTGGTATGACTGATGTTGAAGGAATGATTAGTGTTTTGAGAGCCGAATGAAAACGGTTCAAATTAGCATAATTTTGAGGAAAATTGGAAGCGATTGATGTGCAAAATCAACTTAGAAATCCACAGAATCCATTAAAGAAACAGGTTCAAGAACAATTACATAAGAAGCAAATTGATGAAGTTAAATTAGTGGGTGATTTTGCGACAATCGCTAATTTGGCAATGTACATCTCGTATCTTGGTGAGATCATTGCAAATTTAAATGGTCAACCAACATCACCAATCCAACCCTTGTTTGCGGCACTAAACGCGACGTTGTGGGTCGGCTATGGTTGGTTAATGCCAAAGAAGGATTGGCGATTAATCATTGCAAGTTTCCCAGGCGTCATCTTTGGGGTAATGGCGGCGGTAACGGCTATGATGTGAGAGTGCGAAAAGAAACGGTTAGATCCCAGAATATAAGCACTGCAACCGGTACTTCCTGAATCTGGAAGTACCGGTTGCAGTGCTTATATGGCCGGGATCTGTTTCTCTTTCGCACGTTTTGGCACGGTAGCCAGTTAAGTTCCGGAATTTGAAAGTGACCGTTGTCGTGCTTATATGATCGACGCCCGCTTGTCATAAATGCCTTCATCAGTCTTAAAGATTATTTCTCCGACTTTAAGGTATAATTAAACCATTAAACATAAATGGAGATTGAATGCTATTGAGAGCAAAAATTGCTGACATTGCGAGAATTGCCGGACTGTCTTCCGCTTCTGTTTCGCGCATTTTAAATGGTCATGGGCGATACAGTGAAGAGACAGCTAAGCGAGTTAAAAAAATTGCCGACGAAATTGGTTACTATAAGAACCGATCAGCGGCTGATCTTGCCAGTCCGACTAACAATACGATTGGGGTTATTAATTATCCGGCCGAAACAGGTGCAAATGATCAGGTAATTCGTGGCATTATGGAAGAAGCCAATCACAATGGTTTAGATGTGATTATCATGATGTCGGAGCGCGACGATCAGGAAAGTATTGGTCGAACCGTCCAAAATATGATTGAACGTCGGGTGTTTGGGGTTCTCTTTTTATCAGTTCGTCCTGATCAGGAAATTATCGATAAACTCAAACAAGCAAATATTTATCCGCAAGAAGTTGCCAGTGCCAGTGATCATCAAATCTCATATGTGTCATCAAATGATTTTCAAATCGGTTATCAAGCAACTAAATTCTTAATTAATCAGGGGTATCACGAAATTGGGTTTGTTGGTGCCGATATTAGTGAAGATTTTATTGGTGTGAATCGTTATCAAGGTTATCAAAAGGCCTTGGCGGAATCTCGAATCAAGCCGGATGATCGATGGATATTTGAGGGTGACGGAAAGTATAGTTATGAGTCAGGAATTCAAGCGGTTCAGTATTTTGAGCAAGGACCAATTCGCATATCGGCGGTCTTGGCAACCAGTGATGATGCGGCGCTGGGGCTGATTAACGGGATGGCAGATGTTGGTAAGCACATTCCTGATGATTTAGCAGTAATCGGAATTGACGGCACCCAAGTTTGTGTTCGCAACCGGCCGCAAATTACCAGCGTCACTCAGAATTTTCGATTAATGGGACAGATGGCGGTTGATGAGTTGATTCGACCGAATCGGAAAATAACGGATGTTCGACAGATTGAAATTCCATTTTCAATTGAACAACGCGAAACGACCAAGCAGGGCCTTAGATGACTGTTGGTCGATGGTCATATCAAATCAAATAACTGGGGCAGAGACAAAAGTCATTTTGCCCAGTTTCCGTTAGTGTCAACACGATTGTTACTAAGCAAAAACGCGGGACAAAAGGCAATTTCCGGTCGTGTAACCGAATTATCAAAATATTCCAAAATCAGGAATATCTTGTTGAACTTTTTATTTAGTTAAAACGTGGACCAGCAAGCAGCCCCCGGCCATATAAGCCCCCTAACTTAATATTCCAAAATCAGGAATATCTTGCTGAACTTTTTATTTAACGCGTTGTGCTAGTTATGAAACATTCAAGCATAGCGGCCAAGTTTCAAGCCG
>NZ_AZEY01000042.1 GCF_001434255.1 Lentilactobacillus diolivorans DSM 14421
GAAGAATTTGAGTATTTAGTGGCTAATCTGACGAAGTATCTGGGGTTAGTCTCTAAGCGAGTCGCTTTAACCAATACCACCCCGAATAAGCACTATGTTAATGGGAAAAAGGTTGAAGAACACTACGCCATTATTATGACTAAAGTCGTGCCGACGAAAGAGAAACTGGCCAGCTTGCCTAAATTACAGCAACAAGTCTATGACTTAGTTTTAAAAACGACGTTAGCGATGTTTGCTGATCCGTACGAGTACGAGGAAACCACCATTATTACCCAAGTTGGTGACGCCAATTTTAAAGCAACCGGTAAGGTCCCAACTAAGCAAGGCTGGCAAGCTTTATTTGATGATCAAAAGGTTGACCAGCAAGAAGCAACTTTACCGCTCGTTCACCAAGGCGATCAAGTCCAAGCAAATCTGCAAACGCCGCAAAAAGAAACGACACCTCCGGTACCCTTTACCGAAGGTACCCTGATTACGGCCATGAAGACCGCTGGCAAAACGCTTGATGATGAAGTAGCCCAGGCGATTCTCAAAGATGTGCAAGGCATTGGGACAAGTGCGACCCGGGCCAATGTGCTGGAAGTGTTAAAGAAACGCGGCTACTTAGTTACTGAAAA
>NZ_AZEY01000043.1 GCF_001434255.1 Lentilactobacillus diolivorans DSM 14421
TCTATTACATTATAGCATGTCCCTTAAAAACTGGCTAACGTTTTAGGCTTTGATCAGGTTCAGAATCTGGTTGTTTGATTTCTGGATGCTGTTCAGCAAAGAATTTCAGTTGCTTCTGTGTTCGCTCACTGATTTCTTGGTGCACATCGTTTAACTGTTTTTTAAATTGTGCCTTCTGTTGTGGACTAGTTGCTTGTTGAATTTGTTGTTGCAAGCCTTGATAGGACTTATTAAGATCATGGGCTGATAGCTTTTTTAGATCATGCGCAGGTTCTTTTTGTGCTGCTTGTAAGCCTAATTGTTTGGTTAACCCGTCGCTAAGCTCAATCACTTTGTTGCTAACTTGCTGGATCTCACTTAAAGCACTATGGATCACGGCTTTATCTTTAGCCCAGGTAGCCACATACCCGAGTGAGTAGTTACTGGTATCAACGCCAATATTTTGCATGGCAACATATGCGACCGCTTCGGCCTGGGTTTCCTGATAGGCTCGTGGCCGATCTTTAAAGGCTGATTTTAAGCCGTGTAGCTGGCTATGCGCATATTCGTGGTATAACGTCTTTAGTTTCAAAGCATTGTCGGGCTCATCGCCACCAATGACGATTTCATTAGTGCTGGGTTGAAAATACCCCTCAGCCCCATTTAGCGTCGCTAAAGGCACTTCACTGACTTTAAGGTCGGTTTGCTGGTTTAAATAATCTTTGAACGCGTTATATAAGCTTGTCACATTCTGATGATCGGCCAAATTTTCTTTGAAAAAGTCTTTAGCACTTAACACTGGTTCACCGCTAGTTTGTGCCACATCAAAGACGGGTAGATAGCGATAACCGACAATGGCGCGCTCATCGGTGGTATCAAGATGCTTCTGCTCGGCTGGTGTTAGCTTCTTAATGATCGGAGCCGCAATCCGAATGGCTTTTGCGCCCCGGTTGACGGTGCGGTTAAAAGCCTTCTGCCATTGCTTAAAACC
>NZ_AZEY01000044.1 GCF_001434255.1 Lentilactobacillus diolivorans DSM 14421
TCACCCTCACGAATATAGGCCAGCATTTTTTGCAGTTCTGGCCGATTAGTGTTAGCCCCACTTAATTTATCCGTAAACAATTTATCAACGTCTTTTAAAGCCGCTAATTGTCGATCTAAATGTTGCTCCTTGGAACTAACACGAGCATAACCGATTTTAGCCATTTCTAGCTCTCCCTTTTTGGACAGTTCTAATGAACATCTGTATTTCCTAGTATAGCACAAAAATAAAAACGGCCACTAGGGTATGCCCTAATGGCCAAAAAGCTCAATTGATTTAATGGATTATGCTGTGTCGATTCAAATCTAATAAGTCTTTGAAATTTCATGTGCAATATGTGATGGATCTGGATAAATGAAGCTTTCCATTATCCCCACGCTTTCCAGCTCGGACCTTATTGAAGCTTTTTTACAATGTGGTATAACAAAGGCCATTGGTTTTGGTTGTGGATCAATGGAATCAGAAAGAAGTCTTAATATGTTTATTCTAGTTTGAGTCCGCTTTTGGACTTCATCGGAATTAAGAGCCACTTGTGACCCGCTTTCTTCAAAACCATAATTATAAACAAAGGGAACAAACATGAATAATCCTTTTTGATTCTTAATACCTTGATCAATAATTCTTGGGGTAACTATCTTGGGTACAAATAATTCTAGAGGATTTATTTGATCCTCAAAGTCTCCAATATCTTTCTTTATTTCATGATACAGTCGTTTAGTTGACGAAAACTTATTGAATTCTTTGTATGAATTTAAAAGCCCCCCTTCATCACGCTTATTTTCCAAACTATTTACTATATCAGCATATAGGTTGGACCAATATGCTGAATCATTTATGTCAACCTTACTTAGGTCTCTGTAAAACTGGCTAAGTCGACTCAACACATTATTTCTATCATCACCGTTCAGTCTTGATAAAGATGATTCAATTTCAATCTCATCGCTAAATGGAGACTTTAGAAACTGACGGTTATTTCCCTTTATTGAAGTAAATTCTGAGAATATATTCTCAAAGTGATCATCAGCTAATGATTGATACAATGGCACTTGATCATAAAAATTTGTAAATGGGAAAATTTTTCCATCTATTAAGTCAGTATTTTTATTACCTCGATTTAAAATTGAAGTGCAACACCTGCTCTACTAGACCAGTTCTTTATTCAGACTAGTCAAAAAGGCCATGAAGACCTATTCTTAATTCACCACAAACAAGAAAGAGGTATC
>NZ_AZEY01000045.1 GCF_001434255.1 Lentilactobacillus diolivorans DSM 14421
TATTCTTAGAAGTGGTCTAGTTGCTAAGCTAGTTCAGGCATTAGATCGGCTGGGCAGCGATAGTTCAATGACCGCCGTAGCCGGTTGTTTAAGGTATCTTGAGCCAGCTGAATGTCAATGAGTGAGGCCGAAGCCAAGGATCTGCCCTTCGGGAAGAACTCGCGCAAAAGGCCGTTAGTGTTCTCATTGGTTCCACGTTCCCATGGTGAATAAGGATGGGCAAAGTAGATGTCAGTTCCCTTGACTTGACTCAAGCTTGAGAACTCAGCACCATTATCAAAAGTAATGGTTTTAAAGTGCTCGGTTCCATAGTCATATAAGGTATTCTGGAGGGCTTTCAAGCAAGTGTCGGCATGATAATTGGGAAGTTTAACGATGATCTCTAAGCGACTAACACGTTCAGTCAAAGTCATTAATGCTGGCTCAGATTCAACCCGTTTGCCTTTGACCAAGTCACCTTCCCAGTGTCCAAGCTCTTGACGCGCTTGAACCATGGCGGGACGCTCTTCGATTGAATGGCCCAGATTTTTCTTATTGATTCGATGATGCTTTGCCCTGGGGCATTTAATCCGGCGACGTAGTTTAGCTGGTAGGTCTGAATTGCGGATAGCTAAACGCTGGTCATCAATATACCGGTACACCGTCGGTGTTGAGGGGCAGACAAGCCTTGGGTGATCAGTCTTGAATTGGTGGACAAAAGTATCCACACTATGCATCCTGGGACGCGCTTTTAAAGCTGTCACCAAAGCATTACAGAAGGTTTGACAATGATCAAAGAGTCCATGATAACAGCTATTTAGTCGGTGCTTACGATAAATTGCTTCACCAGTTTCTGCCAGATATGACTGTTCAAAGATATGAGTACTAGCGTTAATCTGTGTCGTTGTCCCACGTTTTAATTCACGTGAAATCGTGCTGGGATTACGATGAAGGGCCTGGGCAATCCGGCGGATAGACCAATCTAAGTCCCTTAGGGATTCAATTCGACCACGTTCAGCTAAATTGAGTTGGTGATACTGATTAGATATGATAT
>NZ_AZEY01000002.1 GCF_001434255.1 Lentilactobacillus diolivorans DSM 14421
CCCCCCCAATAATGGGCCATTTATATTTTTGCCAATAATTTGCCATATAAATTTACCTCCTACATAACCCGTGAATGGTGAGAATCTGGCTGGCTGAAATCATTTAACTTAATACTAATCTGCTTGTCAGGAGCCAGACCCAAGGTAGTTTTTAAGCGCGTTTCAATCGTCTGAATAAACTCTTTTCCCTGTTGAGTGGCCTGATCAGACGGCAACAAAGCACCTGAGACCCGAATTCGAATTTTGTGCTTAGATAATCTGGTCGTAACTTTGGGGTCTTGAATATAGGGCTCTTGCTTCAAAGCAGTCAAAACAAAATTACTAATGGCCTTCCGAGTTACAATTAATTGTCCCGTAGGCTTCTGATACAGGTACATCGTGTTAGGGCGATGCCAGAAAATAATGACCAGAAAAAGGCCAATCAAAATGAGTGATAAAGCCACACTTCCCCAGAATAAATATAGGGGTGCATACCGATTCACCCAATCATAGGCAGTTAAATCGATGGGAAATGGCGTATGAGTAACCCTAGCCCAGGTTGCCATTAATGGGAAAATTGCAAATGGAAATAGAATGATAATAATAATCAGGTAGAGCAATTTATAAATA
>NZ_AZEY01000046.1 GCF_001434255.1 Lentilactobacillus diolivorans DSM 14421
ACTAGACCACTTCTAAGAATAGATTCTTAGTGTTGCACTTGATTTGACAATTGAGGCAGTATTTTTATTAGTACTTCCATCGCTTCTCTCTACAGCGAAATACAAAGCTACTAAGGGATTACTTGTTAAATCTAATAATCGGGTAGGTAGTTGATGATGTTGCATTAATGCCAGGCAATCAAAGTTATTTTTGCAGTCACCAAATAATTCTGGATATTTGGTGATGAAGTCATTTATTAGCTTATCTTCATTCTTCAAATAATTTTCATTACGAATTACTAGGAAGAGTATTAGGAAAATCCTGGTTTTGACCTCTATAATAAATGTTCATTTGTTTTTCTGAATTAGGTTGCTTCAGTTTGCTCTCTTGGATTAAATGAATCTTCCCCACTTTGTTAATATAATCACTCAAACTCATAACTTGCTCTATAGCTTCTATTGTATCACTCATAGTTTAGTTCCTTCTTATCTTGTTATTTTTATCAGAAACCACTACTTGGATTTTTAGTTCGTATTATCACTGTCCTTTATCACCTTTATCTATCTTACATCTATAATATAGCAATCTCACCAGCTCTTTGATTTTAGACGTGGATAAGCTGCTAGTCTGCTTGTATAATAGTATTTTGTAGAGAAGTTAAGGCGGTAGCTATTTCCAATCGGAGGTGGTGCTTATGGTGTTAAACCTTTAAATCCCATAAATCCTAACGAAAGGAGTAGCCCAAGTGTCCGTTGCGGACGCTTTACAATTAATGTTGGCTTTCGGTACTTTTATCGTGGCCTTAATCGCATTAATTGTTGAGCTGATCAAA
>NZ_AZEY01000047.1 GCF_001434255.1 Lentilactobacillus diolivorans DSM 14421
CAACAGACTGCCATTGAAAGATTCCGGGCTTGTTCGGATTAAACTTGTAATTTGCCAGATTAAATCCAATCTTTACTTGATAGCTCCTTCTGTCACACTTGTCATGACTTGCTTTTGCAATAGGAGGAACAGAATAATAATCGGAACCATTGACAAAACAAGTCCGGCTAAGGCTAATTGCCATTGGCTGTTTGTTTCACCGAAGAAAGAATACATCTTAAGTGGAATCGTGTACATGCCATCTTTATTAACGACTAGTGATGGTAACAGGTAGTCATTCCATATTTTCATTGCATTCAAGATAACAACTGTACCTGTCATTGGGCTGACCGCTGGAAAGATAATATAAACAAAGGTTTTAAAAGGATAGGCTCCATCTAAAGCAGCAGCTTCGTCAAGAGTTTTTGAGACTCCTTGAAAAGCCCCATAAAAAAGAATAATTGAGAGGCTTACTGATAACCCGGTGTTCATAATGACCAGACTCGTTCTGTTAAGGAAATTAACTTTGCCAAAAAGTGAAAGAAGCGGGATCATAATTGACTGAAAAGGGATCAGCATAGTGCCGGCACAAAGATAGTAGAGAATTGAACTGAAAGGCCCTTTAACACGAGAAAGAGCATAGGCAGCAACTGCCGAAACCAATGTGATTACAATGACACTGGCTACTGTGATAACTAAAGAGTTAAAGAAACTGCTTGTAAAATCAAGCGCCTGGTAAGCAGTTTTGAAATTTGAAAACGTAAAGTCCCGTGTAAACCATAACGGGTTTTGAAAAATTCCCCTTTTTCCCTTTAAAGCATTGATAATAACAATGATAAAGGGGTAGAACCAGAATAGGGCAATGATTCCAAAAAGAAAGCCAAGTAAGATTTTAGTTGATTTTTTCATCTTCTATCCCTCCCGCTTTCTTGAAAGTGCTAATTGAATAAAGGAAACAATGGTTACACAAAGGAAAAGGATAATTCCGGCTGCCTGAGCGTATCCCTGCTGGAAGTTTACAAAAGCAGTATTATAAATATACATCGAAATCATCTCTGTGGAGCGGTATGGGCCACCATTTGTAAGTGCTAAGTTTTGCTCATAGAGTTTAAACGAGTTGGCAAGTGTTAGAAATAGACTGATTGTAAAGGCTGGCGCCAATTGTGGCAGCTTGATGAAAAAGAAAATCTGGGTTGCTTTTGCACCGTCTAGAACAGCTGCTTGAATGGTATTCTTAGGAATTGCATTCAAGAAAGAAATATAGATTAACATAATATAACCGCTCATCTGCCAAACAAACAGAATTACTATCCCCCAAAAGCCTGTTGAAGGGTTGCTCAACCAACCTTTGAAAAAGTCAAGATGAAAAGCAGCGGCAATTGCCTGAAAAGCAGAAGTAAAAATGAATTGCCAGATAAAACCAAGTAGTATTCCGCCGATCAGATTTGGCATGAAGAAGATGGTTCTGAGTGATTTTGTGAGTCTGTTGTTGTGACTGGTGACGATTAACGCAAAAGCCAAACCGACTAAGTTAATTAGAATTACTGAAACAAAAGAAAATTTAACTGTTAGCCAAAAACTCTGCAGAAAGGTGGAGTCTTGAAAAAGGACTTCAAAGTTTTTCCAACCAATAAAAGAAGAGCGTAAACCATTGGAATCGGTAAAGGAATAATAAATTCCTATCAGAAATGGTACGACAATAATCAATAGTATAAAGAAAACTGCTGGTAAAACAAAAGCCAGATATTGATGTTTTTTGATAAGCATTTTTATCACTCCCCACTTTGGATTTCCCTGAGCTGTCGATATTTAGCCGATGTTTCCTTTTTCAATTCTTTCCAAGAGATCCCATTTACAAAATAGCGCTGTATATATGGCCCAAGTGCTTGGTTAGTAAAGCCATTCGGGTACTGTTTGTGAACAGGAGATTGTGCGTTTTTGGAAGTGCCGATCCGATAAATTTGTTTAGAAAGATCATCAGGCAGCCTCGAAACATCAAAGTTTTTAATTGCAGGAACGAAACGCATTTCGTTAATGATTACGTTCTCAGCTTCTTTTGAAGTATACATCCAGTTAATAAAATCTTTAGCAGCTTTTTGCCGCTTGGGATGATCTTTAGTGATTCCTAAATACCATGAGGAACCGGTCAAAAGACGGTCAGTACCATCATTTTTAACAAAGAACGGTAACATGCCAAGATTTTTTTGCACGTATCCCTTTTCCAGACCATCAAGCGTCGGAATAATCCAATTTCCTTGAGGTATCATAGCAACTTTACCATTGAAAAAAAGGTCTTGGACAGAAGGATCATATTTAACTGAAAGAATCGGTTGTACATTATATTTTTTTACGAGATCATAATAATTTTTCATTTGCCTCTCGTATTTCCAAGGGAAAGTTTTGCTTTTGAAAGCTTTGACAAGATTATTGTTGTACGGCAGAGAAGTAAATTGTGCTGAAACAGAAGCAATTGAATTGGTATCAGCTCCGTTAAAGCCGAAAACGGCATCGATTCCAATCTTCTTTTTTTCTGAATTGAGTTTTTCAACCGCTTTCAAAAATTCAGAATAGTTATTGATCTTTGAGGCATCAATCCCAGCCTTAGCGAACACAGCTTTGTTATACGACCAGCCATAAGCCTCAAGATTGACTGGAATTCCAACCATACGTTTATTTGAAATTCCACCGCTAACAAGATTTGGTACTATGTTTTTACTTGCCTTAAGATCTTTTAGATTAATCAAATGATCCTTATACCGATCTATTTCAGGTAGCCCGCCAAGCATAATAATATCTGGAGCTTCCCCAGAGGCAAACTTCGCTTGTAAAGCAGCGGCCCCACCGCCTTGACCTGAAGTAGTAATTTGGATATTGACGTTGGGATGTTTAGCATGATACATCCGCGCTAATTTTTGATATTGTGCGGTTATTTCAGGCTTTTGATTAAAAAAGTTAAGTGTAATTTTTGAATTTTTTTCCTTTTGCGAGCTAAAACTACAACATGTTAAGACAATTAATGATAAACTCAACATAAAAGTTAGCTTAGCGATTTTAAAAAATCTTTTTTTCATGTCTTCCGCCCCGATTCATTGTCAATTGTTTGTCAAGAGCACCATTCTTTCTTACCTAAATTTTATGTTTTCATTATGAATCACTGCAGAAACAAAAACAAATAATAAACTCGAGGAGGCGTTTCTTATGAGTAAGATTCAAATCGAACACCTTTATAAGCGTTATGATAATGCGGAAAATGATACCCTAAAGGATATCAATCTTGAGATTGATGACAAGGAATTTGTTGCAATTATTGGACCATCAGGTTGTGGTAAGTCTACACTATTGCGTTGCTTTTCAGGTTTGGAAGAAGTTACAAAGGGAAAAATTAATGTAGATGGAAAGCGCTTCGATAATATTCCACCGCAAAAGCGCAGCATTGCAATGGTTTTTCAAGATTATGCATTATATCCACATATGACTGTTTACAATAACATGGCGTTCAACTTAAAACTTAGTAAATTTTCTAAAAGTGAAATTGATTCACGGGTCAAGGAAGCAGCACAAAAGCTTAATCTCACAGACTATTTGGCTCGTAAACCCGCGCAGCTTTCTGGTGGGCAGCGACAAAGAGTTGCTTTAGGGCGTGCAATGGTGCGCGCACCTGAAGTCTTTTTAATGGACGAGCCGCTTTCTAATTTAGATGCGAAGTTACGTGTTTCAACGAGGCAGGATATTATCGAGCTACATAAGCAGCTTGGAACTGTAACGATTTATGTAACGCATGATCAAGCTGAGGCGATGGCAATGGCGGATAAAATCTTGATCATGCGAGACGGAGTGGTACAGCAGTATGGTAAACCTGAAGAACTTTATGATAACCCGCGTAACCTCTTCGTTGCTCGTTTTATCGGTTCTCCCAGCATGAATATTTTAAAGGGTACTCTTTCGAACAAGGGAATTTTTAATTCAGGTGGTGTAAATTATGACCTTAGTGAATTCGTGAAAAAAGAAGTTTTGCCAACGGATAAAAGAAAGATTGTACTTGGCTTTCGGCCTGAGAAAGTAACGCAGGTAAAAAAGTCAGGAGATAATGATACAGCTCCTGAAAATTCTGCACAAAAAGAGGGGTTTTTTGTACTTTCTGCAAGTAAAAATCTGGCTGAATACATGGGCGGCCATACGCTTGTCTATCTAAAAACTAAAGATGGTGTTAATATTGTGACTCAAACGCCTAAAAGAATTCCTAATGATGATAGCCACAAAAAATTAGATCTTTATATTCGTAATTCTAATATTTATCTGTTTGATGCTAAAAGCGGTCTGACACTTCAAAATGGTTAGCTTTACCAGATAAGAAAGAAAACGGTTAAGTTGGAGAGAAAGATTTGCTTACGGCAAATTACAAGTTTAATCCGAACAAGCCCGGAATCTTTCAATGGCAGTCTGTTG
>NZ_AZEY01000048.1 GCF_001434255.1 Lentilactobacillus diolivorans DSM 14421
GACCATATTAATAAGCGGGGTGATCCCCGAGCCCGCATGCTGATGTATCTCATTGTAAAAAACATGTTACGTGCTCAACACGCCGCTGATAATCATATTGTGGACTATTACTATCAACTAAAAAGCGGCCCGATTCCGAAACGGAATAAGGTCGCAATTGTTGCTTGTATGAACAAGACGCTCTACTGTCTGTTCTCAATGGTCCAAGCTAACCAAAAGTATGATTACACATACCACGGACTCGTAGTCCCATAAGATTCAAAGATCTTATAACCTAAGTATATACCGCACCAATCCTTTTTTAAACCGGGCTTTAGTGAGGCCTATTAAGTATACGCAAAAATCCATTAATTGCTGACTATACTTACCTAAGCCACAATTCCCGTTGCCAATTCTCATGACTAATTGTGGGCTATTTAATTCTTCAATTAAACTCTTGACTAATCGTAGGAA
>NZ_AZEY01000049.1 GCF_001434255.1 Lentilactobacillus diolivorans DSM 14421
TATTCTTAGAAGTGGTCTAGTTGCTAAGCTAGTTCAGGCATTAGATCGGCTGGGCAACGATAGTTTAATGGCCGCCGCAGCCGGTTGTTTAAGGTATCCTGAGCCAGCTGAATATCAATGAGTGAGGCCAAAACCAAGAATCTACCCTTCGGGAAGAACTCGTGCAAAAGGCCGTTAGTGTTCTCATTGGTTCCGCGTTCCCATGGTGAATAAGGATGGGCAAAGTAGATGTCCGTTCCCGCCACTTGGCTCAAGCTTGAGAACTCGGCACCGTTATCAAAAGTAATGGTTTTAAAGTACTCAGTTCCATAGTCATATAAGGTGTTCTGGAGGGCTTTCAAGCAAGTGTCGGCATGATAATTGGGAAGTTTAACGATGATTTCTAAACGACTAACACGTTCAGTCAAAGTCATTAATGCTGGCTCAGATTCAACTCGTTTACCTTTGACCAAGTCACTTTCCCAGTGTCCAAGCTCTTGACGCGCTTGAACCACAGTGGGACGCTCTTCGATTGAATGGCCCAGATTCTTCTTATTGATTCGGTGATGCTTTGTTCCGGGACGTTTGACTCGGCGACGGAGTTTAGCTGGTAGGTCTGAATTACGGATAGCTAAACGCTGGTCGTCAATGTATCGATACACCGTCGGTGTTGAGGGACAGACAACTCCTGGGTAATTAGTCTTGAATTGGTGAATAAAAGTATCCACACTATGCATTCCACACTATGCATTCTGGGGCGAGCTTTTAAAGCTGTAACCAAAGCATTACAGAAGGCTTGACAGTGATCAAAGAGTCCACGATAATAGCTGTTTAGTCGGTGCTTACGATAAATTGCTTCGCCAGTTTCCACCAGATATGACTGTTCGAAGATATGAGTATTAGCGTTAATCTGTGTTGTTGTCCCCGTCTTAATTCACGCGAAATCGTACTGGGATTACGATGAAGAGCCTTGGCAATCCGGCGGATGGACCAATCTAAGCCCCTTAGGGTTTCAATTCGACCACGTTCAGCTAAATTGAGTTGGTGATACTGATTAGATATGATAT
>NZ_AZEY01000050.1 GCF_001434255.1 Lentilactobacillus diolivorans DSM 14421
CGCAAACTTGCTTATATGACGGTGCTTATTGCTTTTAAGTAACTACCAACGTAGGGAAGTGATAGGCATGATATTAATGATGCCAAATCCGGTGAAGTGCTATTTGGAAATTTTGCATTTTAGGAGAGCCACACAATGAAATTTTCAGAACAATTAGTCGCTGCCGGGCAACCTATTTTAAATGAAATTTACAAGCATCCCTTTGTGGATGGAATTGGAAACGGCCAGCTACCCAAGCAGGCGCTGACCTTTTATGTTGGTCAGGATTTTAATTATCTTAATGCCTTTATTAAAGTTTATGCGGCTGCAATTCAAAAATCGGCAACCAGAGCTGACATGACCATTTTTGCAAAACAAATTGATTTTATTTTGAATAGTGAAATTCATCCGCACCACAATTTTTGCAATGTTGCCGGGGTTAAATACGAAACTTTGCAGCATGAAGCTCAGGCACCGGGGACCTACCTGTATAATGAACATATGTATAACGCTGCCAGAACTGGTGATCTGATTGATATTGTTTCGGCGATGACGCCTTGTCCATGGACTTACTTAGAAATCGCAAACCGGTTTGTTAAACAGGGTAAGAACTCTGATGATAACGTCTTTAAGCCGTGGATTGATTTCTATGCAAACATGGCGGATGATGGCGAGAGTGTTTTATCGCAGCTATTTGACTTGATTGATCGCGAAGCACCTAAATATGACCAGCACCATTTGGATGTTGTCAAAGAAGAATTTTTAAAGAGCTGTGAACTCGAATGGGATTTTTGGGACCAGGCTTATTATCAAAAGAGCTGGCAGTTTGTTGAACCAATGAAACAGTATCACTAAAACGAGTGAAGATCTGTTTTGATTGCGAATAATGATGATTTAAACCAGGTATAACTCATTTTCGATTATAATAAGACGCTTCAGCTAGTATTTCTGAGTAATGGAGAGATTGGCTGAGGTGTTTTTTATTCTAAAGATTAAATATCAAGTGGTGCTCATTTATTGATGTATAAATGCTTTGACATTGTTTCATTTCAATAAAGATTGCTTCAATAAATAATTCGGTTATGATATTATAAGATCAAATGAAAGGGGTTAACCAATATGCTGACACTTGAACATCTCCACAAACAATTTGGCAATCTGACTGCACTTGATGACGTTAGTTTCAAAGTGCCAGATGGTCAAATCACCGGTCTGATTGGTCAGAATGGTTCTGGTAAGTCAACGACGTTTCACAGTATTTTAAATTTTCTAAAGTATGATGGTACGATTCGCTGGCAGGGTAAGCCCATTACTGAATCTGTTTTTGATGAAATTGGGTATCTTCCAGAAGAGCGAAGTCTGATGCCTAAATTAACGATCGAACAGCAAATTGTTTACTTAGCAAGGCTGAAGGATCAACCAGCCAAAGTGATTCGGCCGCAAATCGATAACTGGTTAAAAAAGTTTGCGGTTAAAGGTAAAAAAACCGATCGAATTAAGAGCTTATCAAAGGGAAACCAGCAGAAAGTTCAGTTGATCTGTACGTTAATCCATCGACCTAAGTTGGTCATTTTGGATGAGCCATTTAGTGGCTTGGATCCAGTCAATGCGGATTTATTAAAACAAGCAATTTTGGAAACCAAAGCTCAAGGTGCCGCGATCATTTTTTCCAGTCATGATATGGCAAACGTTGAAAGCCTTTGCGATCAATTAGTCATGCTGCGAACAGGCGACGTTGTCTTAAACGGGAGCATTACAGATGTTCGAAATCAATTTGGTCGCTCGGAGCTTTATGTTACGACAGATTGGTCAGAAGAAAGACTGCGTCAGCTGCCACATGTAACGGATGTGAATCGACTTCGCGGCGATCGGTTTTTACTCCGACTGGACGATGAAAAAGCTGGTCCTGAAATTTTTCAACAATTAACCAATGGCCAGTATATTCAGGAGTTTAGTCAACAACCGCCGACCCTGGATGAAATCTTTAGAATGAAAGCGGGGATTAAACAATGAATAAAACTTGGATTGTGGCAGCAGAAACTTATTTGCGCCAGGTAAAATCGTGGAGCTTTGTTATGTTGGTCCTATCACCATTTGTTTTAATTGCAATTTCACTTGGAGTTGGTTATTTTAGCGCGACGTCAAGCGTTGATCAGACTAAAATTGCGGTTATTTCTAACCAGCCGGCGTTGCGGAAACAGTTTATTAAAGATAATCAAGATGATGTTAAGACGAGTGTGACGACTGTCAGCGCTGCTAAAAAGAAAGTGGCCAAGGATAACCTGGCAGGCTATCTGGTGATTTCTTCTGATGCCACAAAGGTTTCCGGCGTTTACCATGCTAATGACTCATTAAGTGGCGGCATGAGAACAAAGATTAATACCTTTTTGGGAAAGACACAACAACAACTAAATATTTCAAATGCTAAATTAAGTGCAGGTCAACTAAAGTCGCTAAACGAGCCACCCGCATTTAAGCAACAAATCAAAAAGAAGGTTAGTGGCGCTAGTTTAGCTAAAATGGCATCGTTTTGGATTTTGACATTTATGATATACATGGTTCTGATTACCTATTCATCAGTGACAGCCCAAGAGATTGCTTCTGAAAAGGGAACTAAGATCATGGAAATCATTTTCTCCAGTACGAAAGCATCGAAATACTTCATTGGCAAAATTGTTGGTGTGTTAATGGTTATTTTGACACAGATCGTGGTTTATTTGGTTGGCGGTTATGCTTTCTTTGAGTTAGCGATGCAGCTTGGAAAAGTTAAAGACTTTATGACCGAATACCATTCATTAGTCAGTGCGGTTGTTCGTAATTTGGTAAACGTTAATCTGGCATTTGTCTTGCTCGGCGTCATTATTTATACAATTGTTTCAGCCTTTAGTGGGGCACTGGTTGCTAAAGCCGAAGACGCGCCTAAAGCTGCTCAGCCGGCTATTTATTTGAGCATGATCGCGTTCTTTATTACGATTCCGTTTTCTAATAACGCTGATGCATTGTTGGTTAAGATTTTATCCTACGTTCCATTCTTTTCATCGTATTTCATGCCATTGCGGGTGATCAATTCTAATGCCAGTGGGTTAGAGATTGGTGTGTCACTAGTCATTCTAATTGCAAGCATTGCGGGACTGGTCATCTATATCAGTCGAATATATGAAGGATTGATCTTACAAACGGATGATACGAGTTTCTGGAAACGATTGAAGCGGGGACTGGCTTATCAGAAATAACAAATTGTGAATTTAAAATCATCGAATTATTAATGAAAAGGCTAAGCTGCCAATAAATGCAACTTGGGCCTTTTTTCTTTGGAAATGATGGCGATTTCTTAATGTTTTATTCTGATAAATGGATTTTCATTGATATTTTCAAATTAAATAAAATTTTTTTGAATTGCATTAATCACCCTTTTATAGGGACTTATGACTGGTTCGCAAACCAAATGAAAACCAACGCTAACTTACTTCTAATAAGTTGATTGATGCCATATGTAACCACGGTTAAGGGGAATTATACTATGCTAGCATGGATGATATACGCCGTGTTGACTTTAAGAAAATGATGAGTATACTCATTTTTAACAAATTAAGATATTGCTTTGACGAGAAGAGTAGTTGTTCGAATTAGATTCTAAAGAGAAAACCAGTTGCTGAAAAGGTTGAATTGAAAGGATAACGAATATGAGCTCGGAGCAATAGGTACGTGAAAGCGATGCCTACGCAAGGATGCGTTATGATCCCTGACTTATTCAGTTTGCTGATGAGTTGTTGAGGTGGTTGTTGTTAAGCAATCATGAACTTGGGTGGTAACGCGGAAGTACTCCGTCCCTATACAGTTAATTTGACTGTGTAAGGGCGGAGTTTTTTGTTGGGCAGATTTAAAGTGGGTGGTTTGTAGATTGTGTGATTTGGCTGTATGGGATTTTGTTGATAGCGAAATTGGAGGAGTGAAATTGATGGTAAACAGGTTAAGAAATGTTCTTTGGGCGGCGGCAGTGGCAGTTCCGTTGTCTCTGTTATTAGTGGGATGTGGACAGAAGTCCAGTAGTAGCAGTAATAAACAAGATTTAAACTTAGTGGAGGCGAATGATCCAACAACTTTAGATGTAAATGATGTCCGAAACTCAAATGAATTCGATATCTTAAATGCTACCCAAGAAGGGTTGTTCCGGACGGTATCGAAAAATGGCAAGGATTCTTTACAGTTAGCCGGAGCAAAATCTTACACTGTTTCTAAGGATGGGTTGCGTTACACGTTTAAATTAAGAAGTTCAAAATGGTCTGATGGTAAACCGGTTGTTGCACAAGATTATGTTGATTCGGTTCTTCGTGAATTAAATCCTAAAAACGGATTCGCGTACTCTACACTTGGTTATGATGTTAAAAACGCTCAGAAATATAATACTGGTAAAGCCACTGCAGCATCAGTAGGTGTGAAGGCACCTAATAAATCGACCTTTCAAATTACCCTTGCGCATCCGACCGCTAACTTTTTGCAAAAGTTATCAAATATTGCATTTTATCCTGTTCGATTGGATTTAATTAATAAGCACGGCAATAAATCGTGGAAAACGGACTGGAAGGATCAAGTATCAAATGGGGCCTTCAAAATTACCCAATGGAAGACTAACGACAAAATTGTACTAAAGAAGAATTCAAAGTTTTGGAATGCCAAAAAGGTCAAATTACAAAAAGTTACATATATTTCGAGTTCGAAAGATGCCACAATTTCCGCGCTGCTTCAGTCAGGGCAATTGGATGCCGTTGAGGCTAGTGGTACTCAAGCACTTGACTTTAAGAAAATTGCTAAAAGCGGTAAATTGAATGTTCGAAATCAACTGGGATCAGGGACTAATCTAATCGTGTTTAACCAAAAAACGGGTGGCACTCAGGGACTTCTGAAGAATACCAAGATCCGGAAAGCATTAACACTTGCAATTGACAGAAAGCAATATGACAAAATTATTTCTAGTGGTCAAGAGCAGCCGGCCCAGGGATATTTACCGGGTAGCGTAACGGTTGGTGGCACTAACTACCGCAAGTACGCTGGCAATATTTTAGCAGGGCCTGAGAAACAGTATAATAGTGCTGCTAAACTAAAAGGATTATTCCAACAAGGGCTTAAAGAGCTTGGAAAATCAACGAATCTGAGTAAAGTTAAGCTGGTTTATTTAACGGAAAACAGTAGTAGTGATGATAGTGATATTATTTCATTTATTAAGCAACAGTACAAAGACAAATTAGGGATTACCGTAAAGTCAAGTTCTCAGCCGGATGATGCTTCTTTTATTGCACAACGTGATAAAGGTAATTATGATCTTCTAACTAATGGCTGGTTTGGTGATTATAACGATCCCGAAACTTTCTTAGAACTTTGGGACTCCAGTAATGGTTTCCAGCGCTTCTTTGGTGGCTATAAAAATGCCAGTTATGACAAACTATTTGATTCGTTATCCAAGGTTAAGACGGATCAACAACGATTGAAAATTTATACGCAACTTGAAAAATTATTGATTACCAAAGACTTTGGCGTCGCGCCAACAACCGTCCCCAAGACCAAAGTGTTTATTTCAAAGTCACTACATGGCTATCAGACACCAATTTTTGGGCCGACATCAAACTATATCTATGCTTATAAGAAATAGCTTTAGCGTTGATCCCTGCGAAAGGAGGATAACAATTTATGCTAAAGATGATTCTTCGTCGAGCAGTTGAGTTATTGATTTCACTGTTTCTAATTGCTTCGGCAACATTCTTTTTGTTGGCAGCAATTCCAGGAGATGCTTTATCTGCACAAACCAATCGATTACCAGAGCAGGCCCGTAAACAAGTTTATAAAAATTCTGGATTGAATAAGCCTGTGATGACCCGATATGTGATTACGATGGATAACATGGTCCATGGAAAATTTGGTGAATCGATTGTGACACCAGGTCAAACAATGACAAAAGTTTTAAAAGAAAAGTTACCGGCTTCTGCACGGTTGGGAATTCAACAGATGCTTTTTGGCATTCCATTAGGCCTTATAATGGGTGTTTTGGCAGCTATCTATAAGAATCACTGGATTGATCGCTTCGTGACGGTGTTGAGTTTGCTATTGATGTCAGTTCCAAGTTTAGTGATTGGTTTATTATTGCAAAGCTACTTCGGTGGTAAGCTGGGTTGGTTTCCCATTATTGGTTGGCCTGAAGGAAACCAATTGTGGTGGGGTGGTTGGTCCTATACAATTTTACCAACACTTGCCGGTGGAATTGGCTATATTGCCGGATATGCACGATTACTAAAAAATTCAATGCTTGATGTTCTTGGTAGTGACTATATCCAAACAGCATATGCAAAGGGGTTGTCTGGCCGGAGTGTTATTTTACATCATATTATCAGAAATGCCTTTATTCCAGTCACAACCTCATTGCCGGTTTCAATCGCATTTGGTATCACGGGTTCTGTGTTTGTGGAAAGTATTTTTGTTATCCCTGGTGTTGGCCAATTTTTCGTTCAGGCGTTGACAAATCGGGATGTGCCAATTGTGCTGGGTGAAACGGTTCTCTTAGCAGCCCTGTATATTGTGACGCTGTTTATCACTGATATTTTGTATACAGTGATTGATCCACGAATTAAGCTCTATGAGAGTTAGAAAGGAGATGTCAATGAATGGCGGAAAGCCGGATACAGCAATCAGAAATATTTCATTTTGTTTCTCGCAATCAGCACGAGTTGTTAGCCAATCAGCAGCACTCACAGGCTAATGTATCCATTCATCGCAAGAGTGGTTTTGGGAAAACTGCAATCAGCAAATTCTTAAGCGAACCAATTACAGTCATTTGGTTAATCGTCTTGATACTGATAGTCGGTGCTGCCATTATTGGACCGTTGATTATTCATTATGATCCTAATCACATCGATGCTGCCTTGCAAAATCAGGCACCTAGTTTTGCCCATTTCTTCGGAACAGACAAGTTAGGTCGAGATTTGTTTGTGCGAACTTGCACTGGTTTGCAGGTTTCGTTATTAGTTGCCATTGTCAGTACCATATTATCAATTGTTTTTGGGACAGTCTATGGTGTCATTATGGCAGTTGCTGGTGGTTGGGTGGATGAAGTAATGATGAGAATCATTGAAATCTTTAACTCAATTCCAAGTCTTTTAATTACGATGATTTTAATGGCTGTTTTGGGTAACGGAATTGTGGCTTTGCTATTTGCGATTGCGATTACGTCGTGGGCGGATGCCGCCAGACAAACTCGTGGATTGGTGATGCAGTTACGAAATTTAGACTATGTAACGGCAGCAAAAATGCTGGATACACCTTTTTGGCGAACAACCACTCGACACTTTGTTCCCAACATGATGAGTATTTTAATCCTGGATATTGGTCAAAGTATCCCTGATAATATTTTTGCTGAAGCCAGTCTGAGTTTTTTAGGCCTGGGTCTTCAACCACCTAATACCAGTTTAGGAATTCTAATTTCTGTTGGCCAAGATCAAATGCTACAACATCCATATCAACTATATGTGCCGATTATTGTATTAATTCTTTTAGTTCTGGCATTCAATATTGTTGGTGATGGTGTCAGAGATGCGTTAGATCCTAAATATCAGGATAAATAAAGGAAATTTGAATGAAAACTAAAACGCAAACTAAACAAATAGTTGTCGAAACCAAGCAAATACTTCAAATAGTTGGTTATTCGTTGTCACTGGGTTTCATACTATCAGTTTTTGGAACGTGGCTGAACCGGTCACGATCATTAAGTAATTTTACAGCAGAGATGACTCGTTTCTATCTGGTTGTTACGGCAGTCCTAATGCTGTTTATCGCCATTCATCTGATAATGAACCAACGATATTTACATCATCCTGTTCATTGACTGACAATTACTTACCAATCATTCCAAAAGGGAAAATTGTCACCTACCGTCACACTCTTAATATTGACAATAATCAGTTTAGTGTTCGTGCAACTATTTAGTTGGTTAACAAATATGTTGGAAGGAAGGTTAATGTTCTAATGGTAAAGGTAATTGAGGCAAAAAAACTTCAGGTCACAATCCAAACCAACGAGGGTCCCCTTTATGCTGTCCGAGGCGTTGACCTGGATCTCTTTCAGGGGGAAACGTTGGCATTAGTTGGTGAATCCGGGTCTGGAAAGTCGATTGCCACCCATTCACTAATGGGGTTATTACCGAAAAATGCAAAAGTAACCGCGGATAAGCTGGCATTTGGTAAAACCGATTTGTTGAATTTAACCAAGTCACAAGAGCAGCAAATTCGTGGTGCTAAAATTTCAATGATCTTTCAGGATCCTTTAAGCGCTTTAAATCCCACGATGCGTGTTGGTAAACAAATTGCTGAAGCGCTGACACATCACCAACATATTAGTCACCACGAGTTAAAGCAACGTGTTTTACGACAGATTAAGGATGTCGGCATTCCCAATCCAAGTCAAACTTATCGGAAGTATCCCCATCAGCTTTCTGGTGGCCAACGTCAGCGAATTTTGATTGCAATGGCATTAATTGATCATCCAGAGGTACTGATTGCCGATGAGCCAACAACGGCATTGGACGTAACCATTCAGGCACAAATTTTACAGTTGTTAAAACAGCAGAAGCAAAAATATGGGCTTTCGATGATTTTTATTACGCATGATATGGGCGTTGTGGCTGCAATAGCTGATCGGGTAGCGGTAATGTATGCTGGTGAAATTATTGAGGTTGGGACAGCCGAAGAAATATTTTATCATCCACAGCATCCATATACATGGGGGCTGCTTGAAGCTGTTCCAAGCGAACAAAACCCGGATGAAAAACTATTCACATTACCGGGGACGCCACCGGATTTGAAAACAATTAGTAAAGGTGACCCATTCGCACCGCGGAACCCATATGCATTGGATATTGATTTTGAACAAAAGCCCCCTGTATTTCAGTTATCAGACACTCATTTCGTGAAGTCATGGTTACTTGATAAAAGAACGCCGGCTTATACCCCTCCAGAAACAATCCAAAAGCGGTGGCAGACTTTTAAGGCAAGACAGAGGGGGCGGCTGAATGAAGCAAGTATCAGTGTTTAATGTGAGTCACCTGTCAGTGGTCTTTGGTAAGAATCGCCAACGGCAAATGGCGGTTAATGACGTTAGTTTTCAAATTCCACGTGGGAAAACGATTGGATTAGTCGGTGAGTCAGGGAGCGGTAAATCAACGATTGCTCGAGCAATTTCAAAAATTGGACCAATTACGTCTGGGAGAGTTAATTATGAAGGAAAATCAATTGAACAGTTTAATTCTGCAGATAAACGAAAATTTCGGCGTAACGTTCAAATGATCTTTCAAGATCCCTTTGAATCACTCAACCCACGACTAAAAGTTGGTGAAATTATTGCAGAAGGAATTGATAATTTTCATCTTGCCAAAAACAAGCATGATCGATTTCATCAGGTTGAGGCATTGCTGATCTCTGTTGGCTTACCCGTTGACGCTATCGATCGTTATCCTCACGAGTTTTCTGGTGGTCAGAGGCAGAGAATTGGAATTGCCCGGGCGTTGGCGATTCAGCCTAAGTTTCTGATTTTAGACGAACCGGTTTCCGCTCTGGATGTTTCTATTCAGGCCCAAATTATTAATTTACTAAAAGATATTCAGAAGCAGCGCAACCTCACGTATCTATTTATCGCTCATGATCTGTCAATTGTTCGCTATATTAGTGATTCAATTTTAGTGATGTATAAGGGGAGAATAGTTGAAACGGGGCCGGCAGAAGAAGTATATCAGCACCCATTGCATCAATATACACGATCTTTGCTGTCTGCTGCCCCCCAAGCTGATCTATATTATGAACGAAGGAAGAAATTTGTAACTTATGATCGTGATCAATTCAACCTAACGGGTAAATTGGTTGAAGTGGAGCCGGATCACTGGGTATTGCAAGCGCCAGCTAAATAGTTTTTGATCAGCGGTTGGAGATGGTTTTCTCTAACCGTTTTCACGTTAATTCTCATCTTTAATTTAGAAGATTATGTGTAATAGATATTACCAAATTGTAGGAACGTTTGTACGCGCCGATGGTATTCTCGAACGAATTGATTCAGTAAGCCCATTGATTTTTTCTCATAATGCTTTAATATTAAGAGAAATAATGTGACTAAATGCTAATGCTTTCAATTACTTTAGTCGATGATGATGTTTGTAAGTCCATAGTCTATAGGAGATGTGAAAATGTTCAAGAAGCTCTCTGCTTTAAGTAAATTTGAGGTTAACATAGCATTAGATGATAAAGGCCTCTTTATTTACACCCTGGTTTTTCCGGCACTTTACTTTATTTACGCGTTCTTTAGCAGTAGTCATGATCTTACTAACCTCGCTATTCGGTATCATTTGTTGGGATTCTGGAGCTATATCATTTTGAGTGGTATTTTAAATCAAGTGATCACGGCAATGATTAGTATGCGGGAAAACAACTTTTTGAAAATGTTTACGTTTATCTCAGGTGATCGACGATTAATTTTTTATGCGAATTTAATTCCACAGACGCTAGTTATTCAAGCTGAAATTCTGATTTTTGATATCATTGCGGCTGTGTTCTATCGACCGGATTTAGAAATCCTGGAATTTATGTTTGCCTGCTGGTTACTGAACTTTATTATCATCCCGGTAGTGGCCTTTTATACCAGCTTCTTGTTGGCGATTCCAATGAGAACTCAAACATTGGGCGTGTTCATGACGGGATACTTGTTGCTGGCATTGCTATTGTCGTATGGGACAACTTCCAAATTACTCAACATCTTGTTGGTTATTATTAACCCAAGCAGCTTTGTTGTAGGTGTTTATAGCTTATTCTTTGCGCAGACCGATCTAATGACGACACTGATTACGGTGAGTGTTGCCGGGCTTGCCTATGTCATTGTCGGAAATGTGATTGTAGCAAAAATGAGTTTAAATTCGGTAATCAGTCGTTAGTTAAGAGGAGAAAATAATGGAAATTAAGGATTTTACATACACGTTGCCGGATAAGCGTCAGTTGTACGATCATTTAAATGCTCATTTTGAAGACGATAAGGTTAACATTTTACTGGGACCAAACGGTGTCGGTAAAACGACTTTGCTGGATTTTATTTCAACGGTTAAGCCACGAGACCTATCATCATTTGAAGGGTTTCCGGCATTCAAACAGATTGCGTATCAAATTCAAGGGGTGCCCTTTATTTACGAAGCAACGGTCTATAATACGATTAAAATGGTTATGGATATTCAAACGCCAAATAACCGGTTTACCAAGGCTGATTTACCTGACGTGCTCCAAAAAGTTGCTGATGTAAAATATGGTAAATTATCAGGTGGTCAAAGACAGTTGGTTATTATTGATGCCTTCTCACGATTAAATCGCCAGTTGTATCTGTTTGATGAACCAGAAAGCGGGCTGGACCCACGAATGGCACAGGTGGTGATGCAGCGGATTCAGCAATTGAATTCTGAGGGTAAAAAGATTATTTTAACATCGCATCAATTTCAAAATATTAATAATGATCACTATCATTTACTTTTTTTGAAGGACGGTAAAATTCGGTTTGAGGGGTCACCATCCGAATTTTTGAAACGTGAGGGAACGAGTGATTTGGTTCAAGCATACATTAAAACAGATGAGGATCAGTAATTAAAATAATTGGGGGAATTCAAGCAGCTAAAGTTGCTTGAGTCCTCCTTTTTGTTTTATTAGCCGATTGCGATTGGAGTGATTTGATGAAGCGGTTGATTTTTATTGGTGGCCCAATGGGGATTGGTAAGACGACGATTGGTAGGGCATTAGTTAAAAATGAATTAGCAAATGCCGTCTTTTTGGATGGCGATTGGTGTTGGGATTTGAGTCCATTCATTGTGAACGACGAGAATAAACAGATGGTAGTTCGGAACATTCAATTTTTATTAAATTCATTTATTGAAAATTCTAAAATTGAAAACATTGTCTTTGTTTGGGTGATGCATCAGCAAGCTATTATTGATCGAATCATGGCAGGTCTAATTGATGATTATCAATTTGTTTCAATTTCGCTGGTTGCAACTCCAGAAGCCTTAAGGAAACGTTTTAACAAGGATGTCACCAAAGGCATTCGTGAAAATCAAGCAGTCAGTGGCGCAGTGGCACGGTTACCGTTATATGCCGCTGTCAATTCGCAAAAAATTGATGTGACGAATCAAACAGTTTTTCAGACGGTTGCAGAGATTATGAAGTTACTTTAGAGAGGATGATTGAAATGGAAAAGTTGGGTATCATTGGTGGCACTGGTCCAGAATCAACGTTGGCATACTACCGTCAGTTAAATTATGGCTTCCAGAAGCGATTAAGCAAGAAAGTTTACAATTGCCTGTGTTGGATCCAATATAAAGCCACATTCAGTATTTACTAAATCGGATGACTTTCCATATTGCAACCCCAAAATAAAAAACCGGAAACTTAGGAGAGGCTAAAAATGACAAAACTCAAGTTAAGCAAATTCACGCAATACTCTTTGATTGGTTGGACCATCTTAATGATCATCTTTTGGCTTAGCATTGCCAAGGGAAATTTATTTAAACCGATTCCACTGCATTTTACGTTTCATTTTACCAATATATTTGGTTATTTATGGGTTCGGTTCATCCTGTTAGCTGCTTACGTTATTTTTTCGATTGTTCCGTGGAGAAATATCGTGATTTTACCATCTTTGCCGGTTCTGGGATCAATTGTTTTGGCGATTCTGACTGTTATTCCAATTATCATGACTGGTAATCTGGTTGGCATTATCTTGGATATTTGTGCCGTTATCGCGCACATTGTTTTTGCCTATTATGCCTTGCTAACTAGCATTCAGATTATTCACAACGTTCAGTATCATTGGCGTGGCAACTACTTTTTGAGTTGGTTGGTGACGGTGGGGATTAAATTGAAAACGAATTGGTTGCCATTAGTTGGATCGGCGCTTATCTACAGCGTGATTAATATCATTTTAGAGGCCAAATAATAATTAGCGAACCCGGTTTCAATTATTTTCATGTTTACGTGAAATGGCTGTTGGTGATCGTTAATAATGGATTAGCAGTTTGTGGTATTCTTAATCATATTAAATCATTTCCAGATAATTCTGCGGGAGAATAGTTATGATGAAAAAATGGTTAGTTCCAGTAGTTGCCGGTATGGGATTGCTTTTGACAGGGTGTGTTAAAGGCCAAACGCAAACCGTTGACCCAAAAATTGGAACAGTTATTGAAAAGTCTCAACAAGCAACCCAAAAAATCAAAAGCGGCGAGGCCAAAATTGTGACTCGAACAATTGCCAATCAACGGACAATATCTGGAACAATTAGTGGGAAGTTTGGCTCAAATCCGCTTGTGATGAAGGTTAAGTTGGCTAATGGTGGCAGCAGTCGGATTCATTATTACATCACCAACCGCATGATTTATAGCAAACCCAAGCACCAATGGATTAAACAAAAAGTTAATTCGAAAAGTCCGATTGTAGCAAACTTAAAGGCCCAAATGACGGCTAAAAGTGGTCAAAAAGGATTAGGGATGCTTGGACATCATCTGAAGAAAGCAAAGACTCAAGCAAATTATCGTCTATCCTACCATGGTATTGGGAAGTTAGGCAGTCACACCGCCAAGCAACTGATCCTGGCTGAGTCTGGAAATTCATCAGCAGCCAAGCAGATGATGAAACATTTAAAGATCACCAAATTTAGCTATCTATATCTCGTTAATAAGACAGATTATTTACCAAGAAAGCTGGCCATTACCATGGGATATACGATGGGTTCGTCGAAAAAAGCAGTAACTGAAAAGTTGATGGGTAACTATCAATATTTAAATCAAGTAAAGAAGTTTACCATTCCAAAATCTGTGAAAACATCAGCTGAATGGGCATCTATAAGCACACCAATGTAACTTCGTAAACTAACGTTGATCTGGGAGCATGTTTAATTATTAGCAAAGTTTTTAACTTTTCACAGTTAGTCGCAATTTTAGCGGGATATAATAGTCGCGAAATCTTTCAGACATATAAGGAGATCAGCGATATGACAATTGATCAAACGCTTATGACAAAGTATCCACAAGTTAGTGACTTGGCACATGAGAAGCCTATCTTCTGGCGGAATCCTGATTATGGACAAAAGGTGCCATTACCCTTTAGTCGGGCTGATATTTTTGATGCTGTTGCCAGATGGGAACGATTTGCGCCTTATTTAGCACAGGCATTTCCAGAAACAGCTAAAATGCATGGGATTATTGAATCACCACTGGTTCGTTTGGATCGAATGCAAAATCAATGGAATAATGATCACACTTCCGATTTGGCTGGTGGACTTTATCTTAAAGCTGACAGCCAGTTGCCGATTTCGGGTTCGATAAAATCACGCGGTGGGATCTATGAAGTCTTGAAATTTGCTGAAAAGATTGCGACAACTAAGGGTGATTTGGTTTATATGGATGATTATAGTGTCCTTGCGTCTGAAAAGTATCACAAACTTTTCGCGAACTATGGCGTTTCCGTTGCGTCTACTGGTAACCTTGCTTTGAGTGTTGGCATTGTTGCTGCAACGTTTGGATTTAAAACAACCGTCTATATGTCCCATGATGCTCGTCAGTGGAAAAAAGACAAATTAAGAGCGAATGGGGTGACCGTTAAGGAATTCGATACTGATTTTTCCGATGTCATTCCGATTGCGAGAAACGACGCTGCCGCCGACCCTAAAACCCATTTTATTGATGATGAGGGCTCATCGGACTTGTTTTTGGGTTATGCGGTTGCTGGTGTACGATTGCAAAAACAGTTAAAGGATCAACATATTAAGGTTGATCGCCAGCATCCAGTACTGGTTTATCTACCGGCTGGCGTTGGTGGCAGTCCGAGCGGTGTCACGTTTGGGCTAAAATCAATTATTGGACCGTATATTCACGCTATTTTTTGCGAACCGACCCATGTACCTTCTGTAACGCTGGGGATGATGACGAAGCTTAACAGTAAAATTTCTGTCTATGATATCGGGTTGGATGGCTTGACTGCAGCAGATGGATTGGCAGTTGGTCGACCGTCTCGATTAGCAGGAAAGGTGATGCGAACCTTGTTATTCGGCAGTGTGACATTTAAAGATGACCAAATTTATCGTTACGTTACTGAGTTAATGGATACACAAAAAATAATGGTTGAACCTTCTGCCGCAGCCGGATTTACGGCTATTGCGCCCGTTATTAAAGAAGTTCCTGCTTTTAATACAGCCAACGCAACTCATATTGTCTGGGCAACTGGCGGTAACATGATGCCGGAAAGTGAGCGGAAAGTTGATTATGCAAAGGGTAAGGCGTTATTGACAAATTATTAAAATAATTGTTTGCCTGCGTTTAAAAAGGAGACGGAAGCAAAGCAAAGAATTTAAACTTTGCTTTGATCCCGTCTTTTTTTCTATCCTGCTGTTCAAAGCTAATGGAAAATAATGGTATACAAGTTTTCACCGAGCTGTTGCATTGCGTTTATTTGCTTGGTTTGGACACCATTTTCTGATAGCACAACAACGATAAATGCCTGGTTGCCTTTCTTGATAATTGCGGCATCATTTTGAACGCCATACTGAGGAAATTCTCCGGTTTTATTATAAATGACTGATTTTTGATTGATAAGTGCGGGTAGTTTGCTTTGATTAGCATTGTGCCTGAGTAATTGCAGCATTGCAGAGTCATAAGGATTTCTCAATACATGATGGTGATAAAGCCTTACCAAAATTTTCCCGATATCCTTTGAAGTCGTTAAATTATCTTTTCCACTTTGTAATGCTTGGTAATCCAACATTTTTCGTTGTAATTTCGTGTGGTTACAATTTAGACGCCTAATTTCCTCGTTAACGATATTTAGGCCCCCTAAATGATCAATCAAGACATTGGTGGCTGAATTGTCACTATTTCGGATCATGAGCTTTAGTAGCTCGCTGACGGAAACTTGGTGAACAGCTTGGTTGGCTAATTCACCGGTACTATCAACTCGGTCACTTTTAGGAAACGAGACTAACTGATTAAGTTTTAAGCGGCCTGTCTGTATTTGATGAAAAGTGTCAATCATGATAAACAACTTAATAACACTTGCTGACCGTTGGACTTGGTTGTTGGTAACAATTAGTTGGCCGTTGTTGAGACTATCGACAAAAACTGATGTTTTGCCGGCAGATGATTTGATACATTGTTTTTCGGCTGCTAATATTTTATGCTTTAGTTCGACACCTTGTGAATTGGTTTTTCTCCGGCTGGCTTTTTTGGCAACTTGTATGTGTCTGGAATTACTTTGACTGGATAAAGTTTGGCTGGACTTCGCCGGTCGCTTATCATCTGCTGATTGTTTATTGGCCGAACAACCCCCAATCAAAATCAATCCAAGCACAATGCCTAGTAATTTACTGAACCCAAACTTCATTGACTAAATCCCCGCTATAGGTCTTCCCATCAGTCAAAACCGCACCGCCATCATAAGAAGTATAACCATAGTACGTTTCATTTTGGCCATTACTCCAGGTGACAACAATTTTTACATTTGAATTAATTGATTTTGTTCGATTTGTATCAGAGGTGACATCGTATGATAAAATACCACTTTGACTATATGACGAAATTGTTGCAACCCCATGAAAACTAGTACCGTCAGTATTTTCCTGAACGACGGTTCCGTCTGAATCGATAATCAGGTCGCTTTGAAGGCGATCAGGGTCATAATTATAGAAGGTATAGTCACCAACGAACTTTGGATAGCTTGAAAAGCTGTTGTTGGTGTTTAAATTAGTTGTTGATCCGTTACTTGTTGCCGCTTGATTTTGTTTTTTACCTTGCTTTAGTAGAAAAGCATCATTGCTCTTCTGAATTTGAAAATATTCAGTCTTGAGCGCGCTGAATCCTTTTTTGCCCAGATCAGCAATCCGAATCCCATTTAAAGCCTTGTTGGATGCCTTATAATGACCATTTTCATTGAAATCTCTTGCAGTCTTGATAATGCCCTCATACTCAGAAATTTTGTCTTGATTTTTAAGGGTGACTTTAGTGGAACTGCTGGAACTCTGACTGGCTTTAGAATTTCCACAGCCGGAAAGTCCTAATGTGGCTACAGCCAATAAGCCTAATAGAACGGAAACTTTTTTCATTTGGAATACCCCTCAATATGTGTAATCTTTACTTCATTATTATCATAGGCTAAGATTTCAGTTAATACAATTCGATTATTAAAATAAATCATCCGATTTTTGAGTTGTTATTAAATGTCGGTTAAAACAGATTATAATGGGATTTCTAAAGAACAAGCTTAGATAATTAGGCCATAAAGCCCGAACTGCCTTTCTTCGCGTTTCTTCCGGGTAACGATCGTGCATACACGAAGAAGAGACTGGGATAAACGAGGATTGTCCCAGTCGATCTATCATCGCCAACACGGAAAAAGCGCGGTCCACTCTTGTCCGTGTTTGGCAGATGAAATTTTGATGGATAGTTAAACGCTTTTTCACCAGTTCATTACCGCAAATACCAATGGAATCGTGATTAAGCTAAGAATAGTTGATAAACTCATTAGTGCAACGGCTGGACTGGCATCCCCTTTGGCTTGTAACGTAAATAGAACAACAATTCCGGCAACCGGGCACGCTGCCATTAAAATGGTTGTGTCAAGGGCAATCCCTGAAACGCCAAGTAACGTCAGCACTAAAATAGCAACGACCGGGAAAATCAGATTTCGAAAGATCAGTGCCAACCAAAGGTGCCAATCAATCAGTTGCCGGCTGATTTTGATGTTAGCGAGGCTATTGCCGATGACGATCATCGAGAGCGGCGTGTTAATTGAACTGACGTAGTGAACAACTTCGTTAACAGGACCGGGTAGTTGATATGAAACGCTAAAAATGATCAGTCCCAAAATAATAGCGATAATATTGGGATTGATGATAATTTCCCGGATATTCTGCCACCGGTCATTGGTTGTTGCCTTATTTTTGAACAGCGAAACGCCATGGGTCCAACTGAAGATATTGAAGCCGGCTAAAGAAGCAACCGCAAAAAAGACACCTGAGTTGCCAAACAAGGCGCTAGTCAGCGGAACCCCCATGAATCCGGCATTGGAATAAATGCTGCCATATTTGGCAATTCGACGAAGGTTGTGATCTTTTATTCCTGAAAAAGCAAATTTGGCAATTGTGATTTCGACAATATAAAAAATCGCAATCCCAAGGCAAACCAGTAATAATTGTTGCATCCGGTTTGCGGAATATCGTTGTTCAAAGGCACCGATAATCAGGCAGGGGGATACGATGTAAAGCAGGATGTTGGTTAAATCGTTGGAGGTTTGTGAATGCATAAAATTGAGTTTATTGATTAATACGCCAACCAACATCAAACAAAACATTAATCCGATTTGGTTAGTTAGTTGTCCTAAAGCCATGCTGTCACTCCTTTTCATAAAAATCTTATATAAAATTATAACCCGAAAATGTGATTAAAATAAGGTGTTTCTGAAAACAATGGTGCCGTTTTCATTTATTCAGTAAATGGGGACGGATTTTCTCACAAATCAATGACTTTGCGTTAACAATGAGATTAAAAGATCCTTTGGTTTAGCAATTCGAATGCTAAATCAAAGGATTTGATTTTATCTATGTGGATGAAGAAACTTTTCTTTAGAACCCAGTATGATAACTAAATTTGTTTATGATTCAAAACGGTCAGTGAAATGATAAGGCTGGTAATTATCAGAAACACGGTAATAAGCAAAGCTGAACCATAGTTAGCCAAATTTTGTTTTCCTTGCAGTAGTTGCACATTTTGGGTCATTAACGAAAATGGATTGTAACTTTTAGTAGTTGTAAAAATTGTTGAAAACAGTCCTAGTGCGTAGAAACCACCGCTGAGAAACAATCCCTTTGCGCCGTTAGCCGAAATAGTTGATCCCGTAACAACAACGGTCATTAGCAACATGCCAAACAGCCATAAGGCGAAGATCGCCGGGAACAAGTGACGGCTGAGCTGGTCGTTAAAATAATAGCGTGTGTAACCCGCCGTTACAAGGAAACTCGTTAATAGACTGATTGTCCAAACAAACCAGATTAGAAATTGTTTGCTCAAGATGATGGCCCATCGAGACAATCCCTTTGTTAGGAAATTAATCAGGTAACCATTTGCCAGTTCACGAGAAACAATGTCGCAAAACAAAATAACCAGAATAATGAGTCCAAGTTGATTAATATTTTTAAAAAATTGGGTCCATGAATCTAGTGAGGTTGGCGTTGGAATTGAGGTGGAGGTGTTTTTAGGAAGAGTAGATTCAATGATCCTGGGCATTAGTTTGGCGAGCAACGGGTTCATAAGACCGAAGAGAATAAAGATAATTTCAGCAATTAAAAATCGTTTTGTTTTAATGCATTCAGTGAGTTCTTTTTTACTGAAGATAAATAGTTGCTTCATTTAATCGCCTCCAAGAAAACATCTTCCAGGGAGGGTTCAAACTGTTGAAATTGTTTTGGAACAATGCGGCTTTTTGACAAATCTGCCAATAGTAATTCTCCTAATGGTTGACCGGGTTGTTCATAGATTGTCAGGGTCAGTTGATCTTGTTTGTAAGTTGTTTTAGAGAGTCCCGTTTGAACCAGAAACTTATTTACATCTGTTGAATTTACAAAGTCAATTTGAAAAGTTTTATTGGAATGGGTTTGGGTTAATGTGCTGATTTTTCCGGAGACTTGTATGTGTCCATTGTGGAGAATCGCAACCCTATCGCAAACGCGTTCGATATCCGATAGAATGTGACTTGAAAAAATGACCGTTGTCTGGCCTCTAAGACTAGCTAAAATGTCTAAAAATGCTTTTCGCCCTAATGGATCCAAAGCGGATGTCGGTTCATCGCAAATCAGAATTTGGGGTTGGTTTAACATTGCCACTGCCATGCCAAGCCGCTGTTTCATGCCACGGGAATAGCCCCGAATCTTTGTCAGGTCATCTTTGAGCTGGACAGTATTGAGAACCGATGAAATTCGACGATCAATTTGGGTGTGAGCCATACCAGAAATCGCTGCAGTTAGTTGGAGATATTGACGGGCAGTCATATACGGATAGAATGCGGGGACATCAGGTAAGTAACCGATGAAACGGTTGGTAAGTGAGCGGCCATATCTCACTTGCTGACCATTAACGATAACTTCGCCTTGATCTGATTCCAACAAGCCTAAAATGATTTTCATTGTGGTAGTTTTACCCGCTCCATTTTCGCCGACAAATCCGAATATACTGCCTTGGGGAACGGAAAAAGAGACATCATTTAAGATGGATTTTGATCCGAATGATTTCTTGAGATGGTTAATTGTAACTGCATTCATCAGTAATCTCTCCTTCCAAAGACAAAATAGATAACTGGACCAAAAATCGAAATGAGCAAAACGACCGGGATCCATAAATAGCGGTTACCGATCTTGTAATGTTGATGCCGAAAAATATCGATTAAAGCCCAGATAGCCAAACCAAACTGTAAAATAATTAGTGGGATTAAGATGGGAAAGGTGTCATGTAATGGCATTTTATTTCACGTCCTTTTTAATTTGTGAAACGATCGATTGATACTTGGGGTCGTTTTTTAGTGGTTCAAAAGTTGGATTTTCTAAGATAAATTGTTTAAGTTCGCGATTAACGATTCGACTGTCACGTGGCATTTGGTTACCGATCATTAATTGATTAATCCAATCATAAATTTTATCGAAAAAGTGGTTACCTTTAAGAACAATCGGAAACGTTATTTTTGATTGGAGATTGGCAAATTTTTCGAGAAATTGAAGCGCATTGGGATGATCATCGTACTTCATAAAACCGGCAGCAATTCCCATATCAAGATTTAAAACGATCATCGGATGGAAACTGGCAATTTCGAATAGGGTAATGAATTGATCTGCCTTGGTCGCTAATTCGGTAAACTTTTGATGATTGTTATCGAGTAAGTTCAAGTAGTTGGTAAAGGTGCTGACCATAACAACCAGATACTGATATAGCGCTGTTTGCATAGTTGCTTCAGCACGTTCTGAGTTACCCTGAAGATGATAAGCTGAGGCAATAATACTTTCAGGCGGCACAAGTTGTGGGACAGTGGTGCCTAATAATTCCAACACTTTCTGAGGTTTGCTATTATTTAGGTAAAGAACGCTTAGCATAATTTTGGCTTGACTTTGAATGTCTTGGTCATCAGATTTTCGATAAACATGGTCCAACAGCTCACGGATTTCGTTTGATAGTGTTTGAGTTGTGATTGGGTCATTTTTAGTAAGGACGGTTAGATGGTTAAGTAATAGATTTGCCATCGAAAAGACGAATGGGTAACAGGACCAGTAACGTTTAATAAGTTTTCGAACTTGAGATAAACCATTTTCCGGCGAATCAATAATGGCTTTTTTCAGTGTTTTGTATAACCGTTCGATTTCATTTTTGGATAATTGCGCATCGTATCCGAGAAGATGATCGATTGATGTATCAAAGTAAGCAGCAATCAATGGTAATGAACTAATGTCCGGGCTTGTTTGGCCGGTTTCCCATTTAGACACTGAAGCTTTGGTAATGCCAAGGAAATCAGCGAGTTGCTGTTGTGATTTATGATTTTGTTTGCGTAGATTGGCAATGGTGAGATGAATTGTTGTATTCATTTAGGTTTCCCCCTTTAATCTAAGTGTAAGGGGTAGTAGCAGTGAAAACAATAACGCAAACGTTTACTATAAAGAAACAAAGTATCGTTATACGATTCTTTTGCTCATACCAGTTAAATTTTCAAGGCATAACAAATATGGGACAAAAAACGGCTTTCACTCCGAAAGTTGTTTTTTGTCCCATGTTTTATCGTAAGTAAGATTAGTGTTTACAAGATAGTCAACGGATAAAACCGCTGTTAATCCAGTCTGACATTGCGAAATTAATGATCTTTTTTCTTCAAATAAAACCAAGTGCCAAAGCCACCAATGAGTGCAGCGATAATACAACCGGGAATTAAGATCCATAAGAGCAGTGATTTGGGGGCAATTGGTTTTGTGAGTAAGTCGCTAATTCCCGGGATTCGGGTACCAATTCCTAATAACGCATCGATAATGATCATCATATAAATAATGATTAGGAAGGGGAGTTGTTTGCGTTCTGATACATAAATGACTGTGGAGATGATAACTAGAATGAGGATTGTTCCAATCCCCCACCAACCAGGCAAGCTTACAGATAATGGTGTTTTTAAGAAGACGCTGACGATGACGAGGCCAACATAAACGAGTATGCTAACGGTATAGCTGGCAAATTTTTTCAAATTGTTTTTCTGATAAGTTTCTTTCCCAATTACCCATAGAAGGCCTAGTGAAAAAATAAAAGCAGTCGTACCCACGATGATCAAATTACCAATATCAAACTTGCTTGTTGGCAGAATAATAGTGGGAATTGTAAATAAAAGCACATAGCCCACGACGATATAGCAAGCAAGCTTAAGGATCTCGGAGAATGATTTGGGTAACGTTTGTAAAATATTATCGGCTAAGGATTGTGGGTTTTTACCAAAGTAGTCCTCGGCACTTTGACCGTTGTCTTGGGCATCGATTAAATCATGTAGGATATCCAATAAAAGCTGTTCGACAACATTTTCCCGACTAAACGTGGATTTACCGCGAATGTAGCGTAACAGGTCTTCATAGTATTTCCGATTTTCAGTATTTAATTTTTTACGAAGTTGGTTGTTGGTTTCTATGAGGTTATCGGTTTTCATTGTCTATGCCTTCTTTCATTGATTAGATCGTTGACGCCCGTGGATAAAGATTTCCATTGTGTGAGAAAGTGTTGTCGAGCTTGGTTACCCGCATCCGTTACATAGTAGTATTTTCGTTGTGGTCCTTCTTTTGATGGTTGTGTTTTGCCAATAATAAGGCCCTTTTTCTCCATATTCATTAATAATGGATAAATTGTCCCTTTGGGAACATTCGCAAAACCATATTTGGAAAGTTCCTGACTAATGGCATAACCATAATAAGGTTGATCACTGATTAAAATTAATAAGCACCCCTGAAGAATTCCTTTAAGCATCTGGCTGGAAACGTCAGCTTTAGACAAATAATCACTTCCCAACTAATTTGCATTGCATACTAGTAGGATATCATAATCTACTAGTTTGTAAAGCATACTAGGCTATTATAAAAGAGGATGATTATTTGGGATGAAGTAAAAATTAGTTTCTGAATTTGTTTGGCGGTATTTTACGGATGGATGGTCATTAAGATAACAAAATCTCAAGATAAAAAATGGCTGAGACAAAAGTGATTTTGCTCAGTCTCTGTTAATGTAAACGCGATTATTACTGAGAAAAAACGCGGGACAAAAGGCAACTTCCGGCCGTGTAACCGAATTATCCAAATATTCAAGTTCAGAATATTCGGATAATCCGATTACACTGGAAGTTAAGCGCCTTTTGTCCCGCTCTGTTCCGTAAATAAATTGATGACTAATTCAATTGTGATTTGTTAATCTTAAATTATGAAACATCATGGTTAAGACAATTAATAAAATAATCCCTACCGATCCAAAGGCAAATGAAAAATTGTGAGTTTGGATGAGCCATCCCATCGCTGGAAAAAGAGCGATCATTGAAACTGAAAACAGAACACTGGCGACACTCAATAACGTCGCTCGTTGCTGTGAATCGATAAGATCATTATAGTAACTACTAAAAATGGGCTCAACTAAAGATCCCAGTAATTGAGAAACTAAAAATAATGTGATTAGCAAAGGCAGCAGGTTAAGCCAGCTGGTTAATAATAAAATTGTTAAGCAAAAACTTAGTGATGTGAGCAGTTTTCGTTTCGAAAATTGCTTTTGAATAGTCGGAGTTAATTTAATGCCAATAATGTTAACGATTGCTGACACAATCAACAATGATGAAATGAATATACTCGAAAAATGATTTTTACTCATCAGTGATTGGAAATAATAATAGTAAGTGGTACAGATTCCCGTAAAAAAGGCTTGAAACAACATTAATCCACGCAGTTGTCGGTTGTGGCTTAGCGTTTGGTAAGCGGTGACTGCAATGGATTTTATTGTTTGATGCGGTTCATTAAGTGATGTGTTAAGTTTTGGCTCGTTCATCAAAAGAACGGTTACTAAACCTAGGAAACCGATTAGAATACTGATAACATAGGTTAGGCCAAAGTGCCAATGAACAAAGAACCCGGCGATAACAACACCAACTGTGTCACCAAATTCGATGATCACGTTGACATTACTGATAATTTTGGGAAACACGTTAGTTTGCTTGGACTTAATTAGTGAGTCATACATCAAGGCATCAATTGTCCCTGATTGAAGATTATAGGAAAGTGCACTTAGTACAAACCCAATCGCAAACCACCAAAAACTATGACCGAGTAAAATGACAATGGCGGATAGGATGGCTGAAATGCGACCCATAATTAACACTGATCGGTAGGTGAAGCGATCGGCCAGAACGCCCGTGGGGACCTCGAAGATAAAACTCGCGATGTGAAAAATACTTTCACACAAGCCAATTTCAACCAAACTAAGTCCTTGGGTTTGCAGATACATTACCCACAGTCCGGTAATACCAAAATATGAGAAAAAGGTATATGCATAACCATGATTAATATTTCTTGGATATTTAGTTTTCATTTTTTAAACACTCCAGTATTCATGAGCGCGTGACAGTTTCTCAGCCGTATTTTGAAGTTGGAACATCATTTTAACTAAGTCTGTGCACACGTTCGGGTACGTGACCAGCTACTGAAGTGTTTGGATCTGAATAATGCTGTGTTGTAAGCTAATCCATGCGAGCAAGATAGTTCACCTCGGATTCCTTGTTAGTGTCGTAATAAAACAATAAAGGGAACCTATTTCAAATAAATTTGAGTATGGGTTCCCCTGGCCTTACTTTAGAATTGTTAAATTAAGCGTGCCAAACTTTCTCAGCGATTGATTTAACTAATGTTAATTTAGCCCATTGCTGGTCCTCAGTCAATTTATTACCTTCTTCGGTTGAAGCAAATCCACATTGGGTTGAAAGCGCCAAATTTTCTAATGGTACTTTTTCAGCGGCTTGTTTAATACGAGTAATAACGGTATCTTGATTCTCAAGCTCTGGGGATTTGGAGGTGATTAACCCCAAAACAATTCGTTTGTCCCTGTCGCCATTCCAGATTCGGTCAAGTGGATCAAAATTACCGGCTCGGTCGCTGTCATATTCGAGAAATAAGCCATCATAGTGAAGTTGGCCCAAATAATCAGCAACGTCGTCATAGCCGCCAGAGAACAAGTAAGTTGATTTAAAGTTACCTCGGCAAATGTGAGTTGTGACTGTTAAATCTTCTGGTAGGTTTTCAAGTAGTTTGTTAATAACCAGCACAGCATCTTCCGCGAGCTTAATATATTTGGCGTGCGTTTCTGGGTCGCTGGCTGTTTCGTTTAATTTACTAATCAAAAAGGCCCAAGTTGTATCGTCTAATTGGATATAGCGGCAGCCAAGTTCGTAGAAACGCAAGATCGTTTCGTGATAGGCTTTGGCCAGGTCGTCTAAATAAGCGTCCCATGAGTCATAGTAGTCTGACCAGTTATCACTTCTGTTATCACGGAAAAGCATTGATGGTGATGGGATTGTTTGCTTAGGGGTCACACCATCTGGAGTGATTGACTTAAGATACTCAAAGCTCTCAAAGAAGGGGTGGTTAGGATTAAATGCAATTTTACCGACCAATTCCGCATTGTCGGTTCGCGTCTTACTTCCATGAAATTTATAGCTCTTGTGATAGTCATAGTGACCGACACCGGTTAAGCCCCATAAGAAGTCAAGGTGCCACCAACTGCGGTTAAATTCACCATCAGTAATATCTTTCAGACCGAGATCGACTTGCTTAGCAACAATTTTACGAGTTTCTTGACGTTGAATGGTTTTTAATTGGCTGGCATCAATTTGGCCGGCACTAAACTTTGCATGAGCGTCCTTTAAAGCTTGGGTTCTTAGTAAACTACCAACGATATCGTAACGATATGGAAATTTGATTTGGGTTGCTGATTCTGTCATGGGTGAATTCCTCCTAGAATATCAATACGTGTTAACGACTAATAAATGAACTGAAATGAATTGGTACGCAACTTACGAAAAAAGCATTCGTCCCTTGACTGCTTTAACAGCCAAGGGACGAATGCTCGCGTTACCACCCTTAATTCACATTGCTTTTACAAACAATGCCTCATCGGTACCAATAATACCCGGGAAGTTAACGGTTCCTACCGATTATTTCGCGTGAACGGAATAATTGCTGATTAGAGTTCATCTTCGTCGCTGAATCATTGCCCATTCTCATCATCCGGGTTCTCTGAAAATGATTCAAGCGGCTACTCTTCTCCTCATAGCTTAATAATTCGTAAGTTGTTCAAATTGAATTTTAATTTACTTTAAACTAGTTTGACCCGATTGTCAACGGTTGGGTTCAGATGTGGTTCAACTTGCGAGATCCTGTAAATAACGTGGTCGGTAACCATTTTCTTCATCACGGTTTTCGGTTTCCTGAGATATTGGGGATTGTTTCTTACATAAAACTTGTTATAATAAATTTGCTTTTATGTGAAATTGTGACATTTGATTGGTAAATGGTTAATTATAGTCGAGGCGCGTTACAATTCAGTTAGATGCTAGTGGGAAGGAAGATTAACATGTTAGACTCGAATGTACTGGTTGCCGAAGACTTCTCCGCGGTTGGACGGATGTCCATGACTGCTGCGATTTCAATCTTTTCCGGATTTGGGATTCAAACAGCTGCAATCCCGACTGAAATTCTTTCCACGCAGTCAGAAGGATTTGGCACGCCGATAACCACAAACAATGATGATTGGATAAAGAAGACAATCGGTCATTGGAACCAGATCACTGACTTGAACTTGGCGTCAGCGGTAGTTGGGTATGTTGGTCAACCCAAAACAGTTAAGTTGCTGCATGATTATTTAACCACGCTAAAGTTAAAACATGTATTGGTTGATCCGGTTATGGGGGATCGTGGTGTCATGTATGATGGATTTGGCGACGGTTATCTTGATGCCATTAAGCAGTTGATTCAGGCGGCAACGGTCATTACACCAAATGTTACGGAGTTACAGTTGCTAAGTGGAAACCAGTTGACAGACAATGCATCAGATGCTGAGGTTGTCCGTGCAATTGAAGCGTGTCGCCAGAAAAATAAGCTCAATGCGAGAGTGGTGGTTACTGGCATTAAACGAGATGCCGGAATTGGTTGTTGTTTTCTCAGCCATGGGCAATTAAAATGGGTTAGTTCACCCTTTGTTTCAGGTCACTTTTATGGAACCGGCGATCTTTTTTCTACGTTGTTATGCGGCTATCTGAACTTTGGCGTTAGCTTTGAAACGGCAGTTCAGCGATCGGTCTTTGGCGTCTATGAGGCCGTGTCACGAACTGGGCAGGTTTCTGAAAATAAGCGGAAATTTGGTTTGGATTTAACTAAGACTTTAAATGATGTGACCAAGTTTACGCTTGGAAAAGATCGGGAGGAAATTTGATGCAATTAGAGACAATTAAGCGTGACCTGGAAGCAGTCCTAACTGAATATTTTGATAAGATCACATTCCCTGAAAACGGGATTTTTGTTCTTGGCTGTAGTTCGAGCGAGGTTAGTGGCGCTTGGAAGGGAACATCTTCGCGGTTGGATGTCGGCCAAACAATCATTGACGAGTTGATAAGCTTTCTAAAGCCACGAAAAATTTACTTAGCTGTTCAAGGCTGTGAACATATTAACCGGGCGCTTCTAGTGGAACGTGAGGTTGCCGAAAAACACGATTTAGAGATTGTATCGGTTGTCCCGGCGATTCATGCTGGTGGTGGGACGCAAGTTGCCGCTTATCAACAAATGTCCGACCCCGTTGAGGTGGAACACATTACGGCATTCGGTGGGATTGATATTGGGGGCACGGAGATTGGGATGCATGTTAAGTTTGTCCAGATTCCTGTCAGAATGACCCATCGAAAAGTTGGTGCTGCTAACGTTGTCGGGTTGGTTTCCCGACCCAAGTTAATTGGTGGTGAGCGGGCAATGTATCAATTTTCAGAAGCAAACTATAAAGAAATTAATTAGAAGGAAGGTTTTTGAATGGATCGAAAAAGTGTTGGCGGGAGTGCATCAAAACATTTGTTTAAAGTAATCCTGACGGCGATGTTTATTGCTGCAACAGTTGCCATTAGCCGATTCTTTATTATTCCGGTTCCGATGACTCACGGAAACGTTAACTTATGTGATGCCGGAATCTTTATTAGTGCTATTTTATTAGGACCGGTTGTTGGTGGCGTTGTCGGGGGTGCCAGTGGCTTACTGCTTGACTTAACATCCGGTTATACGCAGTATATGTGGTTTTCCTTAATTGTTCATGGTGCCGAAGGACTGATTGTTGGTTTAATTGCCCATAAGAAGGTGGATACCAAATGGACAAAGGCGTTGGCAGTTATTATTGGCATTATTGTGATGGTTGCAGGCTATTTTGTTGCTGACTCAGTATTATATACGCCCTATGCCGGGTTTGTCGGCATTGGCACTAATTTACTGCAGGGAATTGTGGGCGCAGTGATTGCCTACTTTGTCACGCCACGATTAAAGGGCAGAATCTAATAATTAAAACTAATTTGGGGACAGGGTAACGGTTATCCTGTTTTTTTGTGCCCTTTTTCAAAAAGTATTAAAGCCCGTTTCTAATTAATAAGTATTATGTTAATATACAGATAATATATGTGGGTTTTAGGAGGCCAAGACGCTTATATTACAAGACATGATTAGTTCGCTTGCATTTTTCTTTTCAGGAAACATTGTCGGATTTTGGCGGAACCCCAAACAGTCAAAAGTTCTGCGAATAATAACATTATTACCGATGATTCTCATCGCATCTTTTTTGACGTTCGCATGTTATGTTATCGGTTTTCGATTTTGGGATTGGCAGTTTTTGTTGATGGCCTTCATATCATTGGTATTTTGGTGGGTCGCTGTTTATTTTTTGTTGGTGATATGTTTTAATCGGAAAAGTAATGAGTAAAGGTAGGCTGGATGGTAATGACGTCCAAAATTAGACAAATTAAAACCCCCAATCGAAAAACAACAAATTGCCAAGGATGTTTTAAGTCAGCTGCCGGATTGGTTTGGGATTCCAGAAGCGATCACCGAGTACGTTGATCATGCCCAAAGATTGCCACTGTGGGCGGTTATCATTAACGAACAAATTATTGTCGGTTTCGCGACCGTCAAGAAGAGTAGTCCAGATACGGCTGAAATTGACGTTATGGGTATCCTCCCTATGTATCATCGACAGGGATTGGGTCGGCAATTGATTCATACGATAACGGGATACAGTCGGCAGCATGGCTATTCCCTTTTGCAAGTTAGGACGGTTGCGGAGGGACATTATCTCGCTTATGACAAAACAAATCAGTTTTACCAAGCAATGGGATTTAAAAAACTGGAAATTTTTCCGACATTGTGGGACACGTGGAATCCATGTCAAGTGTATGTCATGCCTTTATAGTCCATAAAAGGATTAACGATTCAGTGATTATTACGAGCTGGACCCAATCAATGAAAAAATTAACTTTGATGTGGCCCTAAAGCTGATTGCCGAAATTTAGTAAAAGCACTACAATAGTTAGCAATTACATAGAAGGGATGCGAGACTATGAGTGAAACTGATTTTACATTGAGCGAGAAAGACTTCGGTCAGTTGCATGACAATTTTAAAAAAGAACCTAAGAGTGATGTCCTATCACGAATTGTGACACAAAATGGGATTAATCAAGCGGCTCAGGATCCCGATGCCCAAGTTCGTTTGGACCCGGTTTTTTCAGTGGATTTACAAACGGGTGCTGTGACCAATCAAAAGCAAAGTGGCCGTTGCTGGCTATTTTCATTGGTTAATACGTTACGCCATAAGTTTGCGAAAAAGTACAAATTAAAGGATTTTGATTTATCGCAAAAGTATTTATTCTTTTGGGATAAAATTGAACGGGCAAACATTTACTATGATCGGATTATTGCAACTGCCAGCCGGCCGGCCGATGATCGGGAAGTTGATTACTACTTAAGCATGCCCGATGATGATGGTGGCCAATGGGCAATGGCGGCTGCCCTTGTTCAAAAATATGGCGTGGTTCCAGTTAGTGATTTTCCTGAAACTGTTAATACTGAAAACACGGGTGCTTTTGGGACGGTTTTAAATCGCAAACTGCGAATTGACGGAATGAAACTTCGTGATATGGTCAACGCGAATAAGTCCGATGATGAGATTAATGCAGCACGTAAACAAATGTTGAGCGAAGTTTATCGAATTGTGGCTTATTCATTTGGTGAACCACCAACCACGGTTAATTTTGCTTATCGGGATGATGATAAAAAGTATCATAAAATTTCTGGGTTAACGCCAAAGGAATTTTATGATCAATATTTTGATACCGATTTGGATGATTACGTGGTGCTTTCCAATTCGCCCGACAAAGCATACAACAAAGTATTCTCGCTGCCAAGTCAAGACAACGTTGTTGGCGGTAAGCACATTACGTTCTTAAACCTGCCAATGGAGGTGTTGAAACAGACAACCATCGCTCAATTAAAAGATGGCGAAACAGTTTGGTTTGGTAACGATGTGCTGGAGCAAATGGATCGAAAAAAGGGCTTTTTGGATAGCCATTTATACCGATATTCCGACTTGTTCAATGTTGATTTGGAAATGGATAAAGGTAAACGGCTTGAATATCACCAAGCCATGGTCTCACATGCGATGACTTTTGCCGGTGTTGACTTGGATGATAACGGAAAACCAACTAAGTGGAAGGTTGAGAATTCTTGGGGTGATAAGAATGGTACCAAGGGTTATTTCACGATGAACGACGACTGGATGGATGATTATGTTTATGAGGTCGTGGTTCACAAGAAGTATTTGACCGACGAGCAACAAGCCTTATTGAAGCAGGCGCCGATTGAATTGCCGGCGTGGGATTCACTGGCATAGAAATAGAGTGGTGCGACAAGCGATTAGCCCCCAGAATATAAGTGACTTCAGCCAATATCCCTGGTCTTTAGGGATGTTGGCTGAAGTTATTTATATGGCCGGGGGTTGCTTGTCACACCACGTTTCAGCTTGGTAGCAATACGCCCCTTTAGCGGGTAAGTTCCTGATTCTGGAGCTTACCCGCTAAACTGCTTATATTCTGGGAACTGCTTCTCTTTCGCACGTTTTAGCTCGATAGCCAATCCAAATAATCTAAACATTTCCCAAATATCGAAATGTTGGCTGAAGTTATTTATATGGCCGGGTCCTGTTCTTGAAATTTACCATTAGGCGGAGGGACACACCATGTTTTAAATTTGTGATCAATCTGGATTCCTGAGTTTGGTAATATTTGGATTGGTTATTTGCCCACTCCAAATTGCCTCGTGTTACCAATCAACCCCGGCATTTAACGGCCTTTGAGGCGCTTGACTTGTTCCCAACCACTGTTCTACACTGGATAAACTGACTTTATTGAAGGGAATGATGACATGACTCAAGATAACTTATTTGCCGATGGTGAAATTACCGTACATGGTGCTAAGCAAAATAATTTAAAAGACATTAATATTCGAATTCCTAAGAAGCGGACGACTGTTTTTGTTGGCCTGTCCGGGGCGGGAAAGTCTTCATTAGTGTTTGACACGATTGCGGCCCAATCACGTCGGGAACTAAATGAAACGTTTCCTAGTTTTACCCAGCAGTATTTACCCAAGTATGGTCAACCTCAAGTTAAAGCAATTGATCATTTGCCGGTTGCGATTGTCATCGAGCAGAAGAAAATAGGTCAAAATGCTCGCTCAACAGTTGCGACTTATACAGGTATTTATTCGTTGTTACGATTATTATTTTCGCGAATTGGCAAACCATTTATTGGCTATTCTGACACCTTTTCTTTCAATATGCCTCAAGGAATGTGCCCCACTTGTCAAGGCCTGGGCTATGTTGATGAGATTGATGAATCTGCGTTAGTTGATAAGAATAAATCGTTAAATCAAGGTGCGATTACATTTGTTAGTTTTGGCGTCGATACGTGGCGCTGGAAACGATATGCGAACAGTGGGTTGTTTGATAATGATAAGCCGTTAAAAGACTATTCTGATAAGGAATGGGAATTATTGATGCATGCGCCCCAGCAACAATTGCACAATGCACCGGCAAATTGGCATCCGACAGCTTTGTATGAGGGGATTGTTCCCCGAATTCGCCGATCGATTCTTCATAAGGCGGAAGCAAAACATCATAAACAGGAGATTGCCAAAGTTGTGACCCACAAAGATTGCCCAGCCTGTCATGGAACTCGGGTTAATGATTTGGTTCGGTCAAACCATATTGATGATAAAAATATCGCTGATGTTTGCGCAATGAATCTTTCAGAGGTTGTTACCTTTTTAAATCATATCAAGGTACCACTGGCTGCTTCGATTATTCGTGAATTGACGACGATGTTAAACTCACTTATTAATATCGGGTTAGGTTATTTGTCATTAGATCGAGGAACCAGTAGCCTTTCCGGTGGTGAATCCCAACGAATAAAGATTGCCAAATATCTGAATAGTTCGCTTTCGGATTTGGTTTATATATTGGATGAGCCTAGTGTTGGCTTGCATCCTCACGATATTCGGCTGGTAAAACAGGCCCTTCATAAGCTCCAAGATCAGGGGAATACGATTCTGATTGTTGAACATAACCCACTAATGATGACTGGCGCCGATTACGCGGTTGAAATTGGTCCGGTTGCCGGTAGTGGTGGCGGTCAAATTACGTTTACCGGGACTTTTGACGCATTACTCAAATCGGACACGTTAACCGGGCAATATCTTCGTCGATCTTATTCGCTAAAAGCACCGCGAACCCCTAAAGATGGTTGGTTAAAACGCGATCATATTCAGACTCATAACTTAAACGATGTCCATGTCCAAGTTCCTTTGGGTGTGATGACGGTTTTAACTGGGGTTGCCGGTTCCGGGAAAAGTTCTTTGGCAGAATCTTTAATGAATAGTATTGAAACGCCGGTTATTAATTTAAATCAGCGGGCAGCCAGTGTTAATTTGCGGTCAACGCCACTCACCTATTTAGGAATTTTTGATAAAATTCGCCAACGATTTGCTAAAGCTAATCAGGTTTCCAGTAGTTTATTCAGCTATAATGGTAAGGGTGCCTGCCCGGTTTGTAAGGGAAAGGGTGTTACCATTACCAACATGGCGTTTATGGATCCGGTTGTTCAAACCTGTGAGGCCTGTCACGGTCGGCGTTATAGTCCTGAAGCGCTGAGCTATTATTATCAAGGCCATACCATTGCAGATGTTCTTGAAATGAGCGTGGATGCCGCCATTGAGAGTTTTGCCGACGATTCGGTTATTGGACCGCGAATCCATGATCTGCAGCGGGTCGGCTTGGGCTACCTTAAACTAAATCAATCATTAACAACCTTGTCCGGTGGTGAATTGCAACGGTTATCATTGGCAACACAATTAAACGGTCAGGGAAATATGATTTTTCTTGATGAGCCAACTGCCGGATTGCACATGCAGGATATTGATAAACTATTAAACCTGTTCAACGAGTTAGTCGAACAAGGGAATACGTTAATCTTAATTGAGCATAATTTGACGGTGATGACGCAGGCAGACTGGCTAATTGATGTTGGCCCGGATGCTGGTAGTTTTGGTGGCCATATTTTGTATGAAGGCGCGCCCAAAGGAATTTTGACGCAATCAAAGTCTTATACGGCGGCTGCATTAAACCAAGTTTTAAAGAAATAATGAGTCGGTTTTTGAACTAAAATCGCTTAATCAGCATCTCTTGAGTCGGGGATGTCAATTAAGCGATTTTTGTGTTTTGTAAGCAATTATCAAGGGACGTGATCGGCAGCATAGGTTACCAACGCTACGATAGTCGGCCACCGTCATTCCATTGACCAATCATTTTGTGATCCCGGCAAGCATTCGCAAATTTGGTCATTCTTGACCGAAACAGCTTGGGCTGATTCTTTTTAATCTGGATCGTATCAATGCGAACTCGCTGATAAAGTGGTGGACAACCAAGAAAGAAGTCCCATGCGCCCGGTCGGCGTTTAAGAGCTCGTTTGATTCGGCTATCAATTTTAAAGTCAGTTATCGTCATATCTGGTAAGACCCTTCTGCCGGCATCAGTCATGAGTCCAAGCTTCTCCATCCGTCTGCAGCGGGCTTTATTGAGCTCTGACCAGGTACTTCCCGGTCGGCGAGGCACAAACCTTTGAGCTGCCGGTTTACTTGGTTCAATTACTTTATAAGTACTGTCAATCCAGCCAAAACACATTGCTTCTTCAACGGCGTCTACATACCAAAAATGGTGGTTATCCGTTGGAATCCCACGCTTCACGTTAACCCAGCATTCCGGTTCTGTGTTGTGATGGGTGACCAACCATTTGCGAAACGCAGCTTGATTGATCACCGTTAATTTGTTGATTGGGTTTATTCGGGTCATTTTTCAACACCTTCTTACATAATTATTGTAAGGGCTTTTTGTAAAATGACAATTGAAAACTGATCGTTCACCCCGTATCATTAAGAGTAGTAAATGGGTAAAACTAAATGACATAGTTGGCGTCAATGATTGATCAAATCGTTTTTTAAAACGAGACATAAACGAGACATAGATGAGAGGTAAAACATGAGACTATTTATCAATAAGCACCAGGGGTCGTTTGTGTATGGGAGCTTTGCGTTAATTGCAATTGCGATCCATTGTCTATTTTTATGGCATGGTTGGTTGTTCGCAGCAAATGATATGCAATTCCATCTCCATGAAATCAATGAACTACGTCAAAATATCAGTCACGGAAGTTTAAACCCATTAATTGCGACTTTTGCATTTAATAATAATGGTAATGCAGTCATCTCCCTTTATCCAAAATGGCCGTTATATCTCTATGCATTTGCTCAAATGCTGTTTAAGGATTCAATCCGAGGCATTTTTATTGCCGATATGATCAAGACCTTCCTAGGATTAGTGATTGCATTTTACAGCGTTAAAAGTATCAAAAAGGATGATCTTTCTGCCTACTTGTTTGCACTGCTGTATATGACCTCCAATATGGTTCTGGCCTATGATTATCAAACAATGGATATTGGGGTTATGTGGAGCCTGATTTGGATTCCCCTGGTCTTTGCTGGCTTTTATCAATGGTTGAAAACTGGGAAATGGGTTGGTTTGGCCATCGGGCTTAGCGGCATTTTATTAAGCCATATCCTCACATTCGTCATTGTTCTCTTTAGCTTAGTGGTTTTGACTCTGTTTAATTATAAGGTCCTGTTTAGTTTAAAACGCTGGCAGTCGCTATTTAAGGGAGCAGTCTTAGCGGGATTACTTTCCAGCTTAACCTGTGTTCCCTTAATTTACTTCACGCTGATAACGCCAGTGAGGTATTGGACACCATCAGTTCCGTATGGTTTAACCGGAACTGCATTTAAAAACATCTTTCAATTTTTCACAATTAATAATGCATCAATGTATTTAGGGCTGGGAAGTCTGCTTGGAATTGTGGTGAGCCTCGTTAATTTTAAGCGGATGAGTAAATTTCAAATTGACTTATTTGTGCTGGGCCTATTGCTGATTTTATTGCAGTCTCAGCTTATTCCTTGGAAAAAGCTGGCTGATACACCGTTAAGTATCATTCAGTTTCCATGGCGGTTGTTGATCATACCGTTAGTTTGCTTCAGTTACCTGTTAGTTGTTAATTCGATTGCGATGATTAGAAGGCTTGATTTTCATTATTCGCCGGTTGGAATTGCCGTCATTGGTACGGTTTTATTTGTTGGATCAGCATTACTGCGGTCCGAGCAGTTTATCAAATCACAAATTAACACTCAGGAAATTAATTATCGCGTTGTCGCGCAACGAGGGGTTCCAATGGATCAAAATGGCCAACAGATTTATAAGGTAACCAATGAGGCTGAGTACCAAAATTTATTGGGGTATAGTATTAGCTGGGACTATTACCCGGTTAAGACTTGTAACGGGACAACCTTACCCAGAATTATGCAGCATCAAGGGTTTAATTTGGCTAATGGGGAAACGATTCCGATGAGCTATCGACCCAAGCCTGATGGCATTTATTTTGAATTCAACCTGACAGGTAAGCGGAGTAATATTGAGTTACCGTTTGTGGCCTATGATCACCGCTACCAAGTCAGGTTGAACGGTAAAAATGTGTCGTGGCAAATCTCCCCATCAGGCGTGATTCAGTTGAATCATTTAACGAGTGGCTCCTATCGAGTTGATGTGCAGTACCATAATTCAGGGCTAAAAGTTGGGATGGTGGTGCCGTTCATCATTGGTGTAATTACTTTATTGGTTATTTTTGTGAAGCCGACCTGGCTGCCGAGTGGGTTGCTAAATAACGGGAAATTCAGACATTAACGTAAGTTTGGTGGCGACGATCGTCATGGGCACAAAAAAGAGAGACTAGACAAGATGGGCTTGTCATAATCTCTCATTTTTGGACAATATTGATGGTTTAGAGAATTAACTTTAATCGGTTGGTGTTACCAGGACTTGCTTAGCTGGATCATTATCCAAGTCGCGGACAACTTTATACCCAGCGACTTTCAAATTGGCTTCGTGATTTTTACCGGCAACTTTGTCTTTAACGGAAACGGTTTGATCCATTGGAATGTCTGAAAGTTTTCCTTTCATGTAAAGGACAGGGTTATCACTTGATGTATTCTTAAAGGAATAGGTCAAAGTTCCCTGCTTATTCAAATCATTAGCCTTTTTGGCATCGTTGTAGGTCTTGTACATCTTATCGACACTATAGATCGTGACGGTGTTGTTCTCTTTATTAAATTTGTAGGCATCAATGCCAGTCTTACTCTTGTAGTTAATTGTTCCGTTCATATACCAAAGATTATTGTTTGATGTTAATGCTTCTTTGGCTGATTTATCCGCCGTCGGATTCTGCATGCTGGTCTTACTACTAGGATTTGATGATTTCTTAGAAGAATTACCGCAACCGGCAAGGATAAGCGTAACTGATGCAACCACTACAAAAATAGCGGCTAATGACTTGCTTGTTTTCATTAATATTCACCTCATATGATGAAATTATCACACAACACTTGCAAAATCTAGTACTATGGCCGAATATTAATAAAAGATACAAAATTTTAATGCGGACGACATGATCACAATTCAAAAGATGAGAGGTGATTTAAAATGGCAACGATTCGCGATATTGCCAAACAGATGGGGTTGTCAGTTTCAACTGTATCACGGGCACTTAATGACAATCAGCGAATTAGCGAGAAGACTCGACGAGAAGTGAAGCGGGTCGCGGAGCAAATGGGCTATCAACCAAATTACAATGCTCGAAATTTGACGAACCAGGAAGCTAATGCGGTTGGCGTTATCTTCCCAGTTAATAATCGAGTGGTTGATAATATTTTTTACGTAGGTTTGTTAAGAGGGATTAACGAGCAGTTAACGGAACGAAATTATGTGTTATCGATTGCGATTGGCAACACAACTGAGCAGGTTTTAGACAATGTTAAATCGATGATTAATCGGGCGCAAATTAAGCGCTTTATTTTGTTATACTCGCACATCAATGATGACGTCATCAAATTATTAAGACAGCAACCGGTTGAATTTGTAACAATTGGGAAACCGGCTGCCGGCCAAAAATGGCTCTATGTGGATAACGACAACATTAAGGCTGGTGCTGATGGGACAAACTATTTAATTGATCAGTTGCATGTTCAAAATCCGGTCTTTGCTGAATCCCAAAATGGCTGGCCGTATGAATTAGACCGTCGGGAAGGCTATTTGCAGGCAATGCATCGACGTGATAAACAGGCAGTTGTTTTTTCAGTTCCTGAAAACGATGAGCAGAAAGTTAACCAATTTATTCAAGAACATCCGAAAATGGATGGAGTGGTCGCTACTGATGATTACACGGGACTGCGAATTTACAACTGGTATAAGGCATTATATCCGGATAAGAAAATTGAAGTGGTGGGCTATAATAATTCATTACCCAATGAATTAACGGATCAGCATTTCCATTCGGTAGATTTACACCCAATCGAAATGGGACGGGCAGCTGTAAACTTACTATTTGAGGGAAATCAAGATAAAAATAGCGCGGTAAAGAAAAGGGCGATTGTGGCGCATTCGGTCGGAAAAAGTGCCAAAAGAAGCGATTAGATTCCGGAGAATGGGGTGAAAGGCGATTAACTTATCGGGGTGCTCCGGTCTGGGATGCACGATACGTTTCGCTGTGTCTTGGGACTAATTGTCAGTACCATTGTTTTACTGGCGGTATTTTGTATCATTAGTGGCAAGCTCCTTGTAAAGAATCGGTAGTAGTCGTAATAGCGAACGGAAAAGAGCTAATCTTTACCCTTCCTTAAACCGTTCCCCAAGTCCGCCCTGATAGTGTTTAATAGCGGTTTGCAGATTGGGATGGTAGCTGGGACGTCAAATATCTTGACTGTTTCCTGATTGAAGGTAAACTAAAATCAATTATCAAGTTAATCTGATAATCATCAATCTTTAAGAAATTGATTTTTATGTTGTCGTCAATTAAGTTTACTAATAAAGAGAGGCTTTCTAAATGATTACATTACTTTTACTGGCATCCGTTGCCATCTACTATGTCCTAACACGTTCTAATAACAATCAAACTAAAAACAGAAGCGACCAATTTGGCCGTCAGTATGCCCGCGCTAAAAATGATGAGCCGGAAATTTTGGATAAAGGGCAAACTAATGGTCGTTCAAGGCGAAACGTTAATTAGTTATTTACAACAAGCTAATTGGAGATCCTAGAGATAACTTTTAACTCTGGTTATTAAGATGTTGCTGATTAATCGATTTCATTTAAGTGATATAAAGGCTGAGGCAAATTATTTTGTCCGGCCTTTTTTGTTTGCCATGATATGATGGTCGAATTCAAAATTTGTTGGGCAAAATAATGAGTGTTAAAACAAAAATCGATTTATTGAACTGTTATAATACGGTAACATGGACTAGGTAAACTAAATCAGTTTAAAATTTAGGTAGTTATTGGGGGCTTTTACATGAGAGGAAAACAAATCATTGTTAGCACCGTGAGCGGTTTGCTGGCCTTGGGGATCACAATTACGGTTAATGCCAAACCTAAACCGAAAAAGGTGGATAATCATGTTACGACGGCTAGTGTTGTTTTTAAACCCACTAGCGAATCAGACTTAACAAACTATGTTTATGATACAGTTGATCCTTCTGCGTCAGATTATCATCAATATTTAACACCGACGCAGTTTGCGGAAAAATTTGGTCAACCAAACGCGTATGTTAACATGGTTAAAAAATACTTAAACAAGTATCACTTGAAAACAACCACGTTTGCTGGAAACCTGGCGATTAAGGTTAGCGGGCATCGAGCGGATATGAATAAAGCCTTTAAAGCGAAGTATACTAAGGCGAAAGGAAGCCTTTCACGCACCAAGTATCGATTGCCTGGTAAATTATCCAACCGGGTCGTGGCAGTCATTGGATTATATGCTCAGAAACCGACTACTAAGCAAACCAGGCAGAGTGGAAAAAAACGGGCAACAAGTACCGATGTCCCAACTAACGGAGAAAAGCCACAAACAAATTTATCTGCCAACCAGTTTTCCAAAAAATATGGTGCTGGAAAATTCGCTGATCATTATCACCTTAATCCGCTTTATCAGCAGGGATTAACCGGTAAAGGTCAACGAATTGGGATTATTTCTGATGGCGATTTTCATAATAGTGATTTAAAAACGTATTGGAAACAAGCAGGTGTTAATGACAATTTAAGCCGAATTCATAAAGTCTATACAATTGATAATGCTAAAAAAGTGACAAATAGTTTGAATAAATCGTTAACGGAATCTCAAATTGAAGCGACACTTGACGTTCAATCGGCCAGCGCCTTGGCACCTGATGCGGATATTGATTTTTATAGTGGTCAATCGGCTAATGGTGCAACGGGAAGCCCATCGACATATTTTGCAACATTTGCCCAAGCCATTTCAGACAATCGAGATCAGCAGATTTCCACAAGTATTGCACCAACCGTTGAGTTAGCTAACCAGTGGGATGATCATAGTTCAACTCTTCGTCAGTATAATCATGCCTTTAATTTAATTCTGGAACAAGCGGCTGCTCAGGGGATCACTGTTTTTAGAGCCAGTGGTGATAATGGTCCGCGTGATATGCCCAGTAAAATTGAGAATCATGCTGTGACAACTTCACCATACCAAGTCATTGTCGGCGGGACGACACTCCCATACGAAAAAGTTATTAATCAGCGAGTTGTCACTGTTAAAAAAGAAAGGGCTTGGGGGGATACCTATTCCGCTGTGCCAGCCAAAAACCAGGGCGCCAACTTTCCAGGTAGTGGTGGTGGTTTTTCTGCATTAAATCCAACGCCAAGATATCAACAAGGCTTTTCAGGCGTCAATACTTTTCGGGCAGTTGATCTTCTAAGATATAAGAAGGGGCATTACTTCATTAACAAGCATCCTCGGATTATTTTTGGAACCGGCAACTCCAGAAATTTACCAGATGTTTCAAGTAATGCGGACATCGTGACTGGCTACGCGACTTATCTTTCGGCTCCTAGCGGGACGAAGAAAAAGGCCAAGGCCCCTCAGATTAAGATTTGGACGATTGGCGGTGGTACAAGTTATGCGTCGCCACAGATGGCTGCCGCCAATGCTGTTATGAATAGTGGCTTGCAAGCTGGAACCGGCTTCTGGAACCCCCAGATTTATCAATTTGCAGCCCAGGCTGATACGCCATTTAATGTTCTAAGTGATGCTGATGATAATAATTTATATTACACTGGCCAGCCTGGCAAACTCTACAATCAAGCAACCGGCTTGGGAACAATTAATTTTGAAAAGTTGTTCAATAAGTTCAAGTCACAGTAGCCTTATGCGCACTTTTCGTTCCATGGTCTGTTAGATAATTAGCAGATTACCAAAAGGAGTCCCACATTTCGATATTGAAATGTGGGACTCCTTTTGGTAATCCTAAAAATGATTACGACTTTTAATCGCTATAGGTCTTTATATTATAAATCTTTTTCGAGTTTCTTTTTTAAGTCTTCATAACCCGGCTTGCCCAATAAAGCAAACATATTTTGCTTGTAAGCTTCAACACCTGGTTGGTTGAATGGATTAATCCCGTTTAAGTAACCGGAAATCGCAACGGCGACCTCAAAGAAGTAAATCAAGTAGCCCAAGGTATAAGGGGTTTGATCCGGAATATGGACGCTCATATTTGGCACGTTACCATCGGTATGGGC
>NZ_AZEY01000003.1 GCF_001434255.1 Lentilactobacillus diolivorans DSM 14421
AAATTGCAAATGGAAATAGAATGATAATAATAATCAGGTAGAGCAATTTATAAATATTTTTCAAAAGATCGCCTCCCTCTATTGACATCAGAATAACAGTTTTTTAATCAAAATGCTCTTTTTTTGATTGAGACAATTAATAAAGAAAAATATATATGTTTAACGTTATTTAGATAAATAGATTTATCCAATAATTCATAATTTACGAATTTTAAGTATGAAATATTCTTGGTTAGGTACATAAAAATTCACCTTAAGAATATTTAAGCGTAGAATTGAATCTAAATTATATAGCATATTCATTCTTTAAATTAATTGGGGAAAATAAATTCAATTAGACGACCACTTTTACGTCATGAAAGGAGAAATCTTATGCGATTAATTATTGTTATTGTTCAAAATAAAGATGCTAATAAATTACGCTCGGCCTTTGTTGACAATAAAATTTCGGCCACACGTTTTTCAAGCAATGGTGGCTTTCTGAGATCTGGAAATGCAACTTATTTTTTAGCAGTGAAAGATAACCAATTTGAATTAACATTAAAATTAATTAAAGAAAACAGTTCTGCGAGAGATCAGTATGTTAATCCACCAATTAATTTTCATGGAGATCCATCAGGACAATCTTTCCCCACTATGGCTAGAGTTGGGGGAGCAACCATTATTATTTTGCCAATTGAAAAATTTTATCAATTTTAATTTGTATCATTATCGAATAATATTTATTTGGCACAGGGTAAAAAGGAGTAAAATAAATATGCCTTCAATAACAAAAATTCTATTGAAAGCATTGGATAAATGTGATATAAAATAAGAAAGCGTATTCAGAAATATTTAGAGATTTGCTTATGTAAATTTTTAAGCATTTTACTTTTGTTATAAATGTGATAACCTAGTATTAATTAATCAGTTGTTCCCAATCATATTTACGCCCACTTTTTAATGGTATAAGGAGGGAATTTAAAATGATAAATTTACTAGTAACACCAAGTAGTACTTCAAGTCGTAAAGCTAAACATTGGTTATTAGAACATCATGTGTCATTCCAAGAGAGAGATATGTCTCGGCGACCACTGAATGCGTCCGAAATCAAATTATTATTAAGCTTAACAGAAAATGGTTGTTGGGATCTAGTATCTACACGTTGCAAAGTATTTAAAAAACTCAATGTTGATATCGAGAGCCTGACTTTATCACAGTTTATTCAGTTGCTTACTAAGCATCCTGAAATGATCAAACGTCCTATTATTTTTGATAGAAATACTTTACAAGTCGGATTTAACGAAGACGAGATTCGAAGTTTCCTTCCTAGAAGCGTTAGAGAGAAAAATTTTAAGCACCTATTAGCCAAAGCCAATTAACAAATGAAGGCTATTTCTTCTTGATAGATCAAAACAAATAGTGATATTAGGATTAGTAATATTATGATATTACTGATCCCTTTTTATTTCTTGGTAGCGTCAAGAATCTTGTGTAAATGAAATGCCTTCGTACATATAATATGTATCTAACTTAAATAAATGATGCTTCCAAGGTGTCCTGGAGTCCTTTGAACCCTCGGTGGATCCGCTTCAGAGACTTCTCGTTATAAACATTAAACTGAGAAACCAGGAAGCGATCCAGTGAATCTTCCGTTGGAAATTGTTCTTTGTGGTGGGTGGTGCGCTTGAGATGCTTATTAAAGTTCTCAATCAGGTTAGTGGAGTATAGTGATTGCCGGATAGCTGGTGGAAAGTCCATGAAAGTGAGCAAATTCGGCATTTTAAGCAGATCTTTGATTAATTTGGGATAGGTCTGATGCCAGTTGTTGGCGAACTCATTCAGTTTCAGTTCGGCTGCTTCGCGGTTGGCGGCCCGATGAACTTGTTTAAAGTCACTGATCACGGCCTTGCGGTCTTTTACGCGAACTTTGTTCATCAGATTCCGCCCAACATGAACCAGGCAACGTTGTCGTTTGGCTTTAGGGAAATGCCGATTCAAGCCTTCATCCAAACCAACTAACCCATCGGCCACAAACAACAGCACATCTTTAACGCCCTGCTTGATCAAGGTTCCCAGCAGTTCAGTCCAGATTCCAGTCGATTCCGTTGGCGCCACTTGGTAGTTCAGCACTTCTTTCGTACCATCTGGACGAATGCCAATCGCAATATGAACGGCTTCTTTTTGAACGGTATCCCGCTTTAACGGCAAGTAAGTGGCATCTAAGAAGATGGCCGCATATTGTGAAGCCAGTCGATGTTGCTGGAAAGCTTGAACCTGTTCATTGACGACTTTAGTCATGTTGGAAACCGTGGCTTTGGAGTAGTGAGCACCGTACATTTTCTCAATGAGTTCGGCAATTTCAGCAGTGGTAATTCCCTTGGTATACAACTGAATGACCGTTGTTTCTAAATTATCACTGTGCCGACCGTAGGCTGGCAAGGTATGATTTTCAAACCGGCCATTGCGATCTCGAGGAATGGTTAAGTTAAGTTGGCCGTACTTCGTATCAAACGAGCGCTCATAACTGCCGTTGCGGTTATTACCAGTGTTAATCCCAGCGTATGAGTAGCGTTCGTAACCCAAAAACTCTGCCAATTCGGTTTGAAGCAGCTGGTTAATCGCAATTTCGAGGTGGTGACGAAAAACTTCGTCCAAATCTTGCTTTTGGGCTAGTGCAGCGATAATTTCTGTGGTAAGTTCATTCATGGGGAATGCCTCCTGTGATGTTTTCTGTGGTTACTAAATATCATAAGGGAAGGCATTCCCTATTTCTATACAATTCAGAAATCTTTTATGCATTTACACAAGATGTTTTACGCTCTCAATATTATTTAGCGATCTCTTATTTTTAAATACGTAAGAATACCTAATTGATTTCAAAATTTTATTGTATGCAAAGCTGTTACTATTAATTATTCTAGAACAAGGGGTACATAAGTTGAATTATAATGATTCACTTTACGTGAGATTGCGAGAGAAACTTTATTTTTGACAGTTCATAATATAAAACGTTACCATAAAATTGCAATCTAGTTTTAGCTTTGTATGTAATAGAAGTTAATGGAGTTGCAGAAATATAGATGCTTGATGATAAACAGGACACCATGTAATTAGGAGGTAAAATATTATGACTCAAAATAAGTCTAATGATAAGAAAACAAATAATGAGAAAAAAGAGAATTTTCAATCTACTGAAAAGGAAAACAAGAAAAAGCTAAATATTTCTAACCAAGCTGGGACACCTAAAAACAAAAAGTCGGCTCCCGGTTGGAATGACGAAGCACCGGACACAGAGTTTAACGATCCAAAAAAAAATGATAAATAAAATATTTTTATGGTAGATTGTAAAATTAATCCGAACGCTGTTCGGACAAAAAAGATCAGCTTCCTTTAA
>NZ_AZEY01000051.1 GCF_001434255.1 Lentilactobacillus diolivorans DSM 14421
ACTAATCGGCCAGAACTGCAAAAAATGCTGGCCTATATTCGTGAGGGTGATATTGTCCTGGTCACTGAATTAGATCGCTTAGGCAGAAACAACCAGGATTTGACTAAAATCATGAACACCATTCAAAATAAAGGTGCCACCCTAGATGTGTTGAATTTGCCGTCCATGACAGGGATTGCTGACCCCAATTTACGTCAACTGATGACCAACTTGATTATTGAACTCTATAAGTATCAGGCCGAAAGTGAACGTAAGCGAATCATTGAGCGCCAGCAACAAGGGATTGCCTTAGCTAAGCAGCAGGGTAAATATCATGGGCGCAAACCCCAATATGCCAAAGATGATCCCCGTTTGCAACATGCTTTTAAGCTTTATCGAGCTGGCATGAGTGACATTGATGTGTCCCG
>NZ_AZEY01000052.1 GCF_001434255.1 Lentilactobacillus diolivorans DSM 14421
AAACGCCTTATGAAATATTCTTTAATGTAGTGTTGCACTTAATTTGACAATTCAAGTTCAATTAATAATGAAAGTAGATGATGAATTATTAACCATATTTCAAAATTATTTGCCTGGGTATTATTAGGAATTTCAGCCTTATCAATTTGTTTTTTATGTTTTAGCCCAACCTTACCTATTAAATTGCCATCGTCAAATCAAGCTATTAGCTTTATGATGATTGGTAAGGCACCAGTTGCTTACATTCCCTTTCAAGAATTAGATCAATTAGGATTCTGGCTAAACATCATTATGACTTGTCCCTTAGGAATATTTACCTATATTTTATTCTCTCCCAAATTCAAAATTTCTCATGTGATTACAACTGGAATCCTTATTGGATTCACTATCGAATTTATTCAATTTATAACAGACAATTTGGCAATAACACATCGTTGGGTAGATATAAATGACGTGCTTGCTAACACTTTAGGATTTGTAGTTGGTTATTATCTATCAAAGTTAATTGATAAATAACCCGTAGGTAAATTTATTTGGGTCTAGAATTTTTGGTGTTGGAAAGTATTTCCATTCCAAAAGTACTAGGCCCTAATTTAAAAAGCCATTGATAATGGATCAAAAACGGCCACTAGGGTATACCCTATTGGTCTTTTTTATTTCTGTGCTATACTAGGAATTACAAGTGTTCATTAGAACTGTCCAAAAGGAAGTGCTGACAATGGCTAAAATTGGTTATGCTCGTGTGAGTTCCAAAGAGCAACATTTAGATCGACAGCTAGCGGCCTTAAAAGGCGTTGATAAATTATTTACGGATAAATTAAGTGGAGCTAACACTAATCGGCCAGAACTGCAAAAAATGCTGGCCTATATTCGTGAGGGTGA
>NZ_AZEY01000053.1:0-42698 GCF_001434255.1 Lentilactobacillus diolivorans DSM 14421
TATATGCAAAAAAAGATTGATACCTTACGGTATCAACCCCAAAAATTTTAGACCCTTTTATTTTAGTTGCTAATGTTTGCTTAGCAGTATTAGATGTTGGTTTTATCCTGATGCCCCATCTTCAATTGGTCATTATTCAAACGGCTCAAAATTTCTTATGTCTTGATTCGAGCTTCATTGTTGACAAAATTAAAAATAATGAAGCTCAGTGGTTAATCAGCTTCGAATCGTTAAAAATTTAAGCAAATTACATTTGTTAATTGATCCTGATTGGTGAGCACAGTTGGCGGTGTGATACGGTTTGAACATCATTTCACAAAAATTAAGTTAAAGGTTGTAACTGCGAATGCTTTTTGATATAATGAAAGCGCAATCAATTAGGTAAAAGGTATTACTTCCTCACATTACGATGATTTTAGTTTACATCGTTTAGATTATTGAGTATCCTTGTCATTAGAATTACATATTTTATGCCGAATATTTTAGGGGAAAAGAAGGGTCTTGAATGAATTTTCGACGCGTAATTATTATTGACCTGGCTTCACTCGGAATCGGGGAAGCCAGTGATGCTAATCGATTTAATTCGGTTGGCGCAGATACTTTGGGCCACGTCGCCAGCCACGAGGGGATTAACTTAAAGCTGCCGACCTTGAGCAAATTAGGGTTAGGGAATATCCGGTTTGGTGACCCGATTTTGGGGATTGCGCCTGTTGATAAGCCGATTGGTTATTTTGGCAAAATTCACGAAAAGAATACGGCGACTGATTGTCAAAGTGGTCTTCGTGAAATGCTGGACTATCAAGATCCAATTCGGGTGACCAGTGTCTTGGACCCGATTGTTAAATATAGTGATAACTATGCTCGTTCGATTATTATCACGAATTATCAGAGCTATTTTTCGAATCAGAACCTGTCGGATATTATCGCGGTTAACAAGGATAAGTTGGCGTATCAATCACTTCATCACGAAGCAGTGGCACCCATCGACGGATTAATTTATACCAAGATTCTAGGCTTACAAAAGGCGGCTGTGACCGGTGACTTTGGCGCGTATGTGCAATCACTGCGGGAGGCTGACCAGCAAATTGCCCGGTTAATTAATGAGATGTATAAGACTGATTTATTACTCATTACCGCTTCGTTCGCTGATGACCTGACAATCAGTACCACGCCAACTCGTGAGTATTTGCCACTGCTGGCATATGTACCGGCGGATCCTGAAGGCAGTTCGCTGGGAATCCGTCATACTTTAGCCGATATTGGCTCGACAATTGCCGATGTCTTTCAACTCGATGTTGCCAAAGAGTCCATCGGGCATAGCTTTTTAAGTGAATTAAACAATTAATTCACACATCAAACGGGGTTTAAAACTTAAAACCAATTTCAATCTATAGGGAGGATAGGGATCGTTTATTGTTTTGCAATTATTGTTTATAAATTCAGAAAAGAGGATTTTACGATATGTATCTAGCAATTAATATTCTGGGGATTGTTGTTTATTTAGCCATTGCGCTATTATTCTCCAAGAGTCGCAAAGATATCAACTGGCGGTCAGTCGCCGTTGTTTTAGTACTTAACTTGTTGATCGCATTTGTTCTGACCGAGTTTAAGTGGGGCCGTGATGCTGTTAAGGCGGCTGCTGATGGTTTCAATTGGTTGGTTCAGGTTGCCTACACTGGAATTAATTTTGCATTACCAAACTGGGTAACGCCACAATTTGGTGGGACTGCCAAAACGATGAATTTCGTTACCAGTGCGTTATTACCAATTTTGATGATTGTTCCATTGTTTGATACCTTAACTTATATTGGGGTCTTACCTTGGATCATCAAATGGGTTGGCCGTGGCCTTTCATTTGTGACTGGCGCACCTAAGTTTGAATCATTCTTTGCTGTTGAAATGATGTTCTTAGGAAACACTGAAGCACTTGCTGTTTCATCACTTCAATTAAAGCAAATGTCAGCAAAACGTAACTTAACCTTAGCCTTAATGTCCATGTCATGTGTTACGGCTTCAATCATTGGTGCTTATACGCAAATGGTTCCAGGACAATTTGTATTAACTGCCATTCCTTTGAACGTTTTAAACGCATTGATTATTACGAGTATTCTGAATCCTGTTAAAGTGGCTCCTGAAGAAGATACCATTGCTAAAATGGGTGGCTCCAGCAGTAGCCAAGCTGCCATTGAGGCTGGCGATGTTCAAGCCGATGGTAAACGTGAACCTTACTTCTCATTCTTAGGCGACTCAATTCTTGGCGCCGGCCGTTTGATCTTAATCATTGCTGCCAACGTTATTGCCTTTGTTGCCTTGGCTGCATTGATTGACAAGATTTTGGCATTATTCAACCCATGGTTGTCATTGGAACACATTTTAGGAATCATCATGTTCCCATTTGCATGGTTAATGGGACTCGATGTTAATCAAGCCTTCCAATTTGCTCAATTTATGGGAATGAAGTTAGTTACCAACGAATTTGTTGTTATGGGTAAAATTGCCGGAACTATCAATAATCTTGCAATCTTCCCACACCATTATCAAGCACAATTGACGGTCTTCATTACATCATTCGCCAACTTCTCAACGACCGGTATGATTATCGGTGCCTTCAAGGGATTGGTTGATAAGGAAAAGAACGATTTAATCAGTAAGAACGTTGGAACGATGTTACTTTCGGGGATTTTGGTTTCACTAATGTCTGCCGGAATTGTCGGACTATTTGTTTGGTAGAATTTGAGCTAGAAAGTTAGGTTTTATGTTTGGATAAGAAACAAAGAGAAGAAGTTGTCGCTAACAAGTTGCCCCTTCGTGAAGCTTTGAAGGATAAGACACTCATCAAACGTGAAATGATTGCCGGAGTGACTGGCTTTTTCGCCATCTCTTATATCATCATTGTGAATCCGATGATTTTAAAAGATGCAGGGATTCCAACTGATTTAAGCGTTTTTGCCACCATTATTTCGTCTTTGGTTGGTTGTCTGATTATGGGGATCTGGGCAAATGCACCAGTCATTTTGACGCCTGGAATGGGTGTCAACGCGTTTTTCACCTATACTGTGGTTGTTGCCATGGGGTTATCTTGGCAGGAAGCAGTCGCCATTTCAATGGTTTCAAGTGTGATTTATATCTTGATCGCGTTTACGAAGCTAAGCGAGATATTGGCTAAAGGGATTCCGGATGCATTGAAAGCGGGGATCACTGCTGGTATTGGATTGTTCCTAGTTGAAATTGGTCTGGAAAAGGCCCAACTCATTCAACAGGGAAAAAATTCGATTCTGGCGTTGGGTGATATGACTAAACCAGCGACCTTATTAGCGATTTTTGGTTTGTTGTTGACACTATTTCTGTTTATTCGCAACGTGACAGGTGGTTTTTTCATTGGCATTTTGGTGACATCACTCATCGGAATTCTATTTGGGATTAAGGATCAAGCATCTCCATCAGTTGGAATTGGCGATATTACCAAGTATAGTGCGATCGTTGCTAAGGGTGATTTTAGCCGGATTATTTCGATTCCATTTATTTTGGCCTGCTTTTCAATGACGATGATTTTAGTCTTTGAATCGATGGGGCTTTTGGAAGGAATTATGCCCAACCCGAAGAAATTCAAAAAAGCGTTTCAAGCAAGTTCTGTCACTAGTTTTATTTCAGGGATTCTTGGAACCAGTCCAACTGTTGCGGCAGCAGAAAGTGCCTCTGCAATTGAAAGTGGTGGCCGAACAGGCTTAACGGCAATTGTGGCTGGCATGATGTTTGCAATTTCGATGTTTTTTATTCCGTTACTATCATTTGTTCCGCAAGCAGCGATTGCGCCGGTGATTATTATCACGGGTGCCTTGATGATGAACCAGCTTAGTCGGATCAATATGTTCGATTTTTCGGATTGGTTTCCTGCATTTTTAATTGTTGTTTTGATTCCGTTTACGACCAGTATTTCAACTGGCTTGGCATTCGGATTCGTAACGTACCCAATCCTGAAAATCGCTGCCGGAAAGGTCAGGGAACTGACCGTTGCGACGTATATATTAGGTGTTTTGTTCTTGTGCGACTTGGTTTTAAGCGCACTACTTTAAAATAATGTTCCAAAGGGGAAAATAACAATGACAATTAAGATAATTATGGATACCGATCCGGGAATTGATGATGCAGCGGCTTTAACGATGGCCTTAAATGATCCACAAATTGACTTAAAGTTGATTACCAGTGTTGCGGGTAACGTGACGGTTGATAAGACCACGAAGAATGCTCAGAAGATTGTCCGCTTTTTCAATAAAGATGTGCCAGTTGCTGCTGGTGCCAAGCAACCCTTGATTAAAGAATTTGAGGATGCTGCTCGGATTCATGGTGAGTCAGGGATGCCAGGCTATGATTTTCCAGAGGACTTACCTAAGCCATTGGATGTTACAGCTGTTGAAGCATTACATGATGCCATTATGAGTAGTGATGAAAAGATTACGCTGGTGCCAACCGGATCATACACCAATATCGCATTGTTATTTAGTGAGTATCCAGAGGTTAAAGATCACATCGAACGAATTGTCGCAATGGGCGGTTCACTAGGTAAAGGAAATATGACCAGTGCGGCCGAGTTCAATGTCTTTACTGATCCTGATGCAGCCAGAATTATGTACCATTCAGGAATTCCAATCACAATGGTTGGTTTGGATATCACAATGAAGGCGTTATTAACACCGGATTCACTAAAGAAGTTAGCCACCATGAATGAAACTGGTAAAATGCTGCATGATATTATTATTCATGACGGCGATAACAGTGATGATGGGATTGCGATGCATGATGTTAATACGATTTTCTATCTATTGCACCCAGAGGCGATTACCACGAAGCAGATGTGGATTGACGTTGTCACAGATGGTCCGGCAATTGGTGAAACAGTTGGTGATATCCGTGGTGCTTATCATGACGGTAAGACAAATGCCAATGTTTGTGTTGATATTGATGCGGATGCATTTAATCAATGGTTCTTAGATGAAGTTAGCAAAATTCAAAAATAATTGATAAATTTATTTTGGTCAGAGCGGGACAAGGGGCGTTTAACTTCCAGAGTGTAATCGGATTATTCGGTTACACGGCCGGAAGTTGCCTTTTGTCCCGCGTTTTTGCTTGGTAGCAATCGCATTTACACGAACGGAGACTGGACAAAGCGACTATTGTTCCAGTCTTTTTGTTCGAGAAAAATCGGATATCCAAGCCATTTAAAAAAATTGTCAGTTGACGTATAGTTGACATATTAAAGAAGTAAATTCATCGAAGTTATTCTGATAGTTGGTATTGCTTATTATGTGGGCATGCCAATTGAGCAGGCGAGGTAAAGAAGAACGCAATCAATCCAAATGTCTTGGATAAACGCATTCATCTGAAGAAATTGAAGAAGTAGGTGGGCAGCATGGATGAAATTGACAGTGAGTATATCGAATCGTTGTTTATTAAATATGCAAAAGTGAATACGCGCTCGGATCCCAAAACACAGACGGTGCCAACGAGCCTAGGCCAAGTTAAACTAGCTAAAATGATTGTTGACGATCTCAAAAAGTTGGGAATCACTGATGTTGAATATGAACCTAGTAATGGGTATGTGATTGCAACTTTGCCAAGCAATTCTGATAAAGACCTGGCACCAATTGGTTTTATTGCCCATTTGGATACAGCGGATTATAATGCCGAAAATGTGAAACCTCAAATTCATCCAGATTATAATGGTGATGACATTGTCTTAAACAAGAAACAGGGGATCGTTTTAAGTACGCAGCAGTTTCCTAATTTAAAGAAATTTATTGGGCAACGATTGATTACTTCTGATGGGACAACGCTCTTGGGGGCTGACGATAAGGCTGGTATTGCGGCAATCCTTGGTGCGTTTAAATTCTTTTTACATCATCCGGATGTCGAGCATGGCACTGTTCGGGCGGGCTTTGGTCCGGATGAAGAAATTGGTCGTGGCGCAAAACAATTTCCTGCTGAAAAATTTGGGACAGAATTTGCTTATACATTGGATAATGGCCAACCCGGTCAGATTGAACCGGAAACGTTTAATGCCTCTCAGGCCGAAATCAGCATTGATGGAACATCGGTTCATCCCGGGAATGCTTATGGTCTTATGGTTAATGCAATCAGTCTTGCTAACGAGATAATTAATGGACTACCTGAAGATGAAGTTCCGGAAAAGAGCCGCGATCGGCAAGGGTTCTTTTTAGTGACCGATTTTAATGCGACAATTTCTAAAGCGGATTTGACGATTATTATTCGTGATTTTGACACCGACAAATTCCGTGAACGGGAGCATTTGCTTCAAAAAATTGTTGACCGGATTAATGCTCGATTTGATCAACCGCGAATTGAGTTGAATGTAACTGAGCAATATCAAAATATTGGTGATGCGATTAGAAAGAATCCATACATTGTTAACCTGGTGTTAGATACTTATAAGCGACTGGGCATTAAGCCAAACGTTTCGCCATTTCGTGGTGGGACAGACGGTGATTTTATCACGGCTAAGGGGATTCCAACACCCAACTTGTTTAATGGTGGTGACAATTTTCATGGCCCATATGAATGTGTAAGCACGGAAGCAATGGCGGAAGTTGCCAAAGTGGTGGTTGAAATTGTCAGGGAACATGTGGCGCAGTATGGAAACCGGGATGAGAGTGCGTTAAGAAACAGAGTGCATTAAGAAGCGGTTAGATCCCAGAATATAAGTACGTCACGCCTAACAGTCCGGTTTTGACTGTTAGGCGTGACGTGCTTATATGGCCGGGATCTGCTTCTTAATGCACGTTTCGGCCAAGTAGCCATAACGGATTTTAAGTCCGGTTTTGACTGTTAGGCGTGACGTGCATATATGGCCGGGATCTGCTTCTTAATGCACGTTTCGGCCAAGTAGCCATAACAAATTTTAAGTCCGGTTTTGACTGTTAGGCGTGACGTGCATATATGGCCGGGATCTGCTTCTTAATGCACGTTTCGGCCAAGTAGCCATAACGGATTTTAAGTCTGATTTTAATTATTAAGCATGGCTATTATTCATATGATTAAACCATCATATCAATGTGATCTTCCTGATTTTTTCAAGAATCAGGAACATCCGGTAATTGAATTATCATTGTTTATTGAAAGTGTCATTTTCGGATTCATTTCTGAAAGCTTTTAGCGTACTCTGCCCTTGTCATATAAGCGATTTTAAGGTAAAGTATAATAAGACGTGAAACAGATTGTTTCACAATTCAGGAGACTAAATAATGAACAACGATCAATTTAAAAAAGCCCTTCTTGATCAGGGCATTGAAGTTAACGATCAACAGATGCAGCAGTTCGATGCCTATTTTAAGCTGTTAATCGCAACTAACGAACACGTAAATTTAACGACGATCACCAAAAGATCGGACGTTTATTTAAAACATTTCTATGATTCTGTGACGCCTGCCTTTTTTGTTTCACAAATTAGAGATCAACCACTTGCTATTTGTGATGTTGGTGCCGGTGCCGGTTTTCCATCAATTCCACTAAAAATTCTATTTCCACAATTGAAGGTTACGATTGTTGACTCATTAAATAAACGAATTAATTTTCTTGAAACGTTGATTGAAACGCTCCAGCTGACTGACGTAACACTGGTACATGCTCGCGCTGAAGAATTTGGCGGCAAAAAGTCATCCAGTCGGCAAGCATTTGATTTGGTGACGGCTCGTGCAGTTGCCAGGATGTCGGTGCTTAGTGAGCTTTGCTTGCCGTTAGTCAAAGTTGGTGGCCTAATGGTTGCCATGAAGGCTGCCAAGGCTGAGGACGAGTTGAAGGATGCTCAGTCCGCAATTTCAATTTTAGGTGGTCGGTTGGCCGATGACTATGACTTTTCGTTGCCAATTTCGGACGAACAACGCCATATTATTGTTATCAAAAAAATAAATGAAACGCCAAGAAAGTATCCTCGTAAACCTGGGACACCGAATAAAGAACCGTTAGGGCAAAGTAAATGATGAGGAGGAGGGATGCAGATGAGCTTTGTAATTGCACTGGCAAATCAAAAGGGTGGCGTTGGTAAAACGACGACTGCTGTTAATTTGGGTGCCGGTATGGCTTCCTTAGGTAAAAAGATTCTCCTCGTCGATGCTGATGCTCAAGGAAACGCGACAAGTGGGGTTGGGGTTGCCAAAGCAGACATTAAGAAGGATATTTACGATGTTTTGGTCAATGAGGAATCAATGGCTGAAACCATTGTTCATACCCAACACAAGGGATTAGATATTGTTCCGGCAACCATTCAATTGTCGGGTGCCGAGATTGAATTGACTCCTCAGATGGCCCGTGAAACCCGCCTGAAAGCCGCCCTTGATGAGGTAAAAGATCAGTATGACTATGTTCTGATTGACTGTCCACCATCGTTAGGATTAATTACCATTAATGCCTTTACTGCCAGTGATTCGATCTTAATTCCGGTTCAAAGTGAGTACTATGCTTTGGAAGGATTGAGCCAGCTTTTGAATACCATTGAGTTGGTTAAGAAACATTTTAATCCCAATTTGAAGATTGAGGGCGTATTGTTGACGATGTTTGACGCTCGAACCAACTTGGGTGTTCAGGTTAACGCTGAGGTCCGTAAATTCTTTAAGAATGAGGTTTATGAAACGGTGATTCCAAGAAACGTCCGGCTGTCCGAAGCGCCAAGTTATGGACTACCAATTATGGATTATGATGCGAAGTCGAAGGGCGCTAAGAAATACATGAAACTGGCCAAGGAGGTGTTGGCAAATCATGGTGAATAAAAAGAAACCAACCGGTCTTGGAAAAGGAATTGAGGCACTTTTTCAAGATAATAATGTTGACACTAGTAAAGAAGATGTGATTGATATTAAGGTTAATCAAATTAAGCCTAATCCTTATCAACCACGTCACCGATTTGACCAAAAGGCCTTGGAAGATTTGGCAGTTTCAATCAAGAATTCTGGCGTTTTCCAGCCGATCATTGTTCGACAACCCAATCCAGAAGTTCAAGCTTACCAACTATTGACGGGTGAGCGGCGATTGCGGGCGTCTAAAATTGCCCAGCAGGAAACGATTCCAGCGATTGTTCGTAACGTCAATGAAGAACAGATGATGGAAATTGCTGTTATGGAAAATCTGCAGCGAGAAGACTTAACGACTTTAGAAGAGGCTGAAGCTTATAATATGCTAATGACCCGGCTTGATTTAACACAGGCGCAAGTTGCTTCCAGATTAGGTAAAAGCCGGCCATATATTGCCAACTATCTCCGGATCCTGGGGCTACCAACCGAAGTTAAAGATATGCTCGAAGATAATAAATTATCAATGGGCCAAGCACGGACATTGCTTTCAGTCAATAATAAGCAGGAATTAATCAAACTGGCCAAGAAATCGGTCACTGATTCAATGACTGTTCGGCAACTGGAGCAGGCAGCCGCCAAAATTAATGGAAAAAAGGGCACTAAAAAGAAACGGGTGCCACGTAAATCTCCGTTTGTCAGAGCCTCTGAAGGCCAACTTCAAGAGAAGTTTGGGACACAAGTTTCAATTTCGAATTCTTCCCGTAAAAAGGGAAAGGGTAAAATTGAAATTGAATACGCGTCTCAGGATGATTTAAACCGGATTCTCGAGATGTTAGACGTCAACTTAGATTAAAGATTAGGGCTCTTGGGTGAGTTAGAAAGGATGTTTAATATGTATGATCTCAATGATCTTGTTGAAATGAAGAAGCCACATCCATGTGGCACGAACCGTTGGGAAATCATCCGAATGGGTGCTGATATTAAGATTCAATGTACGGGATGTGGTCATATCGTTATGATGCCCCGAAGAGAGTTTGATCGAAAATTAAAGAAAATCCTTGTTAAAGCTGAAAAATAAACTAGAAAGAAGCGTTGTTGAGTTATGTCATTAACTGCAGGAATCGTTGGGTTACCAAACGTTGGTAAGTCAACACTATTTAATGCAATTACCAAGGCCGGTGCTGAAATGGCCAACTATCCGTTTGCTACTATTGATCCAAATGTTGGCATGGTTGAAGTTCCGGATAAACGATTGGATCGGATTCAAGAATTAATCCCCGCCAAGAAGGTTGTACCGACAACCTTTGAATTTACTGATATTGCCGGAATCGTTAAGGGTGCCAGTAAAGGTGAAGGACTTGGCAACAAGTTCTTGGAAAATATTCGTCAGGTAGATGCAATTGTTCACGTTGTCCGGGCATTCGATGATGATAACATCACGACCGTTACCGGTAAGGTTGATCCAATTGATGATATTGAAACCATTAACCTGGAGTTGGGAATTGCTGATCTGGATGCAGTTAACAAGCGCCTGGGTAAGGTTCAACGGGCTGCTAAGGGCAGCGACAAAGAAGCTAAGGCTGAATTGGCCGTTCTTAACAAAATCAAGCCGGTTTTGGAAGCCGGTGGTTCGGTTCGATCCATTGCTTTTGATGAAGACGAGCAAAAAATTGTCAAAGGGTTGTTCTTACTAACCAGTAAGCCAGTTCTATATGTTGCCAACATTGCTGAAGAAGATATGGCTGATCCTGAGCATTCTAAGTATTTTCCTGCCATTAAAGAATATGCTGAAAAAGAGGGTGCCCAAGCTATTGGAGTTGCAGCTGCTCCCGAAGAAGAAATTGCACAGTTGGATGACGATGAGAAGAAAGAATTCCTCGAAGCTGAAGGCGTTGAGGAGCCTGGTTTAAATCGGCTCATTCGGGCTTCATACAAGCTTCTAGGCCTGCAAACCTTCTTTACGGCCGGTGGTAAGGAAACCCGTGCATGGACCTTTAAAAAGGGAACCAAGGCGCCACAAGCTGCCGGAATTATCCATTCGGATTTTGAACGTGGTTTTATTCGAGCAGAAATTATGGCCTTTGAAGATCTTGATAAATACGAAACACCAGCTGCTGTTAAGGACGCTGGTAAATTACGGCTTGAAGGTAAAGACTACGTGATGCAGGATGGCGACATTGTTGAGTTTAGATTTAACGTCTAATGAGATGGTTCTGAGTAGCGGCCGGGTCAAATACCATTTTATTCAGCCCATTTTAAGTTAATCAAAATTTGTTATTCAGCAAAAACGTGCGAAGAAAGACGACTTCCGGCCATGTCACCGGCTTTCATTCGACTCACATGTCAGGAAGAATTTAATCGGATTATTTTAAGGAGCGAACAGCTATTGAGTAGTAACAGTGATGAAAAGCGGCGTAATGCCAACGTTCGGCAAAAAAACGCCAATGTCCATCAGGATCGGGACCGGACAACGAAAATTGTCCATTCTCAATTTGATAACATTGGGTTAACCAAGCGAAATGCCGAGTATATGTTTAAGTTCAACCAAGCAATTAGTGGTACTAAACTAACCGCTGACCAGCAAGGTGAAATTGTCAAAAAAATGGTTGATGAATTATTAGCTGAGCAGAAGTCTGGAAAAACTGCCCGTAATATGTGGGGAACAGTTGATCAAAAAGTTGAGAGCATCTTGAACCCACCTAAGCGGCCGGCAGATCCGATCAAGGATTACTGGCCCAATGCAGGATACAATATGTTACTGTTCTTTGTGATCTTTTCATTCTTGTATGGGATTACTTATTTCTTCTCCAAGGGTGGCCAGCAGACGACAATGGGGATTACAGGAATCGTTGTAACGGCTGTGGTTGCCGGCTTGGGTATTCCGGCTTTAACGATGTTGATTCAACCTGGTGTTAAGCATAAGTACTCGCTGTGGGTTCGAATTCCGTTAATTATTCTGTTCTTCTTGGTTTGGATGTTTATCTTCTTCCTTGCAGGAATGTTACCAGCAGTTATTAATCCAATTCTTAATCCATATGCTTATATTGTTCTGGGATTATTGGGTGCTGTTGCGGCTTTCTTCGTCAAGCGTCGCTGGAATATTACCGGTGGGTTGTTTTAGCGTTAAAACGAGTTATTAAATCCAGATTGACTAAGTCCGTTATCGAGCAATTGTCTCGATGGTGGACTTTTTATTTGGCCGTTTTAAAGTAAAACACGAACAATACATGATATGGATTTATGATAATTCCTATTTCAACTAAAAAATAGTTAAAAAGGCTTTATTTATTCGGAAAGTTCGTGTATAATCAAAACAATTTCTACAAGTTAGATTGTGACATAGTAGCGTCAATCATGAGACCGTGATGAGAATCCTTTCATAATCGTTGATTGTTGCGGGGCAAAATGATAAGTTATTAGGCAATCGATATTTAAAAAGGAGCGAGATAGATGGTTAGTTGGGATGAAAAGTTCGGAAAAAAGGGATATACGTTTGATGATGTGCTGTTAATTCCTGCAGCAAGTAATGTATTGCCGAACGATGTGGATTTATCAGTACAATTGGCAGACAATTTGAAATTAAATGTTCCTTTTCTCAGTGCCGGTATGGACACAGTTACCGAATCGAAAATGGCGATTGCGTTAGCTAAACTTGGTGGATTGGGTGTTATTCACAAAAACTTGAGCATTGAAGCCCAAGCAGGTGAAGTCGCAAAGGTCAAAGCAGTTAAGAAGACTGATGCGGCGCCTAAAGCTGCCATTGATGATCAAAATCGATTGTTAGTTGCCGCCGCTGTTGGTGTTTCATCCGATACGTTTGACCGTGCTTCCGCGTTGCTTAAGGCTGGAGCTGATGCCATCGTGATTGACACCGCTCATGGCCATTCTGCAGGGGTTCTCCGCAAGATTGCCCAGATTCGTGATCATTATCCTGATACCACTTTAATTGCCGGCAACGTCGCAACAGCTGCCGGAACTGAAGCTTTATTCCAAGCCGGAGTTGATGTTGTGAAAGTTGGAATTGGTCCCGGATCCATCTGTACGACTCGAGTTGTTGCCGGTGTCGGTGTTCCCCAACTAACTGCCGTTTATGATGCCGCATCAGTTGCCCGTAAATGGGGCAAGCCAATTATTGCCGATGGTGGTATCCAGTATTCTGGTGATATTGCCAAAGCGCTTGCTGCTGGTGGAACTGCCGTTATGCTTGGCAGTGTTCTGGCCGGTACTGAAGAAGCGCCTGGTGACGTTTATGAACAAAACGGTAAGAAATATAAATCATACCGTGGCATGGGAAGTGTTGCTGCGATGAGCCAGCAACATGGGTCAAGTGACCGTTATTTCCAAGGCGGCGTGAATGAAGCCAACAAGCTTGTTCCAGAAGGAATTGAAGGTGAAGTTGAATATAAAGGATCAATCAACGACATCGTCTTCCAAATGGTTGGCGGCCTGCGTTCAGGAATGGGTTACACCGGTTCGGCCACGATCAAAGACATGAATGACAACGCTCAGTTCGTTGAAATTTCAAATGCCGGTTTGCGGGAATCACATCCGCACGATATTATCATCACTAAAGAAGCACCGAACTACGAGCCGGAAAGTTAGAACACAATATGTTATAACTTTCCGCCAATCATACATTTATTTTAATGAAGGAAGCAGAGTGAGACAAAAGGCGGTTAACTTCCAGAGTACAACTGGATTATCCGAATATTCCGGGCTTGAATATTGGGATAATTCGGTTGTACGGCAGGAAGTTGCCTTTTATCTCACATTTCCACTCGGTAATAATCGTGATTACACAAAGGGGCTGGGACAAAATTACTTTTGTCCCAGCCCCTTTGTGCAGACTTTCGGGATTAACTTAATCGGAACATTTAACGACTAGTCAGAATCCGAGTTATTCTTCTGGTTGGCCCTTCACCTTCAAAACAAAAGGATCTTGGAATGTATAGCTTTGGTAGGGAAACGCCTGGTTTCCAAGTGGTGAGCCGTACAATTGTTGAACTGCCTGAATATCAATATTTTGAATCCCATAGGTACGATTGTTGATATACATAACGCTGGCTTTATTAGCACTGTGCAATAAACCAATTGCGTGACCCAATTCGTGTTCGGCAACATTGGTTTGTTCAGTTGGCAGGTAAGAATACTTTGCTAATATTTTTGGATTTAGATTGGTTGTGACGTGTGAAATATAGCCTTGATCGTTGGTTGTTAAATTAGTTAGACCGGTAAACTTGGCGCTCATACCTGAATTAGTGCCAGCTATTACTTGTGCATTTGGACTGGTGCTTAAAGAAAAGCTAAATACACCAGTTCGATTCCATGCTCTGATTGCATTCATCCAGATAACCTGATAAGACTGTGAACTGTTTGAAATATTGATTGTTGCCTGTGGACTATCAAACCTTGCTGTTCCCTCTGGAGTGATTTCAGTTGCAGATGTTGTGCTGACAAAGAAACCAAATATAGCAATGACAATCGTTAATGTACCCAAAGCAATTGCTATCAATATTTTCTTTAACATTGGTCCCACTTCCTCTGTGAACTAGTGAGCAAAAGTGTCGAAATAAAAAAATTAAGAGTTGGATAATTCAATTCTCAACAGCAATAATGGATATCTAGTATCAAGTTAATTGTACAAATCGTAGGGAGATTAGGCAATAAAAGCGATCGTTAAAAATGAGTTGGTAAGGCTGACGTTACTAATTGATTGTCAACTGTGCAGAGGGTTGTTCAAACCGTGAGTATCTGGACTTTCTTTTGGATGTTTGTTGCTGAAACTGTCTTATAAGGTAGCTTAGTTTATATTAGAGATATGGTGTTTGGGGTTACCGAGCCTAAACGTGCAAAGGAGAAGCAACTCCCGGCCATATAAGTCCCTTAATCCCATATTCCAAAACCGGGAATATTCTTTGTGGGACTGGCTCCCGAGTCTAAACGTGCAAAGGAGAAGCAGACTCCGGCCATATAAGCCCCTTAATGGCATATCCCAAAACCGTGAATATTCTTTGTGGGCTGGCTCCCGAGTTTAAACGTGCAGAGGAGAAGCAGACTCCGGCCATATAAGCCCCTTAATGGCATATCCCAAAACCGGGAATATGCCATTAAGGGGCTTATATTCTGGAGTCTAACCGCTTCTCTTTGCACTCTCTATTTTCATTCCCCCCAAAATGGACTAAAATTAACATAGTTGTCACTTATGTTCAAACGATTTAAATCCAAACATTAACAATACTTATGATAAGGGGATGGTTCATTTGGCAGCATCTAACATCTTGGAACAACCATTTATTAACATTACTAACATTATTTGGAGTTTTGATCACACGACCAACCGAGTGAACATTCTGTTGGTGAAGCGTGATAATCAACCCTACAATGGCTATTGGGCGCTTCCCGAAACGTTCATGCGGTTTCAAGAGAGTGCTGATGAAGCGGCACTACGTTTGGTTAAAGAAAAAATTGGAATGGCTTTATCCGGCAGTCACACCGAGCAGTTGGCTACCTTTACTAATAAATTGCGGACCCCGGGTGATCGAACCTTGTCATTAGCCTACATGACGTTTTTACCGGACAAACCGCAATTAAAGGCTGGCTACGGCGCTTCTGATGCCCGCTGGTTCTCAATGGGGTATGCGGATAATTGCTATACGTTCAGTGATGGTCAACAAACTTTTCAAACCGCGATTAGTAGTACCGAAACCATGTTTTATGCGAAATTTGCTAAAGCCAATCTTGATCCGACGAAACATTTGGCCTTTGATCATGAATGGATTTTAAAAATAGCCTGTGATCGGATTCGAAACAAGTTGGACTATCAACCAAATATTCTTTTGGTTTTGGGTGCCAAATTCACCTTGAAGGATGCTCGAATGGTCTATTCACCGTTTCTTAAGACACCTGTTAACAAAATCGATAATTCTAACTTTAAGAAAAGTCACAATAAGTTATTTACAGATATGGGCACCACAACTGAAAATCGGCCTGGGCGGCCTGCTCGGGTTTACAAATTAGCGGCACTTTAGACTTGAAATTTTTGAACAGAAGCGTTAACTTAGAATAAAAGTTTTCAATACTTTTATTTTTATAACCATAAAAGTGGAATGTACTTTTAAGGAAACACCAAATAATGATGAAGAAGGATTTAATGATGGATAATTTATCAATGGTCACTGATTTGTACGAATTTTCAATGGCAAATGGGTATCGCCAAACGATCGATGAAGAACAGGGTGTATTTGATATCTTCTTCCGAAAGGTTCCAGATCAGGGAAGCTTCGTGATTTCAGCCGGGCTTGAGCAGGTCGTCAAATCACTTCAGAACTTTCATTTCGACGAGAGCGATATCACTTATTTACGCTCACTTCATTTGTTCAAAGAGAATTTTCTTGATTATTTAAAAACATTTAAATTTGACTGCCAGGTATCTGCAATTCCTGAAGGGACGCCGGTCTTTCCACGTGAGCCGATGCTGACAATTAAAGGACCGCTTTTGCAGACCCAGCTATTTGAAACACTCTTGTTAAGTATTTTAAATCATCAGTCACTGATTGCGACTAAGGCACGGCGAATCACGTATGCTGCTGGCAAGCGACCGGTTATGGAATTTGGTGCCCGTCGTGCACAAGGCCCTGAAAGTGCCACGTATGGTGCCCGAGCCGCCGTGATTGGTGGCTGCACAAGCACATCGAATGTCTTAGCAGCTAAAAAGTTCGGCATTCCATCTGCCGGAACAATGGCCCATGCGTGGATTGAGGCCTTTCCTGATGAATTGACCGCCTTTGAGAAATGGGCGGAAGTTTATCCGGATAATGCCTCCTTGTTGGTTGACACGTATGATGTCCTGAAGTCTGGGGTCCCTAATGCGATTAAAGTCTTTAGGAAATTAAAACAAGCCGGGCATCAGCCAGTTGGTATTCGAATTGATTCTGGTGATATTACGCAACTTGCCAGAGGTGCCCGTAAATTATTAGATGACGCCGGATTCCCAGACGCCAAGATTACGGCTTCCAACGCCTTGGACGAACACGTGATTCAATCGCTACTTGGAGAAGGAGCGCCACTTGATAATTTTGGGGTTGGTGAAAAGTTGATTACCAGTGCGTCATCACCTGTTTTAAGCGGCGTTTATAAGCTGGCGGCGATCGAGCAAAACAATCAATTAATTCCAAAGATTAAAGTCAGTGCCAGTCGTGAAAAACTGACCTTGCCTGGATTAAAGCAGGTATATCGACTTTATTACCCTGGCACAAAACATGCTTTTGCGGATGTGATTGCGCTGCAGGATGAAAAATTGGATAAGCCAATTGATGTGATTAAAGCCAATCCGTTGGCAACCAAACGCGACCACATGATTGATGATTATGATGCAGTACCGCTCCAAGAGAAGGTCTTGGACGCAACGAATCTTAAAACAGATTTACCTGCAGTGTTTGATATTCAAAAACATAGTAAGGAAATGTTGGCTGAAATTCCGGCTGCCACACAACGCTTAGTTAACCCAGACGAATTTCCAGTTTATATTACCCAAAAGTTGGCCAATTTACAGGATGAGTTGTTGCAGCGCGATAAGGTATTTAAGTAAACCAAGGAGCCGATTAATGAGATCAACGGATAAAATTTTGGGCGCATTATACGGTCAGGCAATTGGCGACGCCATGGGAATGCCATCTGAGCTTTGGCCAATTCAAACACTCAAAAAACAGTTTAAGCAACCCATCACTGATTTTCTCGATAGTCCCAAAAATAACGATATTGCCAAGAACTTTAAACGTGGGCAGTACACCGATGATACCAACCAGGCATTGGCAATTCTTGATTCGTTAATTGAAACAAATTGGCAGCCTTCTGCGGCTAACTTAGTTAAACATATTATGGCTTGGGCAGACAAAGTTGGTGCATGGCAATTTAATATTTTAGGACCCAGCAGTAAAGCAGCACTATTAGCTGTGAAGGCTGGTAAAGACCCACGCCCGGTAACGGATAAAGCGTTAACTAATGGGGCGGGGATGCGGATTTCGCCGATCGGCACGTTATATGAGCCTGACCAAATTGATGAACTTGTTCAAATGGTTGATCAGGTGACGCGAATTACCCATTCAAGTGATGTTGCGATTAGTGGGGCTTGCATGATTGCCGGAGCAGTGACGGCTGCGGTGGCCGATTATTCCTGGGATCAAATTATTGATTATGCCTTAAAAGCAAATGATTTGGGGTTTGAACTTGGCGCGCCAACTTGGTCTGCCCACACCCATGAGCGCCTGCAGATGGCAATTTATACGGCCAATCGGCACATTGACAATCAAAGTGGGTTTATGACCCAAATTTATAATTTAATCGGCACTGGGACGTTGATTTCGGAAAGCATTCCCGCGGCGGTGGCCATTGCCTACTTCACTAAGGATGTTAAAAAATGTGCTTTAATGTGTGCCAATTTAGGCGGTGATACCGATACAATTGGTGCGATGGCAACGGCAATTTGTGGTGCCAAGCAGGGCTACCATACAATCAATTCTGATTGGGTTGACTTAATCGATAAACAAAATCCAGATCATGATTTGAAACAATACGCAGAAGTGATTAGTCGATTTCGGGATGGTTCGGAATAGTGGAAGAACCAGTGGCAGAAATCAGGTATTCTTTAAATTGAATTAGTCAAGGAAGTTGTTTCCCGCCACGGATTTTAGAGGCTGAGACAAAAGTAATTTTATCCAGCCCCGTTTTGTGTAATCACGATTATTACCGAGTGGTAACATGCGCCAAAAGGCAACCGCCTTTCGTCCCACTCTCTAATTAAAATAAATCTTAATGAGGTGATCGTCTTGGACGACAACGTAATTTAAATTCCGACTGTTGATAAAACACTGACGCCCGGAAAATTATTTTATAATTGGTTTGCTGCAAATGTTGGCATCATGGGGTTTGTGTTTGGAGCGATGATTGTGAGTTACCACATGTCGTTTTTTCAAGCAATTCTGGCATCTCTGGTCGGGTCGTTGTCATTTCTGATTCCCGGTTGGGTGGCGATGATTGGCCAACGGGAAGGTGTCACAACGTTTAAGCTGAGCCGAGCTGCGTATGGCAGTCAAGGTAATAAGATTCCCAATACTATCGCTTGGCTCAACATGGTTGGCTGGTTGGCAGTGAATGTCATCACGGGATCGTTGCTGTTGGTTTCTTTATTTAAGTTTTTTGGTTTTACCAAAAGCAATGTGACGGTTGGTTTCTCGCTTATTATTTTTGGTGGCCTGGTCTTATTTTCCGGGGTTTTAAGTGAGAAAACGTTGGCTAACATTCAAACTTGGTTAAGTTGGGTCTTTGGTATTTTAACAATTGTGATATTAGGGCTGTTTTTGGTAAAAGCAAATTGGTCGGCGGCCATTCATTTACCAAGTGGTCATTGGGTAACTGGTTTTCTGCCGGCTGTTAGTATTGTTGCGGCCGGATCCGGCATTTCCTGGTCAATGGCAGCAGCTGACTGGGGTGCGTATGTTAAGCCAACGACTAAACCGGCTGCTACTTTTTGGAATACGACGTTGGGTGGTGCTGTCCCGTTATTCATTTTAATGGCGGGCGGCGTTGTTTTAAGTACGATTGAACCTACGTTAGCCGGCACTGGTGATCCGTTTGGTGTGATGTATGCGGCGCTGCCAAGTTGGATTGGTGCGATTTACTTTGTGGTTGCAGCCGGTGGCCTAATTCCACAATGCATTATTTCGTTTAGATCAGCTCGAATTAATTTAGCAACCATTGGTATTAACGTTTCTCAGCGGACTTCGTTGATCTTTCATGGGGCTATTGTGATATTGATCCCAGTATATGTGTTATTTATTTCGGGTAATTTTTTAGGTAATTTTGAAATTTTTCTGAACTTTCTGGGCATTTGTTTGGCCAGTTGGGTTGCTATTTTTCTCTGTGATAGCGTGATGTTTCGACAGCGGGGGTATGATATCAAGCTTCTTGACCCTAATTCGCAGTTCAAATACAACTGGGGTGGCATTATTTCCTGGATCATTTCAACAATTACTGGATTCTTATTTACGAATAATGCCATTTGGAATGGTCCATTTGCTTATGGCATTTTTCGGAATAATAGTTTGGGTGTCTTTGTTGCAGCGGTTTTGGCAATTGGGTCAATGCTGATCGTCAAAATCGCACGGATTCAGCGAAAAAGTGGGGTAACACGATGAGTCGATCATTGATCATTGGCGCGGCGTTTGTGGACATTGTGCTCGAATTACCAAAGCTGCCTTCATCTGGTCAGGACGTGACTGCTAATTTCCGAAAGTATAACATTGGTGGTTCGGCCTTTAATGTTTATGGGGCACTCCAGTATGCTGAACAGCCTGCTGATTTATTTGTACCGGTGGGGAATGGCCAATATGCTGATATGGTTCGGGCTCAAATGCAGCGGGCAAAGATTTCTGAAAAATTATCCATTTCAACTGGTGATAATGGCTGGGATTTGTCATTTGTTGAGCCCAACGGTGAGCGAACTTTTGTGACGATTCAAGGGGTCGAGCAGCAGTGGCGACCAGAGTGGTTTGATAATATTAACGTGAAAGACTACCAATATTTTTATTTAAGCGGTTATGAAATGGAAGACCCCAAAACAGCAAATGTGATTCTAGATGGACTAGCAAATCGTCGATCAGATTCTTACCTGTTATTTGACGTTTCGCCGCGAGTATCCTATCTCTCACCGAAAATTATGGCACGATTATTGACGCAACACGTGATTGTTCATGCGAATCAGGATGAAGTTGGTGAACTCTTGGGAAATGGGAGTAATCTGGCAGGCAAAATTACTCAGGTTAATCAACGAACGAACGCGCCGGTATTAGTGACACTGGGTGAAGCCGGTACGTTATATTATCATGATGGCAAGCAGGAAAAAATAACCGCTGAGAAAAACCGAGTTGTTAACACAATTGGTGCTGGTGATACTTATTGTGGCGGAATCATTGCTGGGCTGAGCCAGGGAATGTCAATGATTGATGCCATTAAATTTGGAACCCATCTGGCCTCGTTGGTTGTTGGTCAGGAAACGAGTAGTTTAATTAATCACTGAGTTAATGCTTGGAGTCGGAGTAAGATCATTTTGCCCCGACTTTTTTGTGCTTTGAAGGATGGTTTGGGATGGCAGGTTTTGGTTCCTTACATATTAGTGAGCAGAGTGATATGACTGGGTAGAAAGCTGTCTTTTGCGTCACTGCGACTTCTGTAGTTTCTTTTAAGTTGGTTTTCTAAGAGTTGTCAGTTACACTAGAAAGTGTAAAATCAGTGTTGAACGACAAATTTAACGGTAAATGATAACTTATAACAATAACAATTTAAAAATAATGAGGTTGATTAATGATGAAAATTTTAGTTGTCGACGATGATAAAGAGATTGCTCAACTGCTTGAAATTTATATTCGAAATGAAGGTTACGAACCAGTTTCAGCATATAGTGGCCAAGAAGCATTATCCAAGTTGCGGACTGAGTCTGATATTGGCTTAATGATTTTGGACATTATGATGCCGGGAATGAATGGTATTGAAGTGATTAAAGAGGTTCGTAAAGATTCCCAAATTCCAATTATTATTTTATCCGCGAAGACTGAAGATATGGATAAAATTCAGGGACTGATTAGCGGTGCCGATGACTATGTGACTAAGCCATTTAACCCGCTTGAGGTGATGGCGCGAGTTAAGTCGCTTTTACGACGGACTGAGGAACATGTTAAAAATGATACCCCGGATGTTTTGGATATTGGACCTTTAACAATCAATAAGGATTCACACGAAGTCAAAACAATCACTGGCACGCCTATTCAGCTGACGGCTTTGGAATTTGGGATCCTGTACCTGTTGGCAAGTCATCCTAACCGGGTCTTTTCGGCGGATGAAATTTTCGAGCGAGTATGGCGTCAAGAGAGTATTGTCTCGGCTAAAACAGTCATGGTTCATGTGAGCCATTTGAGAGATAAGATTGAGGACGCCACAAACGGTGAAAAGGTAATCCAAACGGTGTGGGGCGTCGGGTATAAGATTGAGAGCCATTAGAACAGAGTGTGCCAGAAAGCGGTTAGATCCCAGAATATAAGCACCCTAAGCCCAATATTCCGGGCTTGAATATTGGGCTTAGGGTGCTTATATGGCCGGGATCTGCTTTCTGGCACACGTTTCGGCACGGTAGCCAGCCAAAAAAGAAATATTCCGGGCTTGAATATTGGGCTTAAGGTGCTTATATGGCCGGGATCTGCTTCTTAAAGCACGTTTCGGCACGGTAGCCAGCCAAAAAAGAAATATTCCGGGCTTGAATATTGGGCTTAAGGTGCTTATATGGCCGGGATCTGCTTTCTGGCACACGTTTCGGCTAGGTAGCCAGTCCAAAAAGGAAATATTCCGGGCTTGAATATTAGGCTTAGGGTGCTTATATGGCCGGGATCTGCTTTCTGGTAAACCACTTAAACAAGTTATAGTCATTTATTTCGAAAGGGATCAATTCACCAACCTATTGTCATACTAAGTTGGCAAGAATTGGTATGTTTCATTGTTGTCAATTTTATTTGAAGGAAGAGGGACCATCTTGAAGTTAACCGGCCGTGAAAAAACAGAATTGTTTCTTGAAGGAATTGTAACGGTCATCCTGCTCTTGTTGCTAAATCTGTCGATTATCATTCTGATTAACCAGTCAATCCAAACAAATCCGGGCCTCCGGGATGGCATTTTCATTATTAAACGATCGATCTTAATTGGACCTGATCACTTTCATCTTTGGAGCTGGGAGAACATTTTTATTACATTAATGCTGGTCTTTGACGCCGCGGTTGTTTATTGGCGTCTTATTCGGCGTTACCATCAAATGCAGCTGCGCCATATTATTAGTGAACTTCATTATATTGCGAATGGGCATTTGGATCACCGAATTGGCTTCAAGTTGAAAGGAAATACCCAGTCGGTTGTTGAGAGTATCAATGCGTTGGTTGATAGTGTCATTAAATCAATGGATGAAGAGCGGGCAATTGAAAATTCGAAGGATGAGCTGATTACTAACGTCAGTCATGATCTACGAACGCCATTAACTTCTATTTTGGGCTATCTGGGATTGATCCAGGACAAGCAGTATCATAGTCAGGAAGACCTGTTAAAATATACAGAAGTTGCCTATTTAAAAGCTAAGCAGATGAAATCACTGGTTGACAATCTGTTTGAGTATACCAAGGTTAAACAAACCGGGACCCCGTTATCAATTAATCGAATTGATTTAAATCAGATGATGGAACAATTAGTTGCAAGTTTTGAATTGGAAGCCAAAAAAGTGGGCTTGACCATTTCTGCCAAAGATACTGATCAGCCATTATATATTGAAGCAGATGCTGAAAAGCTTGGTCGGGTTTTTAATAATTTAATTTCCAACGCGATCAAGTATGGGAAGGATGGCAAGCACATTTATTTGGATGCGCAAACCGGCCAACCTGGAGAAGTCATCATTCATGTTTCTAACGACGGGTCGCAGATCCCTCAGAAATCTTTAGATCAAATCTTTGAACGCTTTTACCGCGTCGAAGCTTCTCGCAATAAAGATACTGGTGGTTCTGGCTTAGGCTTAGCGATTGCCCAGAGTATTATCGATTTGCATGGGGGTTATATCAGTGTTAGTTCCGATGAAAGATTGACGACGTTTTCTATTCATCTCCCCGTTAAACACGGTGATCGACTGACCAAGAAAGATCAAGCACCTAAAACTACCAATTAGAAGGGATCTCTATGAAGTCCAAGCTTAAATTACTTCTCGTTGCAATTGCATTATTTGCGTTACCATTAAGTACCCAGCCTTATGTTAGTGCCAGCACGGTTGAAACAGCTCAGCCCAAAATTTATGCAAAGGCAGCGATTGCCGTTGATGCTAATACGGGGCAAATCTTATATCAGAAGAATGCTAACCAACCGTTGGCAATTGCTTCAATTTCCAAGTTGATGACGATCTATATTGTGCATCAACAAATTAGCCAGGGAAAACTATCTTGGAATGATCATGTGAAGATAACCCCGGCAGTGGCTAAACTTAGTACAGCGTCTGGATTGACTAATGTGCCATTGAAATCTGGTCATTCTTATTCAGTACGTGCGTTAGTTAATGCTACTTTAGTTGCTTCTGCGAATGCGGCAGCGATTGCGTTGGGTCAAGAAGTTTCCGGAAGTTCAAGCCAATTTGCCGCTAAAATGAATCAAACGGCCAAAAAATTGGGGATTACCGATGCTAAATTTTACAACGCCTCCGGGTTAACGAATAAATTGACGGGTGGGTTAGCCTTGAAAGGGGTTAATGCCAACGCTGAAAATGAATTATCAGCCAGTGACGTTGCACTATTAGCCAGTCGGTTGTTGAAACGTTTTCCTAAAGTAACTCAAATTACCAGCCAAGCACAGTCTTCGTTTTATGGGACGGCAATTAGTGGGCACAATGAACTACTAGGCAACAAGCAAATTGCACGTGGCGCGGTCGTTGACGGACTAAAAACCGGGACTTCTGATAAGGCCGGTGCTTGCTTTGTGGGTTCGGCTACCCGTCAACACCATCGAATTATTACAGTTGTTTTGGGAACGCGTAACGATAGTGCCACGGATCCAGCTCGATTTATCCAAACAGCTAAATTAATGAAATTTGTTTTCACAAAGCAACATCCAATTATTGTTTCAAAAAATAGTCAGGTCAAAGGCGTTCATCTGGCAAAGGTACCTGACGGGAAACAAACCAGTGTTGATGTGGTGAACCAAAAGAAAACGTGGGTTTGGGCACCTAAGGCCATTTCTCGAAAGCAAATTACGGCCAAATATTTGCATCATCCTAAAAAAATTGCCGCACCTGCTAAGAAGAATACGAGTGCTGGGACTGCAAGACTCCTTGCTAATGGTCAGGCGCCAAAGTACTTAGCTACTTATCAGGGGACAATTAAATTGTTCACAAACAAGTCGGTAAAGAAGGCCAATCCGTTTGTTCTCCTATGGCGAGCAATTTTGCGGCTCTTTTGAAAATGAATTGCCGTAAAAGTGTTTATTAATTGTTCAATATCCCATATAATTGAACTTGAATTGTGTTTACATTATTTTTACATTGAAATGTGATGTGTGTCGAAAAGTTACATAACTGAGATTTTGAGTAGAATAATTGACTAAATTTAGTTAGGTGGCATAAATTGTCGGGCGCGGAGCATTTAAGGAAACAGTTAAATCTGAATTTAAAGGTTTTTAAATGGAGGAAATCTTTTTGGGTAGAAATGCTGCAAGAATTGATAAGGATGCGCCGTATTGGAAAAAGATTTTAGACGCATCGTTACCAGTAGACTTGAGTTATATTCCAATCGGTTTGGCGTGTGGGATTTTATTGCATGCTTCGGGATTTAATGTTTGGACAACGTTGATGGTGTCAATCATGGTCTTTTCAGGTGGTGCGCAGTTTTTAATTGCTTCACTACTGGCGACTAATTCACCAATGTTATCGGTTATCCTGATGTTGTTTTTTCTTGAGTTGAGGTATGCGTTACTGGGATCGAGTCTTTCCAAATACTTACATGGGCAGTCGCTAGGCTTTACAGCGATATTTGCGGCGTCAATGAATGACGAAAATTACGCCTTAAACTATCTGAAGTTTTCAACCGATAAAAAGTTCACGCCCAAAGATGCTTTGAACGTCGAACACACAACTTTGTTATTTTGGACGGTTAGCAACCTGATCGGGAGTTTAATTGGCAGTGCCATTAATATTGATTTAACGATTGTCCATTTTGCCTTGACCGCATTGTTTTTATACATGATTGTGATGCAGTCAAAGAACGGTTTAATTATTGTAATCTGTGTTTTATCCGGCTTCTTGGCGGCTTTTTTCATGGTTCTTACCAAATCAACGCTTGGATTGGTTATTTCGACTGTAGTCGCCTCTTTCATTGGATTTGCGGTGGAAGCTACAATCCGAAAGTTCGATCCAAAGAGTGGTTGGCTCAGGTCAATTAAAAACCTTGCTGGTGGGCCTGATGAAGACATTAATGACGAGGAGTAGGATTTATGGAATGGAACACGACACAACATGTTTGGCTGATATTAGCGTGTTTTTGCGTGGCGTTTGCACCACGTTTGATCCCGTTACTATTTTTTCGTACTCGAAAAATACCTGACTGGTTCAATGAATGGATGAGGTATGTGCCCATTTCATTATTCACGGCACTGGTTGTTAAGGATCTTTTCATTTCGCCAGATTATGCAGTGACTTTCAGTCGAATCCCAGAAATGGTGGCCGCTGTTATTGTGATCGGCATTGCCTTTTGGACACGCTCGATGGCAATTTCGGTTGTCCTTGGACTGGCTGCTGTCTTTATGTTGGCGCTGTTTTTGTAGTCAATATTAGGTGATTATTTTAGATTAACATTTAAAATTAAATAAAAATTGTGATGGGGCTGAGACAATGTGATTTTGTCCAGCCTTATTTTGTGTCATCATGGCTATTGCCTCACGTTACTTTTGATGACGTGTGAACATTAGAACTAAATGATGGGCTAGGATAATTGTCAGTATTAGGGGTGGTTGTGGCGTTAAACATGAAAAATTCAAAGCGCGCAAGGGATGAGTCAATCATGTTAATGGTGATATCGGGATCATTGAATTAAGAAATTAACTAAAAATCCTTTACTTATTAAAAGTAAGTTGATATACTTATAAGCATTGAATAAGAAATAAATAAAGCGAGGTATTACAATGAAGGAACAACTTTTAGACTTAGCTAAGAAACGCCGTTCAATTTATGCATTAGGCCGTAACGTTGAACAATCCCAGGATGATATTGCTAACTTGATTAAAGAAGATATCAAGTGGGCACCAACTCCGTTTAACAATCAAACAACCCGTGCCGTGATTTTGTTTAATGAGAATCACGAAAAGTTGTGGGACATTGTTGCAAAGCGTCTGAAGTCGGAGGTCCCAACTGAGGCTGCTTATCAAAAGACTTTGGAAAAGATTAACGGCTTTAAAGCTGCTTTTGGAACGGTTCTTTTCTACACTGACGAAGAAATTGTTCATCGTTTTGAAAATGATTTTGCATTGTATGCTGATAACTTTGCTGATTGGTCGGAACAAGCGCAAGGAAATGCCCAATTTGCTGTTTGGACATCATTAGCTGAAAATGGTATTGGCGCCAACTTGCAACATTACAACCCACTGATCGATGACCAAGTAAAGGAAGCCTTTAATATTCCTGATAGCTGGAAGCTCAGAGCGCAATTGGACTTTGGCTCAATTGAAGCACCGGCAGGGGACAAAGACTTTATCGAGGATTCGGAACGGTTTAGGGTGTTAAAATAACAAGAGTGGTCTAGCAAGCGGTTAGATTCCAGAACATAAGGCCCCTAAACCCAATATTCCTGAACTTGGAATGTTGGGTTTAGGGGCCTTATGTGGCCGGAATCTGCTTGCTAGACCACGTTTTCGACTAGATAACCAATACCGAGCCGAATATTCCTGATTTTGGAATATGGGCAGTTACAAATGGCTTATATGTGCGGAATCTGCTTGCTAGACCACGTTTCGGCCAAGCAGCCAGCCCAGAATCCAAACCCTGATTTTGGAATATGGGCATTAATGGCTTATATGGCCGGAATCTGCTTCTGATTGGCTCTTTCCACACTTTAGTGAAATTTTGATGATGATTGTTAAACCGCAAACTGAAAACGGAATAACTTGGCAAGTTCAACCAATTTTCATCTGATTTTATTTTCAATTATCACTTCATCATGGAAAGAGCCTTCTGATTCCACGTTTCGAACACTAATCGATATCCAAGAATTGATAACAAAAGGTTGAGACAGTTTCACGTCTCAACCTTTTTTCATCGGCTTCTCAATATCAATAAAGTTACAACAAAATTCGCCGTTTGATTTTTTTATCTGGTGAAGCGATAACCAATCCAAAATCACCTGAATGAACCTCTTGTTCAACTCGAACACCATTTTGAACGAGAATGGTAAATTGATAATTTGATTGGACCGCAAGTTTCATAAATTTTGTAATAAGCGAGTCTGGCATTTTGCCGTTGATATACATTCGGTATTCGGGATAGTGGTCAACAATATTTTGAACCATCTTAACGGTTTCAGGTTGACGCAATTGTTGAATGGTTAACGCCAAGGCAACGCGTTCACGAAAATTACCCAAAAATGCTCGTTTTTCGTCTGGTTTAAGTTCGGGCTGACCAAACATATGCTGCTTAATAAACTCTTCTGATTCATTTGCCATTACAGAGGCTCCTTTCATCCTGAACAATTAACGCTACTATACCAGAGTATTCTGAAATTGTCTTGTTGTTAGAGGGCAGGCTGATATCGCAAAAATTTGATTGTGATTACTGAATGGCATAACTAAGCAGAACCTGATTTTTTGAATCGATTTCCAGCCTTTAAATTAACTACTTGGTTGGCAAAAGTACGTTATTGATACATATATTCCCTTGTCATTGGCAAATTGTGGCCTGATGGTCCCTTTGAAATGAGATATTGCATGACGTCAATATTGCCAGAACGAAATGAAGCGGCACATGCTTGGAGATACAAGTCCCACATTCGAGCGAACCGTTTATCAAACATATCTTCAACTTGGCCGCGGACATGATTAAAATTATCATCCCAAGTCTCAGTCGTTTTCTGATAGTGACGGCGCAATGATTCCAAGTCATAAATTTGCATGCCATTTTCAACGATGTGATCAAGATTTTCACTTAAGCCGGGAATGTAACCACCCGGGAAAATCCATTTATTGATCCAGCCGTTGAGGGCACCCCCTTGCTGACGGGTAATTCCGTGAATAAGTGCGGTGCCGTTGGGAGCTAAATAATTTGCGACACAATTAAAGTACTCACCAAGGTTTTCTTTGCCAACGTGTTCAAACATACCAACTGAAGTAATGTAGTCAAATTGGACATCACCCAACTCACGATAATCCATGAGTTTGACTTCGGCGACATCTTTGAGACCCAGCAAGTTAATTTTCTGGTTGACGTAATCATACTGTTCCTTGCTCAATGTAATCCCAACAACGTGAACGCTGTATTTTTCCGCTGCCCGCAGCATTAATGTTCCCCAACCACAACCAATATCGAGAAGGGAACGGTGTGGCTTCAAATTTAGTTTTGCCAAAATATGATCGACTTTATTTTTCTGGGCAGTCTCTAAATCATCATTAGGGGTTTTAAAGTAGGCGCAGGAATAAGTCATTGTTTTATCCAACCAGAGCCGGTAAAAGTCATTACCAATGTCGTAGTGTTCTTGAACATCTTTGGCACTTTCTTTTTCATCGTGTGAGACTTTTGGTAGATAATGAATGAATTTTTTGTTGTGAAAGAAGCTGTTGGGATTCTCGTAAGCGGACGTAATTAAGTCTTCAATACTACCATGAATATCAATTTTGCCATCCATATAGCCCTCGCCAAGAGCGGTTGACGCATTTTTAATGATTTGGCGGATCGGGATTGCTTCGTGAAATGTGATACCGACTTTTGGCGTGCCATTCCCATAGATTTCTGTTTTGCCGTCCCAATATGTAACCTGAACCGGAATTGTAAAAGCGTCTTTCAAAAATGATCGATAGAAGTGTTTTTCAAGCATTAAATTTTCCCCTTTCAACTGGTGTCATATTTTGGCTGAATCATCAAGAAGCTGAAATAAGCGTTATTTTAACCAGCTTTTTTGAACAATCGCAACTATTATTGAGCGAAAACATGAGAGAAAAGACAACTCTCTGGCGTCCAACTGGATCATCTCACAATTCAACCTGCAGAGTAAACCTCTGGAAGTTAACCGCTTTTGTCTCACTCTGGATATTTCGCCATTCATATTTATTATACCTTTTAATCTAGGCGACTAAACACTTGAATGTCAGGGCTGCAAAAATGTTATAATTACGTTGAGACTTATTTCACAACTGTTTGGGATTGTGAACGATGATAATCTTAAACGTAATTATAATGTAGGAGGGCAAATTTTGAAGAAATGGATATGGGTTGTCATTACCATCATTATTGCAGGTTCGGTTGGTGGTTATGCATATGCTCGTCATAGTCAAAATGAAAAATTATACGCGCAGGCAATGCAACGCGCCAGCCTTCAAATTTCAAATGAGAATTACCCGTCGGCTGAAACATCATTTACCAACGCCTTGAAACGTAAGCCAAGCGATACAAAAGCGAGTCGGCTGCTTAATCAGACCCAATCATTCATCGCTGCCAATGAATCGTTTGACAATCAGCAGTTTGGAACTGCGAAGGACAATTATCAATCCGTTGCCAATACAAAAAAGGGTAACGAGCAACTAAAGGATCGGGCTCAAACGCGAATCGATACAATTAAAACCATTCAGGGCAATATGAAGACCTATAATAAGCTTTATGATCAGGCCTTGAACGAGAGTGGTGAGGGAAAGTACGTACAATCTAATAGTACTTTGGACAAACTCTTCGCTGACAAATCGATCAAGCAAACCTACTACACTAGCATTTTGACAAAAGCCAAGAAGCTGCAAAAGCAAAACAACAATGCAATCAGTGGTTCAACGTTTGATTCCGGGAGTAGTACGGCTAGTTCAAGTAATGATTTTGAACAGTCCAATTCTAATCAGAATACGACTAACAATCCCAATGTTTCTTCCAGTAGCAGTGCTAGTCTGACTTCTTCAGAAAAGAAGGCAGCCAATGATTACAAAGGATCTAATGAATACACGGTTACTAAGAAGGATAAAGAGGTAAATGGTAAGCCGATTACCGATAACCAAATTACCAAAGCCCGTCAAGAAATTAGCGCTGCCGGTGTTGATTCGAATGCCATGAGTGATCAAGATGTCCGAAACGTTATTAAGGGCGCCCATACTAATCACCAAACGATCCAGCAGTATGTTAAAGAAAAATACTAAGACAAATTGATTGGTATTACATCAGATTTGTATTTAACTAGGATTCATTCAAAAGGGGAGTGGGGGCTGAGACAAAAGTGATTTTGTCCAGCCTCCCATTTTTGTAATCACGACTATTACCAAGCCGAAACGTGAGATAAAAGGCAACTTCCTGCCGTACAACCGAATTATCCGGATATTCAAGTCCGGAATATTCGGATAACCCAGTTGTACTCTGGAAGTTAACCGCCTTTTGTCTCACTCTCCCCCTTTGATAAATCAACTAACATTTCCTTGTTTGAAACCGGTTCACTAGAGTAGAATTAGGATCACCCAGAGGGAAAACTAAAATTGATTCGAGAAGGAGTGGGTTGTTTGTCGGTTTGGTCAAGATTTGTTAATAATGTGCCACTTAGAAGATTTGCTGTATTGATGCTCGCAATTTTGGTGCTTTACATTGTCAGAAGTATGATGAGTACGATTTTGTTAACTTTTATCTTTTGTTTATTGGTGGTTAAACTCACTAATTTGGTCAGACGGCATGTCAAAATTCCGTCACAAGTCATCGTTACCGTCCTGTATTTAGTGGTGATCTTGGCGCTGTATTATGCGATTACAATCTATATTCCGCGGATCGCGGAGCAAACCATTGGCTCAACCAAAGATATCATTGATTTTTATTCAAATCCAAAGAACTTACCAGATGATAATACTTTAGATTGGGTAAATGAACTCATTAAACAGAGTAATATCATGGGACAAATGAAAAATGGTGTTTCTCTGATTTGGAAGTACATCACTGGAATTGGGACGATGGGTGTAACATTGTTTCTGTCAATGATTTTGAGCTTCTTCTTTTCAATTGAGAAAAAAACAATGGATACCTTTTCGAGAACGTTCCTGCAAAGCGATTTTGGCTGGTTCTTTCAAGACTTATATTTCTTTGGCAAGAAATTTGTTTCAACTTTTGGCGTGGTGATTGAAGCCCAGTTCTTCATTGCAATTTGTAATACGATTCTAACTACCATTGTGATGGCATTTATGCATTTACCACAATTAGCAGTGTTGGCACTAATGGTCTTTATCCTGAGTTTGATTCCGGTTGCCGGAGTTATTATTTCTTTTGTTCCGTTATCGCTGGTTGGGTACTCGGTTGGTGGTATTCAGGATGTCTTTTATCTGTTAATTACAATCATCGTTGTCCATGCTTTTGAGGCTTATGTTTTAAATCCTAACTTTATGGCTTCACGAACGAATTTACCAATCTTCTATACGTTTGTTGTTTTATTAATTGGTGAACACTTCTTCGGTATCTGGGGGCTGATCTGTGGCGTCCCAATTTTTACATTTTTCTTGGATATCCTAGGAGTTAAACGCCATGATGAAACCGTTCCTGTACCAAAAGAACCGGATCCAAAAAAATAGCTGATAGGACTGGTTGTAACTTGCATTTTCCAGAAAATCGGTTGTCTTTTAAATCGTAATATTAGTAAATAGGGCATTTTCCAAGTCAATATGAATTGGTTGACTTGGAAAATGCCCTATTTACCGTGGCCTTAATGGCTGATGTTAACTAACTTTGTTTTGCACTTTAATACTTGCTCTTAATCTCAGCAGTTCCCAGATGCATCAAATAATTAGTTTTGCCAATCTGATAGCGACTCCCAATTTCAATTTTGCTGATATTTGTTGGTTCATTGGTTGCAGTAATTGGGGTTGCAGTGTATGCAAACAGCCGTTTGATGACGAGTCGATATCGATTGTTTCCCTTCTTATTAATTCGGGTAGTTTCTGCAAATTTTGGCTTGGTTTTAAAATATAAATCCAATTTCCCGTTATTTACCGAGTACGTTGCTTTTTGAATTTGAAGAGAATCGGTTGGCTTGGGTGCCAGCAGGCTGGTCATATTAACACTTTGAGAATACTCCAAATAGCCATTGGCAGTAATTTGAACCAAGGCTGCAGATTGCGTACTTGGATCGGCCGGCCAGACAGTCGTTTGCCATAGATTGCCATCAGCGACATATGAGCGATAAGCCCCCTTGGGATAGGATTTGTTAATCGCGTAAAAGTTGAGGTATGTGGGTTTGTGGACCCGTTTGAAATTCTTGGTGTTGGTAGAAATCCAATGGGTCCATTTGGTGGTGCTGTTATTCGCAATTAGTGGCTGGCGAATCTTATAGTTTAGCTGATTCGCATTTAAATCAATGTAACGCTTCTTATTGCGAGTAGTGACTCCTGCTACTTGAACAACAGTATTTTTAGGGATCGTCATTGAAATGGTTTTCTTGCTGTTATAGGTTTTGATCTGACGGGTTGTTTTTAAGAAGTTGTTTTTGGTAACTTTTAAGTAGGTATCGGCAGCCGCAACGTGGGTGGGGATGTTGAAGATAATCACAGCGCCCAGCATGGCACCAACTAACAAATGAATGATTTTCATGACATAATTCCCCTTAATTATCTAAATTAATTGATTCAGTTGTCATGTAGTAGTCCTTGTTGGCAACTGTATACTTTCCAGAAACCATGACGTAATCAACGTTTAATGGATCGGCAGGATTTTTTCCGTTTGAAATGTTAGTGACCGCATTTTGATACAGCCGATTAATAATCAGTCGATAGCGATAGTTGCCTTTTTTATGGAATTTGGTGGTTGCAATTTTTTTAGGCTTTGTCTTAAAGTACAAATTGAGATGTCCTTTGTTAAAGTAGAGTGCCTTCTGGACTTTTGTTGTACTATCTGGTTTTCCACTGATACTGTAATAGAAGGGTGACTTGCTAAAATGTTCAAGATAGCCGTTGGTTGTCACTCGAATTCGATTGGCGGTCGCACTTAAATAATCGGCTGGTAATTGAGTGCCCTGCCAAAGATTACCATCATTACGGGCGATTCGTGATGCACCGGTTGGGAAAATGTGGTTACCTGGATAATATTTTAAATAAGTTGGCCGTTTGATCCGTTTAAAAAGAGTCGATTTTGCTGCAATCCAAGCCGTGTAGCTGACAGTTGATTTGTGAGCCAAAAACGGTTTTCGGATGCTGTAGTTTAGCCCATCAACGGAAACTTGGAGATATGAATGACCACGTTTCGTGGTGGTTGTATAACCGGGCTGAAGAATCGTCCCTTTGGGAATGGTTACCTTGAACCGTTTAGTTGATGTCCCTTGAGTAGTAAGAATTTTTGCTTTAGTTAGGTAATAATGATGTGGTGAAACATTTATGTAACCCTTGCTAAGTTTGGTGGCCCTCGCGTCAGTCGTTTGCGAGGTGCTGCCCAACAAACACAGGCTGGCAGAAACGCCAAGTAAAATAGTCGTTAATTTTGTCAATTCCTTTGTATCCTCCCCATAGAAAGTATTCAATTCAAGTATACTTTAAACGCAGGTATTAGGATATCTTGACGTTCGTTTTTGTCTTGTTTGGATAACCGAGAATGTCCAAACTGCTTTTTTCCGATTGGGGCTGAAATTCCGGTGGATTTGGTGTAAAATCTAATGAGTATATGACTAAGAGAATTTAGAAAGAGGTAATTATATTGGCAAAACTTGTTTTAATTCGTCATGGTCAAAGTGAATGGAATTTATCTAACCAATTTACTGGTTGGGTTGATGTTGATTTAAGCGAAGAAGGCGTTAAGCAGGCTATCAATGCTGGTAAATTAATCAAACAAGCCGGCATTCAGTTCGACTATGCTTTCACTTCTGTTTTGACCCGTGCAATCAAGACATTACATTACGTATTGGAATACTCAGATCAACTTTGGATCCCAGAAGAAAAATCATGGCGTTTAAACGAGCGTCATTATGGTGCATTGCAAGGCCACAACAAGGCTAAGGCAGCTGAAAAGTATGGTGAAGATCAAGTTCATATTTGGCGTCGTTCATACGATGTTTTGCCACCACTTTTGAGTGCTGATGACGAAGGTTCAGCTGTTCACGACCGTCGTTATGCCAACCTTGATCCACATATTGTTCCTGGTGGTGAAAATCTCAAGGTTACTCTTGAACGAGTAATGCCATACTGGGAAGACAAGATTGCCCCATTATTGCTTGATGGCAAGAATGTGGTCATTGCCGCCCATGGTAATTCATTACGTGCCCTTTCCAAGTACATCGAAAACATTTCTGATGAAGACATCATGAATCTTGAAATGGCAACCGGTGAACCAGTTGTTTATGATTTTGATGATAAATTGAACGTTTTAAATAAGAAAAAATTGGACTAAAAGCCTGGAGTAGGGTGGTAAATGCCCAGCTCTCAGATTTTAAATAATAAAAGCCAATATTCCGAATCTTGGAATATTGGCTTTTATTATTTAACTGTTGGAAAAAAACATCTTCTGTCTCAATTTCAATTGGTTGAATAATTAATCAAAATGCCGCCATTCCTTATCCAACAAGACTCGAGCAACGAATAACCCAAACGGCAGGAACATGATGATCAATACCGCCTTTGTGAGCCACAGCGCGCCAACTGCGATTGAGTTAATCCCGATACTATAGACGGCGCGATAAATATAAAGGCCGGGAACCATAATTACAATGGATGGCACGGTGAGTGAAATTCGCGGATATCCATTGTAGCGGTTGATTAGGGATGCAAGTAAACCGGCAACCAGTGCGCCGCAGAAAGCCGCAGCGGCTGGTGGCATTGAAGTTAGGTCAACCAGTTCCAATCTTAGGGTGTTGGCAATGGCACCAATTAGTCCAGCGGCAGTTGCCATCCGAGTTGAGCTGTTAAACATAATTGAGAAGCCGAAGACCCCGCAAAAGCTGGCAGGTAGCCGCAGAAGCATCAAGACAAGGGGACTAATCCCAAGTGGGATAAAATCTTCAGGCTTTAAATTCACGGTTAATGCGACCAGCCAACCAATTAAAGTTGCAACGACGGTGATCATAATAGCATAGGCAAGTCGTTCCAGTCCTGAGCGCATGTCCAACTTGGAGATATCCAACATACTGGTAATAAATGGAAACCCTGGGATCACGAATAGCATTGCCCCAATATAACCTGCTTCGTGGTGAGCTGGAATTTGAAAGGCGTATTCAAATACTTTAAACATGCAGAGATAAACCAAGCAGGCCACTGCAACACCCACGGCTACGTTGGCAATGGTGGTCATCCGTTTATCAATCATTTTTCGGCGAGTCCAATTACCAAGACCAGCACCGACAAATGAGCAGAACATTTCGGGGAGACCACCACCCAGCAGAAAAATGAAGGCACTGCAGGCTAAGGCAGCCGCCAATCCAGCACTAACCGGTGAATAGCTTCCTGGTTTATGCTGGATTTCATCGATTCTCGCATGAATTTGTTTGATTGTTAAACCAGCGCATTCTTTTTTAAAATTCATTGCGAAATTTTCCAGTAGGTTTAATTTATCAGTATTAACTCCCGTACTTGGCAATGAAAGTACCTGAGAATAACTGAGGTCGGCTTCGAAGCAAGTGTATTCGATGGTTGTCAACCCGATATCAGCCGAACAGGTTAGTCCGAAAACTCGTGAGACAGTGTTCATCGCGTCACGAACCCGCCAAGCTCCTGTCCCGCAGGCTAACATCTGAATTCCAACCCGGCCAACAACTGAGGCTCGTTCCTTTAGACTGGCATCCTTAGCCAGAACATTATCATTTTCAATGAAGTTATTCCACGGAATTGTCATGTGGTGGCTTTGAGATAGTTTGATTTTTGATGAGACTTTTACTTTACTTTTATCCATGATAAACCCCGTATTTTATTTTTCTTACTATGTAATGAGAATTTTGTAAAAAGCATATACCCAAAAAGATAGCCCATTTACAACCTTTTTTCAAGTTAACGGTAAAGTAGATAAGCGCTTACATATCAGTATTTATAAGAAAACAGCAATCAAAAACAAAATTGCTTTTGACTGCTGTTTGAATTTTCAATAACGAATGCTGTCGGATTCCTAATGATACTGGACTTCTGCCGGTTGGCGGTCATTTGCCAAATTCTCAAAAGCGCCTGCGATTACATTTGGATCCATGTGACCTGGTTTTCCTTTCCGAATATACGTGTTGATGGTGACCATTCCGGCAAAAACACCTGATTTGCTTAATTCTTTATTCAGTGCCAAAACATAGCTGTGTAAGCCAGCTTTGCCGATTGACTGTTCAACATCACTTGGGCCTGGTTTGGCTGCCACGATACTACCAGTATATAGAAAGACCCCGTTACCGGTTTTCTTGACATAGGGAAGTGCCAAATTAGTGACGGTAATGGCACCGATTAAATTACTGGGAAGGCTTTGATTCAAGATGTCGGCGGTTAGTTCAGCTGGTTTGTTTTTGGTTCGCTGAGTTGCTGTATAAATAACGGTTTGAAGCTCACCTTTATCCGTGATTTGCCTTAATGCCGCACTAACAGTTGCCGGATCAGCCAAGTTGGCAGTCACCGCGAATGCCGAAATATGATCGTCGGCTAACACTTGTACTAAACTATCAAGGTCGGCTTGGTTTCTACCCAGCAACGCGATCGTGTTACCTTGAGAACCAAATCGTCTTGCAAGAGCTTCTCCGAGGCCAGCGTGTCCAGGACCGACAATTAATGTCACTTTTTCAGCCATTTTAAAGACTTCCTTTCATCGTTCATTTATTCGGGCTCATGTTTCAAGATACCTGTACTGACCAGCAGTAATTCGATCGTGGTGGGCCCGACAAACGTAAACCCACGCTTCTTCATGTCTTTGGCAACCAACGTGCCTAATGTGTGGGAATCGTGGGGAAGTGGTCCTTTAATAATATCCGCGTCAGAATGAGTTGGCTTAAACGACCACAGATAATCAGCCAGACTTTTAAATTCAGGCTGCAGGTTTAAAGTGGCCTGGGCATTTTGAACAACGGCCCGAATTTTACGCGGATTACGAATCATCTGAGGATTTGCCTCTAATTCTTCGAGATCTTGTTCATCAAATTTTGCAATTTCCGTGACATCAAAATGTTTAAAAACCTTGTCAAAAACTGGGAGTTTACTGGCTGCAACCCGCCAGTTCAGGCCCGGTTGGAAGACGTTTACAGTGAGCATTTCAAACATCACTCTTGGATCATGTGTTTCGGTACCAAACAGTTCATGGTAAATTTGAACACCATTTTTTTGTTCAGTCATCATTGGCCTCCTTGATTAGTTATTTTGAATGTAGAATAGCACGTTCTGATAATAGTGGGGTTGAAAACGCTTATTTAATGTTCGTAATGGTGTGACGGCTGGTATATAAAAATCTGGAGATTCCAATTAACGTTAATGTCTGGAATCAATCTCTTCTAAAGTCAGAAATAGTAGCATATTCTGGATTGTCGGTCTTAAATATTCTATTTTTATGCAAATTAGCACTGATTTCACCGAAAATGTGAATAATTTTCGCAAAATTTTAACATTTATATGTAAAGATGTTACAGTCGATTTTGGTATTCAAATCATAGGTTTTAAATTTTGTGAGAAAAATCTGACATGATATTCTAACTATAATGAAGCATTGACAGACATCAATGCCAATTGGCTTATATTAATGATTTTATGATGAAGGGAAGTGTTCACCATGACAACTCAAACGAATCAAATAACGAACCCGAAGGGAATTGGACTAACTTCGCTAACTGCGATGGCAGTGACAACCTCAATTGGCGCCGGCGTCTTTGCCCTAACTTCTGATTTGGCAAAAGCAGCCTCACCGGGTCCGGCATTGATTGCTTGGGGCATCGTTGGATTGGGAATTTTGATGCTGGCGTTATCTCTAAATAATCTTGTTTTGAAACGACCTGATCTTGAGGGTATCTTTGCTTATGCCGAAGCCGGATTTGGTCAATATGCCGGATTTATCAGCGGTTGGGGTTATTGGTTATCGTCATGGATGGGCAACGTGGCTTTTGCGACCGTGATGATGAGTGCCGTTGGCTACTTTATTCCAATTTTTAAAGCCGGCAATAACGTCCCATCAATTATGGTTGCCAGCGTGATTGCATGGAGCTTAACAGCCATTGTGAATCGCGGCGTTGAAAGTGCCGCAATTTTGAATGCGGTAATTACCGTTTGTAAATTAATTCCACTATTCACATTTATTGTCTTTGCAATTATCTTGTTTAAAGACCATCTATTTACTGCTGATTTTTGGAATAACATGACAGGGAATTTCAATGGTGGCGCAACCGTTGGCTCACAGATCAAGAATTGTATGATGGTGATGATGTGGGTCTTTGTTGGTATTGAAGGGGCCTCGATGATGTCATCGCGGGCTAAGAAAAAATCTGATGCCGGCAAAGCAACGATCTTAGGTCTGGCTTGTCTGCTGACAATTTACGTATTAGCCTCTCTTTTGCCATACGGCTATATGTCCCGGTCCGAATTGACGACCATTAATCAGCCGGCAATGGTTTATATTTTTAAAGATATGGTTGGAACCTGGGGTGGGGCCTTGATTAGCTTGGGATTGGTTATCTCAACACTTGGCTCATGGCTGTCGTGGACGATGTTACCGGCTGAAACGGTCAGTCTAATGGCAAAGCGAAATTTATTGCCCGCTATTTTCGGTCGGAAAAATAAACATGGTGCGCCGACATTCTCATTAATTGTAAGTGGCTTGTTAATCCAGGGATTTCTATGTACCCTGATCTTCACTGACCGGGCATATAATTTTGCCTATTCACTTTGTACGGCTGCAATTGTTGTATGCTATTTATTTGTGGCCGCGTACCAGATTAAATATTCTTTTCAACACATCCATGTAAAAGGAAATCGAATCCAGCTGTTGATTGGCATTCTGGCATTTGCCTTTGAAAGCATCGGCATTTATATGGCCGGCTTGCAGTATTTGTTGCTGTGTTCAATTGCCTACATTCCAGGATTCTTTCTATTTATGCACGCTCGTAAAGATGCTGCTGGCAGTAAATGGTTCAATAAAGTGGAATCATTGTTAACGGTGGCAGTGATTAGCAGTGCGATATTAGGAATTGTCTTATTCTCAATGGGAAGAATTAGTATCTAACAATCCGTTAATTATTTACAACTAAGCAGGAATCTGGTCTTGATAAAAAAAGACTGGGTTCCTTTTTTGTCTCTTAGCAGTTAGCTAGTGATTTTAAAGGATGACTTAAATCGGAAACCCAAAATAAACTTAATCGAAAACTAATTCATCAAAAATGCTTTAACAACGGGAAGGGTAACCTAATGTAACGTATTCATTGCTAGTCGAAAATAAGAGTGTGTGTTAGTGTTTTGCTTATGCGATCAATTAAATTGGCGGAGAAATTGTCACATTGCAAATGTCATGTTTTTGTAATGCTATTGACACAATTTCGAGAATGGCGTAATCTCACAATAGTTAGCAACGTTTGTGGTCTTAATGGGTGGTGATCATCTTTGAAAAGCTCGAGAGATGGGAATTTGATTGATCCGTTATTCACTTTCAGGATTAGAATTCATACATAATCAAAATGTGAATTAATGATAAGATCAAAAACGCTTTCAATTGTACTAGATCACTATTTGAGCGTATTCTAAAGGTGTGAATTTGAGCAATGATTTGGGGAAAATTTGAGTCTAATGATATGAGGAAGAAGTTGAGGAATTTGAGGAAGAAGAAATGGTTCGTTGGCGCTGTCAGCTTTGCAGCATTGCTATTGGTTTCGCCGGCAGCCCAGGCGGCGTCAAAAAAGAAAGCGGCTGGAAAGGATCCTTATGGGATCAATAAGCTCCTAAAACAGTTAAGTGGTAAGCAAAAGCTTTCACCAAACAAGCAGGTGCAACTCGAGGTTGTCCTGAAGCCACGGGATCAGAATCAAATGGCTGATCAGATTTATGCGGTTAATACACCAGGAAATCAGGACTTTAAACATTTTTACAGTCCTGCAAGTTTCCGTGCTAAATTTGGTCAAAATGCAGAAGTGGTTGGTCAGTATCGACCATATTTTAAAAAGTACCATTTAAAGACCCACAATTATAGTAATGGCTTAATGATTAAGGTTTCAGGGAAAGCTAAGAATGTTAATAAAGCTTTTAATACGAACTTACAAACGGCTAAGTATCGTGACAATCCCGTTCAGTTTTCATCTAAGAAGCCCAAAATGCCGGCTGAATTAGCTGACAATGTTTTGACAGTTCTAGGAATCACTAGTTTTAATAGTAAAATGGGCGGTGGCCTGACTCAAACGGGGGCTCAAGCCGCATCAGCCAAATCATCTAAAAATAAGACCAACAAGAAGACCAACAAGAAGACCAAGGTTCAGACTAAGGTGACCAAGAAGAAACCAACTAAGCCTGAGAAACAATTTGCACCTCAGAAGTTTGTTAATCGATATCATTTACAGCCCCTGTACGACAAAGGCTATTACGGACAAGGCCAAACTTTAGGGGTCGTTACTTTCGGTGGCTTCAGTAAGCGTGATGCCCAACAGTATTGGAAAGGTGAGCATATTGCAACTAAACCCAATCGGATTAGTGTTAAGAAACTTAGTGCACCGTCTCCATTTGGGGCAGCCGCTGAAAAGTCTTATGGTTTAGAGACGACGCTTGACGTTCAACAGTCGGGTGCGATTGCACCTCAAGCCAATATCCGGGTTTACCAATCGAAGTTTAGTGATGTTGGCATGGTTGATGCATTCACAACGGCATTTGATGAAAATCGAGTTAGTTCATTATCTTTGAGCTATGGCTTAAGTGAGTACATTATGCGTTACTTAAAAAATCAAGGCCTTATTAATCCGGTTTACGGCCAAGTTATGAATATTGTGATGGCTCAAGGTGCTATGCAAGGGATTTCAACATTTGTCGCTTCCGGTGATACCGGAGCCTATAACATTGGAATTGGCGGAAAAATTTTAAATGCCATTCAGTTACCAAATTATAGTATTTATGGTACTTTCCCAGCTGATAATCCGTGGGTCACAACGACGGGTGGGACGACCCTGCCGTTCCATAAAAATTATGGTCATGGTTTGAAATTCTCGGTTGATAAAGAACGGGCATGGGGTGGCGACTATATGTTTAAAGCCTTCGCCAAGCATCGAAACGTTTTCTTATCCAATCTAACCCTTTATTCTCAGTTATTAAATGGTGGTGGCGGTGGCATTAGCCACGTTTATGGCACACCACAGTACCAACAGGGTGTTTCAGGTGTTAATACGTTCAATGCTCGTGAGTTTATTTCCAATGCCCTTCAGCCCCGGATGAATCCGGTTCTGCTTAGTGGTACTGATTATGGGCGTAACTTCCCTGATGTTTCTGCAAATGCGGATCCAATGACTGGTTATCAAATTTATATGAAGAAGACCGGCTGGGTTTCAAACATTGGTGGGACAAGCGCCGTTGCACCACAGTTCAGCGGAGCAACTGCCGTTATTAATAGTGGTAAAGGTGGTCGTATGGGCTTTTGGAATCCACAAATATACAAATTGGCTCAAGATAAGGATAAAACGCCGTTTACGACGCTTGACAGCGCAACTGATAATTCCAATTTGTACTACACAGGCCAACCTGGTAAGATTTACAACCAAGCTACCGGTTTGGGAACGGTTGATTTTGAAAAACTGTATAACAATTTCCAGTAAATGATGAAATGCCGGCATTTGTTGGTCGCATCGTTGTTAAAAATTTGAATATTAAGCGAAGAAATTAGGAGCCTGAGTGATCGTGATGGTCGCTTTGGGCTTCTTTTTTATGGATTGCTGAATGATACTGGTTAGCATCTTTGTAGATTGTTGTATGAAAATGAGTGGTGGTGATTTTGATAGCTGAGGAGAAGTTTGAGGGAGAGGGTTAGTTGCTGAACTTTTTATTGTGCCAAAACGTGGTCTAACAAGCAGCTTCCGGCCATATAAGCCCTGCCAACCAATATCCCAAAACAAGGATATTGGTTTGTAGATTAGATTATTTATTATGCTGAAACGTGGAATCAGAAGCAGATCCCGGCCATATAAGCAACACAACCCCATATTCCAAATTCAGGAATATGGGGTTGCCATTTTGGTAGATTAT
>NZ_AZEY01000053.1:42787-64465 GCF_001434255.1 Lentilactobacillus diolivorans DSM 14421
AGCTTGTAGATTAGATTATTTATTATGCTGAAACGTGGGATCAGAAGCAGATCCCGGCCATATAAGTAACACAACCCCATATTCCAAATTCAGGAATATGGGGTTGCCATTTTGGTAGATTATTGTATGAGATTGAATAAGATGATTCACAGGCTGGTCTTTTTATTGTGCCAAAACGTGGTCTAACAAGCAGCTTCCGGCCATATAAGCCCTGCCAACCAATATCCAAAACAAGGATATTGGTTGGCAGGGCTTATATTCTGGAAGCTAAGCGCTTGTTAGCCCACTCTTTATTTTCTAACTCAACCCTCACCAATTAATAACGGCATTTTAAGCTAACAGCAGTATTATTATTCATCGTTGCCGTATTAAATGAAAAAATGATACATATTAGTTGCAATAAAATAAAAATGAGCTATTCTAAAGTTCCAAATTAGTTGACGCTTATATTAATGTGAGGAAAATATCATGAAGCAGAAAAAAATTACCTTAATCAGTCTTATCTTGATGATCTTTTCGACCATTTACGGATTTGCCAACACCACCGTCGCGTTTGATCAGATGGGCTATGCAAGTATTATTTGGTATATCATGGGAGCAGTTCTATTTCTACTGCCAAGTACGCTGATGTTTGCTGAATATGGTGCCACTTTTAAGGATGCCCATGGTGGCATTTATTCATGGTTGGCCGGTTCCATTGGTGAAAAATGGGCCTTCATTGGTACGTTTATTTGGTATTCCTCTTGGATTACTTGGATGATGTCGACTGCTTCAAAGGTTTGGATTCCTTTTTCAACCTTGATCTTTGGCCACGATCAAACGCAGAGTTGGGGGCTGTTGGGGCTCAACTCAAATCAAATGATCGGTGTCATGGCAATTCTTTGGATTTTGGTTGTGACCTGGTTTGCGGTTCGGGGAATTGATTCAATTTCAAAAGTATCTTCGATTGGCGGAATTTTTGTTTCATTGTTAACAGGAATATTTGCGATTGCCAGTATTGTTATTTTGTTTTTAAATGGCGGTCATTTGGCTGAACCCGCCAATGGTATTCAAAGCTTTGTACAATCTCCTAATCCCAGTTTTCAGTCGCCGATTGCCTTGATGTCATTTATTGTCTATGCCGTTTTCGCATATGCTGGGACAGAATCAATGGGTGCGGTGACGGATAACATGGATAAACCCGAGAAGACCTTTCCTAAGGGATTAATCATTTCAACGGTTGCCATTACGTTTGCTTACTCAATCTCCATTTTCCTTTGGGGAATTAGTACAAATTGGCATCAGGTTCTAGGCGGCAAGGCCGTTAACCTTGGGAATATTACCTACGTCTTGATGAACAATTTGGGGGTCGTTTTAGGCCACAGTTTGGGATTATCTGCAAATACGGCCACGATTCTTGGCACAAGTTTTGCCCGGTTTGCCGGATTAAGCATGTTTATGGCTTATATGGGATCGTTCTTTGTTTTAATTTACTCACCTTTGAAGTCATTTATTATGGGATCAAACCCAAAGTTTTGGCCAGCAAGGATGACGAAACTTAACGCAAAAGGGATGCCGGCATTTGCAATGTGGACCCAGGCTATCTTGGTTGTTGTATTGATCTTCTTCGTCACGTTTGGCGGTTCTGACGCGCAACAATTTTATGTTATTTTGACGAACATGGGAAATATTTCTACGTCGTTTCCCTACATTTTCTTAATTGCAGCATTTCCGTTCTTTAAGCGAAAGAAGGGGTTGGATCGTCCCTTTGAAATCTATACCAAACGATGGTTGACTGATACAATTGTGGGCGTTGTCTTGGTTGTCTTGATTGTCGGCATTGGATTTACGGCAATTCAACCAATCTTGGCTCACGACTATGTCACCGCGTTTTGGACAATTATTGGACCAATCTTCTTTGGGTTGGTCGCTTGGGCGTTCTTGGCTTACCAATCACGTAAACTTCGCGGGTAACCTGAAAAGAATTTTAACAAATAATTTTAATAACGAACCGTGAGAGACTGGGGAAAAGATTTTATCCAGTCTCTTTTTTGCAACTTCAATTGTTATAATATAAGTCGAATTAAACATTTTTATTTGAAAGGTGATCGAGTGATGATTGATCCAATTCCCCTGTATCGCACGATGTATCAACATATGGGGCCACAGCATTGGTGGCCGGCTGATACCAAAATTGAAATTGTCATTGGGGCGATTTTAGTCCAGAACACGAATTGGAATAACGCTGATTTAGCTTTAGAAAATCTGCGACGAACAACCAGCTTAGATGTTAAGCGAATCTTAGCGTTATCCGTTACAGAGGTTCAAGACTTGGTTCGCCCGAGCGGCTTTTACGTGAATAAAACCAAGAGCCTACTAAGCGTATTAAGTTGGTTTAACGAGCATCATTGCCATTTTGAACAAATGGTAATTGATTACGGTCGATCGCTAAGGCAACGATTGCTGAAGCTTCCAGGAATTGGTGAAGAAACGGCTGACTCATTATTGGTTTACGTATTTGATCAGCCGATATTTATTGCTGATAAGTACGCACGAAAATTATTTAGCTTTCTTGGTTATCAAAATGTCGAAAAATACGATACGCTGAAGAAACAAGTTAGGTTGCCCCAAAATTTTACGTACCAAGATGCCCAAGAATTTCATGGCTTGATTGACGAATTTGGTAAGCGCTATTTGAAAAACCGATCGCAATTTGACACTAGTTTTCTGGCGCCAAATAAACCGGCTCATTTAAATGAAAAAAATAAGACCCGAAAAAAATAATAACGGATCCCGTTAGTTTATTGACCCCATTGTGCTTGAAGATCGTTATAATTGAGCTAAGGCTTTTTGCTATAAGAAGGAGTGAGTTTCTTTGACGATTAAAGATAAAGTGATTGTAATTACTGGCGCATCCAGTGGAATTGGTAAGGCGACAACTGAATTATTAGCCAAATCCGGTGCACGATTGGTTATTGGTGCCCGTCGAGAAGACGATTTGAAAGAAATCGCAGATGAGTTTCCAAAGGGCCAAATTATTTACCAAAAGACCGATGTCACTGACCGGGCAAGTGTCAAAAGTTTGGTCGGCTATGCCGCAACCCATTATGGCCGAGTAGATGTTTTGTACAATAATGCCGGCTTAATGCCAATTTCAGAGCTCGCTGACTTAAAAGTCGATGAATGGGATCGCATGATTGATACCAACATTAAGGGTGTTTTGTACGGGATTGCTGCCGTGTTGCCCATTATGATCAGGCAGAAGCACGGTCACATTATTACGACCGATTCAGTGGCCGGTCACGTTGTTCATCCCGGAACAGCGGTTTATGCAGGTACCAAGTATGCGGTCCAAGCGATTATGGATGGCTTGCGTCAAGAGCAGGTTGCCAATAACATTAAAACCACGATGATCTCACCAGGTGCCGTTAATACTGAATTATTCAGTACGATTTCTGATGAGAAAACCAGAGCTCAGATTGAAAAGGACGAGAAAGAAAACGGCTTGGATGCTGAAGATGTTGCCAGGGCGGTTGCCTATGCCATTGATCAGCCTGACAAGGTCGCGATTAATGAAATTTTACTTCGCCCAAGAAGCCAGAAAATTTGAGGTAAGATAATTCAGCTCTTTTGGTTTGACCCTGTCTAATTAAAAGACAGAATAAATTTTTCCTTCGGCTTTACCTCATGGGACAACAAAGTTAGTCCGAGAGGATAGATAACAATTTTTTAGCTATTTTGCTAAAAAATTGTTTTTTTGTGTTGTGATACAATAAAGAATATACGAAAATAATGTACAGAATTGTTTAAAACATCGGAAAAGAAGTAAATTTTTTACAAGAATTCGTTTACATTTGATTTTTAGCATTATATTATAGAGTTCTTGACTGAACTAAAGAGAGATTGGAGTTGGAGAATTTTGAATGCGCTTTTAATGTTGTTACCAGCACTTGGTTGGGGGATTATGCCACCTGTCGTTGCTAAAATTGGTGGGAAACCAGCCAACCAAATTTTCGGGACGGCGGTTGGCACTTTAATTGCCAGCATTGGGGTCTTTATTGCAATTCGGCCACAAATTACTTGGCAAAGTTTTGTCTTAGCTGCCCTTGCCGGTGCTTTCTGGATTGTTGGCCAAACGGGGCAATACACCGGATATAAAAATGTTGGTGTTTCACAGACAATGCCTGTCTCAACCGGTCTGCAGCTTGTCGGGACTTCACTAATTGGGGTGTTTATCTTTGGTGAGTGGGCATCAAGTACGGAAAAAATTTTTGGCGCAATTGGTGTGTTGTTGCTCATTATTGGAATTTGGTTAACGTCGGTTAGTGATGAGGTGAATGCTCAAGTCGATAATAAAGTCCGTGTTCGCACAATGATCATGCTGATTTTAACGTCGGCTGGTTATTGGGTTTACAATTCAATTCCTAAAGGACTTAGTACCTCCGGGTTGGCGATTTTCCTTCCTGAATCCGTTGGCATGGTAATTGCCGTTTGCCTATATTTAATTTTTAGCCATCAATTAAAAACATTTAAGGAACCAATTAGTTGGATTAATATTATTGGCGGACTCATCTTCTCGTTTGCGGCGATTACATATATATTGTCCGTTGGCGCTAACGGGGTAAATTCAGCCTTCGTTGTCTCTCAGGTATCAGTTGTCCTTTCAACCCTTCTGGGGATTATTTGGTTGAGAGAGCACAAGAGTCGCCGAGAGTTAACCTATACAATGCTTGGATTAGTACTAATTGTTGCCGGAGCCGTTGTGACAACAATCTTTTAATGCTGTTTCATTCTAGGGGGAATTTAAGATGTATCAAGATTTAAAAAACAAAGTTGCCGTTGTAACCGGTGGATCAAAAGGAATTGGTAATGCCATTGTTAAGCGATTTGGGCAAGAACAGATGTCAGTTGTGATTAATTACAATGGTGATCAAGAGTCTGCCCAAAAAGCTGCTGTTGACGTTAAGGTCAGTGGTGGAAAGGCTGTTGTCGTTAAAGCCGATGTTGCTACCGAGGAAGGAAATGCCGCAATATTAAAAGCTGCCTTGGACAATTTTGGTGATTTGGATATTTGGGTAAATAATGCTGGAATGGAGATCAAGAAGCCAACTCATGAAGTTTCACTTGCAGATTGGAATAAAGTGATTTCTGTAAACCAAACGGGTGTCTTTCTTGGTTCCAAGATTGCGATTAATTATTTTAAGAGTCATCACAAGCCTGGGAATATTATTAATATGTCGTCCGTTCATGAAAAAATTCCATGGCCAACCTTTGCCAGTTACGCATCTGCAAAGGGTGGCGTTAAACTGTTTACGGAAACCATTGCGATGGAGTACGCCAAAGAAGGGATTCGGGTAAACGCGATTGGTCCTGGCGCAATTAATACGCCGATTAATGCCAAGAAATTTGCTGATAAGCAACAGTATGACCAGACAGTGTCAATGGTGCCGATGAACCGAATTGGAAAGCCGGAAGAGGTCGCTGCCGGAGCAGCTTGGTTAGCTTCCAGCGAATCAAGCTATGTCACAGGGACCACGTTATTTATCGATGGCGGGATGACTTTGTATCCGGCATTTATGGATGGTAAAGGATAGCCGGATACAATACCGTTGTTTAAAGAATGGTACTTTATTGCCAGCCCTTTTAAATCTGTTCTAACTCATAATTTGTATTTTTAAAAAACTTTTTCAAATTTAAAAAGTAGCCTTGAAAATAATTCTTATAGTGCTATAATTTATTGCAATTGGGGGATGTCTTTCAAACCGAAAGGGGGTCTTCCGGCGAAATCCTAATGTGAATGGGTTGCTGTTAGGAACAAATAGTGATTCAGCTAATTGGGTAGATTAGCAGGTTGAAATAGAATATGGTAAATACATTATGATTTATTGTGTGGTAAGTAAGACTGGAATAAAATCCTTCAAAAAAAGGTTCAAACAAACTCGGACATTTGTTTGAACCTTTTTTATTGATAAATATTGTTGTTTTAAAGTGTCCACTTCATTTAGAGCGGTTAGCATCGTCAAATTACCAGCTGATAAGCTAATTATTTGGACAAAATAAAAAGCCCTCAATCGAGGACTTTTATTATCAAATTAATGATTAGTTGTTAACTACAGAAACGTTAGCAGCTTGTGGGCCACGGTCGCTGTCTTCAACATCAAGAGTAACTTTTTGGCCTTCTTCAAGGGTCTTGTAACCGTCAGCGTTGATAGCTGAGAAATGAACGAAGACATCTGAGCCGTTCTCTAAAGTAATGAAGCCGTAACCTTTGTCACCATTAAACCATTTAACTGTACCTTGTTCCATAAGAATGAAACCTCCATGTGCGCATAGCGCGATAAATTTTGCATCAAAAGCCGGAAATAAAAGGAATCATTCTTAATAGAACGGTGAACCTTGTTTCGAACTCATAAATACATTATCTATACTATACCAACCCTCATCCTAAATAGCAATGATTTTTACTTTATTGTTGATATTTAGTTCAAAAATAAAAAAGTACTTATTTATTGTAAACGGTTTCTTGCGTGGTAAACTAATGGTACTTGGGGGCGGGTTTGTCGTATAGAAAGGAATGACCTTTATGGCAAAAGTATTAGCAGTCTTGTATCCAGATCCCGTTAATGGCTATCCACCAAAGTATGCTCGTGATTCAATTCCAAAGATCACCCATTACCCCGATGGATCAACCGTGCCAGATCCTGAAGGAATTGATTTTACCCCTGGCGAGCTATTAGGTAGTGTTTCCGGTGAACTGGGATTACGCAAATATCTTGAGTCCCATGGTCACCAGTTGGTTGTTACCTCAGATAAGGAAGGGCCGAATTCCGTATTCGAAAAAGAATTACCAACGGCTGACGTTGTCATTTCGCAACCATTTTGGCCAGCATATTTAACGGCTGATTTAATTGCAAAAGCTAAAAATTTGAAATTAGCAATCACAGCTGGAATCGGATCAGATCACGTTGATTTGAATGCAGCAAATGAACACAATATTACGGTTGCCGAAGTTACCTATAGCAATAGTATCAGTGTTGCTGAATCAGATGTGATGCAGGTTCTGGCACTTGTTAGAAATTTCATCCCGGCTCATGAAATTGTGACTGAGGGTGGTTGGAATATCGCAGATGCCGCATCACGGTCCTACGATCTTGAAGGCATGACGGTCGGAGTTGTTGCTGCTGGTCGAATTGGCCGTGCGGTCCTTGAACGATTGAAACCATTTGATGTTAAGTTAATTTACACGCAGCGCCATCAGTTGCCGGAAGATGTTGAAAAACAACTTGGTGCCACCTTTGTGCCAGATGTAAAGGATCTTGCCAAGGTTGTTGACGTGGCCGTTCTGTGTGCACCATTGCATGCGCAAACTTATCATATGTTTGATGATGATTTGATTGCAACCATGAAGCGAGGTGCCTATATCGTTAATGACAGTCGTGGAAAATTAGTGGATCGAGATGCAATTGTTCGGGCGTTAAAGTCAGGTCATTTAGCAGGGTATTCAGGTGATGTCTGGTATCCACAACCTGCACCTGCAGATCATCCGTGGCGAACAATGCCAAACCAGGCGATGATCCCACATATGTCAGGAACGTCATTGTCGGCTCAGGCAAGGTATGCGGCCGGTACGCGTGAAATTCTTGAAGACTTTTTTGAAAACAAGCCAATCCGACCGGCCTATTTGATTGCCAAGGGCGGCCAACTCGCTGGTGTCGGTGCAAAATCGTATACCGTAAAAAAGGGCGAGGAAACCCCGGGGAGTGGGGAAAAAGAGTAGAGTGCAAAACCAAGCGTTTAGCTTCCAGAATATAAGACACTTAGGCGGTCTCCCTGGTCTGGGGAGATCGCCTAAGTGTCTTATATGGCCGGAAGCTGCTTGGCTTTTGCACGTTTTAGCAAAAGTAAAATCAATAATTAGCAGTTAAGATGACACGCATCTAAGTGCCTTATATGGCCGGAAGCTGCGTCTACTTTGCACGTTTTAGCAAAAGTAAAATCAATAATTAGCAGTTAAGACGACACGCATCTAAGTGGCTTATATGGCCGGAAGCTGCTTGGCTTTTGCACGTTTTAGCAAAAATAAAATCGGTGATTAGCAGTTAAGATGACATGCACCTAAATGTCTTATATGGTTGGAAAGCTGCGTTATCGTAGCTAGAACACTTAGAAATAACGTTATTTTTTCATAAACGTGAATTACAGACGCAATCCCAGATTTCGCTTACATGAATCTGGGATTGCGTCTGTAATGATGATTAGAAGTCAGCCGAACTTTATTGCACCCATGGCAAGGTTGAAACTAAAACTGTTACCATTTCCCAATGCATATTAAGCAATTTAAGACACGCTTTTTGAATTTCGGATCAAAATTAAATGATTTGTTGAAATTATGGTAAAATTGTTTGGAAACAAGCCGTCGACAAATATCATGACATGTGTTTTGATATTTGTCGATTAAACTCGCTTGTTTTTACGTATTTAATAGTTATAGAAAGGAGGTGTTTTCTTGGAAGATCGAGAAGTCGCAGAATGGCTACTTTCTCGGATGCCGTCCGCTCGGTTAAAAACTGTTGCAAGCAAGCTTATAAAGCCTGATGGTAAATTAGGTGACCCAGCGGCCCGTCGCATGAATCCGCAGTACCGGAAACTGATTGTCGCGCAACTTTTTTCGCCGGAATTACTTTCTTCGACTCTTCAGATGGTCAAACAAAGTTTTTCGACGATGAGAAAAAAACAAGTTGCGGAGATTCAGTCCAAGTCAGTTAATGGCAGGACAAAAAAAGATGTTTATCGACTAGTTGGTTTCTATTTTGGAACTAGTGATTTACAGCAAGCAGCTTCACTTATTAAGCCGGATAAACAACAGCATAAAGAGGTTCGAACTGCTTCGAAGAAATTTGTGATAAAAGATGTGGTACCTAAATCAACATCGACTGTTAAAAAGGATCGGGTAACTTCTGATTCGCAATTGCTTCAAGAAAATCAACGTTTATTAACGCAAAGTCGACAAGATGCTGAACGGATCACTCGGTTATCACAATCTGCTCAAAAGGCTGAATCGCAACTCGGCCAATTGCGAAAAGAATACAAGAAACTGGTTGATGAAAATCAGAATCTGCAGGCTGAATTAACGAGTCAAAAAGCTAAGTTAAAAAACGTGCTTGACGAAAAAAGTAAATATATTAAGAAGATTCAGGGTAAATATGAGAATCTTGGGAATACAAATCGGAATTACTCCAAGACAATCAGCAAACAGAATCGAAATCTTCAACAATTGAGTAGTCAACTTTCTAAATTAACAAATTCAGCCGATGACCCCAAAAAGCAGGACAAGTCAGCTACAGCACATAATATGCGAACATTATTGATTGGCCTGCCGATTCATACTGATATCATCCGCTTAAAAAAGGCATATAAAAATATTGAAATTATTGCTCCAGAGAATTTTTTTAATTCGAATAAGCATTCCATTTCTGTGTATAAACACGTTCAAGATATTGATAAATTAATTACCCAGCCAATATCTTCGTATGATCAGGTTTTCATTTATACGTTGCAAGTTCCGGGTGGGGATATCTACGCAATCAGAAATTTAGTCGGGACTAATAAAGTAACCGAAATAAAGAATGAAGGAGCATTTAAGAAACAATGGATGTAAATCAAACACAAACTAAGCCGGGAAAGCGGTATATCGGTATCTGGGATAACCATGACCAGTCTGGCGATCCTTCTGAGACCGGTGGCATTATTATTGACACTTATGGTGGTTTAATGTTTATTCTTCGGGTATTAAACGATTCAGGCAAATTTGATGATAAACGAATTAACGTTTATCCTCAGGAAGTTAAAAACCTGGGTTACCGGGATGATCGGCGGCGAAGTTCCGAAAATCGCAAACGTAAATTAGCAGAGTTTTTAAGTAAACTGATTTTTATCTTCGATGTTGAAGCTGGCAAATCACTGAAGAATGGCCAAGATAATTTTTTTGCACAAAATATCCAACGACTACCACGAAATAATGATTTTGAAATCGATGACCAATTTGTTACGATCCCGGTTTTCCACGAGACAGATAATCTCGACCAACAGAAATTCGAAGATGCGTTGGTTGATGGTGGTAGCGTTGCCTTTCCGGTTCCGAGCCTAATCAGTGCGACATCAGAGGGATTTGGGGCGTTTGCCGTCTTTCAGTCAAAGCAACAGCATGGTCAAGGTGAATTCGGTACCTTGTATGATGGGGTTTCTGTGAAGGATGCTGATGATGATCACATTATTTTTCAGGAATCAGCCAACCAGCGTCAAATCCATGTACGCAATATTGATTCTGCTAAGTGGAGTGAGGGGCAATATAGCGGTGATGAAGCCCAAAGCTTGATGTTTGTACCTGAACGTTATCTGAAATCCAAGCTGCTTAATGAATATGCAAAACAAACCGGAAACTTGGGTGGTGTGGCCAAAAAGACTGCGCCCAAGCCGATTGTGAAGGAAGTCAAAAAAGCAGCTACCAAATCACAAAAAGTGGTTAACAAAGCACCAAAAGCAGTTGCCAAACATGAACAAGCTGCCAAGGAAAATGTGGCTGTTGCTAAAAAGATGACTACTCGGCAAGCCACTCGTAACGTCGTTTCGGAAGCACCAAAGCAAAACCAGGAATTAGACTTGATTCGACGATTCCGAGAAACAGTTAATTCTAAGGAATATGGTTTGACCCTTTATGACAATGACTTAATTAATTTTCATAATTCCGTTAAGACCAATTTATTGACGATTTTGACCGGTTTAAGCGGGACCGGGAAGTCTAAGATTGTCACTGCATATGCTGAAGCGTTGGGGATTCTTCGTCGACACAACGGCCAATCCAATCAATTTAACATGATTTCAATTCGGCCATCCTGGAACGATGATGCGGATCTGTTAGGTTATGCTGATACATTGAATAATAATTATCGGCCAGCGGATTCCGGTCTTCTTGAAACACTTATCGATGCTAACCATAATCCTGATAAATTGTATCTTGTGGTGTTTGATGAAATGAACCTGGCAAGAGTTGAGCATTACTTCTCACAATTTCTATCTGTTTTGGAGCGTCGACCAGAAGATCGTTTAATTACGCTTTACAGTAAAAATATTGAGCCACGCTTGTATAATTCGGATAAGTATCCAAGTCATATTTTGGTTCCCGAAAACGTTCGATTTGTGGGGACAATGAATGTCGACGAATCGACATTCCAAATGTCTGACAAGTTAATTGATCGTTCAAACACAATCAGTTTGCGGATGGTGCCATTTAAAGATCGAAAAGCAATGGCGCAGCGACCAAGTTTGAAAAAAGAGGATTTTCCGGAGATCTCGGATCATGCATACAAGGATATGGCTGACAGCTCACGCAGCCTGACGAGTACCGAACTCGATTTCTTCTGGCGTTTGAATACGTCGATTAACGATAGTTTGCCGGATGTTGGTATTAGTTGGCGAACACTTGACAGCATTGAAGATTTTCTTGCCAATGCACCGACAACAGCCGATTATACAGCTGAAGTCGCATTTGATTACCAAGTGGCTCAACGAATCCTACCAAAGATTCGGGGGACTCGTGAAATGCTGGAAGAACTCATCCACTTTGACCGCCAGGGTGAGTTAGCCGGAGAACTGGTGGATATCTTAAATCAATCAAGTAAGCTGTCTGCCTTTCCGCTTTCACGGAATGTTTTGAAGCGAAAAGCAAAAGAATTACAGGTGAATGGATTTGCACGATAAGGTATTTATTAAGTATTTAGGCGGTCGTGGCTACCCCAATGAGGAGCAGCAATTCATTTTTAGTGATGACGAAAATAGTGCCAAACCACTGGAAATTCAGGAGAATGGTCGATATGCGATCCGCTTTCTTGGATCTCGCGGCGATAAGCTATATTTGGATGGACTTGATCTGCTTTCTAATTCACGGATTAAGGAAGATGAGGATGGCCGGTTCATTTTCCCCAATGGTCATAATCATCGTGGCCTGGATCTTTATGAAGAACAAGAATATGGACCAGACCGACATTATTTGCCGGGAAGCTGGCGGCTAAAGTTGGTTTTAGCTTCTGGTGAAGTTAAATATTCATGGTTGGAAGTTCGGCCTAAGTTTTTAACCGGAAAATTACTCGATAAGATGCGCTATGAAGTTGAAAGTAAAATTGTTGGCCTGGCCCGGGCATTTGATGAAAATATGAACGGTCCGGTTACCAATCATAGTGACGTTTTAAAACCGGAAGATGTGCTTACCCTAAAGTTTTTGCATCGGCAGCAAGCCGGCTTTTTAAGGTCAATTTACGAGGTTGGTGCTAATCCACGAACGGTTCTACAAGATCAATATCAATGGACAAATCAGATGGCGGTCGCGTTGGATGGTCGTGGTGTTCAGCAAATGGCCGCTCATCCGGAACGTGGTAATCAGATATACGGTAAGGTAAGACGGGTCAGCTACTTGTCGCGAGATAACATTATTCTAAAATCTCAGCTCACTTATCTATATCGGAAGGTTCATCAGCTGATCAGGCAAATTGAAGAAATCATGTCACGGCCACGAGCTGCAGATTACGTTCGACAACGGCAGGATGACTTCCAAGCAGATTTGGATGTTTTGAATACGTATCAAAACAATTTACTGCGGACATTGAGTCAGCCGTGGATGCAGGCGATTCCCGACCGGCATCTTGAGGTGGCTTTAAGTGGGTCGTTGATGAATCCAAATTATTTGTTTTTTAGAGAAGCAGCGGCTCACTTAGAGCGGGTTGCCAAGGAACAAACAGCTTTTCATCAACAATATCATTCTTATTGGTTACGAACAGAGAAACTCTATGAATTCTGGGGCTTTATTAAAATATTAGAGTCATTGGAGCGTTTAGGCTTTCGACCAATTAGTGGTTGGATATTCGATAGTGATCGTGAACAGTACGATATGCTTGAACCCGGTACAGCGGTTAAGCTAACTCGAGTTAATGGCAGTCAACCTGTTTTTAACCTAAGGGTTGTTTACGATGAACCAATTCCGCAGCGGCCAAGTGATACCGATCGCGATCATCCGATTTGGATTAGCTCACCACATAATCGACCGGATTTTCGGATTGATATATTTGACCAGCAGGACACATTACTTTCAACCATTGTGTTGGATACTAAATATCGGAGTGCGTCAGTATTCATGAAGTCTCGGCGGGCAAGTGGTGCTTGGGAACAGTTGACAGGATATCTGGATTCGATTAAAAGTGATTATACGTATGGATCGGACAAATATGATTACTTTATTGATCCTCGTCATCAAAAATCAATCGTTCAAGGTGTTGGTGTTATTTATCCTGGCGAATTGGACGATTCAGCCGCAACGACTGAGAAGATTGCCAACGCAGTTGATTCTGCAAAATCAGAATCGTTAACGCCGATTGAAATGACGCCTGATACAGGAGATGCTGCATTAGATACTTTTCTAAAAAAGTGTTTTGCTGATTTGGAAGTTCAAATTCACCACTTCTTAGCTTAATGGCGGAGTAGTGAGTAATCTGCCGATTGTTATTGATTGCGATGAATTGAGCTGGCAGACCAGAAGCGTGAGCTGAAAAATAAATGATCATTGCTTGTAACAAATTATTCGCTGCTTTAGAATGAATTAAGAGTAAGTAGCGAATTTGGTCGTAGGAAAGGGCTGATTGTCATTGAGTAAATCCGTAAATTTAAAAGCGGCATTGATAGCTGGTGGCGTTGCAGGTGTCATTTCAGGACTTGTTAAGTTAGGCTGGGAAAATGTGTTACCACCTAGAACTCCTGACCGTGATAAAACAAATCCACCGCAGAAACTGTTAGAAAAATTTGGTGTTCCTTCGTCCCTTACACACGCGACTTATACGTATTCTGAGCAAAAGTTGCCTTGGGTAAGCTACGTGATCCATTTTGGCTTTTCAACATCATTTGCAGTATTGTATAGTGTCGCTGGTCGTTACGTGCCGTTTATTCGCGCTGGGCAAGGGACCCTATTTGGCCTTGGTGTTTACGGACTATTTCACCATACAGTGATGCCGGCAATGGGTGTTGTGCCCAGTCCAAAGGAGCAACCCGCTGAAGAGCATATATCCGAGGCGCTGGGGCATATCATTTGGATGTGGACTAATCACATTATTAGTGATGAAGTCTATGACCAAATTATGAAAAAAGTGAATAGTTAAATATCAAGTTTAGTTGAACTAAGACGGGATAGTTGATTCTGGAAGTTAGGTAAGTCGTTCGACTATTCTGAGATTGAACCGTTGAAAGCACCTAATGATTAATCCAGATGCTCGTTATTATTTGTTGACATGTATTTTAACCAGATCCGGTTAAGAAACTGATTTTATTTAGTTTCTTGGCTGGATCTTTTTTGCGTCAAAGATTATCACTTCAAAACGGGTGTTAGGCTAGGGTGGATCTTATGGTGAGAGGTGCGGATGGGATAAAAGACAATCGGCATTTAATCTCATTTTTGTCGAAATCGATCAAAAAATGAAATTAATAGGTATTTTTTGCTTTATTTGATGTACAATTGTATATGAAGATATATAACGATATTATATAGCAAGGAGATATTTACTTATGGTAACGATTGGAATTGTTTTAGGCTCTGTTCGGACAGGCTCACTTGGTGATTCGATTTTTAACTATTTACAGAAAACATATCAAAACTCTGATAGTATCAAATACAACTGGATTCGGATCGCGGATTACCCGCTTGACCCGTATCAACATGATGAGACGCCACTCTCATATCGCATTAAGAATTTAAAACCCAACGAAGATAAATGGCTTAAGGCCTTGGCAGCCTGCGATGGCTATATCATTATGACGCCAGAGTATGACCATGCCATCCCAGGTGTTTTGAAGAATGCGTTGGATTACGTTGGCCCGGAAGTTGATCGCAAACCGGTCCAGATTGTCACTTATTCTTACTATAGTGACGGAGGGATGTTGGCAGCTGAATCCTTTGTGGAAATATTGCAAATGTTAAAGATGATGGTTTTGCCAACGCCGGTTTTATTGTGGAACGCAACTGATAATTTTAAAGCTGACGGCACGTTGATTACTGATGCAACTAATAGTGATCATTTTAAGCAGCGCTTGGATGAGGCATTTAATGAAATTAGCTTTTATACCAAATTGCTTAAAGATCATCCTTTTCCGGGATAAAATTGAGGCATAATCTAAAAGAATTCTTTTTAAGTGACATCATTTAGCTGGGTAAACGGTGTTCTATCAACATAAAAACAACACTGAGACAAATTTACGTTTGCATCAGTGTTGTTTTTATATAGATAGATATAACTCATTAAGACTATTAAGATTTTGATTCAGCCAGCTTCTGGGCTTCAATGTGGCTGGTCGTGTTTTTGGGATTCTCATTAGATTGATTATCTTCGCTAACCTCAGCCTTATGATCGCCCATTGTCAGGTTTAGAACCACGGCACTAATAGCAGCGATTGTAATTGGTGATCCCAATAGATATTGAACCATTTGCGGGGTGCTCTTTAGAACGGCACTTGGTAATAAGATAACAGCCATTGTTAAAACAATTGGAATTCCAAGAATATAAATTGAACTTTCGTTGGTGTCAAGATCACGAATTACATTTAGACCGTTCAGCATAATGATGACACAGATGATGGAGAAGATCCCACCAATGACCGGTGCCGGAACGGCTGAAAGAAAAGCGGATAATTTGCCAAAGAAGCCGAGAACCATGAACCAGATACCAGCAGAAACGAAGACTCGCCGACTGGCAACACCAGTAATGGAAACGACACCGGCGTTGGTTGAATAACCCGTCATTGGTGTTGTTCCCAGTAATGCAGCAAACAAGCAGCTTAATCCCTCACCGATGATGCCCCGATTCCATTGCTTTTTTAAAATCTTTTCGCCGACAACGGCACTCATGGCGAACCAGGTTCCAGTGGTTTCGGTAGTTAAGACCATGTAAATCACAACAAATGTCAAAATTGCCGGGAGTGAGAAATGGAGACCATAGTGAACGGCGGTAAATTTCGGTAAACTCAGCCACGGTGCGTTATTAACGACGGACCAGTCAAATCGGCCCATTGCAGACGCAACAACCGTTCCGATGATTAAGGCAATCACAATTGAACTTACTCTGAATAACCGTTGAAGTTGTGGAATTCGAATACCAATGGTAATGGCGGCTAACATCGCAAACCCGGTAATTGCCGCAATTTCAATGTTTTGGTCAACATTGCCGGTGGCTTTAAAAATATTATCATTCAATGCAGATGGTAATAGTGATAGGCCAACACAAGTAATAATCGTGCCACCGACCAAAGCGGGCACCAATGTATTAATGACTTTTTGATAAATACCGGAAAGTCCTAACAAGATTAATAATATCGCACCGATTACCAGTGATCCCAGCACCGTTGCCAACCCACCGTGAGCAGCACCGTTTGCAAAATAAACCCCGGCTACTGCGCCAATTGGAACGAATGAGGGACCTTGGGAGACTGGTAATTTCATAAAGAATTTAGTTTGTAGGATAGTGCCGATCCCACAGGCCAGAAAAGCTGCCTGTAGAAAACCGGTTTTTTGCCCTAATGTCATTGATAATAAACCAGCAATAATCAATGGTGGTACGTAGACATCCATTGCCAGAACGTGTTGGAGTCCAAGTAATCCTGACTGAAAGTAAGAAACTTTGTCCTCTGGTCCGTAAAGTAATCCATTGTCATTGCGCTTCATTATAAAAACTCTTCCTCTCTGCGAATTAATGAATCGAAATCAGAACACCATTGGTTATTTTTAACAAATACGAACATTAGTTGAAAATATTCAATGATAATTCGTTAACCGAATAACAACCATTATAACTAGCTAATTCGGAATATTCAATATATATTTCGAATCAATTTTAATTAATGTTCGTGTTTTCGTGCTAATTATCTATTTTGAAAGAATAATTGTTGATAAAATGACTAATTAAATAAAGAGAATGGTTAAAATTTAGAAGTGAGTGTCTGATCATATTTTTCAGTTATTCGTAAATGTAATGGCAGCTGGAATTTTAGTTAACTTTTTATATGTCAATGAAGTGAAAAATGGCTAGTAATCCAAGTACTAAAGGATCGGGCTTTCGCATTGGCGAATGGCATAACTACTTTTTAAGAATGGCTATCTCATTTGTTAACACGCTTTCCGGCTATTCTTGATTACTCCATTGCCTTTTTGGCGATGGATCGATTATTTTTTAGAAAAGTTGCGCATAGCCGGCCAAATTGTCAAAACGATTAGCCCTAATCTAGGGAGAATTAAAATAGAAATTGATCCTTTTTACATCAGATTTACAGTTTCTTTACATCACTTTGCTTGTACTGCGTAAATAACGGCATAAAATGATAAGGGAGGCAAAATTAATTAAACCTTGTCTTCAGTTATTGCGTGACATCGTTAGCTGCAGGTTTTAAATTATCTTTCCATTGTGTTTGTTCATTATTTTTATGCTTGACTAAAAAGTTAAGCAGTATATAATTCCGAGTGGCAATGAATTGAGTCACGCTCAATAACTTGACCTGAATTTCAATCCAATGGAAAGAGGGCTTCAGAATGCGAGAGAGCGACATGGAACCTAAGAAAAAGAAGTTGTTTCAGTTCGAGAATGAAAGTTCTGAAAATAAGAGTCTTGATGAAGTAAACGGGAGCATTACCGTTCCTGAGAACGCCGGCTTTTGGCGGACGTTATTTACATATACCGGACCGGGCATTTTAATTGCCGTTGGGTATATGGATCCTGGTAATTGGATTACGTCAATTGCCGGTGGCGCCCAGTTTAAATATAAGCTGTTATCGGTGATCTTAATTTCCAGTCTGATTGCCATGCTGCTTCAGGCAATGGCTGCTCGATTAGGAATTGTTTCCGGAAAAGATCTTGCCCAGCTGACTAGGGAGCATACGTCTAGGGGCGTTGGCTTTTTCCTTTGGGTCGTGACCGAATTGGCGATTATGGCAACTGATATGGCTGAAATTATTGGTTCAGGAATTGCCATTGAATTGCTATTTAAGATTCCACTGATTATCGGGATCCTGATCACCAGTGCTGATGTGTTGATTTTGCTATTATTAATGCGATTGGGCTTCCGAAAAATTGAGGCGATTGTGGCCACGTTGGTAGCTGTTATTTTGTTGGTTTTCTCTTATGAAGTTTTCTTGTCAGGACCACAAGTCAATCAACTATTAATGGGCTATTTCCCTTCAAGTGACATTTTGACAAATAAGTCGATGCTTTACTTGTCACTCGGAATTGTCGGGGCAACGGTAATGCCTCATGATTTGTATTTAGGATCATCTATTTCCCAGACTAGAAAAGTTGATCGAAAGGATCGCCAGTCACTTAAGACAGCGATTAGATTTACAACGATCGATTCAAATCTGCAACTTACGCTGGCCTTTATCGTAAACAGCTTGTTGTTAGTCTTGGGAGCTGCCTTGTTCTTTGGAACTAACAGTACGGTTGGTCGATTTGTTGATCTATTTAATGCATTGGGCGATCCTAAAATCGTGGGTGCGATTGCCAGCCCGATTTTGAGTATGTTGTTTGCAGTTGCTTTACTATCATCTGGTCAAAGTTCAACGATTACTGGGACGTTGTCTGGTCAGATCATTATGGAAGGATTTATTCATTTAAAAATGCCACTTTGGGCTCAGCGGTTGTTAACCCGGTTAATTTCTGTGACGCCTGTGGTGATCTTTGCGATTTACTTTCATGGCAATGAAGCCAAGATTGAACAATTATTAACCCTGTCTCAAGTATTTTTGAGTGTGGCATTACCATTTGCCGTTGTTCCATTAGTGATTTTTACCAGTAGCAGGAAAATTATGGGTGAATTTGCTAATCGGGCATGGGTGAAATACGCAGCTTGGTTTGCAACGATTGTTCTAATTGGGTTAAATATTTATCTAATCGTTCAAACAATTAGTGATTTTTTGTAAAATTAAGCTTAAAAGATTGGTCATGAGTGAGTATAACCTGTGAATAAAATAGATGAAGTTAAGACAATTCAGTTGAATTATCCTAACTTCATCTATTTTTTACCGCAAATATTGATAACTTACAATCGGGGATTTAATGCCTTAACCAGTGCGGCCACCGCGTGATTGACCGCCTTGTCGGTTGGTTGAATATGGAAGAAAATGAAGCTGATCACCATGCCACCAATCAGTGACCACATGATCTGCATGATTTCCCAGTTATCCCAATTGACCATTTTATGCGTAGCTTTAAGCAGGTTGAGATTATCGTTAATTGTGTGCCAATAGGCATCTGGAAATTTACTCAAATACTGTTGACGAACCTGATCATCGTAAACCATTTCGGAAATGAAGATTTTTAAAACATCTTGATTATCCTCTAGAAAATCCATTCGATCTTTGACGAGTGAATCGACAAATTCATGGAGACTGAGGTCTTTTGGAATGGGTTCACTATCAGTAAAACTTGATAATGTTTCAGGGAAAATCGATTTCGCAACGGGTTCGATAATCGCGTTCAGCAAGCCGCGTTTGTTGGTAAATTTGCTGAAAATATTGCCTTCCGCAACATCTGCTTTGGCTGCGATCTCTTTGGTACTGGCGTTGAGATAGCCTTTTTCGGCAAAAACTTCAATTGCCGCGGTGTAGATCTTAATTTGCTTGTCAGTCATATCATCAAAGACGTGTGCATCTGTTAGTAGTTGTAATTCAGTATGATTCAGCATGGTTAACCCCTCAATATGTTTCAATTTTGGAATTGAACGAGCAAACCTATCATAAACTTGGATTATTTTAAGTTTGATCATTCATCTGGTTTAAGTATACACTCAATCTTTCTCATTTGTTAACTAATGATTAAAATAGATTTTGGTTGACCTAAACTTATTGATGTGTATAATAGGTTGTGGGAATTGATTGAGTGCTCACTCAAGCAACTGACCTGAATTCAACTCAATGAAAGAGGGTATTGATATGCGTGAGAGCGTAGCAGAAGAACCTAAGCATAAATTTTTTCAAAGTACAGAAGGTGAAAACAAGAGTCTGGATGAAGTTAACGGCAGCGTTAAAGTTCCGAAGAATGCCGGCTTCTGGCGAACATTATTTGCCTACACCGGTCCGGGAATTCTAATTGCAGTGGGGTACATGGATCCTGGTAATTGGATTACGTCAATTGCTGGTGGTGCCCAGTTCAAGTACAGCTTATTGTCGGTTATCTTAATCTCCAGCCTAATTGCAATGCTGTTGCAATCAATGGCTGCTCGGCTGGGAATTGTCACCGGTAAGGATTTAGCTCAGCTGACCCGGGAAAGAACCAGTAAGACAATGGGAATCATTCTTTGGTTAATTACCGAATCAGCAATTATGGCCACGGACGTTGCGGAAATTATTGGTTCCGGAATTGCTATCAAATTACTATTTAACATTCCGTTAGTCGTTGGCATTTTGATCACCACTGCTGATGTTTTGATCCTGTTGCTTCTGATGAAATTGGGATTCAGGAAGATTGAAGCAATTGTTGCGACACTGGTTGCCGTTATTCTGTTGGTCTTCACCTACGAAGTATTCTTAGCGGGACCGCAACTTGACCAAATGTTTGCCGGTTACATGCCGACCAAAGACATTGTCACTAATAAATCAATGTTGTATTTGGCACTTGGTATCGTTGGTGCAACGGTGATGCCCCATGATTTATATCTGGGTTCGTCTATCTCACAAACCCGGGCAGTCGATCGACATGATCGCCAGGATGTGGCTAAAGCCATTAAATTCACGACGATTGATTCCAATTTGCAACTGACAATTGCATTCATTGTCAACTCTTTGCTGTTAATTTTAGGGGCTGCGTTGTTCTTCGGAACCAATAGCACGGTCGGGCGATTCGTTGATTTGTTTAATTCATTGAACAACTCGCACATTGTGGGGGCAATTGCCAGTCCAATGTTGAGCATGCTGTTCGCGGTGGCCCTACTTTCCTCAGGTCAAAGTTCCACGATTACCGGGACGCTGTCAGGGCAGATCATTATGGAAGGATTCATTCATCTTCGAATGCCATTATGGGCGCAACGGTTACTTACTCGATTATTGTCAGTAACGCCAGTGTTGATTTTTGCCATTTATTATCATGGTAACGAAGCTAAGATTGAAAATCTGCTGACTCTGTCACAAGTTTTCCTGAGTGTCGCTTTACCATTTGCGATTGTGCCATTGGTTAAATTCACCAGTAGCAAGGAATTAATGGGTGAGTTTGTGAATAAAGCCTGGGTTAAGTACAGTGCTTGGGTAGCAACAGTTGTACTGGTGAGTTTAAACATTTATCTCATCTTACAAACTGTTGGCGTGATTGGTTAAAAGAAAGTTGACTAACATCAGCGATAAATCAATTGGATTGATAGCTAATGTTAGTCACCTTTCACACGAAAAGACGGGACTGGGACAATAGTAATTTTGTCCCAGTCCCTTTTTGTGTAATCACGATTATTACCGAGTCGAAACGTGAGATAAAAGGCAACTTCCTGCCGTACAACCGAATTATCCAAATATTCAAGCCCGAAATATTCGGATAATCCAGTTGTACTCTGGAAGTTAACCGCCTTTTGTCTCACTCTGGTCTTCCTACGATTAGTCAAGAGTTTAATTGAAGAATTAAATAGCCCACAATTAGTCAT
>NZ_AZEY01000054.1 GCF_001434255.1 Lentilactobacillus diolivorans DSM 14421
TGTCAAGGGCAGTTTAAAAATGTAGGTTTTCGGCAGAAAGAAATGTAGGTTTTCGGCAGTTACTTGAGGCCACGTAATCGGTAAGATTTACCAGTGATCTTCACTACGTGAACATGATGAACCAAGCGATCGAGAATGGCTGCTGTCACAGTTGGGTTCTGGAAAATATCAACCCAAGCGGATAGATCACTATTGCTGGTAATGATCGTTGAATGCTTTTCATAGCGGGCATTGACTAGCTGAAATAAGAGGTTAGCTTCTTGGTGACCAATTGGCAAATACCCAATTTCATCAATAATTAATAGGTCATAGCGCGAATAGCGGCTTAGAGATCGATCAAGCAGTCCTTTTTCGTAAGCTGCTCTCAATCTAATCAACAGCTCATGACAATTAATAAAGAGAACCCGACAGCCCTGTTTACAGGCCTCAATCCCAATACTAATTGCCAAGTGGGTTTTACCGACTCCCGGATTGCCAATAAAGATTAAGTTTTCAGACTTTTCCATAAAAGCCAGATTCTGGAATTCCAGAACCTCTTGGCGATTAATACTGGGTTGAAAGCTAAAATCAAATGTATCTAGGGATTTTGTATTGGGGAACCGAGCACGGCCAATGGCCCGTGCAATCTGACCTTCGTGTCGATTCTGGAGTTCCGAATTAGTTAAATCAATTAGCGCCTCAGTTAATGACAGATTATCAGTGTGAATTTGATCAAGGTAATTCGGCAAGTATTCACGGATTTTGTTTAACCCTAAGCGCTCAAGATTATTTAAAAGAATTTGATTATTAGTGGTCATGGTAGCCTCCTATAAGTTGTCGTAATCAGTCATATGTTCACGAATGTAAGCTGAAATGTCTTCATCTGTCCGCCCTTTAAGCAAATCAGATTTGAGGATATTGAACTGATCTTGGGGGTCATAATTCAGCGAATTGGTAGTTATGGAGTGCGTACGAATTTCTTCTCCGTTATAATAAATGTGGATGCGCTGCTCATCATTGGAGATTTCAACAGCAACCGTACAACCAATGTATCGCGGATCTACTGAGTACTTACATTTGCGGAAATTGATCATGGCCTCCTTCGAAACGACACGGGTAATGTTTTCTTCGAAGTATGGTTCAAGGAGATTAACTGGAACGCGATGAAGGTACTCTTTTTCTTCGTCTAACCATTTCAGGTACGGGACTTCGTCCGTGGCCTGCGAAGTTTCATGATTTAGATCATCTCGGAGCATATGAACTAGTTCGATTAGCTCAGTTCCATCAGCAAATTCAGTATTGTATGGCCGTAAACGTTCAACCGTGCGAGCAAGGGCTTCAACTGCACCTTTAGTTTGTGGTCTGAATGGTCGACAAGCAATTGGTGTGAAACCGGCATCTTTACAGAATTCGTGGAACCGTTCGTTAAAGACAGCGTGGCCAAACTGGGATTTTGTATGATCCACAACGGTTTTCATATTATCAAACCAGATTTCCGTCGGAATACCTCCGGTATGAAGGAAAGCGTCGTGTAAGCAAGAAAAGAGGGTATCTTGGCTCCGATCAAAGGTTAGTGTCATATATTTGAGTTTTGAATAAGGCAATACATACAAGAAAATATTGAATTTAAACAGCTCACCCTCGCTGCTCACTAGGGCCATTTCTTCTTTCCAGTCAACTTGAGCAGAGAGACCAGGGGAATGTTCAATCCGAATGGTAGCTTTCTTAACTCGTTCTCGGCGGGTTTGGCGACAATAATCTTTCACGAGGGTATAGCTGCCGGTAAAGCCCTTCTTCTGGATAAATTTAAAAATTGAAGCAGCCGAACAATTTAGTTCAAGCTTTGAATCGATGGTTTGCTTGAATGGATCCAGTAAACTTGGCCGTTTCGGTCGACCACTTGGTCGGCCCTTAAGTCCAGCTTTGACTTCCTCATAGGCTTTCTTAACGGTTCGATAATCAACATTATATTGCCGGGCAATCTCGGCGAAGTTAGGCTTAATATTTTCAGTCACGTAAATCGTCACTCCTTCTCTTAAATCACGTCTCACATCAAATTCCTCCTACACTCTGATGTGATTCATGATACAAAAAATGTAGGAAAACCAACAGTTCTAACCTGCCGTTTTCCTACATTTTACGGGTGCCTTTTACA
>NZ_AZEY01000004.1 GCF_001434255.1 Lentilactobacillus diolivorans DSM 14421
CAAAAAAGCCAATAACCACACGCCTTTGGCGTGATTATTAGCTTTCAAGTTTCAGTATCTTATTAAGAAAATCTTGAAGTCGTTCATTTTTAGGATGTTCAAATATCTGGTCTGGCGTTCCTTGTTCAAGAATCCTACCGTCATCCACAAAAACAACTCGATCCGCAACTTCTTTTGCAAATCCCATTTCGTGAGTGACCACGATCATTGTCATCCCTTTTTTGGCTAAATCTTTCATAACCCCTAAAACATCACCAACCATTTCTGGGTCTAATGCCGATGTTGGTTCGTCAAACAACATAATATCTGGATCCATTGCCAAGGCTCGGGCAATTGCTACCCGTTGTTGCTGACCACCTGATAGCGATTGAACTCTGGCATTAAACTTTTCTTCCAGGCCAACCGTTTCTAGCAACCCCTTAGCCTGTTTAGCAGCTTGTTGTTTATCTTCCTTCTTTAACTCAACTGGTGCCAACATAATATTTTCACCAACGGTTAAATTATTAAAAAGATTAAAATGTTGAAATACCATCCCAATATTTTGACGAATGGTATTAATATCAACACCCTTCGTTGCAATATCAACGTTATCAATAACAATTGATCCGGATGTTGGTTCTTCAAGCTTATTAAGTGTTCGCAGCAAAGTACTTTTACCTGAGCCTGAAGGGCCGATAATAACAACAACTTCATTGTTATTAACGGTTAAATTAATGTCTTTTAAAACTTCATTTGTTCCGAATGTTTTTACTAGATTTGAAACCTTTACCTTTTCGCTCATACTTTCGTTCTCCTTTGAACCCAATTGGATAACCAGGTCAATAACGTAATAATAATCAAATACATTAAGGCAACGATTGTCCAAACTTTAAAGCCCTCTAGGTTTCGGGCAATAATAATTTTACCAGTTTGGGTTAATTCAAGTAAGCCAATAATTGATAAAATCGAAGTATCCTTTAAAGTGATAATAAATTGATTAATAAATGATGGAATCATAATTCGAATGCCTTGTGGTAGGATAATTCGCCGCATTGATTTTCCAAATGGTAATCCTAGGCTACGGGCCGCTTCCATCTGGCCTGGATCAACTGCTTCAATCCCACCCTTAACAAATGCCGCAATATAAGCACCTTCATTAAAGGTTAGGGTAACAACACCCGCAAAGAAAGCTGGGATTTTTTCGCCAGTTAAGCTTGGAATTCCTGTATAAATGAATAAGGCTAACACCAGTAGTGGCATTCCTCGGAATAAATATATGAGGATACTTGAAATGCTATTACTAAATTTACTTGGAACAACTCCTAATAAGCCGACCACAATTCCAAATATGGTTGCAAAGAAAATTGAGACAACCGTTAGCCACATCGTTTCCTTTAATCCAGAAAGAAGGGCACCTTGATTTTGCTTAATTAAACCAATGAAGGTCCGATCCTCAGAAGAGCTTCCCTTAGTTTTGGCAGCAGTTGCAGATTCGTCGGATCCTAAATATTTTGCTTTAATATTATCATATGTTCCGCTTGCCTTTAAATCTGCTAAACCATTATTGAAAGCAGCCAGTAGCGCTTTATTATGGCCCTTTTTGACAGCGAATCCATAAGGACCACTTAATGCTGGCTTGGTGACAATCTTCAACTTTGTTCCTTGTTTAATTGCATATTGCATAACGGGATGATCCTCAAAACAGGCTGCCGAGTTACCCGTTGACACATCTTGGTACATATTGTTAGAGTCGTCAAACGTGACTGTCGTAAAACCATACTTTTTCTTAATACTACTTGCGTAATCTGCTCCGGCAGTTCCGGTTTTGACAGCAACCTTTTTACCCCTAAGCTGGGATAATTTAGTGATTTTACTTTTAGGATTTACTGCCATGACCACTCCGGAATTAAAGTAGGGTTTTGAGAAGTCAAATTGAGCCTTCCGAGCATTCGTGATCGACATGCCCGCGATCACACCATCAATTTGCCCCGATTCAACCGCCTGAACGGCCGCATTAAAGCCAAGTGCTTTGATTTTAACCTTAAAGCCCTGCTCATTGGCAATGGCTCTGATTAAGTCCATATCAATGCCGACATATTTATTTTGTTTGTTGGCAAATTCGAATGGTGGAAATGTAACGTCAGTTCCGATCGTAAATGTTTTGCCTTTGACTTTTTTATTAGTTTTATTGCCCAAATAGCGACCAACGATTTTATCATAGGTGCCATTTGCTTTTATTTTTTTGAGGCCTTTATTAAATTTAGCAATTAATGTTTTGTGAGTGCCTTTTTTTACACCAAAGCCGTACCAACCAGTATTAGCTGGTTTCGTTACGATCTTAAGTTTAAGCCCCTGTTTGATGCCATATTGCATAACAGGTTGATCTTCAAAACAGGCCACTGAATTACCAGTTGCAACATCTTGGTACATATTATCCGAGTCATCGAAGGTAACGGTCTTGAACCCATATTTCTTTTTGATACTGTTGGCGTAGTCGGCGGCTGCAGTACCAGTTTTTAGTGCCACCCGTTTTCCCTTGAGCTGTTTAAAGCTTGAAATGCTGCTATTTTTGGCAACTGCCATAACAACTCCAGTTTTATAATAGGGAGTTCCAAAGTCAAATTTAGCCACCCGGTCCGGGGTAATAGTCATTCCAGCAATGATACCATCCAATTGACCAGACTGAACAGATTGCACAGCGGCGTTAAAGCCAACTGGTTTGATATTGACTTTAAATCCTTCCTCTTTTGCAATTGCATTCATAATGTCAATATCAATGCCAACGTATTTGTTCTGCTTATTAGCAAATTCAAATGGTGGGTAGGTGACATCAGTTCCAATTTGATACGTTTTCGCATGGGCGGTCGAGCTGGACCACCCGAGGCAAAATAGAAAAGCCATTAATAAAACAACCCAGCTGAGGGCGTTTGAAACTTTTCGGTTCATTATTATTCCTCCTAATTCTATGTAACATAATATAACATATGGCAATGTGACTATGATACCAGAAAATAAGGGTGATGTATAGATGAAGTAAAGAGACAATCATTGAATTTATTGAGGTGACACTTTGGTGGTAGAACTGCAATGACGCCATTTAACGTCAACTTGTTTTATTGAATAAATTTGAAAAGAAACGAGTGGCGATTAGGAGACCAAGACAGGGGGATGATTTGAGTAATTTGATTCGCAAAATTCGGGTTCCTGACAGATTAACTATTAATTAAAAACCATTGACATTTATTAAATTATTATTCATAATATTCATATTAACTTAAAAGGTGAGTACCGTAACTGCATTAGTGACAGAGAATCATTGTTAGCTGAGAGATGATTGATTGCATTATGGAAAGATGGCCTTTTAACCTTTAAATAAAAGCTGGCAAGCAATGTCTGTTAGCCGGTTTCGGACTTGTCCGTTACAGCAATCAATGAGTGAGCATTTTTCTGCTTAATAAGGTGGTACCGCGGCTTCTGTCGTCCTTTATCAAAGAATTTGATAAAGGACTTTTTTTATACACTTGGAGCCAATGAGCGATCATGAAAGCTATGAGTTTAAAGTCAAGATGATGATTATTGGGAGTCCAACCACAACTTTCGATGAGTTGGGTGAGTTCAATTACGTTATTATCAACCAAGGTAGAATATTGATACCTTTTTGGCTATCAATGAGTCACTTATTTAGCAGTGCTGTGAATGAGTTGTCTTTAAAGGTAATGAATTTTAGCTTAAACATACGGGAGGAATTATTGTGAATTTTGAAGAATCAAAAGTATTGCAGAATTTACCAAAGCAATTTTTTGCCAGCCTGGTTAAAAAAGTAAATGCAAAAGTTGCAACTGGTGCGGATGTTATTAATCTAGGCCAAGGGAACCCTGATCAACCAACTCCTGATTATATTGTAAAATCCATGCAGGCAGAGACAGCCAAACCTGCTAACCATAAATATTCTCAATTCCGTGGTGATCCTGAATTAAAGAAAGCCGCTGCTAATTTTTATCAGCGCGAATATGGTGTTGAACTTGATCCTGAAAAAGAAATTGCTATTCTAGGTGGTTCTAAAATTGGGTTGGTTGAATTACCGTTTGCAATTTTAAATCCTGGTGACACCATGTTACTACCAGATCCTGGGTATCCAGATTACCTTTCTGGTGTTGCCTTGGCTCAAGTTAAGTTGAAATTAATGAGACTTAAAGAAGAAAATGGGTTTCTGCCAGACTATGATTCTTTAGATAAAGATATCGTTGATAGAGCTAAGCTGATGTATTTGAATTATCCAAATAACCCGACTGGTGCTGTTGCAACACCGGAATTCTTTAAGAAGACGGTAGCGTTTGCTAAACAAAATAAGGTCGGGGTTGTTCAAGACTTCGCGTATGGTGCGATTGGCTTTGATGGCAAGCGACCAATTAGCTTCCTGCAAACACCTGGTGCCAAAGATATCGGAATTGAGACTTACACTTTTTCCAAATCTTACAATATGGCGGGTTGGCGAATTGGCTTTGCAGCCGGTAATGCTGATATGATTGAAGCAATTAATTTAATTCAGGATCACTTATTTGTTAGTGTCTTCCCAGCAATTCAAAAAGCAGCGATCACTGCTTTAGATAGTGATCAATCAACCGTCAAAACGTTGGTTGCTTTATATGAAAAGCGTCGTAACCAATTCTTTAAAGCAGCTCGGGCCATTGGCTGGGAACCATACCCGTCGGGTGGATCGTTTTACGCTTGGATGCCGGTACCGAAGGGGTATACTAGTGAGTCGTTCGCTGATCTCTTACTGGATAAGGCAGCAGTTGCGGTTGCACCGGGTAATGGATTTGGTGAAGGTGGCGAAGGCTTTGTTAGGGTTGGCTTATTAATTGATGAGCCAAGATTTACGGAAGCCTGCCAACGAATTGCCAAGTTACATTTATTTGATTAGTTATCAACAGGGTAGTCCAGAATTTGAAATTTATACTTAGAACTAACTGTTTGGGTTAATAAAAAATCCCGAAAAATCAAGTGTGAAGACATGATTTTTCGGGATTTTAATTTAAATATTATTAAAATGCTTTAAAACGAATTTAAGATTAGATCCAGAGAGCAGGACAAAGGGCGCTTAGGGTGTAACCGGAAGTTAAGCGCCCTTTGTCCCGCGTTTTTACTTGATAACAATCGTGTTTACACCAACGGAGACTGGGTAAAATGGTTGTTGTCCCATCCTCGGTTTTTTTCGTTGCACTGGAGATGAAGATAGAGACCGGCCATGCTCTGAGAAGCTTCGAGTCCGTAATATAATAAAAAAGGTCGTCGCTATCTCCACAACAAAGTGGAGTTAACGATTAGCCTATAAACGTCTTTTGATCAACTCTGGTTACCAATAGCCTAAAACCCTTGTTAATCGAGCTCGATTTAAATCACGTTGCGTAATTGTGCCCATCTCAGTGCCATCTAAGCCAGTTGATGATCTTTCGATTGGACGCTTCCACAAATATTTTGTAATAAAATTACCATCGCTATTTGGTGCGTACATTAAATCAGCTTGATAACCTGTGTGATCAAGACCAAGTGTATGGCCAAGTTCATGAGCAATGACGCCAGTCCAATATTGCTGATAAGATGTTTGGGATCCCAGGTTCTCACTCATATAAGCAATGGGATAGTTAAGGTTATTAAAATGAGTATGATCAATATAAATCCCCTTACCATCGTATAAGCCATCCCAACCATCTTTAGTTCCGTTGCCCAATCGAATGGCTAGTGTGTGTGCTTTTGCCGTTCCAAGTTTAAAAACTTGTGATCCTAAAACGTTATTCCATTTAGTCATAGCTGCCTGAGCGAGGGAAGCTAATTTTCCTGAAGCGACATAGACCGTGGCCTGATGTGATTTGAACATTGAACTTGGTGAGAAGCGAAAGACATTATAGCCAAGATCAAAAATCGTTTCGTTAGCAATATAATCAATTGGTTTTAAACTGCGAATAGATTCTGTGGGATCCATATCCGGAGCTTTATTAATGAGGTTAACTAATGCTTTTTGTGAGATTGGTTGATTAGTGCTGGTTTCACTAGAAGCAATATTGTCTTTAATAGGAACAGGGGTTAAATATCTATGCCAAATATATCCTTGGACTTTTCGATTTTTACTCATTACATAATAATAGACAGCCTGTTTTCCATTGCTTTTTTTAATAATTGCTTCTTTTTGAGAATACAACGTTGTTTTTGGATAATTTTTAGCGTTGTGAATGCGTTTGGTTAACTTGGCGTTGCTATATATGTATCCCTTTTTAGCACGATAGGCTTTAAACGGTGCTTTATTAATTTTGATCACTTTGGCAGACTTGGTTTTCGCAAAAGCGGGTGTATTTACTGCAAGTTGAGTTGCAATTCCTAGCGAAAACGTTGTCGCAATTAGCATTAGCAAATTCTTCCTGACGGTTAACATATAAATTGCCCCTTTCAATTTAAACTGTGTTTAAGGAGTTCCATACTTATCGTGAATAAGCAATCTTGGGAATGTTGTTTTTAAGCAACTGGGTTCAATTAGCTTGATAATTAAACCGGCCGTTTAAGTTCTCCCTAGCAATTTTTCTAATTAAAATAAGATTTAACCCATTAAATTAACATAAGCTAATTATAAACCAAAAGCGCAATCAAAATTATAATTAATGCATTGAAAAGCCATTATTTATTTGAAAGAACGACAAAAATGGTTACCATGGTCTGGAAACAATCTTGGATAAGAACAACGCAGAGCGCTCAAATTGAGTAGCATCGTATTAGTTAGCTAACCTTAAAAGTTATGGCCATGAATTTTATCCACCTTTATTTCTGGCGTTGGCTCAACTAAATGAGAAGTATCGCGGTACTCAATACTAAGCTGGCTGACTGATTTTAGATCCGCTAATACTTGTTGATATTTCTGTTTATCATGAACTAGAGCCAATAACTCATAAGACCGAACCAGCTTGGTTTTGAATCGCCGATTATATAGGAAGAAATAGTAACGGTCGTTAAAGTGGTTATCAACGATGACTAACCAATATTGATAATGGGGAAGGCGTTTAAAATAATGACGGTATTGCGTAATTAATTTTTTGGATTCTGTTAGCATAATGATGACTCCCTTCAAAAATAAGATCATAGATTTAGTGTCAATATTGCGGCTTCGGTGACTATTATGCCTGATGGCCGCCGACTAGATTTGCACGTTGAATCGCAGTTCCGCCTCTAGTCTTGGAAGATGCTCGGATAAGTGCTTTATAACCATATCTTTTACGAATCTTGTCAATGATTTGCTCTAATTTTTCGTGATTAAGCGTTCGGATGGGATCTTCGAATAAATTAAATTGTGTATCATGTTTGGGAGAAAGTCGGCTGCATCTAACTCCGACTGAGCGAACAGCACTACCATCCCATTTTGACTTTAACAAGTAACAAACTGCATTGGCAATTGAGTGGGTTAAATCAGTTGCCTCGATCGATGTTTGGGCCGAAAAATGTGTCCGGCCCTGGTGATCGGTTGTTGCCATTCCGATAAAAATAGTGACGACTTGGGCAACCACGTTGTTTTTTCGCAAGCGAGTGGCAACTTGATCGGCAATTTCTTCCAAAACAGTATTGAGCTCTGAAAAATCTGTATAGTCACGCATTAGGATTTGAGAATTGCCGTATCCCTTATTATCGGATCGGGGAAGATACCGGTTACTAATATTTGAGTAATCGATTCCCCATGCATGGTAGTATAATTGTTCGCCTAGGATCCCAAAAGTTTGTTTGAGTTTATTTAGGTCAGCAAAGGCCAATTCTTTGATTGTGTAAATTCCAATGCGGTTAAGATGAGCTGCAGTTCGGTCACCAATTCCCCACATATCTGCCAAATTACGGATCTGCCAAACAGTGGTCGGAACATCATCATAAGTCCATTGAGCAATCCAGGGTTCCTGTTTCTTGGCGGCATTATCCAGTGCTAATTTTGCAAGCAGTGGATTTTGACCAATTCCGATTGTTGTAATAATGCCAGTTTTATTGAAAACTCTTTTTTGAATCTGATGAGCAATTTCAACATTTGAACCGAAAAGCTTATGACTATGACTAACGTCAATGAAGCTTTCGTCAATTGAGTAGGGGAACCAGTGCTGGTCATCTGTAAAATGTCGATAAATAAAATTAATTTTGTAATTAAGGGCAATATAATCAGCCATGTGAGGTTCGACCATTTCAAGTCCCATTTGATCGTTCATCTCAAAGCGACGGGTCCCGAGTTTGACACCGTAGTGCTGTTTAGAGAAAGGACTAGCGGCTAGGATTAAACCACCAGCAGATTCTTCCCGACTCATTACCGCAATTTTGGCAGAGAGGGGGTGTTCGCCACGCTTTATAGCTTCAGTTGATGCAAAGAAAGATTTACAATCAATACACATAATATCGTGGATGGGTAGTGCTTTTTTATCATCAAGGGGGGTTGTCACGATTATCACCTGCGAATCATAGTTAATGACTATGTCTAAATCATACGAACACTCGTTCGAAAAGTCAAGAACAAATGCGAACATATGGTCAGGGTAGGCAAAAAATAGTCGGTTAGTAAAATTTTCCGCTTTTACTAACCGACTATTTTTATTTCATTTCATTTTTATCAATTAATCTTCGATCTAAAACAATATTACCAGTAAATAATTAGGACAAGTTAATCTGTGCTTATTTTAAGTAGCCTCCCAGCTTTCTGTGGCTGTTAACATCTTTAGAAAAAAGTTGCAGTAGCATTAATTTCATAACAGGTGATTAATGAAATTTAATTGAACCTTATTTGGTAACCCTTAAGAATACAGCACCCAATCCCTTATCAAAGGTTGCTTTCCAATCACCTGAAGTTAAATTTTCCGGCAGTAGGAAAGTACCACTTGATACGCGTTGACCAGCAGTTAATGGCATTCCTTGTGATTCCAGCTTTTCAACCAGCCAGTGAAGTGAATTGAGTGGATTGCCAAGCACTTCTGATGAAGCACCATCTTTAAGTTTCTTGCCATCATGGAATAGCTCACATTTAACATGGGCTAAATCATCGACGTTATCAAATAACTGATCGGTATTAACTTCTTGACCATAAACAACGAAACCACCAACCGCGGCATCCGACATGACCATATATTTAGATAAACTTGGGAACCAGTCACTAAAACGTGAGTCGGGGACTTCAACGGCAGCTGCAACTTTGGTTTTGTGCATGAGGTCTTCTAATGAATCTTTACTGGATAAGTCTTCCTTTGCTGTGAAGAGCATTTCCACTTCAGCTAGTGGTTCCATTAATTCTCCCTGGTGCAGGGTAACTGGTGATTGAACAAAGTGACTTTTAACTTGTGCGCCATATAGGGGAGAATCAGAGTCAAACATGTCTTGGGTTTGCTTACTAGTTAAAGAAACTTTATAACCACCGACGTCTTCTCCTTTTAGTTCCGTTAATCGTCGTTGAACGCGATAGGCAGCATCTTCATCTGTAACGGTACCATCCCAGTCTGACATTTTTAACGCCTGATGCGTCTGATAAGCGTTAAATAATTTCTTTGCGAGTTCGTTTTCCTTAGTTGATAATGTCATTGTTGCTTGTTGTTCATCCATAAGCGTGGCCTCCAAAATTTTATTTAATCGGTTTGTCCCCGCTCAGGTATGTGGCGAGGATAAATGTACGACGTGAAGTATGATATGTGATTGAAGCTATGTGTTTAATAAATTCAATAGAACTATGTGTGAACTTGATCCTAAAACGGCTAATCTGAATCTGACCCGGTGTATCATTAGAGATACTAATCTCCGATTCCATCTATCCTCACCACCTTTTAATAATATCTCATTAAGCTCAAAAAAAGCGTCCTTAACTATCCCAACTGGATAATTAAAAGGACGCTTCTGCGCGGTACCACCTTAAATTTATTGCTCTATTACTAGGACAATCTCACACGTACGGCTTTCGCGATACGCTGACACAATAATGGGTGTACCCAATGTAGCCTACTAATCATACGTTTGGCTGCACAGCTCAGAGATGATCACCATTGAATATTGCGAATTGCTTCTCACCGACCAGCAACTCTCTGATCGCAATTACAAAATGGCGTTTCTCTTCATTGCTTTTTAATTTGAATTTAATGATTGTTCATAATTTACACCCTAAAAATGAGAATGTCAACATTGATTTCGAAAAAATTATTTTTTGGGTGGATTATTTCGGAGAATGCGGGCAGGATTACCAGCAATGACAACATTGTCACCAAATGATTTGGTGACCGTTGAATTTGCCCCAACAACCACATTATTTCCTAATGTAACACCGGGTAAGATAACTGAACCGCCACCAACCCAAACGTCGTCACCCAGGGTTACCGGTTTTCCTAAGCCGATGTATTGTTCCCGACCAGCCGGATCGAGGGGATGGTAGGCTGAATAGATTTGAACGTGAGGGGCCAGCATACAGTGATTGCCAATGGTAACCGGGGCAATATCTAAAATCACATTATCGTAGTTACACATAAAATCATCACCAACGTGAATGTTATAGCCAAAGTCGCAACGAAAATTTGGCTGAACCCAGGGGCGTTTTCCGGCGGAGCCAAACAGCTGCCGGATTGCGTGTTCCTTTTCATCGGTTGCAGTATCGTCGAGCTCATTGATAATTTTGCAGAGTCGACGAGCCTTCGTTTCATCTGCGGCTAGCTCGGGGTCCATAATATTATAGGGCTCACCGGCTAAAAACTTTTCTTTTTCTGTTGCCATGTCATTGCCATCCTTTTACTGAAATTTTATTGCTAATTATATCATTTTTAACCGGATGAATTCTACTTTTAAAAATTCATTCGGATAAATCAAAAACCGTGATTGCCGTTAAATTAAATATCGGGTATGATTGTTGACATAACGAGTGGTTGAGTTGAAAGGATGGAGAAAAATGAAAGCAGTTATTACGGTAATTGGACACGATCAAGTTGGTATTGTTGCGAAGGTTTCCCAGAAATTAGCTACACTAAAGGTGAATATTACTGATATTTCGCAGACATTAATGGATGGTGACTTTACCATGATGTTAATGGGTGAATGGAATGAAAAAACAATTAATTTTGAAACGGTTAAAAAGGGTCTAACAGATTTGGGTACTGAGACAGGCTTAGATATTCATATTCAGCGCCAAGAATTATTCGATGCCATTCAAAAACTTTAAGGGGGCCAGAGAGTTGGAAAAGAATCAGATCTTAGATACGATTCAGATGATCTCTGAAGAGAAATTGGATATCCGAACAATTACGATGGGAATTTCGCTGTTTGATTGTATTGATAGTGACGGTGATAAAGCCCGCCAGAAAATTTATGATAAGTTGACGACAAGTGCGAAGGATTTGGTGAAGGTAGCAGAGCGGATTGAATCTGAGTACGGGGTGCCCATTGTTAACAAACGAATTTCAGTAACGCCCATTTCGATGATTGCAGCGGCCTGTCATGATGATAATTATGTCGCTTATGCTCAAACAATGGAAAAAGCTGCTGAGGCTTTGGGCGTTGATTTAATTGGCGGCTTTTCTGCACTGGTTCAAAAGGGATACCAAACCGGTGATCATAAATTGATTGATTCGATTCCTGAGGCGTTGAGTGAAACGAGTCGCGTCTGTGGTTCAGTTAACGTTGGTTCAACCCGGGCGGGCATTAATATGGATGCTGTTCAGCAAATGGGCCACATTGTGAAGAAACTGGCTGCAATTGATCCGGTTAGTTGCATGAGTTTGGTTATTTTTGCCAATGCAGTTGAAGACAATCCATTTATGGCTGGTGCCTTTCATGGTGTTGGCGAAGCCGATAAAGTTATCAACGTTGGGATTAGTGGCCCCGGCGTTGTTAAACGGGCGTTGGAAAAGGTCCGTGGTGAGTCAATTGATACCGTTTCTGAGACAATTAAGAAAACAGCGTTTAAAGTAACTCGAATGGGTCAATTTGTTGGCAATGTTGCGGCTAAGGCACTAAATGTTCCCTTTGGAATTGTGGATCTTTCTCTGGCACCGACGCCGAATGAAGGCGATTCGGTTGCTGAAATTTTAGAAGAAATTGGATTAGAAAGTGTCGGGGCCCCTGGGACAACAGCCGCTCTAGCATTGTTGAATGATGCGGTTAAAAAGGGTGGCGTTATGGCCTGCGAACATGTTGGTGGTTTATCTGGCGCGTTTATCCCGGTTTCAGAGGATAGTGGCATGATTCGGGCGGTTGAGCATGGCAACCTAAATCTCGAAAAATTAGAGGCGATGACAGCTGTCTGCTCAGTAGGACTGGATATGATTGCTATCCCAGGCGATACGCCTGCTGAAACAATTAGCGGCATGATTGCCGATGAGGCAGCAATCGGGGTCATTAATAATAAGACAACGGCGGTTCGGGTTATTCCGGCGACTGGTAAAAAGGTGGGCGAACAGATTGACTTTGGTGGGATCTTCGGCTATGCACCGGTAATGCCGGTTAATCCTAATAGTCCGGCTCAATTTGTAAACCGTGGTGGAAGAATCCCGGCACCCATTCATTCGTTTAAAAATTAAGAGCGGTCTAAAAAGCGCTCAACTCCCAGAATATAACTAAAAGCCTCCCGAATTCCTGATTTTGGAATTTGGGAGGTTTTTAGTTATATGGCCGGGAGTTGCTTTTTAGACCGCGTTTCGGCTAGGTAGCAGGTGAGTTCCGGAATTCCTGATTTTGGAATTTGGGAGGTTCTTAGTTATATGGCCGGGAGTTGCTTTTTAGACCGCGTTTCGGCTAGGTAGTAGGTGAGTTCCCAAATTCCTGATTTTGGAATTTGGGAGGTTCTTAATTATATGGCCGGGAGTTGCTTTTTAGACCGCGTTTCGGCTAGGTAGCAGGTGAGTTCCGGAATTCCTGATTTTGGAATTTGGGAGGCTTTTAGTTATATGGCTGAGTTTCTTTTTAAGTTAATAAGGATTAAGTAATCAAAATAGGTACGATGATAAAATAGGATTGTAACAAGTTTGTCACATTTAACTGCAATTTTTTCCAAACGATGTTAACATAGATAGTTGTATCTTAAGTATTATTAAATGAGATAAGCCTGAAGTTTTGCTTAAGTCTCTGTAAAAGGCACCCGTAAAATGTAGGAAAACGGCAGGTTAGAACTGTTGGTTTTCC
>NZ_AZEY01000055.1 GCF_001434255.1 Lentilactobacillus diolivorans DSM 14421
TGGCCATGGGCCATTCTTTATTTAATTAGTGTTGCACTTAAAGTGTAAATTCAAGACAAAATCAAAAATTTTCCTTCAAAGATCCATATAAACTGTTTGCCATATTTATTGGCATTGCAATTATTTTTTTAAGTACTTGCGTAATAATTTTAGGATTATGATGAAAGGAGTAGATGATGAATGAAGCCCATTACATATCAGGGAACAACATTTACAAGTTATCAAAAAACTGCCGACTATATCGGAATTACCAAAGCAGGATTTGCTAAAAGGTATCAGAAGTATCAGGCTCATAAAATTTCCTTAGAAGATTTATTCTCTCCGGAAAATTTTCATTTAACTAATCCGATTACTTATCATGGCAAGGTTTTTAAAAATCATCCAGAGGCTGCTAAATTTATTGGCATTACCTTAGTTTCGTTTAATCGTCGATTCAAAAAGTATGAATTGGGCGAATTATCTTTAGACGAACTATTTCACCCATCCAAATATACAATTTACGAACTTCCCAGTTATCACGGGAAAAAATTTGCCAGTAAGCAAGAAGCAGCTAAGTATTTGGGAATTAATCAAAATACCTTCACTAAACGACTCAGATTTTATCATGAGGGTAAATATACTGTGGAAGATGTATTTGCATCTACTCCTTACATGTTAAAAATGAGGAAAACTAAAAGTGTTCCCATTCACTACAAGGACAAAACATTTCGTAATCAGCATGAAGCCAGTCAGTACTTGGGAATTGCTCAATCCACTTTCTCAATGCGTTATCAAAGATACTTGGCAGGAACGGTTTCTTTAGACTATGTATTTCGTCATGGTAAACACCGTCCGCCAGTATAGTATTCAATTAATTTTTTATGTAGTTAATGTACTCTTTTAATATTTAGGGGGGAATTCATTATGAAAAAGTTTAATCTTGTTTTAGGCTTGGCACTGCCATTTATGTTTTTATCATCAGTAAATGCTTCTTCACACAAACTAACTATTAAGATTAATCCTATTAATAATCAAGCCAAGACTATTACTGGTAAAACGACCAAAGGAACGAATATAACGCTTTATGAAGGACAAAAAACTATTGCTAAGAAAAAAAGTAGCGGTAACTTTTCTATAAAAGTCACCAAACCACTTAACTTTAAAAATAAATATCAACTCTTGGCCACCAAAAAGGGTTATACATCTAAAAAAATTAGCCTCAAAATTATTGTTAAGGAAATCAATTATGATGCTAAGATAAAACAAATTAATGCCAAAATAACGGCTATTAAAAATCAAATAAAGCCATTAAACCAACAAGTGCAAACAATGGAACCCTTTGTCAATGCTCTAGAAAATGATGATCCTACTTCATCAGATTATCAAACCGCTCTTCAGCAAGCCAATGGGAATGCTGAAACTTATGAGAATCAATATAACAATCTCAAAGTTCAAATAAAAGCCGATTCTAATCCTTTAGGATTACTTTATGATCAACGCCAAGCATATATTTATAAATCAATGGAACAATATAATGGTAAAGTTCAACTCTAGAATAATGTGTTTAAAATGTTTCAGATTCACCACATAGAAAGTTCACTTAAGATATTTAGCAAAAAATGAGAATGTAAAACTTTCGAGGTTGATACCGTAAGGTATCAATCTTTTTGAATACAAATGCTCCTATGATTATCTGAATTTTGACCATTATCGAACTAGTGTTCAAATGGAATTATTTGCTTAATTTAATCAATGCAAAAGAAAAAAGCAAATCCAAAAGGATTTGCTTATAAATCAACAAAAAGCTAAATTGATTATTCAAATGGATTTACTGAACTACCATTATTTGTTGCACTGAATGGATCTGAAACAGCACTACCATCACCGTAAGTATAAACAACTTGAACAGGTGAAGAACCGAAAGTACCACTATTAGCACTCGTAGCATTCAAGTTTAACTGATCCCATTCCTTAACAGTACCGTCAGCATTAAATACCGGATAAATAGCTGACTTAAGAGTATTCAAAGTAGAATGCTTTGCTAAATAATTAAGAACATCTTGAGAACTAAATGCGGATCCCTTAGTTCCACTGAATAAATCAGATGTACTAATATTAGCAGGAGCCAAATAGAAGTTTGCAGCATACTCTTTAACATCATTATTAAGGTTTGCAAGAGCAGTATCCTTGTTATTTGTTACACCATCAATATAAGTTTTAACAGCAGGCAAAGAATTACTGTGCGATTGAACATTCCCATTATCATCAGTATGCACAAGCTGACTAATGTCAATGGTTTGATCGCCTTCCTTAAATGAGCCCTTAAAGAACGCACCAGCTGATTTGGAATTTGCAGTTAATAAATGAGTTGATGTAACATCATCTTTGGTAGCGACATAAGGCTTAAGCGTTTGATAAACAACATCACCCTTAGTCACAGGCAATGTAACTGTTGAGCCTGCTTTTGCTTGAGCCAGTGTAGATTCGTTTGCTGAAACATTGTAAGAATAGCCGGTACCATTCAAAGTAGCATTAATCTTGCTTTGAAGATCAGTTGCAACACCAGTGGGTAACGACCATGAATAATTACCATTTGTTCCTGTTAATGATCCAAGGGTCTCACCCGACTTAGCATTTGCCTTAGAATAATCTAAAGTTTTTACAACATTTCCTGAAGGATCAGTAAATGTGAATCGTACTGATGTGTCACTTTGTGGATTAGTTTGAGTAACGTCAGATGCCTTTACCCAAGCACCAACTAAACCATTTGTAGTTGAACCATTTACAGAAGCAACTTGATACCAAGTGTCACCTTCACGTGAGGTAGTAACGGCCTTATTAAAGGTCAATACGGCATCCTTATAAGCATCTGTAGAAGTTAATGTTTTGCCATCAACAACTGCACGACCAACTTTATATTGAGTCCATACTGGAGCTTTGAATAAAGTAGTATTAGCAGTTGTACTAGTTGAGCTTAACTTATAAGTGTTAGTTGATGCAGGAGCAGTAGCATCCTTGGTAGTAGCGTATGAAGCTACACCACCAGCAAATGCAGAAGTTGACTTACCACCATAAACCCAGCCACGATATTGCTTATCGAATGATACAACCTTGTAGTAAACTGAGCCACGGTTAGTAGTAGCTACACGATAAGCACGGAAGTTAGCCTTACCAGTTTGTGCATTAGCTAATGCCTTAGTAGTAGTTGTAGTAGCAACAACCTTAGCACCTTTTAAGGTACCTGCCTTAGTGTAAATTGCGTTAGTACCATTAACATTAACGTTACGAGTAGTAGCGTCAGTGGTTAATGCTTTATTTGATGTAACTTTGGCATAAGACTTTGCGGATGCAGTTTGTGCATTAGCAGAACCTGCAACGGCAACAAAGCCAAGAGCAGCCAAACCTACAAATAATGACTTCTTTAAACTTGATTTCATTATTTTGTCTCCTCCAATATAAAAATTTTTAAGTATGACGATAGTTCAAAAGAACTCATCGATCAAAATCTAGTATAACATACTCATAGCAATTGACAAATATAAAGTTCAAACGTCACTTATTATTAATAATACTGTTACATCTATGTAAAAACCCTTCCATTAGCCAGTAACTAATGAAAGGGTTTTGGAGGATATGTTTGTCTGCTCTTAAAGTTCATTCTACTTGTTATATACACACAAATCAAATTAATTACCGATAAAATATTTTCGTAGTCATTTCTTGACGCCAGTGAAGGATTCCAGTATGCTAAGCACGTGTAGTAGAGGAAGTTCTACTGCATATATATGATTTGTAGTAGCGTCACACGTACTCCAGCGTGTGACGCCCCTTATTATCCCAAGCAAATCTCTTCCTATTTAATATGTGGTATTCTATTCATAAATATAATTTTTAGGCTTACTAAAAGGAGACTTCTTATGGCTTCATTTAAGCAATTAAAAAGTGGCTGGCAGGCTCGAATTTTTTATTATGATGTTAATGGTGATCGTCAGTCAATTTCTAAAAATGGATTTAAAACTAAACGTCTGGCCCAAGAATATGCTAATGAACATGAATATCAATATTCCCAGGGTGGTGATTTAAACAATAAAAATGTTACCCTTATTGATTATCTACTGAAATGGTATCAAACATTTCGTGAACCTCAAATATCTGCCAGCACCAAATTAAATTATGAATACACGATTCGGATCGTCAAAGATTATTTTGGACGTAAACTACTGAAAAGTCTTACCCGCATTGATTATCAAAAATTCTTAAACCAGTTTGGCAACGGTGACGCTACTCATGTGGCACATGCCAAAGCAACCGTTATTAAAGTAAACGCCCATATCCGTGCTTGTGTGCACAATGCAATCAACGACGGGATTATCTTTCGTGACTTTACCTTTGGCACTCACATTACCTTTGATCCAAAGCTCACCCGTAAAATAAATTATCTCAGTGAAGCTGAAGCCAAAAAACTACTGAGGGATTTAAAGGCACATTTAAATGGTTCAATTGTTTATTCAATGGCTTATGCAGCTCTTTTAACTGGTATGCGGGTTTCTGAAATTGCTGGTTTAACCTGGGATTGCATTGATCAGGATATGCACACTATTCATATTTATCATGCTTGGAATTTTAAATCCCATACTCTAGGTCCCACTAAAAATGCTTCGTCAAATCGAACGATTATCTTCGATCCAACTTTGAGTAACCTATTTGCCCATGTAAAACTAAATCAGAATACCCAACTAACGTTAAAAAAAGCAGACAATCCCCAGAACCTAGTATTCTTAGGACGTGATTTAAAACCGGTTTCAATCAACACCCTAGAACATCTATTGCGAATATCCCTAAAGCGATCTGGTATAAAGTCGGATTTAACTTTTCATGGTTTGAGGCATACACACGCCTCTCTACTATTATATAAAGGAATTGCTATTCCATATATTTCTCAGCGCCTAGGTCACAAGAATGTTGACACAACCATCTCGATCTATCTACATATCGTACAGGAACTCCAAACTAAGGAAGCTGGCAAAACAATCACCTATTTGAATAAATTAGAACAATAGTTAAAACCAGAGTGTGCACATTCCTGCACACTCTTTTTATGCATAATGTGCAGAAATGTGCAGAAGATTATAATCAAGTGGAAACTGATGTAAACCTTCAAATGGTTAAAATAGAAAAACACTGACATACCAACGTTTATCAATCCCGCAAAACAGCTTATGTACGGATGCAATACCCTACGTTGGT
>NZ_AZEY01000056.1 GCF_001434255.1 Lentilactobacillus diolivorans DSM 14421
ATAGTTGAGTCACCCTGTAACCTAGCCAAAGTTACGCAGGGCGGCTTTTTTATTTGGGTTCTACAATATCTGTTGTTGGTAATAGATTTTTATCTATTAATGATGACAGATTTTTTGTTTATCATTAGAATAAAAAAGCGGACATCTCCCGTCCGTTAACTTGCTCCCACCACAGAATTAAGTCAAGAAAGGAAATGCCCTATGTCAAATGATACTACGAAAATGTTGTTAGGAATAGATGATGAACACTTAATAATTGAGAATGGCAAAATAGGTGATGATGGGGTGATCCGATTAAATGGATCGCTGAACTATTCCCCCAAGGCCTGCCACAACTGTGGGGTTATTAATGACCATCAGATCATTGGCTATGGTTGGCGGAAGACCACCATTAGATTCGCTAAAACCTTGGGCAGCACCGTTATCCTCTGCCTCAATCGGCGAAACTTTCACTGTAAGGCTTGTCATACCAATTTCCTGGCGCAGACGAATGCGGTGCCGAAGCACTGCACGATTTCAAATACGACCCGCAAACAATGCTTAGAAAAACTGACCGAACCGGTTTCACTCAAACACATTGCCGATGAGTTATCCACTTCGGATTCATTCGTTGGTCGGCAGCTCTTGCGCGCTGAACGGGACTTTGAAACCAACTGGCACTATTTACCCAAAGTTCTCCTCATGGACGAAGTTAAAAGCACTAAGAGTGCCACCGACGCGATGAGCTTTGAATTTATGGACGCGGAAACCCACGAATTGATTGATCTGTTACCCTTTAGAACCATCTATCAGCTTCAAAAGTATTTCCGGCATTATGACCAAGCCGCGCGCGAAAATGTGAAAATAATCGTGACTGATATGAATTATACCTATCCCAAATTGGTTGGGCAGATCTTCCCGAATGCCATCGTTGTCATCGATCCCTTCCACTTGGTTAACGCTTTAAACCGAGCTTTTAACAAGACGCGGGTGCGCCTCATGAAAACCCTGGCGACTTCCTCACGCGAGTATCACGCCCTAAAACGCTATTGGAAATTATTATTAACGCCGGAAAATCACCTCAACTACGAAGCTTTCCGTAAGTGGACAAACTTCCCTTATCCAGCGACTGCCACTGATGTAGTTGATGCTTTATTGGACATTGATCCCGAGCTCAAGCAAACTTACGACGTGATGAATCGGTTACGTGAAACCATCAAAAACCGTGATTGGTCCAACTATAATCAAGTGTTCCATCACTTAGAGGGCTGCTCGGAAGAGATGTTGGCAACCCTCCAGACCCTAGCGACTCATCATGATGAAATTGGTAATACTTTCACTCACCATTACACCAACGGGCCCCTAGAAGGTTCAAACAACAAGATTAAAGTCATTAAACGTACTGGATTTGGTTACCGAAACTTTTTCAGATTCCGGCTAAGAGTGCTGTTCGCTTTTCGGGTTCATACAAAAAGAGCCCTAATCACCAAGTGATTAGAACTCCAATATTTTGTTCACCAACAACAGTTCTAATATGATGTCAAGTATCAACTTATTAAAAAAAGAGTACACTAAACAGTGATAGCTTTTTGACAGAAAAAAGCTGTCATAAATATCAACTATATTGGTATTTAAATAGTCTGCTTAATGGGAAGTTCTTGCGTAATTATAAATTTGGTTTGTGCGGACCAAATTCATAATCGTCCTATCAAGCCTGTTCACACAAGCAATCATGGCAACCATATCCGGTTTAGGATGTGGTCCTTTTTTTAACTTATAGTAGTAATCCACAATGTGATTATCAATGCGTGCTTTATTTCTAAGCATGGATCTAATCATTTCAAACATAATATAACGGGCACTACTTTGGCCTCTCCGATTAATCCGGTCAGCTTCTTTGAGCCCTCCGGATTGGGTTCGTCGTAGATCTATTCCTACGTAAGCATTCAGCTGCTTATAGCTTGGGAATCTCGCTATTTTTCCTGTAAATCCTAGTAACAGGGCAGTTGATATCTCTCCCGCCCCAGGAATACTCGCAATGAGTTTAAACTCCGGAAAAGTTTTCGCGTAAGTGATCAATTGGCGTTTTAATAAGTCATGGGCCTGATTATATCGCTGAATCTCTTCACAATAACTATGGATTTGATTAGTCAGAAATGAATTCGCAGGTTGTGCTGGGTACGACAATTGGCCTGCCTGCCAGACCTCATTACATCTACGTACGATTAAATCCGAATGGATTTTAGGACTTACCAAGCCAATGATTTGTTTTGCCATCGTTCCTGGAATATATCCTGTTAAAAAATCAGGGTGGGGAAAGAGACTAACAAAAGTTAAGCCGAGCACTGATCGAATTGGGTTAAATATATCGTTTAACTCGGGAAATGTTTGATCAAGTGCGGCATGTAAATGATTGATAATCCGGGATCTCTCCTTAGTTATTTCTAGATAGCGGTGTGCCATTAAATGAAGTTGCTCATATGGCCTTGAATATGGTCTACGACCATGAATCAGTGACTTCTGATCAATTCCCAGGAGCGCTAATTTAACTGCATCTGAACGGTCTGTTTTTTGCCTTCTCAACCCCGCCATGCGAATTGAGGACTCCAAAGGATTTATTTCAAGGTAATTCATTCCTTCCTCGCTAAAAAAACGAGTCAGAACTCTAGAATAAATACCAGTCGTTTCAAATACTGCCATGACTGGCAGGTCACTCGTAATTATTGACTTGAGCTTTGCCAATCCAGACTTATTATGGATAATCTGAAACTCCTTAATAACCGTATGATCGTGTAAAAGAGCACAATTACTCTTTCCACGACTCACATCAATACCTAAAACGTGCACTTTATCGCCTTCCATATATTTTTGAGGTAACAACTTCGCAGATTCGTTCATTTTCTAAATTCGATCTCAAGGACCCACATCCTAAATCTAACTGTTCACTACGTGTTGTTGGGCCAGTTTGACACTCGGAATGTATATTCCACTGATGTTGACGACCTCAACCTCAATTTAAGTATAGTAAAAGAGGTATCAAGATTGTCGTCACAATCTTGATACCTCTTACTTTAGGATGTTTGACGAAGAACCAAAAAAACGGCTTCCATTAAGTATTCAAGATAGATCCTTTACTTGAATCTCTTAATAGAGGCCGTTTTTATTTTACAAAATTACGTATTAAACATACTTGCCACAAAAAAACTAAATGGAAAATTATTTAGTCTGGAGTACAAATTGGAAATGTGTTCAGCTATGTGATTATTGTTGGCGGCTTTGCCACTTACAATAAGGCTGATTTTGGAGATCCATCGCGTTCCAATACATTTCTAATTCTTGCGGAAGACGGGAATTTAAGCACATTCACATTTTAACCAAATTTGAGTAAGAACCCCAAAAGTGAGTTATTGGATTCTTTTATTCGTATCTCGTTTTACTTTTTATGTTTTTTGTAATACCAAACACCTAACCCTGCAACCACTATAATTGCAGCAATTGTTGCAACGATAGCCATATTGAATTTAGTATGACTGTTCTTAACTGGCGTCTTCTTATTGATTTCACGACTTTGCTTGTCAGTAACCGTAAATTTCCGTTGAAGCTTCCAAATATTTTGCCCATTGTTAGCCTTAACATCCAAATACATCATATAAGTACCTGACTTTAATCTCTTATCCTTGTTAGCACCGATAACTGTATTAACATTAATAGGATAAGTAAAGTAACTGTTTGGGGCAATTGACATATTTGATTTCTCTGATTGTAAAATAACATTCTTACTATCATTTTCTGAAGTTATCTTTGCTTTGATATCAACTTTTTCTTCCAATCTTGGCACATCATTATCTAATAGTGCATTGACTGAAATTTGTCCATTTTGAGTATCTTCATATGCTTTGATCAGTTTTAAATTTGGCTCAACTGTGTCAGTATTTTGTCTCAATTGTAGGCCTAGAACATAATTATACTTATTTTTTAACGTTACACCCTTAGCATTACTCTTGCTACCTTGATTATCTTGTTCGATAAAGATACCACCTAACAATACGCCATCAAAATTTCCTTTCGGAGCATTAATGTTCACAACTACTTCTGTAGAAGATTTTGCATCAACAGTAACACTCTTAGGATATGTAACTAATTTTTCAATATCATATTTCAAAGATGAATCAGCTTTAACATTATGTTCGTTATAGACTATTACCCCATTGGTATCAGTCGATGCCCGGTTCACCATTACAGTATAAGTATGCGTTTTAGTATCGTTATTATTAATCTTAAATTTAGCTTGCAACTTCTCATTTGGCGTCACTTTCAAATCAAAATAACCGACTTTTTTATCGATCTGATTATTTGAAAGTTCTGGCACAATATTATAAGTCACTGCTGGTTGAGCTTCTGAGGTGGCGGCCGAAACATCTTGGGTTCCTAAACAACCAAAAGTTATAACACTAATTAAAAACAACATGAAAATCCAAATATGCTTCTTCAAAATATCATCTCCCGAAGAAAAAAGAGAGCATGCAACAATTAAGTTACCAGCCCTCAATTTTTATATTTAAGCAGGTGCATTACCTAACGTCCATGTTAAGGTTGAACTGTAGGATCCGCCAATATTACCAGCTGGAACCTCAAGTGAGGCATCAGTAGAACCATATGTTCCAGTATAGGCACCTACACCCTTACCAGCTGCAGCACTAACAACAGTTACTGGTGAACTTGATAGTGAAAGCTTTGCGACAAGTGTTGGAGGTGTTGATACATTATCAACATCATCTGCTTTAATAGGATCTGTTTCTTTATTATCTAATAATAGTTGTGCATTCTTTAAGCCTGCGCCGCCTGTTGCCGTGAATGGTGATGCTGCAACAGTTACAGTGTATCCAGTACCAGTACCAGCATCAGCGATATCCAAGCTTCCTGATGTGGAAGTTGACTTATATGAAATATCGTTTGCTGAAGCTGCTACTGTACCAAATTGAAAACTAGGGGCCGAACTTAAAGTGATCTTTCCAGGCGTAATATCGGCCGTGGCTGTGCTGCTTGTGCTTGGAACTGGTGATGCAGGTGTTGTTGCTGCTTGAGCGACTGTACCTAACGAACCAATTCCTAAAACAACTGCCCCTACTAACATGCTATTTCTTACGAGTTTTTTCATAATATTTCCCTCCTCATAAACGACTGTTGGTCGCTATGAAATAGAGTCCTAATGTGATGGATCAATCGGACTCTGCTTGATTGGAGAAATACCCATCACATAGATATCTCTTTCAATCTCTGCGTACATTATATATTTTTTTGGATAAATAAACAAGATATTTTACGCTCTCAAAAGATTTGTTAAAGTTCCGTTATTACTACTTTTTTGTGATAGTTTTGATAAAAATGCTTATAATTGAAATTTAGTTTTCAAAAATATGTATTTAAGGAAGAATTTATAAATTATTGCAATATTTTTAATTCTTGAATTTACACTTTAAGTGCAACACTAATTAAATAAAGAATGGCCCATGGCCA
>NZ_AZEY01000057.1 GCF_001434255.1 Lentilactobacillus diolivorans DSM 14421
TGTTTTCGCAAACATCATTTTACAGAAATTTGGCCATGGGCCATTCTTTATTTAATCAGTGTTGCACTTAAAGTGTAAATTCAAGAATTAATATTACTAAGGTAATCGAGTGTACATAGCTCAATTTTTTAATTATGTCTATTACTATTTTTTCTATTATTTATTTTCAGTTTACAAAATGTGTATTTGAATATAAAAATATAAGCATATAAGATTAAATCAATTAGCACTCTCTCTGTTAAGAAGTATAAGAACATATATAGCCAAGAGGCTAAAAATACTTCCGGTTAATCCCAAATATCCTAAGCCAAAAGAACTAACTGTATATCCTCCCATAGCGGATCCAATAGCGACACCAACATTGGAAAAAATAGAATTAAAAGATGAAGCAAGGACAAGTGATTGAGGATAATGAATTTTGGCTATTTGCATATAATATAGTTGAATGGGCGAATTTTGTACTGACATTGTCAGAGCCATAGTAAATATCGCGATAAGTGATAACCATTTAAAGTTTCCGATTAAAAAGATCGTAATTAAACTTATTATTTGAATTAGTAGAAACTTTTGCAAATTTTTCATCCAATCTACATTAGCAATACGGCCACTAATTTGGTTGCTAATTAAGCCACAAAATCCGTAAAAAAATAAAATAAAAATTATAAGATTATGAGAAAAGCTGAATTTATAAATTAAAAGAGGCTTTAAATAAGTATAAATGGTGTAAATAGCTGCAAAATTAAAAACAGGGATTGTAATTCCTAAAAGAATATGTTTATTGCTTAAAATTGTTAATTGTTGAATTAGTCCACCATTTCCGCTTTGCTTTAGGTTATGTGGTAGTAAGTGATTTATAAAGAATACCAAGATTAAGGATAAGCTGAATATAGCCCAAAATATAAATCGCCAATTCAAATTATCACTTATCCATGTTCCTAAAGGAACTCCAAAAACGGAAGCGATGCTAAAACCAGAAAACACCCAGGACACCATCCAAGATCTTTTTTCTATAGGAGCAATGGCTGCAGCAAAAGTTATTGCAATAGATATTGAAGGGCCAGAAGCCAAGGCTGTGAGAATTCTACTAACGATTAACATAGCAAAATCGTTCGCTATTGCTGTAAGCAGATTTCCAATAGCAAACATCATAAAAAATATAATCAGCACCCTATATAAGGGAGTATGCCCCACAGATAGGTTAATTATTGGCGTTGTTATGGCATACACAAGAGCAAATAAAGTAACTAGCCCTCCCATATAACTAATAGATATGTGAAAACTATCAGATAAATTGTTTAGAATACCGACAACGATAAATTGACTTAATCCCATTAAAAATGCAAGGCTCGTTAGTAATATACATTGAATATTAATCTCTTTCATGAAGGATCTCCTAAATCTGATTTTATAAAAAAGGCAAATTCTATAATTAATCCGAACAGAAATTAAAAAGCCCAAAGCAATCACTTAC
>NZ_AZEY01000058.1 GCF_001434255.1 Lentilactobacillus diolivorans DSM 14421
ATGTCTAGTCTGAAAGGTCTAGTTGATTAGTGTTGCACTTGAATTTTAAACTGGGCCAATAATAATATACAAAAAAATCTGTCATTAATAATAGATTAAATCTATTACCAACAACAGATATTGTACAGCCCTTTTTGTCCAGTCTCTCTTAGTATTTATACGATTGTTACCGAGCAAGAACGCGGGATAAAAAACAACGTGAATTGTCTTTTGTCCTGTTTTGGCCACGATTCGTTAAGAAAGGGAATCAGGTAATCAAATGGTATGTCAATCCCTTAGATACCTTAACAGCTGGCTGGCATGATCAGGCTGTTGATTGGTAGTTAGTGTTTCTGAGACGCTTTGTGATAGACATTGACATTCTGCCATTAAAATATTAAACTATTAAAAATTGGTTAGACCATTTAGTATAATTCGATTCATAATCGACTTTGGAGGAATTTAATGATGACAAAAGCTAAACCGGCAACAGAAATTGATTGGAATAACTTAGGATTTAACTATATGGATTTACCTTATCGATTTATTGCTCATTACGAAAATGGTAAATGGAATAAGGGTGATTTGACTCAAGACAGCACCTTACATATTAACGAAGGATCAACTGCGTTACATTATGGTCAGGCGGATTTTGAAGGCTTAAAAGCGTACCGAACTAAAGATGATCACATTCAATTATTTCGGCCAGATATGAACGCCAAACGAATGCATAATAGTTGTGAACGATTACTAATGCCAGCATTTCCGGAGGATCAATTTATCAATGCAGTAAAAGAAGTTGTGAAAGCAAATGCTGACTATGTACCGCCTTATGGGACTGGCGGGACCCTTTACTTGCGACCATTGATGATTGGTGTTGGTGGTAACATCGGCGTGCATCCAGCATCTGAATATATCTTTACGATTTTTGCAATGCCAGTTGGTGCTTACTATAAGGGTGGGTTAAAGCCAACTAACTTCACGACGTCATATTATGATCGGGCTGCGCCTCATGGAACTGGCCAAAGTAAAGTTGGTGGGAATTATGGTGGTAGTTTACTGCCAGGGGATGAAGCCCATAAGGCTGGTTTTTCTGATGTTATTTATCTTGATCCGGCGACCCATACGAAAATCGAAGAAGCCGGCTCGGCTAACTTCTTTGGAATTACGAAAGATGATACGTTTGTTACTCCCAAATCACCTTCAATTTTGCCAAGTATTACGAAATTTTCAGCACTTTGGATTGCTGAGCATCGATTGGGATTGAAAGCAGAGCAAGGTGACGTTTTCATTAATGATCTGGACCGGTTCAAGGAAGCTGGCGCGATGGGAACAGCTGCCGTAATTTCACCAATTGGCGGGATTGAATATCAAGATCAGTTGCACGTCTTTTATAGTGAAACTGAGGTCGCACCGTTGACGCGTAAATTGTATGACGAGTTAACCGGTATTCAATTTGGCGATGTTGAAGCACCTGAAGGCTGGATCCAGCGGGTTGAGTAATCCTAAAGGAGAAGTTGCATGGTGAAACGAGAAGGACATTCACATACTGAATTTTGTCCACATGGTAGTGGTGACGATGTTGAATTGATGATTCAAAAAGCGATTCGACTAGGCTTTGATACGTACAGTATTACTGAACACGCGCCATTACCAGCTGGGTTTTCTGATGATTATCGCGGTAAAAAAACCGGGTTAACCGAAGCAGCCATTTCAATGAGTGATCTTGAACCTTATTTCAAAAAAGCTAATGAAATGAAGACCAAGTACGCGGATCAGATTCAAATTCAAATTGGGTTTGAGGTCGACTATCTTCCTGAATTTACCAACTGGACGAAGGCTTTTTTGGATGAATATGGGCCGCGGACAACTGATAATATTTTGTCGGTTCATTTTTTAAAGGGTCGGGATGGCCACTATTGGTGTGTCGATGACACATTAGCCGATTTTCAGACCGGCCTACTTAGCCAATTCCAAGATTCTCAGAGTCTCTATCGTCTTTATTTTGAACAAGTTAACCGGTCAATTCGGGATGATTTGGGCAAATTTGCGCCCCAACGAATTGGTCATATGACGCTGATTAAGAAATTTCAAGATCATTTTCGGCTAGACTCCGCCTTTTCACCTGAAAACTTAGGCATAGTGAGTGACATTTTACTTGCCATCAAGAGTCAGGGAAGGCAGTTGGATTTAAATGCCGCTGGATTGTATAAGAAGGATTGCAATGAACAATACCCGAGCCTGCAAATTATTGAAATGGCCAGGGTGCTTAAAATTCCGATGATTTATGGTAGTGATGCCCATAGTGTGGCTGATATTGGCCGTGGTTATCATGCATTGGCTGATTTCGTGACTGATTCTTTTTGAAATTACTGTTGACTTCTGAGAATTGCAGTGTATGATAATAAGTTAAATTAAAGATTACTAATAAAATAAAGTTTTGATTAGAAAAAGTAACTGAATTTGAATGAAAAGAGAACTCTGGTGGTGAGAATGAGTGATTCGATTCGGTGAACACACATCTATGAACTAATTGGTTGAACCAAGTAGGCCAATTCGCATGTTTAGCGTTATCAGGGTTGCCCCAAGTCTTACTGAAGTGTTTTCAGATGAGTACTTGGTGGCAGCGTAAGGCTGTTTATCGTGAGGTAGCAGCAAATTGAGGTGGTACCGCGATCAAAACTCGTCCTCGAAGACTGAATTTCAGTTTTCGGGGTTTTATTTTGCTCAAAATTTGTAAATTGGGAAGTGACAATATGCAGAATAAAAATTTACCTAATGGAACCCGTGATGAATTTGGCCCGCAAGCCCAGATTAAAGAAACGATTCAAAACAAGTTATTGTCAGGCTTTAAAAATCGTGGATTTCAAAAATTAACAACGCCGGTCATTGAATATTCGGATGTTTTTAAGCCACTGAATCCTGATGACTATCGACCTTACCAAATGTTGGATGAGCAGGGAGAAACGTTGGTTCTTCGACCGGATCTAACATTACCCGTGGCTCGGGTAATGAGCGCCACAGGTCTTAATTTACCGGTTAAATGGTATTACGGTGGGGATGTTTTTCGTTTGAAGAAGCGCTTATCAGGTAGTTATAACCAACTATCGCAAGCTGGAATTGAAATTGTAGGTTACGAGGGGGTGCGAGCTGAATGGGAATGTTTGTCGGTGGCGTTATCCGAATGCCAAAGACTTGGTATTCCCAATGTGACCTTGCAGCTTAGTGAAGCAGGGTTTGTGGATGCGGTTATCAGTCAATTGGCGATTCCACAGCCAACTAGGGAGAGCCTGAAACAGGCTTTATATGCAAAAGATCTTAGCGACTATAATCGTCTTTGCCAACCATTAGTTGAAACTGAATTTAGCGAGTTTTTACGGGAATGGCCATGGTTGTTTGGCAGCTTTGACCAGGTTATGGAAGTGGTTAAAACGTTACCGGATAATGAAAGTTTAAAACGGATGATTCATGATTTAACGACTACTCAACAATTTGTTAACAACCAATTTCCGAATTATCGGGTGACGGTTGACTTAAGCATTCCTTCACCGCAAGTTTATTACACAGGAATGGTCTTTCGCGGTTTCACGGAGCAATCAGCTGACTATTTGTTTAGTGGGGGCCGTTATGATGACTTATTAACTAATTTTCAGCAAGTGAAGGTACCGGCAGTTGGACTCGCATTTGAAATTGATGCATTGGTCCAGCGAGTCCCGGTTCCCGAAAGCGGACCTCAGACTTTAATCTATTTTGACGATGAACAGTGGCCACAAGCGGAGCAGTTACTCCATAAACTTGGGAATGCAACGCTATGCTTAACTCATAATTTTGAAGCTGCTAAACGGTTGGCAGCTAGTACGAACAGTAAGTTGTTGGACTTAACGAAAAGAAGGTAATCTTATGAAACCAATTAAAATTGCGTTGACTAAGGGTCGAACTGAACAACAGGTTATACCGTTGCTTGAAGCCAGTGGGATTGATTGCAGCGGTCTTCGAAGTAAAGGACGGCGTCTTATTTTTGACGATGACCCACGCTACGAGATTATTCTGGTAAAGGGTCCTGATGTCTTAACTTATCTGAACAGCGGTTCGGTTCAAATTGGGATCGTCGGTAGTGATGTATTGGATGAACAGGGAAATCGTCAGTATGCGATGTTAAATCTAAGTGTTGGTAAATGCCGCTTTGTCCTCGCGTCAACTGAAGACTTTGATCCGCAACAACAACGCCGAAAGATCATTGCCACTAAATATCCCAATATTACCAAAAGATATTTTCAAAGCATTGGTGAGGACGTCGAAATCATTAAAATCGAAGGCTCTGTCGAATTAGCACCATTAATTGGGTTGGCTGATGCGATTGTCGATATTGTCGAAACCGGTAATACGTTGAAAGAAAACAATTTACACGTCTATGCAAAATTGCAGCCGGTGAATACGAAATTGGTTGTTAATCGGCTGGCACTTAGGCAATCGCAAGTCCCGATTAAATCGTTAATTACCAGTTTACAGACGGCAGATAGGCAAATTAAACAATTTGAAATGAATGGAGAGTGGACGAGATGAGAACAGCAACGATTAATCGCAACACCAGTGAAACAAAAATTCAATTAAGTTTAAATCTTGATGACCCTTCTAAAACGCAAATTGACACGGGAATTGGTTTCTTTGATCACATGCTGGCTGCTTTTGCCAAACATGGCCGCTTTGGTCTAATTGTGAAGGCTGATGGTGATTTAGCGGTTGATCCGCATCACACAACCGAAGATGTTGGCATTGCCCTGGGGCTCGCATTAAAACAAGCCTTAGGAAATAAAGCCGGTATTGAACGATTTGGATCAGCCTTGATTCCACTCGATGAAACACTAAGCCGAGTAGTTATTGATTTATCCGGTCGCGCCTATTTGGTTTTTAAAGCCGAGTTTTCTAATGATCACCTTGGCGGCTATGATACGGAAGTAACGGAAGATTTTTTTCAGGCGTTTGCATTTAACGCCGACCTGAATCTTCATGCGGAGGTTTTATATGGGCGCAATACTCATCATAAAATTGAAACGTTATTTAAAGCGTTGGGCCGAGCACTCCGAGCGGCTGTGACTATTAATCCGGAGATTAAGGGGATTCCATCGACCAAGGGGGTTATCTGATGATTATTGTGATTGATTATGATACCGGTAATACACGAAACGTCAAGAAAGCGTTGGATTTTCTTGGTGTTTCAAATCAACTTTCAGCAGATCCTGCCAAGATTCTAGCAGCGGATGGGTTGATTCTTCCCGGCGTAGGTGCCTTTTCAAAAGCGATGGATGCCTTAATCAGTCGCGGCTTGGTTCCGGTGATCCAGCAGGCCGCTAGACAGGGAGTCCCAATTCTTGGCATTTGTCTGGGCATGCAGTTGTTATTTGAGCGAAGTTTTGAGTTTGGTCAAAGACCTGGTCTATCAATTATGAATGGGCAGGTAGTTCCAATTCCTGATCAGTTGGGCGTCAAGGTGCCGCACATGGGATGGGATCAAAATCAAGTGACTCGCCCTGATCCAATAGCCGATCCTTTTGATCAGCAATTTACTTATTTTGTTCACTCCTACTATGTTGAAACTGGTCCAGAAAATATTTTGGCAACTGTCGATTATGGTGTTCGGCTTCCTAGTGTCGTCCGACGAAAGAATGTGATCGGAATTCAATTCCATCCCGAAAAAAGTGGTGACGTTGGTTTGGCTGGGTTAACGAAATTTAAGGAGTTGATTGATCATGCAGATTATTCCCGCAATTGATTTAAAAGAACAACAGAGCGTTCGACTTTATCAGGGTGATTTTAACCGAACAACAATTATTAATGCTTCACCGCTGGCCCAAGCGCTTGCAATTGAAAAAGCTGGATTGACCAGGCTTCATTTGGTTGATTTGGATGGCGCCAAGTCTGGGCGACCGATTAATCGAGATGTGATTGAACAAATTTGCCGTCAAACAAATTTACAAGTCGAGGTTGGCGGTGGCATTCGCTCTCTCTCACAAATTAATGCATATTTAACTTCAGGTGTGAATCGAGTGATTTTGGGATCTGCCGCGTTAAATAATCCTCAGCTGGTTCAACAAGCTATTCACCAGTTTGGTGCCGATCAAATTGTTGTTGGTATTGATGGCAAAGATGGCCTAGTGGCAGTTTCCGGTTGGTTAGAACAGAGTTCCGTTTCAATGGCTGAATTAATGGCATCAATGGTTGCATTTGGTGTCAAGACATTTATTGTGACCGATATTTCGCGTGATGGTACTTTAAATGGGCCAAATATCGATCTGCTTAAAGGACTTCAACAAAAATATTCTCAAAGTACGGTGATTGCTTCAGGTGGCATTCGTAGCATAACTGATTTGGATTGCTTAGCCAGGGCAGACATTAAAGCTGCCATTATTGGCAAGGCAATGGCAACTGGTGACCTGCCATTGGCGAGATTAGCGGAGGTGGCTGAAGATGTTGGCTAAACGAATTATTCCGTGTCTGGATGTTGATCATGGTCGCGTGAAAAAAGGCGTTAATTTCGTTAATCTTCAAGATGTTGGTGATCCTACTGCAATTGCGTCAGCTTATCAAAAACAGGGTGCCGATGAAATAGTTTTTTTGGATATTACTGCGACTAATGAACATCGAAAAGCCATTATTGAAACGATTGAAAAAGTAGCTGGCCAAGTTTTCATGCCATTAACCGTTGGTGGTGGGATTCATACAGTTTCAGATATGATGGCATTATTGAAAGCCGGCGCGGATAAAATTGCGGTAAATTCAGCAGCGGTTGATAACCCGGATTTGATTACGAAAGGCGCTGAAAAATTTGGCCGTCAATGTATCGTATTGGCGATTGATGCAAAATTTAACGCCGATACTAATCAGTATGATGTTTATGTTAACGGCGGCCGTAAAAAGACGACATTAAATGCCATTGAGTGGGCCAAGCAGGGCGTTGGTTTTGGAGCAGGTGAATTGCTGGTGACCAGTATGGATCGGGACGGAACGAAAAGCGGGTATGACCTTAATTTATATCAACAGCTGAGTCGAGCCGTCTCGGTTCCAATTATTGCGTCTGGAGGCTGTGGACAGGTTAGCGATTTCACTAATTTGTTCCAGCAAACAACTGTTGATGGTGCCCTGGCCGCCTCAGTTTTTCATTTTGGCGAACTCAAAATCTCAACGGTTAAAGACCAATTGCGAAAAGATGGGGTGATTATTCGATGAAGCCGGATTTTGCAAAATATCCCGATCGACTTGTCCCGACAATTGTCGTGGATAATCGAACGGATCAAGTCCTGATGATGGCCTATGTTAATGAAGAAAGTTTTCAGTTAAGCATGCAAACCAGGCAGACTTGGTTTTGGTCCCGAAGCCGTCATGAGTTGTGGCATAAAGGTGAAACGAGTGGTAACACGCAAGCAATCGTTTCAGTTCAAATCGATTGCGATGCCGATACGCTGTTGATGAAAGTTATTCCCGCTGGCCCTGCCTGTCATACAGGTCATATGAGCTGCTTTTATCGGACCTTGTGATTGTTAAACAACAGTGATTAAATGACTGCGGCAATGATTGGCGAGATAACGTTTTCGGTGGCTTCAGTTAGCGTAAAGTAACCTGATTCGGGCTGACCGGGAACTGATCCTGCCAAAAAAGAATTTAGGAGGCATAAATATGACAGAGGAAAAACAAGACTTGGATGAATTATATCAATTAATTATGGATCGTAAGCGCAATCCAATTAAGGGTTCTTATACGGACTATCTGTTTACTAAAGGATTAGATAAAATATTAAAGAAGGTTGGTGAGGAATCAACTGAAGTTGTTGTGGCGGCCAAAAATGAATCGGACCCGGCATTTATTTTAGAGGTTGCTGATCTAGCCTATCACGTACTGGTTTTACTAGCAGAACGGGGAATCACTGTTGATCAGATTAAGAAAGAATTAGCTGGTCGCGAAGGCAAAATGAGCAAAACAAAGGAACGCGATGACATTGAAAGATGGTAATTGTCTTAAAAAATATTGATTAATCAGTTAACTGGAAGGAGCACGTGCGGCATCAATGATCATCATTTAATTACTATGTTAAAGAATTGATTTAAACCGGTATCCATTCGATCCGAAGTGATGATAGACTAGTTAAATAAAAAGATATTATTTGGAGGCTTACCTATGGTCAAAGAAACTGTCAAACACTTAAATCCTTATGTTCCTGAGCCAACATTATCTGAGCTTAAGAAGCAACACGGGCTTGCCAAATTGGTTCGATTATCGGCTAACGAAAACGCGTTTGGTACCTCGCCCGAAGTAACAGACGCCTTGGATAAATGGCATTTTGCCAGTGCTAATTTGTATCCGGACAGTAACGCTGAACAACTTCGGTCCAACATTGCCACCCATTTTAACATTAGCCCTGATAGTCTCATTTTTGGAAATGGGTTGGATGAGATCATTGAGTTGTTATGCCGGGTAATTTTGGAGCCTGGTGATGAAGTGATTGATCCAGCTTTGACCTTTTCAGAGTATCGGTTGCATTCAGAAATTGAGGGTGCGACAATTAAACCTGCGCCGCTTGATAAGGCCGGCTTCATTAGTTTAGCAGCTGTTAGCCGTCTGGTAACGGATCGAACTAAGATCATCTGGTTGTGTAATCCCAACAATCCAACCGGAACACTGATTGAACCTGCCGTGATTGAAACCTTTTTAAACAATCTTCCTACTGAAATTACGGTGGTTGTTGATGAAGCTTATATTGATTTTTCTGAAAATGGTCATGCCTCAGTGATGGCATTAACAAAACAGTTTAATAATCTTGTTGTTTTACGAACCTTTTCAAAAGCTTACGGTTTAGCAAATTTCAGAGTGGGGTTTGCGGTTTGTTCCGAGCCGTTAATGGGATACTTACAGGCGGTTCGCCTACCGTATAACTTGAGTACTTTTGCCGAAATTGCCGCAACAGCTGCTTTCCGAGATCAAACATTTGTTGAACAGACTGTCGAAACGGTAATCAATGAACGGAAAAAGTGGGAGCATTTTTTGATGGAAATTGGGTTACCATTTTATGATTCAGCAGCTAATTTCATTTTCTTTCAGGTCAATCGTGGCAATGCAGATGATCTTTATAACGAGCTCCTACAAAATGGCTACTTAGTTCGAAATGGTTTAAAACCGGGATGGTTACGCGTCACAATTGGGAAGCCAGCGGATAATTTGGCAGTTCAAGCCTTAATTGCCGGTTGGTGTCATTCTCTTGATTAGGTAGAATTGGCCCCGCAACTTAGCATATTTTTAGTGGTAATCATTATCAGAATGAGTTAGTATAAAGTTTACTGGAAATTACGACCTTCAACTCGTGGATTCTCCAGAATCTAATTGAAATGATGGTGGTTTTATGCAAGACAACAGTCAAACTCGAGTCGTTGTTGGAATGAGTGGTGGTGTCGATTCTTCAGTCGTCGCTTATCTGCTTAAACAACAAGGCTATGATGTGATTGGCGTTTTCATGAAGAATTGGGATGATACTGATGAGAACGGCGTATGTACTGCAACTGAAGACTATAAAGATGTTGCTAAAGTCGCTAATAAGATCGGCATCCCGTACTATTCTGTTAACTTTGAGAAGGAATACTGGGATCGCGTATTCACATATTTCTTGGATGAGTATAAAAAGGGCAGAACACCCGATCCAGACGTAATTTGTAATAAGGAAATCAAGTTCAAAGCATTTCTTGACTACGCTTTGGAGCTAGGTGCTGATTACATCGCAACCGGTCACTACGCGCAGCTGACACGTGATGAAGATGGTCATAACCATCTATTGCGGGCTGTTGATGGCAATAAAGATCAAACTTACTTTTTGAGTCAGTTATCTGCTGATCAGTTGGATAGAGTAATGTTTCCAATTGGTAATCTGGTTAAGCCGGAGGTTCGCCAGATTGCTCGGAAAGCAGGTTTGGCGACTGCTGACAAAAAGGACTCAGTTGGCATTTGTTTTATCGGCGAGAAGAACTTTAAAAACTTTTTAGGCCATTATCTCCCTGCAACTCCAGGTAAGATGATGACTGTGAATGGCGATGTTAAAGGACAACATGATGGCTTGATGTACTACACAATTGGTCAGCGCCGAGGCCTTGGAATTGGTGGCGATGGCATTGATAATCAACCATGGTTTGTAGTTGGCAAAGATCTTAAGAAGAATATCTTATACGTTGGCAAGGGTTATCATAACCCAATGCTGTACGCCGATTATTTAGATGCTTCCGATATTCATTGGGTTAATAATCTGGACCGCGGTCAAGACTTCCACTGCACGGCTAAGTTTAGATATCGTCAAAAGGATACCGGTGTCACCGTTCATATTAGTGATGATGGCAAGTCTGTCCGAGTCGATTTCGATAATCCGGTTCGGGCAATTACGCCAGGCCAAGCGGTTGTTTTTTATGATGGCGAGGAGTGTTTGGGATCCGCCATCATTGATGCTGCTTACAAGCAAGCCAAGGAGTTACAGTACGTATAAATCAGGGCCTTTTTGAACCGTACTGGAAATCGTTTATTAGCGGTATCACTAAAAGAAAAATCTGCTTAATTAATTTAAAGTGATTAATTTAAAAATTGAATATTAAGTCAAGGGGCTGGACAATGGTTAGTTGTCTCGGCTCCTTTTTTTATGGGGAAAATTGGCAATCGTTAGAAAATCACTTTTCATATAGTAGAAAATTTGTGGCTGGAAAGTGTTTAAATTAAAAGAGAACTTCGTTTAAGTAAGAATCATCAGCTGCAAATATCCGGCAATGGAAATAAAGCTGAGATAAAGAGTGGTCGATAATTTGGGAAAGGGTTAATTAAACTTGGCATCACTTTGAAAATTTTGAAATTCGATCATTTTCCTGTCATAATATATTAAGTGAAAATAGTTTTGGGAGGGACAGAATTGACCAAATTATACTTTATCCGTCATGGAAAGACCGAGTGGAATCTTGAAAGCCGTTATCAAGGCGCTGGCGGTGATTCACCGCTACTTTCCCAAAGCTATGACGAGATGAATCAACTAGCCCAACACATCAAAACGGTTAAATTCAGCCATATTTACGCCAGTCCAATTAAACGAGCTCGACTAACGGCAGTGACGATTGCTCGGCAGCTTAAGAGACGACCACCAATCTCTTTACTGTCCCGCTTGGAAGAGTTCAATCTTGGAAAAATGGAAGGGATGAAGTTTGACGATGTTAAACGACTTTATCCCGAAGAATTTGATAATTTTCGAAATCATCCGGATTTGTATCAATCAAAAGTGATTGGTGGGGAAAGCTATTCGGATGTGATTAATCGGATGACGCCGGCTGTTCTTTCGATCGTTCAGAACAATCCGGATGATAATGTGATGGTTGTTAGCCATGGCGCCGCTCTTAATGCTGAGATGAATCACCTGTTGGGAACGCCATTGGCAGATTTACGTAAACGAGGCGGGTTAGCCAACACCAGCACGACGATTTTAGAAAGCACCGATGGTAAAACATTTAAATTGCTTAAGTGGAATGATACAAGCTATTTGAACCGGAAGTTAGACAAAACTGATTTAGTTTAGGTGACGATCATGAAAAAAAATAATTCAGATAAAATAAAAAAGCTACAAGAAAAAAATCAGCAAAATCAACGTGATTATACAAAGAAACGGGAGCAAGAAGAGCAGCAGGCCCATCAAGTGATTCATCAGTTGATCCAAAAAATTGATCGTCAACCGAATAACTTTCATAATTATTATGATTTAGCAACGTTTTTAGTGGAAGCTAAGGATTATCAGCAAGCTGAAGAGTTATTAATGAAAGCCTTGGGAATTTTTGACAACGATTCCGATGATGTCAAGGATACTTTAAAGTTTGGCTTAGGCAACGTCTATTATGCCGCTGAAGAATATGATAAGGCGATTAAAACATTTCAACAGATTAATGATGATAAGCTTCAAAGTGAGGCTTATATTATGCTAGCCCAAAGTTATATGGCTAAGGGTGATAATAAGCGTGCGATGGTATTTGCACTCTCTGCTCAGAGTACCAAACATGATGACCCAACCGTTAATCAAATGATTGGTGATAATTTGTTGGCGCTTGGAAATTTTAAACAGGCTGGTGAGTTTTATGATATTGTGTTAAACCATGAGCCTAAAGACGGAAAAGCTAATTTTAATCGTGGCCTGGTCGCCATGGTTGACGATGAGCCATTTGAACGCTATTTTCAGACAGCCAAAGAAAGCGACCCGGACTATTTTCAGAAAGGGCAACAAAAATTGAAAGATATTGAAAAATTTATTCAGTTAAATAAAAAAGAAAACCACCACTAACAAGTTCGATGGTGGGCAAGATATAATCATCTCCAAAATAGATAAGAATGGTGATCTTAAAGATTATCATTTGTGAGTTGCCAGAAAAAGCAAGGGGGATCGCGATGGATCAGTCTATGGAATTGTTGGAGTCTGAGCAAAATGAAGCTCAATATGTTGATGGTCGATTAAAAGCAATCTTTTTTTCCAGTCCCGACAGTTTTTATAAAGTTATTTTAGTTGAAATTTCAAAAACAAATATTAATTGGCCAGAAGAAGAAATTGTCGTCACTGGTAATTTTGGTGATTTGATTGAAGAAAACAGTTACCATTTTACCGGCAAATTAATTAATCATCCTCGTTATGGTAAGCAATTTCAAGCAGCTAATTACACCAGCTTAATCGCAACGACTAAAGATGGGGTTGTAAAGTATCTTTCGGGAGATCAGTTTCCAGGAATTGGGAGAAAAACTGCGGAACGCATTGTCGACGTTTTGGGCGAAGATGCTTTGGACAAGATTAGTTCCGATGGTCGAGTTCTTGATCGGGTTCCGATTAGTAAAAAACAAAAAGATGCGATTGTTGATAATCTTCAGGTTGATGATAGTCTGGAAAAAGTAATCGTTGGGTTAAACAGCTATGGCTTTTCCAGTCAGATTGCTTCAGCAATTTATCAGCGATACCATGAAGATGCCTTAAAAATTATTTCTGAAAATCCTTATCAATTGGTTGAAGATATTGACGGGATCAGCTTTCGTAAAGCAGATTCAATTGCGCTGAGATTAGGTGTTGTTCCAGACTCTGATGAGCGAGTTCGGGCTGCCTTGCTGTATGCCATTGATGAGTTATGTATCCAAAATGGGGATACGTATACAACTACTGAGCCATTGATTGCCACAGCGACAACTGTTTTGGAAGGGAATGCTGCTCCCCGAATCTCCGGGGAGAAACTTGCCGGCGGCTTGATTGAATTGGCAAAGGAAAATAAGGTGATTGGTCAGGGTAATCGAATCTATTTGGCACGGTTGTATGAAGCAGAAGTTCAGATTGCCGAACATCTAAATCGGATTATTAAGAATGCTGATGACAATTGGCTTTCAGATGATAAAATTGATCAGCAAATTCGACTTGTTGAAAAGCAATTTAATATTATCTATGATGATTCTCAAGTTGCGGCCATTCAGCAGGCAATTAAATCTCAAGTTTTTATCTTAACCGGTGGCCCGGGAACTGGGAAGACAACCATTATTAATGGAATCGTTAATAGCTTTGCCAGGCTCCATGATTATTCACTTGACGTTAACGCCTATAAAAGTAAACCTTTCCCCATTGTTTTGGCTGCGCCCACAGGACGGGCTGCTAAACATATGTCGGAGTCAACTGGATTGCCAGCCAGTACGATTCACCGGCTGTTGGGATTGAACGGTCGTGAATCAAATAATGCCTCACCAACTAAAGATATTGATGGTAAGTTGTTAATTATTGATGAGATGTCGATGGTTGATACGTATCTATTTAAAACGCTTGTCAGAGCAATTCCCAATCATATGCAAATTGTTCTGGTGGGTGATCAAGATCAGTTGCCTTCAGTCGGGCCCGGACAGGTTTTTCATGATTTGTTGAAGTCTCAGCAAATTCCGGCCATGCAATTAGACACAATTTACCGTCAAGAAAAAGGATCCACCATCATCCAGTTAGCTCATGAAATTCATAATGGTCGACTCCCGGTTGCGTTTGCCAAGAACCAAGCAGATCGATCCTTTATTCCTTGTAGCGAGTATCAAGTGCCATCGGTGATCGAACAAGTCACTCAACGGGCCCGTCAAAAGGGGTTTGATCTGATGGATGTTCAAGTTCTGGCACCGATGTATCGGGGGAAAGCTGGGGTGAATAACCTCAACGATGTGGTTCAAAACGTTTGGCAGGATCAGCCAGCTAAAAAATTTGTGACTATCCGCGATCATATGTACCGAATTGGTGATAAAGTTCTTCAATTGGTGAATAATCCCGAGCAAAATGTGTTTAACGGTGATATTGGTATCATCGTTGGAATGGAGACTGTTAAGGGGCAAAAAACGCCGACTAAAATCACAATTGATTTTGATGAAACTGAAGTAACTTATGAAAAAAACGAATGGATTCAATTCACTTTGGCCTACTGTACGTCAATCCATAAGGCTCAGGGTAGCGAATTCAAAATGGTTATCCTACCAATTGTGCGGCAATATTCGCGAATGCTTCAACGTAATTTGTTGTACACAGCGGTCACTCGTGCAAGTGACTTCTTAATTATGCTGGGTGAACAGGTTGCCTTTGAGCAATGTGTAAAAAGTGTTTCTGTTAACCGAAAGACGAGTTTGGTTGAACGACTGACAGAAACAATTAGAACTCAGGCAAGCCCAGATGTTGCTGATGATAACTCAGCTGAAACCGGCGAACAGTCAGTAGATCACGAGGTTTCGAAGGCTAAAGCTGTGCCCAATAAAGTTTCCGAAAAGCAACCTGATTATTTGACCGTTGCAGCTATTAATTCGGATTTAATTGATCCAATGATTGGCATGGGTGATACCAGCCCTAAAGATTTTATGTAGGTCAACCATTTCCTATAAAATCACGGTATAATTATGGTAATATTTAGTTAAACAAACAATCCTTGGAGGGAATCATGGCCGAATTAAAATCGCATCCTAAACTTAAACTTTTTTCGCTTAATTCGAACCGTTATTTGGCAGAAGCAATTAGTAAAGCAGTGGGCGTACCGCTTAGCAAAGCAACTGTCGAAAAATTCAGTGACGATGAAATTAAAATTAGTGTTGATGAAAGTATTCGTGGTGATGAAGTCTATATTATCCAATCGATTTCTGAACCAGTGAATTCGAATCTAATGGAATTATTAATCATGGTCGATGCTGTTCGTCGGGCAAGTGCCAAGTCAATTAATGTTGTTATTCCTTATTATGGGTACTCCAGAGCAGATCGTAAGGCCCGCTCCCGTGAACCAATTACTGCAAAATTGGTTGCATCGTTCTTGGAGATGGATGGCGTTGATCGAGTGGTAACCCTTGATTTACATGCTGACCAAATTCAAGGTTTCTTCGATATTCCGGTTGATCACTTGAGAGCGAATACTTTGCTGGCTAATTACTTTATCAAGACGCATGATGGAGATAATTTGGTGGTTGTTTCTCCAGATCATACCGGGGTTTCGCGGGCTCGAAAGTTCGCTGAACTACTCGATGCACCGATTGCAATCATTGATAATCGATCGCCTGAAGATGCCACTACCGTCCCTGAATCAGTTATTGGTAATGTGAAGGGGAAACGGGCTATTATTGTTGATGACATGATCGACACTGCCTTTAAGTTGACGATTGCGGCTGAAACTTTAAAGAAGGCTGGGGCAACCGAGGTATTTGCCATTGCAACTCACGCAGTGTTCTCCGGAGATGCGCAAAAGCGACTACAGGATTCGGCAATTAAGAAAGTGATTGTCACTGACTCAATCAGCATTTCAAAAGAGGATCGATTTGATAAGCTTGAGGTCGTATCAGTTGGTGATTTGTTCGGTCAAGCAATCACGTTGATTCATAATCAGCAATCAGTAGGTAAATTATTTGGTAGATAAAATTTAACGTAAAGGAATGGTGATTTAATTTATGTATAAGGCAAATGACGATCGGTATGAAAACGCAGTTGTAAGAAGAGCGGGAAATTCTGGACTTCAATTACCTGCATTATCATTTGGCATGTGGCACAGTTTTGGCGATGACGCTAATTACGGTGACAGTGAGAAAGTCATTTTGAAGGCCTTTGATCTCGGACTCTTTAGCTTTGATTTGGCTTACAATTACGGTCCCGGTTCAGGTGCTGCCGAAAGAATGTTTGGTGAAGTTTATCGAGCAAACTTGAAGCCTTATCGTGATGAATTGGTGATCACCACTAAAGCAGGCTATAATCTTTGGCCTGGGCCATACGGTAACTTTTCATCAAAGAAGACGTTGGTTAATGCTTTGGATGGCAGTTTAAAACGGATGGGCCTTGACTATGTTGATATTTATTACAGTCATCGGTTTGACCCTAATACAAGTCTTGAAGAAACTGCCAATGCGCTTGATGGCATTGTCCGATCCGGTAAAGCATTGTATATTGGAATTTCAAATTATAATGCACAACAAACCAAAGAAATTTCTAAATATTTCAAAGAACTGCACACCCCATTTGTTGTCAATCAGGCATCTTATAACATGCTCAATCGTGGGGTTGAAGACGATGGGTTGATCAAGACGCTGCACGATGACAATAAAGCTCTGATTGCATATGGACCACTGGCTGAAGGTTTATTAACCGATAAATACCTTGGTGGTATGAGTGAGGATGTTAAGGTTCATTGGAGTAACGAGTATGTCATCAAGCATGGTAAGGACGAATTGGTAAAGAAACTAAATCAGTTGAATGATTTAGCAAAGAATCGAAACCAGACGTTGGCACAAATGGCGCTTGCATGGTTATTACATGATAAGACTGTCGCCAGTGTTGTGACCGGGGCTTCAAAAGTGGCTCATCTAGAAGATAATTTGGGTGCCTTGAAGAACATGACTTTTACCAGTGATGAATTAACTGAAATTGATAAAATTGTGAAAAAATAGAATTCTTTTAGCGTTAACCGACTTTAACCGTTTGGATAACGCTTTCAAAAAAATGGCATTAAATTGGTTTTTAACCAGTTTAGTGCTTTTTCTTTGGTATAATTAGTTGGAGTGAAACTATGCCTTGAATGGAGAAAAACGATGACAAAAAAAGTAACAATTACCGATTTAGCTAAACGAGCCAATGTTTCGGTAACAACCGTTTCACAAATTCTGAACGGCAAAGATGACCGATTTAGTAGCAAAACCGTTAAGAAAGTGCGTCAACTACAGAAAGAAATGGGATATGCACCTGATTTTAATGCCCAGAGTTTAATTCGTCGAAGCGGTCGAACAATTGGTGTCTTGGTTCCCAACATTAACAATCCATTCTTTAGCCGATTTTTACGCGGGATCGAATCGGAGGCCATGGCACATGACTATATTCCGCTTATTTTTGGCTCTAACAACAACCAAAAGCTTGAGAGCCACTATTTATTTGAATCAATTAGAAGAGCCGCAGACGGGATGATAATTGCCTCTGCGATCTCTGATTTGAGTTACATCGATAATATTCTGACACAAAATGGTATTCCGTATCTATTGATTGATCAAGCTCCTGTTGTAAAGGGAGATAAGGTTGATGTAAATAATCGTCTGGGTGGCGCATTATTGGCAAACTATCTGATTAAAAAAGGTCATCAACGAGTTGTTGTGGTTGCTGATGAGAATCCAACCTTGAATATGGAAGAGCGGTTAAATGGGTTTTTGGAAACTTATCGGAAAGCAGGCATTCCGGTTAATGATGATCAAATTGTTAAAACAACATTGACTAAGGACGGTGGCTATCAAGCAACCAACCAAGCTTTGCTGCAGAAGCCAACTGCGATCTTTGCCATTAACGATGAAATTGCAATTGGTTTATACCGTGGTATCCATGAAGCTGGTCTTACAATTCCGGATGACATATCAATTGTTGGTTATGATGATATTGATTTGGCGGAATATATTACGCCTAAGTTAACCACTGTTCACCAACCGGCATTTGAAATGGGGACGACCGCTGCTCAGTTAATTATTAAACGAATTGAAAATCAATCCGAGCCAATCCAAAGGGTCTCATTACCGGTAAAATTAGTTGAACGTCAAAGTGTTGAAAGAAAGATAGATTAGATAATTTTGACCGGCTATCTTGTAAAACCCTTTCATTTTTGCTAAACTCTTAGTGAAAGGTTTTAATAAAGGACACTTAGGGATTTCAGAGGAGTTTATCATGACAAATAAAGTTGTTGTACTTGGAAGTTTAAATGTTGATACGACCTTGCATATTGCGCAGATGCCTAAACCAGGTGAAACCATTAGCGCTCAAAGTAAAACGAACTCTGCAGGTGGTAAGGGTGCCAATCAAGCGGTAGCTGCAGCGCGGTCAAATGCTGTGACGAGTTTTATCGGTCAAGTTGGCAATGATAGTGCTGGTAAGTTTATGGTTAAGGCGCTTGAGGACGACGGGATTAATACTGATCATATTAAAGTTGACCACGAAAACGGAACTGGCTCAGCCGTTATTTTATTGGATGAGCAGGGTCAAAATAGTATTATGGTATATGGCGGTGCCAATCAGGCCATGAAACCTGACATGGTGGCAGACTGTGAGGATTTGATTAAGCATGCGGATATTTTAATATCAGAATTTGAAACACCTCAACAAGTAACATATGAGGCTTTTAAAATGGCCAAACATTATGGCGTGACAACTATTTTAAATCCGGCACCGGCATCAACAATTATTGATGGGTTGCTTGAAGTAACTGATTTAATTGTTCCTAATGAAACTGAAAGTGCAACGCTAACGGGTATCGAAGTAACTGATACAGCCTCGATGGATAAAAATGCTGATAAATTTACTAAAATGGGTATCAAAAATTTAATCATCACTGTTGGTGATCGGGGTGCTTACTACCATACACCAAATGACAGTGGTTTTGTTCCAGCATTTAAAGTTCATGCCAAAGATACAACTGCAGCTGGGGATACATTTATTGGTGCATTGAGTTCACAGCTTAAAAAAGATTTGTCAAACATTGAAGAGGCGCTTGTATACGCTCAAAGAGCATCATCCATTACTGTTCAACGGTTAGGAGCGCTTCCTTCTATTCCGACAGCTAAAGAAATTGCTGATCAATCCAAATAATAGTTATTGTTATGATTAGTTATTTTTGTTAACTTTAGTTATTTTCTAGTAAAGTGTTGATTTACTAAATTTTATCTGGTAGTATATCCAGTCGTTAGCAGGAATGTTCAACTGGTTATTAACATTTCTGCGTCAGCGTGTTATATTCTATTAAATGATTTTTCTATTAACGTTCAAAGGAGTTTATAGCTATGAGTAATAAGTTAGAAATTCTTAGAGAATACCAGCAGGCATCCTCAAAGCTAGATCAATTAAAGTCTCAGGAAGCACAAATCATTCATTCCGACCCTAAGGAAACCAAGGATACAGTGGTTATTAGGCCACAATTTGGTAACGAGATGCATCATCTTAATGAAGAATGTATGCAGCTTAATATGATCTTGGAAGCAATGGATGCTTCTGAAGATTAATCTACGCATTAGTTTAGAATCAAAAAGTTATCTACTTAAGTAAAGAAAGAGAGGAGCTAGACAAAAGTAATTTTGTCCAGTCCCATTTTTGTAATCACGACTATTACCAAACAAAAACGTGAGACAAAAGGCAACTTCCTGCCGTACAACCGAATTATCCCACTAATCCACCCGGGATATTGGCATAATCCAATTGTACTCTGGAAGTTAACCGTCCTTTGTCTGACTCTGGCTTTCGTTATCATCATGATAGTGGTGTGACGATTATGTAATCGAGAAGATCTGTTGCATAATTTATCAATTAACAAGAATGCGTCAATCCGACAAAAAAGACATGTTGGATTGACGCATTCTTGTTTTTTAAAAATAACTTGAAAGTAGCGCTGATGATACTGCTACCTTGATCTGATTCCGCCCTTTCAGAGCTTTTAGCCATTCATTGGGGAAGGTCACTGGGGCGTATAAAAGTGATGCCAGCATAGAAGTGATTGAGCCAATTGTATCGGCATCATTACCTAGATTAACTGCTCGCTTAACTGCAACAAAATATTGCTCCGAATTCATTAAACACCAAAAGACGGCATTCAAAGTATCAACCACGTATGGTGAACTTTTAATTTTGTTACTTTGGTTGTCGTAAGAAGCTGGGATCCTCTAATTGGTCAAAAAAGGGGATTTCAGCTTCAAATTCAGGCTTGGTGCGGTAATAGTCCAAAGCTTCTTTAACAGCCCTTAGCATGGCGTATTTGTTTGGATTCTGGATGACGCGAATGATCACATTCGTTAGGATCCCGGAAGCAACTAGACTACGTGGATGTCGATGCGTGGTAGCAGTGTATTGGTGGATTAAATCAACTACTTGGTCATTAAATTGATAACTTCGATAATCAGTTAGGATAAAGAAAGCGAGCGGCATCATTCGCATTAGGGCGCCATTACCATTATCCATTTCTGAGTTACCACCACACAGGCTTGGTGACACACCCGCGTCAAATCGTTCAATTGCCATCTGGGTTGTTTTCCCGATATCAAAAGGTTTACCAAATGGGGTGTAGTCACCAAAATGATACCATTGTGAATATCTCGTCATTAAATCATGTAAGTTAAATCCCAAGGTTAAGCTAACAAGAGAAGCAATCGATAAAGATGTATCATCAGACCAAGTTCCGGCTGGGACGTTAAAGGTTTGATAACCAATCATGGTATTAATTGGATTCTCCAATAATTTCGATCTTTTTTCAAATTGAAAAGGGACACCAAGTGCATCACCCAAAGCAACAGCAGTTAGGGATTGAAATAGTAGGTAGCTCGTAGAATACATGAAATTTACCTCGATTTAATATCTTTAAAGTTGGTGGTAATTTGACCAAACCATGCTGCTATTTATTTGATCCAGAAAGGGTATTTGGCCGTTCCAAATTCGAGATCAAATGTTTTGTTTCCTAATTCTTCGCCATCAGTTTGCCCATAACGCGAATCTTCTGTTTTCAAGAATAGCTTTTTCTCAGTATAGTGATGGACAAAGCGTAAATGCAAATGTCTCTTTAAAAATAACATAACTATAAATAAAATCAATTGGAAAATGTTTGGTTTTTCAACCACAATCAAATCCAAAGTATCATCTAAAACAGAGGCATCTGGTGCAATCTTGATGCCACCGCCAAAATATGGGAGGTTCGTGGTGGTTACTAAGTAAGCTTTTTGGTATGTGGTGGGTTGCTGATCAGGAACGCTTACCGTGAGTCGGAAACCTTTAAAATGAATTAATGTGTTAAAAACGGCTGCCATGTATGAAAATTTGCCAAGAGTTGCGCTGTCCTTAAGCAGTGAATGGTTGGCATGGTGAACAACTGCGGCATCCAATCCAATACCAAAATTGTTTGTGAAATAGCCATCTGTTTGATTATCGTGATTGATAAAGCGGCCAATTGTGATGATTGTCGCTGAATGACAGCTGAGAATTTGAGTGAGTGCAGATTCCCAGTGCAAGGGGATTTTTAACGCTCTTGCAAAATCATTCCCTGATCCAACGGGCAAAAAAGCAATTGGAATTTTAGGCTGCTGTGGATGATCTGCATAATAACGCATGCAGCCAACCATTGTTTCGTGAAGAGTGCCATCGCCACCGGTGGCCACAATGACTGCATTCGGGTTTGAAACCGCATTTATCAGATTTAAAGCCCGTCTGGCCAAAGTAACCGCATGACCATCATGTTCGGTAATTAATGTGCGATAAGCAATGTGTTGTTTATCTAGTTCAGTTTCAATGTCTGGCCATAGTTTTTGAACGTTATGGGCACCTGCTTGTGGATTTACGATAAAAAAATATTCCATTTAAAAAGAATCTCCCGTAAAAGTGTCTAAATCTGACGTTATTTGAACGGTTGTAATGTGAAACGTGTGGTTTGATAAAATATGTAATAAAAGAGCTTGAGTACCGAATAATGGAACATCCGATTCTCAAGCTTTTTTGGTTGGTAACAGGAAAGTAGTCATTTTAAATGGTTACTTCTCATTACCATTCATGATTAGCATTGGTAAAATCATTGGATGACGTTCAGTCTTGGTGTACAAGAACTCTTGTAAATCATCAATAATTGCGTTGCGAATAGAAGATTCCGTTGCTTTCTTACCGTGCATCGCTTTTCTGATCGTCTTGAATACTCGTCGTCGGCCTTCATCAAGTAACTCGCCAGATTCACGCATGTAAACAAAACCACGTGAGAGGATATCAGGTCCTGATTGAATTTCTTGATTATGCAAATTGATTGTGGCAACCACTACCACGATACCTTCCTCTGAAAGTAGTTGTCGGTCCCGTAAAACAATGCTACCCACATCACCGATGCCACTACCATCAATATAAACATCGCCAGCTGTAAAGTGACCAGCCATTCGGGCGGTATCTTTGGATAGTGCCAAGACATCACCATTTTGCATAATAAAACTGTGGTCCAATGGGACACCACATTGTTCAGCAAGTTCCGTATGGATCTTTAACATTCGATACTCACCGTGAATGGGCATAAAAAACTTGGGTTTCATGAGTCGCAGCATTAACTTTTGCTCTTCTTGACCACCATGGCCCGAAGTGTGGATGTTATTAACTCGACCATGAATGACATTTGCGCCAGCTTCTTCAAGTTTGTTGATAACACTGTTAACACTAGTTGTATTTCCGGGAATTGGATTACTTGAAAAGATAACTGTATCTCCCGGTTGAATTGAAATCTGACGATGCGTGCCATTAGCGATTCTAGAAAGAGCCGCCATTGGTTCACCTTGAGATCCGGTACATAGGATTAAAGTTTTACTGGCTGGTAGCGACTGAAGTTCATGAGCATCAACGAAGGCATCGTCCGGGATGTCTAGATAGCCCAACTCACGGCCGTTAACAATTGCCGCATCCATACTCCGACCAAATACAGCGATCTTACGACCACGCGCCAAGGCATTGTCACAAGCTGTTTTAATTCTCGAAATATTAGAAGCGAAGGTTGCAAATATGATTCGATCATTGACATTATCGAAAATATGAGAAATTGATTTACCGACCCATTTTTCAGATTTGGTCCAGATTGGTTTTTCAGCATTGGTGCTATCTGACATTAAGCAGAGAACACCTTCTGCACCTAATCGCGCCATTTCCTGAAGATCAGGCGGCTGATTGGTAACTGGTGTGAGGTCAAACTTATAATCACCAGTTTCAACGATAACCCCAACCGGTGTATGAACTGCAACACCTAAGGTATCGGGGATTGAGTGGGTTGTCCTAAAAAAGGAAACCTTGGTTTTTCGGAACTTGATCACGGTTTTATCACTAATAACATGAAGCTCAACTGAATTGAGCAGACCGTGTTCTTCCAATTTATTTTTAATGAGTGCCATCGCTAATGGTCCAGCATAAATTGGGACATTTAAGACTTTCATCAAATATGGCACACCACCGATATGGTCTTCGTGACCATGAGTGATGACCAATGCCTTAATTTTGTCCTTATTATCAACTAGATACTGATAGTCTGGGATAACATAATCAACGCCGAGCAAGTCGTCTTCTGGGAACTTAATGCCAGCATCGATTAAAATTATTTCATCTTGAAACTGAATACCATAGGTATTTTTACCAATTTCACCTAAACCACCAACGCCATAGATAGCAGCCTCGTTATTTTTGACGTTTAATTTCTTCATTTATTATTGAACTCCGTTAATTTATAATCTGGATTTTCTTGTTCGTATTCCAGATGTTTTCCTTGCAAGGGTTCGATGAATTCAATACTGTAATCAGTATTATCATCAACTAAGCCACGAGCTTCGACCTCTGTAGCGGCCTCAAGGTACAGAGATTGGGTTGTTTCTCGACGTGGATTGCGCGTCTTGTCGGGTTGATATAAAACCTTAAAAATCATAAAAAAACTCCTTTAAAAATATACTTTTTTAGAAACACGAGGGTTCCTTTCCGGACTAGTGGTTGTGAAAACACAACTAATAACGATATCTTACCATAATATAAAAAATAAGTATATAAACTTGATACGAAATACGAATCCACTCTCATGGTAGAATTAACTTAACGAAAAGAAATGGAGATTGACTTATGGAATTAATGATTCAAATTGTCATTGGTTTAATTGCTGCATTTGCCGTATACAATCTAATTCATTATCTATTTGTGACCCGCCCAAGCAGGAAACGATTATTGTTGGCACAACGAGTTTCAAATGAGGCAGTGGATGCATCAATTAAGCAACTGATTGACACTAATAAAATTGCAACATTGGGTAATGATGATTTAAAGTCTGAGCTTATAGCGGATGTCTGGGGACGGGGCGTTATGGCTTTTGAATACCACATTCCAGTTAGCAAAGTGCAAACTTCAATTCCTAATTTAAAACAACTATTGAGTCAGACGCTGGCCGATTATGGCAATACACATCATATGCATGCCAGAATCAAGGAGAACGATTCACCGGTCTTTGTTGTAACCGACATGTGGCAACTGGATGATCGCCTTCATTTTGATGTGGCATATTTAATTAATTTAACGACGATCGAGTATGTTGATGACTTAAGCAGGCTGAAGTAATGCCGCTGACTATCGATTTGGGGACGAGTATGTTTTTTGGGGGGACTCACAGTTATTACTGAACAAACAATGTAGGATAAAAAAGTAGTTTTCAAACAAGAGCTGCTTTTTGTCCTACATTTTTGAATGGTTATTATAAATCATATAGTGATGAGAGATAATGATTATCTGTTAACTAACTGAGTAATTAAAGTAATTAAAGTTTGGATTGTCTCTTGCGATAGTCGAGAGCCGGTTATTTTCCGGCTTTATATAGTTGCTACCCCCAAAATAAGTTGTTGGCTCAATCGACTCTCCCAAGTTAACAGATTCGAATCAAGTCTTTTGACTTTTTGCATTATTAGCGTAACTTTCGACATACCTGCGAATGTTCAGCATGACTTAAATAGTAAATAAATATGGTTCATTCAGTTATCGTTGACATAAAATTTATCTTAATTAGTTTGCAATGTATTTTTGACAGTTTTTCAAAACGAGCATCAATTGCGGGAATTAAGGCTGATTTATTGGGCATCAGTTGTTGAGATGAGCATAGTGGCCGTTCGGATTTCTGAAATTGTCCAAACCAATGAAGTTTTATGATTAACCAGTTTGATAGTCTACCCAATCATCTTAAACGGGAGAATCACAAATAACGCAATTTAAACAAGAATATCGTTACCTATTAGATAATCCATTTTTAAGTATTTGATGATTGTCGTAATATGTTTAAATCTTTTAGCGCCAGTTATGGACATGGGGCTGCCGTTCATGATTATTCAATAGGTGCACGTTGGTAGCCAAACGTTGGGAATTCCGAATGGGGCTGCTGATTGGAAATTTGGTCATGGCTTGTTACCTGAAATCAGAAATCCGATAAAAGTATTAGTCCCTTCTTCTATTGGGTTGCGTCTTTCAATTGTCGCCATAAGCGGTATTTTAACGTTTTTGATTAATCAATTAGTTCGTCAAATTATCGACGGTCCACTTGCGTTTGTTACGGGCTTGTCACTTGCTTTTATTAGTACGCCGATTGGTAGTTATTTGTAACAAACAGTACCAGCAAAAAGGACGAGGTTCGGCAGCGTTGCCGGCTGCAAATATGACCTTAATTCCATTGAGAATTGTTTTATTTACGATAATTTTCAGGCTTTTCCAAATGAAATCTGAATCAAACAGGATAAAGCAGCTTTGAGTATTATTGAAAATGGTAGTGACGCATTCCGTTTCAATTGTGTGGAAATTAAATTATTTACTTACAAAAAGTGTGTAGCGGGGTGTTTTTTAATCCTGCAAAACTGATTGGGAAAACTCAAGTCGGGGTTGCAGACAAGGATCACTAATTATTAGAATAAAAGCGAGGAGAGCTGACTTCCTTCTCGCTTATACATACAGTAATAGTCGTGATTACAAAAATGGAGCTGAGACAAAATTGATTTTGTCTCAGCTCCTATTTTTGTAATCACGACTATTGCCGAGTGGAAACATGAGATAAAAGGCAACTTCCTGTCGTATAACCGATTCATCCCACCATCTACTCGAAGTATATTCGGACAATTTGGTTTTACTATGAAAGTTAAGCGCCCTTTTCAAGCTCTTTAACGCCAGTTGTCAATGACAACAAATCATGAATCTAGTAAACAAAAATTTCGTCATCTTCGCGCTCAAATGGATTATTTTTGTTGATATGATCATAAAATAAAGTGCCATGTAAATGATCAATTTCATGTTGGCAAACGATAGCGGGATAATTTTTTAACCGAACTTTATGTTCCTTACCACTAATATCTTGATATTTTAATGTGATTCGTGCGGCACGATGAACATAACCTTGAATATCCTTATCAACTGAGAGGCAGCCTTCACCTTCTGTTAGTGCGCCTCGTTGAACAGAGTTGGAGACAATTAAAGGATTAATAATGACATCTTTAAAAAGTGGTTTATCTTTTTGATTTTCATCTTCACTGGGAACAAGAACGGAAGCCATCATTTCTGAAACACCAACCTGTGGTGCAGCTAAACCAACGCCAGCTCGCAGCTTGTATTTTTCACATAATTCTGGATTTTGACTGACTTCAAGGTATTCCATTAAGTCATGAGCTAATTGTCGATCTTCGTTACTGAGTGGAAAGGCGACTTTCTTCGCTTGTTGTCGAAGAACCGGATCACCATCTCGAACAATATCTTTCATTAAAAACAATTCAAGTACCTCCGAATAAATTTAGAAATTTCTGCTAAGGACTATTTTATCCTAATTTTCGAAAAAAAACTATGTTCGCTGTGTAAACTTGGCGATTGTAGGTTGCTTGTTAATGAGAATCACAGAAAGTATTTTCAACAACTTCTCATCAATTCGTCATAAAAGTCATGTGAAAAAATGATCGATCTTACCTAGCTTTGAATCACTTTTGAAAAATTTGCTGATGGCTTAGATTTCCAAGATGGGTCAGACAAAAATTTGATGAACTGTTTCTTAGTATTCTAAAGATTTCTAAACTGACCAAAGGGGGACTTGATTTTATTTAACGGATTAGTCTCAATGATCTTGGTTGAGGTTGGGTTAATTAGCGATCTTACCGGGCATGCTTGGAAAAAGCTGATGGGCAATGATACCGTGAATTGAAAAAGTTTTATTTAAAGTGTTACCTATTAAGTATAGTGTTTTTTGGGACTAAATCTTTAATAGTTTTTGTTTCCATTAGGATGTTGATAAAGTAGCTAGATTTTTTGTTCTTTTGAATAAGGACGTCAGGAACAAAAAAACTTAGGAATGATATTTTTACGTTAAAAGGGAGTTGACATTTTTCTTGCAAACCAGCGTGTTTTACAAACGAATCGGTTCTGGATTAATGATTGATTAAGAAATTCACAAACACTACTCTCCCACGCGGTTTCACTCTCATTTTCTATCGATTTCATGAACAATAGAAAAACTTGGTTTCACAACAATGTAAGGGCTTGCAAACGTCGGAGAAAAATGCTAAATTTGAGTTGTGGTTTAGAAGAGATCTATTTGTACATCACAAGTCTAGCTTCAAGGAAAGGAAAGTGTTATCTATGGCAGCAAACAGTAAGCATGTTGTTGATTTTGGACACATCAAATCGACGATGAGCGATCCATACAAGAAACCGGTTCAATTAATTGATGAAAACGGGAAAATTGTAAACAAAGAATTGTTTGACCGTTTCAGCGATGACGATTTAGTTAATTTGATGGAAAAGATGGTTTGGGAACGTGCATTGCACGAACAAACAATGAACTTTTCACGTCAAGGCCGTTTAGGTTTCTATGCTCCTACTTACGGTGAGGAAGCTTCCGAAATGGGAATTGCTCACGCAATGAAGAAACAGGATTATCTATTCCCTGCATATCGTGATTTACCACAATTAATCCAACACGGTGCAACCGTTAAAGAGGGTTATCTGTGGTCCAAAGGTCACTATCAATGCTATGACTATGTAAGACGTGGTGTACGTGCATGGATCCCACAAATTATTATTGGTGCTCAATATGTTCAAATGGCTGGTGCCGCTCTTGGTATCAAGAAGAACGGTGAAAAAGATACGGTTGCCTATGCATTTACTGGTGATGGTGGGACGTCACAGGGTGACTTCTATGAAGGAATCAACTTTGCAAGTTCATTCCAAGCACCTGCTGTATTCTTTGTTCAAAATAATGGCTGGGCAATTTCAGTACCACGTAAGACACAAACTGCTGCTGAAACGTTAGCTCAAAAGGGTGTTGCTTCTGGTGTTCCGGGTGTTCAAGTTGATGGAATGGATATTTTAGCAACATACTTGGTTGCAAAGGATGCTCGTGACTTCGCAGTTGCAGGTAATGGACCAGTCTTAGTTGAAACTTTGACATATCGTTTCGGTGCCCACAGTTCTGCGGGTGATGATCCAAGCCGTTACCGAACTAAGGAAGAAGAAAAGCCATGGTTCGACAAAGATCCACTTATTCGATTACGAAAAGTGCTCACTGACAAGAAACTTTGGGATCAAGACAAAGAAGACAAGTTAGTGGCTCAATATAAAGATGAATTTAAGCAAGCAATGAAAGATGCTGAAGCTGCTCCTAAGCAGAAGGTTAGTGACTTCTTGAAGCACACATTTGAAGTACCAACCCCAGATGTAGCAGCCGACATTGAGAAATTTCAAGCAAAGGAGTCGAAGTAATCATGGCTAAATTAACGTATATTAAGGCAATCACTGATGGATTAGATCAAGTGTTACAAGAAGACCCTAAGACGCTGATTTTCGGTGAAGATGTTGGTAAAAATGGTGGTGTGTTCCGAACCACTCAAGGCCTTCAAGATAAATTCGGAACCGACCGTGTATTCGATACACCATTAGCTGAATCAGGAATTTTAGGATTATCAATTGGATTAGCTTTAACCGGTTGGCGTCCAATTCCAGAAATTCAATTTATGGGATTCACAATGGAAGCTGTTGACTCAATTGGCGGCCAAATGTCACGTAACCGTTTCAGAATGTCAGGCGACGTTTCGATGCCAATTACAATTAGAACACCATTTGGTGGTGGTACGCATACTGCTGAACTTCACGGTGATTCACTTGAGAACATGTTTGTTGGTATTCCAGGATTGCGAGTGGTTACACCTGCTAATCCATACGATGCTAAAGGCATGGTTATCTCAGCCGTTGAAAATAATGACCCGGTTCTGTTCATGGAAAACTTGAAACTCTATCGTTCAATGAAAGATGAAGTTCCAGAAGGTCACTATACAGTACCGCTAGATAAAGCAAAGGTAGCTCGTGAGGGATCTGACATCACAATTGTTGCTTACAGTGCTGAAGTAAATGAAGCACTCAAAGTAGCTGATAAATTAGAAAAAGAGAACATTTCAGTTGAAGTGATTGATTTACGATCATTATCACCAATTGATACTGCTACAATTTTTGCTTCAATTGATAAGACTCATAAAGTAGTTATCGCCCAAGAAGCTCAAAAGATGGCCGGTGTTGGTGCTCAAGTTGCATCAGCAATTGCTGAAAACGACATTATGTCATTGGATGCACCAATTGGCCGAGTTGCCGCACCTGACAGTATCTTCCCATTTGCAATGGCTGAAAATGATTGGCTACCAAATGCTGATGATATTGAAGCAAAGGTTCGCGAAATTTTAAACTACTAAAATTCTAATTGGTATAGAAAGGAAGTTAGACCCCATGGCTTATGAATTTAAACTCCCAGAGCTTGGAGAAGGAATGGCCGAAGGTGAAGTTGCATCATGGTTGGTAAAACCAGGCGACAAAATTAAGGAAGACGATCCTGTTGTTGAAATTCAAAACGACAAGTCCGTTCAAGAATTACCTTCTCCAGTGGCCGGAACTGTTAAATCAATTGAAAAACAAGAAGGAGAGACTGCCGAAGTCGGTGATGTGTTAGTTGTCATTGATGATGGTTCTCCAGATACCGGCGGTACTGCACCAGCTGCTGCTCCGGCAAAAGAAGAAGCAGCGCCTGAACCGGCAAAAGAGGCAGCACCTGCACCAGCTGCTGCACCGGTTGCTGCTGCACCAACTGGCGGAACACCAGCTGCTGCCAATCCGGATAAATTAGTTAAGGCGATGCCATCTGTTCGTCAATATGCTCGTGATGAAGGTGTCGATATCACCGCAGTTCCTGCAACTGGTAATCATGGTCAGGTAACTAAAGCTGATGTTGATAACTTTAACCCTGCTGCTGCGCCCGCTGCAACACCAGCTGCACCAGCCGCCGGTCCAGCACCAGCAGCTGCAAAAGCAACTGGCGGCCCAATTAAGCCATACAAGTCAAGTCAGCCAGAACTTGAAACTCGTGAACCAATGTCGATGATGAGAAAGATCATTGCCAAGTCAATGCGAAGCTCTAAAGATATTGCACCTCACGTTACGTCATTTGATGACGTTGAAGTGACTGCTTTAATGGCTAACCGAAAGAGATACAAGGAAATTGCCAAAGACCGTGACATTCATTTGACATTCCTGCCATATATTGTTAAAGCTTTGGTTGCTGTTATGAAACAATACCCTGAGTTTAATGCATCAATTGATGACAGCACGCAAGAAATTGTTTACAAGCATTATTACAATATTGGGATTGCTACCAATACTGATGATGGCTTGTATGTACCAAATATCAAGAATGCTGATGCAAAGGGTATGTTTGAGATTGCCAAGGAAATCACTGAAAATACTCAAGCAGCTTATGATAACAAGTTATCTGCAGATAAGATGAGTGGTGGTTCAATTACCATTAGTAATGTCGGCTCAATTGGTGGTGGCTGGTTCACACCAGTTATCAACCAACCTGAAGTTGCTATTCTTGGTGTTGGTAAAATTGCTAAGGAACCATATGTTGATCCTGAAGATGGCGAAATTAAAGTTGGCAATATGTTGAAGCTTTCGTTAAGTTATGATCACAGATTGATTGATGGTGCGCTTGCTCAAAACGCCTTGAATTTGATGAACAAGTTGCTTCATGATCCAGATATGCTTTTGATGGAGGGATGATCGAATAATGGCTGATGTTGAAAAGAAAGAAACAGTTATCATCGGAGCTGGCCCTGGTGGGTACGTTGCCGCAATCCGAGCATCCGAATTAGGACAAAAGGTAACCTTGATTGAAAAATCAGATACCCTTGGTGGTGTTTGCTTAAACGTTGGTTGTGTTCCTTCCAAGGCACTAATTCAAGCCGGACATCGTTTTCAAGAAGCAAATGATGCGTCGACATACGGAATTACCACGCAACCTGCAACGATTGATTTCAAAAAGACGCAAGATTGGAAACAGAAAAAAGTTGTTGATCGAATGACAAGTGGTGTCAAGATGCTTTTAAATAAGCATAAGGTTGAAATTATCCAAGGCGAAGCTGTTTTGGATAGTGATACGCAATTACGGGTAATGCCGGTTGGACCACAACAATTTATGTCAACAAACACCGGGACAACAATTCAATTTGATAATTTGATTATTGCCTCTGGCTCTCATCCAATTGAAATTCCTGGATTTAAGTTCGAAGGTCGAGTGGTTGACTCAACCGGCGGCTTGAACCTACCGGAAATTCCAAAAGAGTTTGTTGTTATTGGTGGTGGCTATGTTGGGACTGAATTAGCCGGCGCATATGCAAACTTGGGTTCCCATGTCACGATTATTGAAGGTTTACCATCAATCCTTGCTGGGTTCAGTAAAGATATGGTTTCAGTTGTTTTGAAGAGCTTGAAAAAGAAGGGCGTTGATGTTGTCACCAGCGCAACTGCTAAGAAAGCGGTTCAAGACGATCAATCAGTCAGTGTTACCTATGAAGTTGATGGTAAGGAAACAACGGTTAAGGCTGATTACTGCATGGTAACGGTTGGCCGTCGTCCAAATACAGATGATCTTGGTTTGGAATACACCAAGGTTAAACTAGACGATCATGGCATTGTTCAAACTGATGAACAAGGTCGGACCGATTCACCGCATATCTTTGCAATTGGTGACATTGCTTCAGGACCTGCTCTAGCTCATAAGGCATTCTTCCAAGGAAAAGTTGCTGCTGGTGCAATTGCCGGCAAGAACACTGCTAATGATTATATTGGCGTTCCAGGAGTTTGCTTCACTGACCCAGAGATGGCCGTTGTTGGGATGACTCAGGCACAAGCAAAGGATAAAGGCGTTGAAGTTGCAACTGCCAAATTCCCATTTGCAGGAAATGCTCGAGCAGTTTCACTGGATGAAGCTGAAGGGTTTGTTCGTTTAATTTACACTAAGGATGATAAGACAATTCTTGGCGGCGAAGTTGTTGGCCCAGGTGCCAGTGATTTAATTGCTGAACTTAGTTTGGCAGTTAACGGCCGAATGAACGTTGAAGATATTGCCTTAACAATTCATCCACATCCAACCTTGAGCGAGCCAATTCAAGAAGCCGCTGATGTTGCACTTGGCTTCCCAACTCATATTTAGATAACAATACGTTGGCTACTGATTTATCAATAGCTTGCTGGTTAAATAAGTTAAAATTAGACTTGGTTAGAAAACTGATTTTATTCAGTTTCACTAACTGGGTCTTTTTTGTGTCATGTTGAGGATGATGTCCAAAGGATAGCAATTCATAGAAATATCGAGGCTGAGACAAAAGTAATTTTGTCCGGTCCCGTTTTGTGTAATCACGATTGTTACCAGGCAAAAACGCGGGATAAAAGGCAACTTCCAGTCGTGTAATCGGATTATCCAAATATTCAAATTCAGAATATCTCGCTGAAACTTGTTACTTAGCTAAAACGTGGACCAGCAAGCAGCCCCCGGCCATATAAGCCCCCTGACTTAATATTCCAAAACCGGGAATATCAAGTCAGGGGGCTTATATTCTGGGAGCTAACCGCTTGCTGGCCCACTCTGGTTTTTGAGAACTACAATGATTGCTGCGTTTATTTACCAGATTTGAGTGCTTGTTGTTTTCTGACTTTGTTTTATCAGACTTACAAGATATAAACGGATATCTAAAAACTCTTTTGAGGTGTCGCGGCTTTATTTATTGAACACGACAATTTTTATTTCACAAAGTCAGAATCTATTCTATAATTAAGCCATGAATGAATTTATCGAGCTATGAGATGATGGTTATTTACTTAACTGATTGGAGTTGGTTAAATGAGTCAAGAATATGAGTACCCATTAATAGACGGGTTGAATGTTGATGAAATTGTGATTTTGACTGATTTTTATCAGAGTATTGAAGAAGCATATGAAAATTCTTCTGGAATTCCGCGGCCAAAATTTATGACGGCTTATAACGCTTTTAAACGAATCATTCCTTCGAAGATGGAACAAAGACAGCTGGAGCGTGAGTTTAAAGAGCAGTCTGGTTACGATGCTTTTCAAGTTATCAAGACTGCTGACCGGAATGATAATAAAATAATTAAGGTGTATGGGGCAAAAAATGGAAATTGATGAAATAAAAGAGATTGATAAGACGGTTAAGAGTTGGTTGCGGGAATCTCGTGACAATGTTTTACGGAAAATTGATACGCGATTGACAGTAAATACTAAGACTAGTCGTAAGGATCTAGTGACCAACATTGATAAGCAAAACGAACAGTTTTTAGTTTCAAAGATTCGAGATTTTGATCCTGAATCTCGTATTCTTGGTGAGGAAGGTTTTGGGGACAAGGTTGTGTCCACTGAAGGTCAGGTTTGGATTGTTGACCCAATTGACGGCACAATGAATTTTGTGAAGCAGCGCAATCATTTTGCAATTATGATTGCGCTTTACGTCGATGGTGAAGGTGTTCTCGGCTATATTTTAGACGTGATCGGAAATCGACTGTTATCTGGCGGGCCGGCACTTGGTGTGTTTGACAATGGTCACCCGTTGGCAGAGGTGGTTGATACGCCACTTTCTAATGGGCTGATTGGGCTTAGCGGACCGTTGGTGCTGCATAACACGTTTAATATGGTTGATATTGCTCAAAAGTCGCTGGGAATGAGGATTTATGGCAGTGCAGGAATCGACATTATTTCGGTGCTCAGAGGAGAATTGGTGGGGTATATTTCTTATCTGAAACCGTGGGATTTTGGGGCCGGCAGAATTCTATGCGATGTTGCTGGACTTGAAATGACAACTATTGACGGAAAGCAGTTAGGTGTGTTATCATCAGAACCGGTATTGTTAGCAACACGAAATGCACATCGAGACATTCTTACAATTGTAAGTCAATAGTCATACTGTGACGGTTGTCACAGTTTTTTTATGCAAATAGATATGAAAATACATTAAGATGTGTTATCTTCGGTAAGAACTTATTAATGAAGGGAAGCAAACGACTTGGATACAAAATTAAAAACACGTAACGACATTCGCAATATTGCAATTATCGCCCACGTTGACCACGGTAAGACAACTTTGGTTAATGAATTATTGAAACAATCAGACACTTTGGCCGCACATACTCAAATTGAGGATCGGGCCCTTGACTCGAACGCAATTGAAAGAGAACGAGGTATCACCATTCTTTCAAAGAATACGGCTGTTAAATATGGGGACAAACAAATTAACATTTTGGATACCCCAGGACATGCGGACTTCGGTGGTGAAGTTGAGCGAATCATGCGAATGGTCGATGGTGTTTTACTGGTCGTTGATGCTTTTGAAGGGACAATGCCTCAAACCCGATTTGTTTTGAAAAAGGCTTTGGAACAACATTTAACCCCAATCGTGGTTATTAATAAGGTTGACCGTGAAGGTGCTCGTCCTGAAGAAGTTGTTGATGAAGTGCTGGACTTGTTTATTGAATTAGGTGCTGATGAGGAACAATTGGACTTCCCAGTTGTTTATGCTTCAGCAATGAACGGGACTTCAAGCTATGATTCTGATATTAGCACCCAAGCGCATACAATGAAGCCAATCTTTGATACGATTATTAAGGATATTCCAGCGCCAATTGATAACTCTGAAGAACCACTTCAATTCCAAGTTGCCTTACTTGATTACAACGATTTTGTTGGTCGTATCGGAATTGGCCGAATTTTCCGTGGTCGGATTAAAGTTGGCGACAACGTTACGGTTATGAAATTAGATGGATCGAAGAAGAACTTCCGAGTTACTAAGTTAATGGGATTCATCGGTCTTAAGAAAGTTGATATTAATGAAGCAAAGGCCGGTGATTTGATCGCAGTTTCCGGTATGGAAGAAATTAATGTTGGTGAAACAGTGGTTGATCCTCATACGCCTGAAGCTTTGCCAATTTTACGAATTGATGCGCCAACGCTGCAAATGACTTTTGGAACCAATACATCACCATTTGCCGGCACGGATGGTAAGTTTGTGACTGCTCGCCAGTTGGGTGATCGTCTGAAGCGTGAACTTCATACTGATGTTTCATTACGAGTTGAAGATACTGATCAACCAGGTGCTTGGACTGTCTCTGGTCGTGGGGAATTGCATTTGTCAATTTTAATTGAGACATTGCGCCGTGAAGGATTTGAATTACAAGCATCACGTCCGGAAGTTATTTATCGTGAAATTGATGGTCAAATGAGCGAACCATTTGAATCTGTTCAGATTGACACACCTGACGAATATACAGGTTCAATTATCGATACGCTTTCACAACGAAAAGCAGAAATGCAAAATATGGAAACGACTGATAATGGTCAAACTCGTTTAACCTTCTTAGCACCTTCACGTGGATTGATCGGATATTCAACTGAATTCTTATCATTAACGCGTGGCTATGGGATTATGAACCATACTTTCGAGAAGTATCTCCCGGTTATCAAAGGCTGGAATCCTGGTCGGACAAAGGGAACTTTGGTTTCAATGAATGATGGTAAGGCCACCACCTATGCCATGATGGGAATTGAAAGTCGTGGTACCTTATTGATTGATCCAGGTACCGAAGTTTATGAAGGAATGATCGTTGGCGAAAATAACCGTGAAAATGACATTACGGTTAATATTACAAAGGGTAAGAACTTAACCAACGTTCGTGCTGCTGGTTCTGATGATATGGCACGAATTAAGACACCTACTCATTTATCACTTGAAGAGTCACTTGAATTTTTGAACACGGATGAGTTGTGTGAAGTAACACCTCATTTCATTCGTCTTCGTAAAAAGATTCTTAACACTAATTCACGTGAAAAGGATGCCAAGCGAAAGAAGCATAACTAAAATATGACTGACTTGTTAGTTAGTACTGACGTTAGTTATCTTTCCTTGATTATTGGTAAACTCTTTTTTCAATAACTGATGACTGGTTAAATAAATAAAAAACATTAACAAGGGAGCTAACTACATTTGTGGTTGGCTTTTTTGCTGTTATGTTAATAATTTATCGATAAAGGTGAGCTTTAGAAACAAAGATTTTGTCAAATGGTATAGCTAACCAGACTTCTTTTTAAGACTCGATTAATTCTTTAAGGCGTACAAGGACGATAACTTACTTTATGCTATAATGTAAACCAATGCATTTACATATTGCGCATAAATTGGAGTGGAATCAATGAACCGCTTAAGAAATATTGATTATTTAATTTTTATTCCTTATCTCATTATGAGTACTATTGGAGTAATTATGGTCTATTCGGCCAGTGCCAACATTGGTGTTCAAAATGGTGGTAGTCCGTTTGGATATTTAATTAAACAGCTAATTTTTACTGGAATTGGTTTTGTGATCGTTTGTATGATGACGGCTTTAAATATCAATAAGTTACGTAACAAAACGCTTTTATTGGGATTTGAAATTGCCTTGTTTGTTATTTTGTGCTATTTATTATTAGTTGGCGAAACAATCAATGGGGCCGCTGGTTGGATTCGACTGGGACCTCTTAGCATTCAGCCCGCAGAATTTGTGAAGTTCTTTCTGATTATTCGATTAGCTAATGTTATCGACCAAAAGCAGGATATTATTTCATTATCTTCACAAAATTGGTGGCATGAGCTTTGGCCCACTATGGTGAGAACAACAATTTTACTTTTACTAATATTCATGCAACCAGATGCTGGTGGAGCTGCGATCAATTTTGCGATTGCTTTCATCATTTTGATGACCAGTGGTATTTCGTGGAAAAAGGGATTGGCAGGTATTTTTGGCTGTATTGCACTGATTGCTGCAATCATCAAGTTTGTTTTGGTGCCATTATCAAAAGTAAGTGATTCTTACCAGCTACAGCGAATAATCGCGTTTACCAATCCATTTGGTCATGCAACTGGTGCTGGCCAACAATTGGTTAATTCATATTATGCGATTAGTAACGGTGGTTTGTTTGGGGTAGGGCTCGGAAACAGTATTCAAAAAACGGGTTATTTACCAGAACCGAATACTGATTTTATAATGGCAATTTTGACGGAAGAATTAGGAGCCGTTGCAGCAGTTTGTGTTTTGGCGATGCTGGCTCTGATTGTCACCCGAATTGTTTTAATTGGTGTTCGGAGCAATGATACGTATCAAAGCTTGATCTGCTATGGTACTGCAACTTATTTAACCATCCAAGCATTGTTCAATATGGGCGGTGTCTTAGGCATCTTGCCAATTACCGGTGTGACTTTTCCATTTATTAGCTATGGGGGATCTAGCATTTTAACGCTTTCCCTTTGCTTGGGTCTGGTATTAAACATTAGTGGTCGGCAAAAGCAAGCGCGACACGAATTGAAAATGGCTGCTGTAAGATAGAAGTTAAAGGAGATGAAGGGCCATTGGCATTTGAAATTCAACCAACTGAAGGATTGATTGTTTATTTACATTCCTTGAAACATTCTCGAAATCTAAGATCATTTGGTCGGCTATACTATGTTTCCAAGAGAATGCGGTATGCGCTGTTATATGTCAGTTTGAACCAAGAGGACGAGGTAATTAAAAAGTTAACTGCTCAAAATTACGTTAAACAGGTTGTGCCCTCCCATCTGAACGAGCTTTTAAGTAAGGTAGCTGATAATGACTCTAATGGTCAAGATGATGATGATCGATTTGATGAAGATTTTGAAAATTAACGAGGTAAATGATGCGAATTGTATCTGGTGAATATGGTGGTATTCGATTAAGTCCGGTAAAGAGTGACAAAACACGACCAACAACTGATAAAGTAAAAGAGTCTTTATTTAGTATGACAGGACCATACTTTAATGGTGGCGTCTTTCTCGATTTATTTGCAGGATCTGGCGCGGTTGGAATTGAAGCAGTTTCCCGAGGAATGAGCAAGGCCGTATTAGTTGATCGTCAATTTCAAGCCATCAAGGCAATTAAAGAAAATATTGATAAAATTCATGCTCAAGACCAGTTTGAAGTTATTAAAGGAAGTGCTGATGCGGTTTTAAAACAGTTAGCTGATCGTCAGATGACCTTCGATATGGTATTTTTAGACCCCCCATATAAGAAACAACGGATTATTGATACGTTATCGTTATTAACAGAATTAAAGTTACTATCTGATCAAGCCGTAGTGATCTGTGAAACGGACAACCAAACTGATCTGCCGACTGAAGATGGACGGTTCAAAGCCATAAAAAGAAAGAATTATGGATTAACTAATCTGGTTATTTATAACTATCAAATGGAGAATATGCAATGACAAGTGGATTATATGCGGGAAGTTTTGACCCCATTACTTTGGGGCATGTTGATGTTATTAGACGTGCAAGTCGAATTTTTGATCGTGTAATTGTCACAATTAGCATTAATACAAGTAAACACGCGCTCTTTTCAATCGAGGAGCGGACTCGTTTTGCAAAAGAAGCGTTGCAGGCTTTTAAAAATGTGACCGTTGTTTCTTCGCATGAATTAACCGTTAATTTCGCCGAACAAATGGGGGCCGACGTTTTAATTCGTGGGGTACGTGGCAGTTCGGACATTGACTCTGAACTTGCAATTGCCGGATTAAACGAGCAATTGGATGCCAAAGTTCAAACCATTTTTATCCCAACAGCGGCAAATTATCGTGACTTTTCATCCAGCATGATTAAAGAAATCGCAAAATTTCATGGTGATGTGAGTCATTTTGTCCCTGAACAGGTTGCGATAGCGTTACAATCTAAATTTCAATAATAAAGTTGGTGGATTATGCGAAAAACTGGATATAAAAAATATGTACTCCTGGGAATTGCGCTTGTTGTTTTCCTAGCGGGGCTTTTTTGGCCATTGCCTAATTATATTGAAGGACCTGGCGATGCCTCTGATTTAAGTAAAATTGTTGCAATTAAGAATCACCCTGACAAGCATAAGGGAATGTTTATGCTGACCTCGGTTAGTATTATGCAGGCAAGACCGGTTACATATCTATATGCTAAATTAAGTCCATATTATTCTGTTGAGTCAGACGAGAATATTACGGCTGGTCAGGACATGAAAGAATATGATAAGGTTCAACATTTTTATATGGAAAGCTCGATTGGCGAAGCAATTTATACAGCATACAAGCATGCTCACCAATCAGTTAAGCGGACGTATAACGGCATATACGTGCTTGATATTCAGAAGAAGTCCAAGTTTTATCATCGGTTAAAAGTTGGTGACGTGGTTGTTAGGATTAATGATCATAAATTTAATAGTTCGAATGGGTTTGTCAATTATGTTAAGAAACAAAAGCTGGGGCAACGGGTCACCGTTGAGTATCGACGAAATGGCAAGGATCATCAAGTAACTGCACCGTTAATTAAGATTGCCAAGCATCGAGCGGGTATTGGTATAACGCTAACGGATGATGTCAAAGTGACAACCGGGGTTCCAATTAAGGTGAATCCCGGACAGGTGGGTGGACCTTCGGGTGGTCTGATGTTCTCACTTCAGATTTACAGTCAGCTGACTAATTCCAATTTACGTCATGGTCAAAAAGTTGCTGGAACTGGAACGGTTGATGCTCAAGGCAACGTTGGTGAAATCGGGGGAATTGATAAGAAAATCATTGCCGCTAAAAAGAATGGCGCAAAAATTTTCCTTGCCCCTTACATTAAACCTACAAAATCGATTTTGAAGTTGGAACCCGGTCATCAGACCAATTACCAATTAGCCAAAGCCACTGCCAAAAAATATGCACCTTCAATGAAAGTTATTCCTGTTAAGAGCTTTTCTCAGACTGTTTCTTCACTGCAGCAATTCCAGACAAAGTAAAGGTTAATTTGAAGCAATCAAAGTTAATTGTTAGTCGTCCAAACTAAGTGGTAGTTAAGATGTTTTACTTAAGCCAGTAATCGGATCATCAATTTAAAACACGAAATTAGCGAAAAGGGTTAAAACTATCCAAAGAGTTTTAACCTTTTTTTGCGTACCTATACTTTAGAAGGGAGGAACAGTATGAATAGGATTCGGGAATATATTGATGAGCATCTTAATCAGGTTCTTATTGGCTTAATATCAGTAATTGTTATTTTCATCATTATTATTGGAGTGATGACTTTTCATCGACAGTCAGCGGCGACACTAGATGATCAGAATGGTTTTGCTAATTCAATCTCGTCTAGCGAATCGTCTTCGACTTCGGTTGCCTCAACTGAGGAAGGCTCCCGCTCACCTGAGCCAAGTAGTAGTACGGCCAATCAGCAAATGTATGTTGATGTGAAAGGAGCCGTTAAAAATCCTGGCGTTTATCAAATCAATGCTAATATGCGGGTCGTTGACGCGATTAATCTAGCTGGCGGTTATAATCATTCGGCTGATCGTAAGCACATTAACCTGGCCCAAAAGTTATCTGATCAGCAGGTAGTTTACGTTCCAATTAGGGGAGAAGTGAAAGGCAATCCTGTTACTTCAACCAATCCCGGCCCACAGGCTTCGGCAGCTTCAGCGACGTCGGAAAGTCAAACCGGTGATTCCCAAGACGTTACGACTGCATCTTCTGGAAACGAGCAGCAGATCAATTTAAACACAGCTGACAAAACAAAACTGCAGGAGTTAAATGGTATTGGTGAGAAAAAGGCAGATCAAATTATTGCCTATCGACAAGCCCATGGACAATTTAAACGAATTGAAGAATTAAAGGATGTCCCTGGGTTTGGTGACAAAACATTTGATAACCTAAAGTCATCAATTTGTGTGTAGCTGAATTGACGATTTTGAGATATGATTTACATCATGGAAGGTGAAATATATGGATAAGCGAATCAAATGGGATCAGTACTTTATGCTCCAAGCGGTCTTATTAGCGTCGAGAAGCACATGTGAGCGATTATCAGTGGGGGCCGTTATTGTTAGGGATAAGCGAATTATCGCTGGTGGTTACAATGGGTCGGTTGCTGGTGATGATCACTGTATTGATGTTGGCTGTTATTTGGTCGATGGTCATTGCGTCCGAACAATTCATGCTGAAATGAACGCAATTCTGCAGTGCGCAAAATTTGGTGAAAGCACTGATAATGCAGAGATTTATGTCACTGATTTTCCATGTCTGCAATGTACCAAGATGCTATTACAAGCCGGTATTCGTAAAATTAATTACTTGCGAAATTATCATAACGATGATTATGCTCAAAAGCTCATCAAATTAAAGAATATTGAACTCAATAAAATCACATTAACTCAGACGGACATGCAGCAGGTTCCGTTTGATTCCTATTTATCTGATTAATCATTAAAAATTGGCTGATTTTTCCAGCATTAACGATATTGCTCCTAAGTGGCATTATTTATAGTAATCGCATCATATTTGGTATACTGTTGTCAATTTTGATCCTAAGGGTCTTCCTCTTGGATTATCATCGGATTTTGATTGTTTGTGGTTTGACAATGATCGGTTTCTTTATGGCTGTTGGAATAACTGAAAATCAATTAACGACCGCCACCGTTAAAGGATCCCGGACTGAAGTGGTCAAAGTTTATCCAGATGTGTTAAATATAAATGGTGATCGGTTTAATTTGGTTGCAATTTCGTCAGCAACTCATCGCAAGGCTGTTTACTATGGTCAATTTAAGTCGAGCGATCAAAAGCAGCAGTTATTGGCCTCAACAAAGCCGGTGTTGGTCAAAATGATTGGTGATTTTGGTTCTTTTTCCGTGGCAACCAATGTTAATCAATTTGACGTCGGTCATTATTATCATCACCAAAAGATCGCCCAAGTATTTACAGCTAGCAACATTGTTTCAATCATTCCGAAAACACAGTTATCGATGGTTGACCGAATTCACGTTGTTCGAAGTTTGTTCAATAGGTATTGCCAAAAGCTGCCTAATGTTTTGCGAATGTATGCAATGGGATTAATTAGTGGTACCAGGCAAAACGATTTCTTTAATGAAATGACTGGGGTTAAGCAACTTGGCCTGTTACATGCATTTAGTATTTCAGGGATGCATGTAACTTATTTCTTGATCATTATTAATCAATTAATGAACTTAGTTGGATTGGGGAAGTTTAAGCAGGCATTCATTGAATTAATTTGTCTCGTGGGCTATTCTGTGTTCGCGGGTGCGTCGGCAGGCGTGTTGCGGGCAGTCATGATGGCGGCCATTGGTATCATCAACAAATTGTTTAAATGTCACTTGACGCAACTTGATTTATGGAGTTTGACGCTAATCATCAATTTGTTTCTGTATCCGGAGGCAATGTTATTGATGGGGGTTCAGTTGAGCTATGCGCTATCATTTGGATTGATCGTATCAACTAACTTATCATACGTGAAACAGACAGTTCTGTTGAATCTGTTAACGGTGCCAATCTTACTTTTTCATATCTATGAGTGGCACTTCTTAAGTGTCGTTGTCAATCTTATTGTGCTACCGTTATTTGGAAAGGCTATTTTTCCGTTGGTATTTGTTGGTCTTGGATTGGGGTTGCTCAATCCTGATTTTGCCGCACCAGTTGAGTTTGTTTTAAAGCTGTTCAACGATGCCCTGAATCTTATCGGAGCCCTTCCTGGGATGATTGTTTTTGGAAAACCGTGTTTGTTGGTAGTTTTGATTATGCTCCTGTTAACACTTTTACTTATTCTCAAAACTGGTCGAGTGAAAGCAATAACGGCCCTGATTTCTGTTTATCTGGCTGCGTTTTGGTGGATTCATTTTCCAATTAAGGGTGAAGTGACAATGTTTGATGTTGGCCAAGGAGACAGCTTTTTAATCCGCAAACCCTTTAATCGTTCAGTTACATTGATTGATACGGGCGGGCGGGTTCAGTTTGGTCAAGAAGACTGGCAAAGAGGAACGTTAAATTATCAAGCCACACGAATCGCCATTAATTATCTCAAAAGTATTGGTATTTCACGAATTGATAATCTCTGTGTGAGTCATCAGGACGCTGACCATTGTGGAGATTTGCCGGCATACATTTCAGAAATGAAAATCAAGCGGATTATCATTCCATTGGGGATGGATAAAAACACCAGTTTTATGGCCAGAATTTCTGATCGAGATGCCAGCACCAAAGTAATTCCGGTCAATGATGAAATGAAGGTCCGAGAATTACCATTTTTGATCTTACATCCTTACAGTTCTGGGAGAGGTGAAAATCATGATTCGATGGTTTTAAGTTGTCAACTTGGCGGTTTAAGGTGGCTATTTACTGGAGATCTTGATCGACAGGGAGAACTGGACACACTTAATCGGCATCCTGGTCTGTCGACGGATGTTTTAAAAGTTGGCCATCATGGTAGTCGGACAGCATCTGACCCACGGTTTATTTCTCAGCTTCACCCCAAAATTGCTTTGATTTCTGCCGGGAGAAATAATCGCTATCATCATCCAAATCAAGAAACACTGGTAACCCTTGCGCAAGCACATATTAGTGTTGCCAATACTCAAACAATGGGTATGGTAAGATATATATACTGTGGTAATAAAGGTCACTTCGAGTCAGTTCAAGGTGGTAATGAAGGGAAAATGAAATGAATTTCGAACAACTAACAAAGCAGTTAACATCGGGTAATCCTGATCGAGTTTACTTAATTCTGGGCGATCAAGCCTACTTAGCTGATCAAATTAGAAACGCTTTTGTTCAGTTAATTCCAGATGGTGAAAGAGCCATGAATATTGGTAGCTATGATATGGAGGACGTTTCCATTTCAACTGCACTTGAAGACGCTATTTCTGTGCCGTTTTTTGGTGAAAAAAGGCTGGTTATTGTGAACCGACCTTATTTTTTGACCGGAATGCGAGTTAAAACCAAGGTTGAGCATCATATGGATGACTTGCTGGCTTATTTAAATCATCCAGAGGATTCAACAATCATGGTATTCTTTGCGCCATACGAGAAGCTCGATGCTCGAAAAAAAGTTACTAAGGCTTTGAAAAGGGTGGCAACGATTGTTGAAATTGGCCGGTTGCGTGAAAATGAAATTAAACAATTGATTCGTCAACGAGTGAGTGAAAAGGAATTTAAAATTGATGAGGATGCCCTAGAACGAATGGTGCAATTGACCGGTGGAAAACTGACTGCTATGATGAATGATCTGCCAAAGCTATTATTATATAAAAATGATACTAAGGTTATTGATGTAGCTGCCGTTAACGGCCTGGTCAGTCGGTCGCTGGAACAAAATGTGTTTGACTTGGTCAACAGTGTTTTGAAGAAAAAGCCTAAAGAATCTATGGATATCTATCAACAGCTGATTTTAGAAAATAGTCAACCAATTCAAATTAATGCTGTCTTGATTCAACAGTTTCGATTATTGCTACAGGTTATGATTCTTCAAAAACACGGTTATTCTCAAGGAAGTTTAGCATCAACCTTAAAAGTTCATCCATACCGTGTTAAATTGGCATTGCAAACGATTCGTAAATTTAATTATGTTCAATTACGAGAAGCTTTTGTTGGGCTTGTAGATACTGAACGGGAAATGAAGTCGACTAGTCGTTCACCAGAATTATTATTTGAACTTTTTATCTTAAAGTTCATGAAAAAGCAAGGGTAACTGCTATTGAAATCCTACAGGACTATTCAAACGTGATACCAGTGGATAGGGAAAATATGTTTTTCTAGAAGAAACTTAATCTCACAAAAAAATGATTGCTGATCTTTTAACCGATTATTTATCGGCAAAGGTCAGCAATCATTTTTAGTTGGAAATTGTCATATAAGGGTATAAAAAAAGTTGTTAGAAGAACTAACAACTGGAAGAACTTTAATTGGCTAATCTTTTAGTTAATCGTGACTTGTCACGGGCAGCTTTATTAGCTTTGATTAATCCCTTTGACTTTGCGCGATCAATTGCACTGATTGCGTTAATGTATAAATCCTTTGCGTCGTCTGAACCAGCAACTTGTGCCTTTTCGAACTTCTTAACAGCAGTTCGATAAGTACTTAGTTGGGCAGCGTTACGGCGTTGAGCTTTTTCATTAGTTTTAACACGTTCGATAGCAGATTTAATGACTGGCATTTGATTCACCTCCGAGTAATTTTCTAAGTAAAAATAATAAATTTCAACAAGCATCATTATACAAAACTGATGACCTGATTGCAAGCAAAACTGGTAAGGATCTGCGAGGAATCACTTGTATTAGTTGCTGAAATCCGTTATACTATTTTTTGTGTGTTGATAGACCTTCAACTTAGTTTGTCGGATACCACTTGCCGCTAACTCAGTTGTTGGATTAATTTAGAAAAGGTGGTTATTTAATTATGGCAGTTACACAAGCACAAAAAGATGAACTTATTAAGAAGTTTGGTCGTCACGAAGGCGACACTGGATCAACCGAAGTTCAAATTGCAATTTTGACAGCTGATATTAATGAAATTAACGAGCATATGCGAACTCATCGTAAAGATTATCATTCACAACGTGGCTTGATGAAGAAGATTGGTCATCGTCGTAACTTGATTGCATATTTACGTAATAAAGATGTTGCACGTTACCGTGATCTTATCTCTGAATTAGGATTACGTCGTTAAAATTTTTAAGAACTGGAGAAATCCGGTTCTTTTTTTATACATTTGACCACCCGAAAAGTAATATTTGTTTAAAAGTTCGGGTATTCATTAAAAATATGGTAAACTAATAACAGCTGAATCCGAACGTTTAAAAAGATCTAAATTATTTTTTGAGGTGAAACATGAAAAACGAAATAAAGGTAATGCCCATTGGTGGTGTCCGTGAGAATGGTAAAGACATGTACGCGGTTGACATCAACGGAGGAATCTATATTTTAGATTGCGGTCTAAAATACCCTGAAAATGAACTATTGGGAATTGATGTTGTAATTCCTGATTTCAGTTATTTGAAAGAAAATAAGGATCGAATTGTTGGTGTTTTCCTAACCCACGGTCACGCTGATTCAATTGGGGCGATATCGTACTTCTTAAGTGAATTTGATGTCCCGGTATTTGGTTCTGAAATGACGATTGAACTTGCCAAGTTGAATGTTGCTGACTCTGAAAAACCAAAGAGTTTTGATGACTTCCACGTGGTTAGCGATCGTAGTGAAATTGATTTTGATGATATTAAAGTAACATTTTTTAAAACAACCCATTCGATTCCCGGATCATTGGGAGTCGCCATTCATACAGCTGATGGTGCGATTGTTTATACGGGTGATTTTAAGTTTGATCAAACAGCAGCACCCATGTATCAAACTAATTATTCTGCCTTAACTCAGTTAGGTGATGAGGGCGTCTTAGCCCTTTTAAGTGATTCAGGGAATGCTGAAAATCCGAATCCAAGTGCTTCTGAAAAGAAGATTGGTGAATATATTTATGATACATTTAACTATCATGATAGCCGGATCATTGTTGCCAGTGTCGCATCTAATATTTTAAGGATGCAGCAGGTTTTTAATGCCGCTGCCAGATGTGGTAGACGGGTTTATTTGACGGGGCACGACCTTGAGCGGATTGTTAAGACGGCGATGCGGCTAAACACCCTTAAATTACCAAAAGACGATTTATTGATCGATTCGATTGATGAGCTTAATAAAATGGCGCCAGATAAAGTCGTTATTATTCAGACTGGTAAAATGGGTGAGCCAATTAAAGCAATCCAAAGAATGGCCAACAAAGAGCAGAGCGATATTAATATTGAGCCTAATGACTTAGTCTTTATTACGACGACACCTTCAACGGCGATGGAGACTCAAGTTGCCAAGACCCGCGATATGGTTTATCGTGCAGACGGTGAAGTTAAGATGATTTCTGACGAAATGAATTCGTCTGGTGACGCTAGTCAAGCAGATCTCCAACTCTTAATAAATTTATTGCGGCCTAAATTTATCATTCCTGTTCAGGGTGAATATCGATTGATGGAGTCTCATGCCCAATTAGCTAAACAAATTGGATACACTGACAAGGAAATTGCGTTACCGGATAAGGGTGACATTATTTCGATTAATAAAGATGAAATGTGGTTGAGTGGGAGTGTGTCACTTGCGGATACCATGATTGATGGAATCGGAATTGGTGATATTGGTAATATTGTTCTTCGTGATCGAAAAGTGCTTTCAGAAGATGGTATTTTTGTTGCGGTTGTTACAATTGACCGTAAGAAAAAACGAATTGTTTCAAAGCCTAAATTAACATCTCGTGGGTTTGTTTATGTAAAAGCTAATAAAGATTTGATGCAAGAAGCTGCCGGAATTATTGAAAAAACGGTTACTAATAATCTTGAACATAAAGAGTTTGATTGGAGTAATCTTAAACAGGATGTTCGGGATAGCTTAAGTGACTATTTGTATAAGCAAACTAAGCGACGTCCAGTCATTTTGCCGGTTATTATGGAAGTTAACCAACATCATCGACGTTCGGCTAAGAAACATCAGAAAGATTCAGCAAATAAATAAGGATAGCGTCATCGAAATCAGTTAAAGCGCAACTGTTGCTTATAAGTTAGTTAAAAATAATGGTATGCTGGTTTCTTTCTGACGATATTGAAAGGCTGGGGCAAAGTTAATCTTTTGCCTTAGCCTTTTCGCATTATTGGCAACTGCTTAATATGGTTTGTGAGCTGTTAAAATAGTAATGAGTGGGATCAAGGGGGCCATGATGAACTTCAAAAGAAACGATCAAATTATATTGATGAGTGCACGAGAAGACTTTGATGATCATCGCTTCAAGCAGGTTATTAATAAAACCGAAAAATTGTTAGAAAAATATCCGGATTCAATTTCAGCTAATTTTTTAAGGGCCAAGGCATTGTACTGGGTTGGCAGATATGCTGAAGCTCAAAAAATTATGATTGAATTTCAAGAAGAACTATTATCAAACCAACGTAATTATCAGGCGATGTTGGCAATTTCATTAAAAAACAATGCGTTTATTTTTGCTAGGGAAATTGCAGCTAAGGCAGCTTTAAAAGATCAAAACTTGTGGCTCAAACAAATTGATAAAGTTGAACAGGCATATCGATTGAAGAACCCAATTACCCTAAATGCCAAAACTAGAAAATTGGCTCATATCGGTGTCCTCCCGGCTTATAATCAAGTTCATACAATTAATGATTCTTTGTACCTGCCTTTGAAGGAATATTTGATTGCATCAAAAGCGATGCTGGCAGATCCATTTACTTGGCAAGTCTCAAAAACTCAAATTTTAGTTCAGTTAATGAAACTGAGGATTGGCGGGACAGTTCAGTTAAGTTGGTTGGATCAACAAATTTATAAAATTGATCTGACACAATTAAGAACGATCGATCGCTACCCATCATTAACAACGATGCTTGATATTATTGATCGTAAATATGCCGCAACAGATCCAATTAAGTTACAACTTTTGGAACGAGAAATTATTACTCAAAGTAATTATATTTATCCGTTCTTCGATAAGATAATTTTAGATCCGCATTATTGGGTTAGGGCGGTTGTAACGGAATTGTTTGGCGAACGGCTTCAAGCAAACAGTTCGTCTGAACGGGATATGTTGGCATGGATTGATCAGATTCATGAGCAGGAAAGCAAAATGAAAATGATTTGAATAAATTATTTTGCGAAAAAAGGAAGAATCTGTTTACAAACGATTTAAGTACCGATATAATACTTAAGGATTCTTCGAAAATTGACTGCTTTGTCTTTTCCAGAAGATGTAGTATAATAACAATTAGAAATGCATTGATGCGAATTGATGTAATTCTTGAAAACAACAGGAGGTTTCATTAATGGCAAAAGAACATTATGAAAGAACAAAACCCCATGTAAACATTGGTACTATTGGCCATATTGATCATGGGAAAACTACTTTGACTGCTGCGATCACTAAGGTATTAGCTTCAAAAGGTCTTGCTAAGGCTGAAGACTATGCTGATATTGATGCAGCTCCAGAGGAACGTGAACGTGGTATTACCATCAACACTGCGCACGTTGAATACGAAACTGAAAAGCGTCATTACGCACATATTGATGCCCCAGGACATGCTGATTACATTAAGAACATGATTACCGGTGCCGCTCAAATGGATGGTGCGATTTTAGTTGTTGCCGCAACTGATGGTCCAATGCCACAAACTCGTGAACATATTTTACTTGCTCACCAAGTTGGTGTTGATTATATTGTTGTATTCTTAAACAAGACTGATTTAGTTGATGATGACGAATTAATTGACTTGGTTGAAATGGAAGTAAGAGAATTACTTTCAGAGTACGATTATCCTGGTGATGATATTCCTGTTGTCCGTGGATCAGCTCTTAAAGCTCTTGAAGGTGACAAGGAACAAGAACAAGTTATCCTTGACTTAATGGATATCGTTGATGAATATATTCCAACTCCAGAACGTGACGATAGTAAACCATTCTTAATGCCTGTTGAAGATGTATTTACGATCACTGGTCGTGGTACTGTTGCTTCAGGTCGTATCGATCGTGGTACTATCAAAGTCGGCGACGAAGTTGAAATCGTTGGTTTGAATGATGAAGCATTGAAGTCAACGGTTACTGGTTTGGAAATGTTCCGTAAGACTCTTGATGAAGGTCAAGCCGGCGATAACGTTGGTGTTCTTCTTCGAGGTATCGACCGTGACCAAGTTGTTCGTGGCCAAGTACTTGCTGCACCTGGTTCAATTCAAACCCATAAGAAGTTTGAAGGTCAAGTTTATATCTTGACTAAAGAAGAAGGTGGCCGTCATACGCCATTCTTCTCAAACTATCGTCCACAATTCTACTTCCATACTACCGATGTTACGGGTGTTATTGAACTAGAAAAGGGCGTTGAAATGGTTATGCCTGGTGATAACGTTACATTTAACGTTGATTTAACTAAGCCAGTTGCCATTGAAAAAGGTACTAAGTTTACCATCCGTGAAGGTGGCCATACTGTTGGTGCCGGTATTGTTAGTGACGTTAAGGACTAGTCTTTTTACGCCAGTAATAAGCCAAGCTGTGAGGATTTATTCCCCATGGCTTTTTTTGTTGATTCAGCATATAATGTTGAAATATATTTTACATTTTGTGAATAATACGTTAAAATAACAATGTTATGCAATTATGAATTGTATTAAAATAATCTTTTCGTCTCGGAGGAAAAAGAATGTCTGCAAAATGGGAAAAGAAAGGTACCAACGATGGTGAATTAACTTTCGAAATTGATACCGATTCAATTAGTAAGGGATTAGATCAAGCTTTTAAAAAGAATAAAAAGAATATTCGAGTACCAGGATTCCGTAAAGGAAAAGTTCCCCGTGCAATTTTTAACAAAATGTACGGCGAAGAAGCGCTTTATGAAGATGCTTTGAACATCCTGTTACCAGATGAATATTCAAAGGCAGTTAAGGATGCTGATATTGAACCAGTTGATCAACCAAAAATTGACGTTGAATCTATGGAAAAGGGTAAGCCATGGGTCATTAAAGCTAATGTAACAGTTAAGCCGGAAGTTAAACTTGGCAATTACAAGGGATTAAGTGTGCCAAAGCAAAACACTCGTGTTTACCAAAAAGATGTTGACGCTGAACTTGAAAAGAAGCGTGAAAGCCAAGCTGAACTTGTACTTAAAGAAGGTAAAGCTGCTGAAAAGGGTGACACAGTTGTTATCGACTTTGAAGGAAAAGTTGACGGTAAGCCATTTGAGGGCGGCAAGGCTGAGAACCATTCCCTAGAATTAGGTTCAAACTCGTTTATTCCAGGATTTGAGGATCAATTAATTGGTCACAAGGCTGGTGACGATGTCGAAGTTAAAGTTACCTTCCCTAAGGATTACCAAGCTAAGGAATTAGCTGGTAAGGATGCTGTCTTTGAAACTAAGATTCATGAAGTTAAGACAAAGGAATTACCTAAGTTAGATAATGACTTTGCAAAGGATGTTGACGAAGATGTTGACAGTCTTGATGAATTGAAAGAAAAGATCAAGGATGATCTTAAAGATAAGAAGAAGAGCGATGCCCGCGATGCAATTGAGGATGCTGCCATTAGTCAAGCTGTTGACAATTCCGAAGTTAAGGACATTCCTCAACCAATGCTGGATGAAGATATCCAACGTCAAATGGATCAATATCTTGCTGGCATGCAACAACAAGGAATCAACCAACAGATGTACTTCCAGTTAACTGGTACTAAACCAGAAGACTTGAAGAAACAGTTCTCTGACGGGGCTGATCGTCGAGTTAAAACGAACTTGGTTCTTGAAGCAATTGTTGATGCAGAAAAGATTCAACCAAGTGAAGACGATGTTAAGGCTGAAGTTAAGGATCTTGCTGGCCAATATGGCATGAAGGAAGACGCTGTTCGTAAAGCTTTAACTGATGATATGCTAAAACATGATATTGCCATTAAGAAAGCAATTGACTTAATTGTTGATGCTTCAAAGCAAGATGCTAAAGCAAAAGAAAACGATTCAGATAAAGAAAAAGAAGATAGTTCAGAAAAATAGTTCTTTTCCTTTGAAAGATCCGTTATTTTGACGGGTCTTTTTTTTCGGGCGAAAGCCTTCTAATTGCATTTTTAATGTTATATGATAAAGTACGTATAGTTGATTAAACCATGTTAGAAGATACTTTTGACATAGTTAAACAAGTTAGTTTTATGTAAGAAAAAATTTGAGACAAGCGTTGTCTCTGTTTGAAGCATACATTAACTTCCAACTCTTATGGAGGAGTGAATAAATTGTTTGAAGATAACGAATCAAGCGGGCCCATTACTTGTTCGTTTTGTGGGAAAACCCAAGACCAAGTGAAGAAGATCGTAGCCGGCCCAGGCGTATACATTTGTAACGAATGTATTGATCTATGCAAAGAAATTATTGATGAAGAACTTGCACCTGAAAAGACTTCTCAAGACTTGTTGAAGGTTTTAACACCAGCTCAAATTTTAGATAAGTTGAATGCCTTTGTTATTGGCCAAGATAATGCAAAACGGACACTTTCTGTTGCTGTTTATAACCATTATAAGCGAGTTAATGAAATGATTAGCGAACCTAATGATGAGTTAGAGCTTCAAAAGAGTAACATTTGTATCATTGGTCCAACTGGTTCAGGGAAAACATACCTGGCCCAGACTTTAGCTCGAATTCTTAATGTGCCATTTGCGATTGCAGATGCAACAACCTTAACTGAAGCTGGTTATGTTGGTGAAGATGTTGAGAATATTCTTTTAAAGCTTTTGCAAAACGCTGATTATGACGTTGAAAAGGCTGAAAAGGGAATTATCTATATTGATGAAATTGATAAAATTGCCAAAAAGTCCGAAAACGTTTCAATTACTCGAGATGTTTCTGGTGAGGGTGTTCAACAAGCACTGCTAAAGATTCTTGAAGGCACGATTGCTAATGTGCCACCTCAGGGTGGACGAAAGCATCCCCAACAAGAATTCATTCAAATTGACACAACCAACATTCTCTTTATTGTTGGTGGTGCGTTTGATGGTATTGAGGGTATTGTTAAGAGTCGCTTAGGTGACAAGACGATTGGGTTCGGGACTAATTCTGATGAAGCACCTGATTTAAATGATAATAATATCATGCAGGATGTTATCCCTGAAGATCTGCTGAAGTTTGGGTTAATTCCAGAATTCATCGGTCGACTTCCAATCTTAACTGCTTTGGATAAGTTGGATGAACATGATTTGGTTCGGATTTTAACTGAGCCTAAGAATGCGCTTGTTAAGCAGTATCAAAAGTTGATTGAACTTGATGGCGCCAAGCTTGAATTCCAACCAGAAGCATTGCAAAAGATGGCTCAATTGGCGATTGCTCGAGACACTGGTGCTCGTGGCCTACGCTCAATTATTGAGGGTGTGATGCGAGATATTATGTTTGATCTGCCAAGCCGCAATGATGTTTCAAAAGTGATTATTACGCCGGAAACGGTGACTGATCATAAAGAACCGGAATTGATTTTAAAAAAGGCATCGTAATTTTTTGAAGTCTGATGTAGGCTATAGTTAGTTTGCATCAGACTTCTTTTTTTGTCTAAAATAGGGGTTTAATTAAAAATAAAGTAATAATAATTACGGTAATTAGGAAACAAGTTGGAAGATGTTTAGTTTCCAAGGCAGAGCCAGACTATCGGAAGATAAGATGATTTAAAACAACTTTTGTAACTCTTTATCTTCTTGTTATTCTAATTAAGGGTTGAGAAATCATTTTTCAATGATAAGTTAAAAATGATCAATTTAGGTAGCAGTTAAGTGTGTAAAAAATAATTCAAAGAGGTGATCTGATGGATGTTCATAATGTTGATTTAACGATTAGTGCTGTTGCTGAAAAACAATATCCTAATACTCAGTTTCCAGAAATTGCATTTGTCGGCCGGTCTAATGTTGGCAAATCTTCTTTAACGAATGTTTTGATTAACCGGCGGGGGTATGCGCGAACGTCAAGCCAGCCCGGAAAGACTCAAACGTTGAACTTTTATAACATTGAGGACAAATTGTATTTTGTTGATGTTCCTGGTTACGGTTATGCCAAGGCTTCCAAAGCCAGCAGACAAAAATGGGGGCAAATGATTGAAACCTATTTGACTAAGCGTCAGCAATTGCAGGGGGTTATCGCGTTAATTGATGGTCGTCATGCGCCCACAGATGATGATGTTTCGATGCACGAGTGGTTGAAGTATTATAAAATCCCAACATTAACGGTGGCCACAAAGATGGACAAAATTTCTCGTGGCAAATGGAATAAGCAAGAATCATTAATTAAACAATCTTTAAGTCTGGATGCCAATGAGCAGTTAGTTCTGTTTTCATCCCTCACTAAGCAGGGGAAGAATGAAGTCTGGCAATGGATTGAAGGGAGAATGTAGCGGAATGGATTTTGATGATTACCAGAAGGCAGCAAATCGGACGTTAATGGGCAAAGAGCAGGTATTAACAAATTGTGCGCTTGGCCTAACCGGTGAGGCTGGCGAAGTGGCAGATCTAATTCGTAAATATACTTTCCAAAGTGATAAATTAGATCATGATCAGTTGGTAAAAGAAATGGGCGATGTCCTTTGGTATCTATCACAGATTGCTGAATGGGCAGATATTCCATTTGATGAAGTTGCAACGGATAACATTGCACGTTTAAAGCAGCGGTATCCGTCAGCGTTAAAGTAATAATATAAAGTAATAATATTGGTTTGATTAATATTAACGGGGTCGAGACAAAAGTAATTTTGTCCGGCTCCATTTTTTATCCTCATTCAGAAAATGAGACACACAAATTATTCAATTAATTATTAATATCAGCCCATAAATGTATATTAAACATATTTTTTTGAAATATCATGAATAAAAAGCAAAAAAGGTTGTAATTTATGAATATTGGTGTTAATCTCTTAAGTATTGAAATTAAAAAAACGAGGTAAAAAAATATGACAGAAAATAATAAAGTAATTTTAGCTTATTCCGGTGGTCTGGATACATCTGTTGCAATTGCATGGTTAAATGATAAGGGCTACGACGTCGTTGCTTGCTGTATTAATGTTGGTGAAGGAAAAGATCTTGAATTTATTAAGCAAAAGGCTTTGAATGTTGGTGCCGTTAAAGCATATGTCATTGATGCCCTGGATGACTTCGCTGACAATTATGCGGCAGTTGCATTAAAAGCCAACGCAATGTACGAAGGATCATATCCGCTGATTTCAGCGCTTTCACGACCATTAATTTCTAAAGCACTCGTGGATGTTGCCCATCAAGAGCACGCAATGGCTGTAGCTCACGGTTGTACCGGGAAGGGAAACGATCAGGTAAGATTTGAAGTTGCCATTCATGGACTTGACCCACAACTTCAAGTTTTAAGCCCAGTTCGTGATTGGCATTGGTCACGGGAACAAGAAATTGAATATGCAAAGGAACACAATATTCCAATTCCAATTGATTTAGATTCACCATATTCAATTGACGCTAATATTTGGGGCCGGGCTAACGAAGCCGGCATTTTAGAAGATCCTTGGCAAAGTGCCCCGGAAGATGCCTTTGCGATTACTAATCCGATTGATAAAACGCCCGATCAACCTAAAGAAATTGAAATTACGTTTGAAAAGGGTATTCCAACTGAATTAAATGGTAAGCAGATGAAGTTTGCCGATATTATTCAGGAATTAAATGAAGTGGCTGGCGAGCATGGTGTTGGGCGAATTGATCATATTGAGAATCGGCTTGTAGGGATCAAGAGTCGGGAAGTTTATGAGGCACCTGCGGCAACTGTCCTACTAAAAGCTCACAAAGAACTTGAAGATTTGACATTTGAACGTGATTTGGCTCACTTTAAGCCGGTTGTTGAGAAGCAACTTAGTGAACTTGTTTATAATGCGCTTTGGTTCTCACCATTAATGGATTCACTTCAGGCCTTTATTGATAAATCTCAAGAAGTTGTTAGTGGTATTATTAAATTGCAAGTATTCAAAGGTAACGTGATGATTTTGGGACGAAAATCCAACTCGTCACTCTATGACAAAGATTTGGCAACTTATACGGCTTCCGACTCCTTTGATCAGGAAGCTGCAAAAGGATTCATCAAACTTTGGGGATTGCCAACTCAGGTTTATTCACAGGTTCAGCTTAAAAACAAGCAATCACAATTTGTTAAAGCAGTTACCAAGTCACAATCAAAGGCTAAGGTAACCGTTCAGGAAAACTATTCAGCACATACGGGAGCTAAAAAATAGATGAGTACAAAGAAACTATGGGGTGGTCGATTTCAAGCTCAAGCCTCAAAATGGGTAGATGAATTTGGTGCGTCAATTTCATTTGATCAATTAATGGCTGATGAGGATATTGAAGGATCGTTGGCGCATGTTAAAATGCTTGAGCATACAAAGATATTGAGTGCCGACGACGTTGCCAAAATTGTGAAGGGCTTGGAAGGCATCCAGGCTGACTTACATGCTGGGAAGTTAACGTTTACAGTTGAAAATGAAGATATTCATATGAATATTGAAAGTATTTTAACTGATCGGATTGGACCGGTTGCCGGTAAATTGCACACGGCTCGATCTCGAAACGATCAAGTAGCCACCGATTTTCATTTGTACTTAAAGAAGCGACTGCCAAAAGTGATTGATGAGATTTCGACACTACAGGAAACGCTCGTTGAAATGGCCGAAGAAAATGTTGAAACCATTATGCCTGGGTACACGCATTTACAACATGCACAACCTATTTCATATGGGCATTATTTGATGGCTTATTATCAAATGTTAAAGCGGGATAAAGAACGCTTTACGTTTAACATGCAGCATACCGATATTATGCCGCTTGGTGCCGCTGCATTGGCGGGGACAACATTTCCAATTGATCGGAACTATACGGCCAAGGAATTGGGATTTGGTCAAGTTTACGCAAATTCACTGGACGCTGTTTCTGATCGGGATTTTGCATTGGAGTTCTTAAGTAACAGTTCGATTTTAATGCTTCATCTTTCTCGCTTTTGTGAGGAAATCAGTCTTTGGGTAAGTCACGAATTTAAGTATCTTGACCTTAGTGACGCTTATACTACTGGTAGCTCAATTATGCCGCAAAAGAAGAACCCTGACATGGCGGAGTTGATTCGTGGCAAGAGTGGTCGCGTATATGGACACCTGATTGGATTATTGACGACCATGAAATCATTACCGTTAGCTTACAATAAGGATCTTCAAGAGGATAAGGAAGGCGTGTTTGACACGGTTAAGACTTTGCTGCCATCTCTTAAGGTTTTCAATGGTATGCTTAAGACCGCTAAACCCAATGTTGAACGGATGAAACAGGCAACCGAAAATGATTTTTCCAATGCGACCGAACTCGCCGATTACTTAGCAGCCAAAGGGGTTCCATTCAGGCAGGCACACGGTATTGTTGGTCAACTGGTTCTTAAAGGAATTCAAACTCACCAAAACTTACAGGATATGTCGTTAACTGAGCTCCAAGCGGCTTCTCCGAAAATCGAAAAGGATGTTTATCATGATCTCAAATCGGAAGTTGCCGTTGAACGTCGGCATTCACTGGGCGGGACCGGTTTCGATCAGGTTAGATTACAAATCAAAAATGCTAAGAATGAACTTGGAGAATAATTAATCGATGTTTCGACAATCAATATTGGTCACAAAAGTAGAGTGAGACAAAAGGCGAGTAACTTCCAGAGTACAATTGGATAATTCGGTTGTACGGCCGGAAGTTGCCTTTTGTCTCACGTTTTCGCTTGGTAATAATCGTGATTACAAAAAGAGGGGCTGGACAAAATCACTTTTGTCTCAGCCCCTCTTTTTGAAGAGAAATATCTCTGAACTATTTTTAATTACTTTTACTTTTCTTGGGTCGTTCCTCGTTTTTACGTTTTTTATTTTGATCTTTTTTATCATGCTTTAGAAATTTATCACGTTTGGGGTCTCGTGGATCCATTTCAGCAAATTTGCCAAAAAGTGCATCCAAATTATCTTGTCGATTAACTTTAAGTGACATCGAATCATCTCCTTATCCCTATTTACGTCATAATCATAGCAAAATTCCCATTGAATGTCACTTTCGATGGCTTATCTTTGATTATTATTTAACATTTTGTGAAACGAATGTATAAAAACAACTAATTATAGAAATATATTGCATAAATTACGATTAAGGTGTAACCTAGTGTGTATTATAAATCGGGAGAGGTAAAGTTAATGAAGAAGAGTTTTAAAGCAATTATTCAAGCAATTATTGTGATCATGGCGCTGTTAACTGTTGCTGCTTGGCATACGAGCAATGCTGCCGCCGCAGATACATCATTACAGCGAGTTAAACAGCGGGGGGAATTGATCGTTGTGACTAGTCCTGATTATCCACCATATGAATTTATGGTGAATGAAAATGGTAAAAGTAAAATGGTTGGGATGGATATCGATGTTGCCAAGAAAGTTGCCAAAGATTTGCACGTCAAATTGGTAATGAAGAGCATGAATTTTGATTCACTGTTGGTAGCCATTCAGACTGGGAAAGCAGATATGGCGATTGGGGGAATTAACCCAACCAATGAACGGCGCCAAAGTGTTGATTTTTCTAAGATTTATTACTCAGGTGGTCAAAGTTTCCTGATTAATTCAAAGGATGTTAATAAATACAAAAGTGCCAAGAATTTAAAAGGGGCCACGATTGGTGCTCAGACCGGGACGCTGCAGTATGGCTTGGCTAAAAAACGGATTCCTAATTCAACAGTTAAAGGAATGGACAAGTCAACCGATCTGGTTTTGGCTTTAAAAACCAACAAGATTGATGCTTTAGGGATTGAAAAGCCAACTGCTGAGGCCTATGTTAAAAATGATCCAACGTTAAAAATGATTAGTTCAGGTTATAATTTGAATAAAAATGATGTTGGGGCCGCAATGGCCTTTAAAAAGGGTTCGGGTAGTTTGGTTAACGCAGTTAATAAAAGTGTTGATCAAATCCAAAAGAAACATCTCACTGATAAATATTTAGCAGCTGCTGGTAAGTATATGAAAGTCAACACCGTTAATACATCAATGTTTCACTACTGGACATACTTTGCTAAAGGGGTTGAGTACACCCTCCTGATTTCATTAGTATCAACATTCTTTGGGGTTGTTCTGGGTGTCATCCTGGCTTTAATGCGGTTCAGCAAACAAAAATGGGTTCGTGGTTTAGCAATCAGTTATACAGAATTCATTCGAGGAACACCTTTAATGGTTCAAGTGATGTTTGTCTACTTTGGAATTGGGGTTGTTATTAACATTCCGGCATTGATTTCAGGGATGATTGCCGTATCTCTAAACAGTGGTGCGTACGTTGCAGAAATTATTCGTGGCGGAATTAATTCAGTCGCGACTGGTCAAACTGAGGCTGCTGAAAGTTTGGGATTAACGAAGCGTGATATGATGCAGTATGTTGTTTTACCGCAAGCTTTCAGGAATATCTGGCCAGCTCTTGGAAATGAATTCATCTCATTGATTAAGGAAAGTTCAATTGTTTCTATTATTGGTGTTACTGATTTGATTTACCAATTGAACATTGTTAGAGCGGACACGTACCGAGGTGTTATCCCGATTTTCGTTGCAATGGTTCTTTACTTCATCATGACATTTGCTTTGACGAGAATATTGAATCACTATGAAGGGAAGATGAAACATGCAGGATAAAAAAGTAATTGAAGTTAATCACCTAAGTAAAAAATTTGGTGAAACCGATGTTTTAAAAGATATCAATGGAACGGTTAAATCAGGGCAGGTTATTTGTGTCATTGGGCCGTCTGGGGCTGGTAAAAGTACCTTCTTGCGTTGCTTAAATCTCCTTGAAAAGCCAACGTCAGGTGAAGTTAAATTCGATGGGACAGATTTAACCCATGTTAGCAGTAAACAGTTATTAGACTTGCGTGAGCGGATGGGGATGGTGTTTCAAAGCTTTAATCTCTTTCCAAACATGACGGTTCTTAAAAACTTGATGTTGGCACCAATTCGGGTTAAGCATATGAGTGAAGCTGAGGCTGAAAAAACAGCAATCGCACTTCTGGATCGGGTTGGTTTAAAAGAAAAGGCCAACGCATATCCAAGCAGTCTGTCCGGCGGTCAACAACAGCGGGTTGCGATTGCAAGAGCACTCGCAATGAATCCTGAAGTGATGTTGTTTGACGAACCAACTTCCGCATTGGATCCTGAGATGGTTGGCGAGGTGCTTGAAGTTATGCAGGAACTGGCCAATGAGGGCATGACAATGGTTGTGGTTACTCATGAAATGGGATTTGCCAAGTCGGTGGCAGATGAAGTTTGGTTTATGGCAGATGGCTATATTCTAGAGCGCAGTTCGCCGGATGACATGTTTGAACATCCTAAGAACGACCGTGCCAAGGACTTTATTGGCAAGATTATTGGTAGTGTCTAGGCTGAGCTGACTTTGAATGCTGGAATTGAATCGACAGAGCGGGACAAAAGGCGCTTAACTTCCAAAGTGTAATCGGATAATTCGGTTACACGGCCGGAAGTTGCCTTTTGTCCCGCGTTTTTACTTGGGAATAATCGTGTTTACACTAACAGAGACTGGGCAAAACGACTATTGTCCCAGCCTCTCGATTTTTATCTAATGGGTGCTTTAATTGCGTGATTTTGATTCACGTTCTGCCGATTGAGAATCAAATTTTGAGATAATTACGGCGGCAAAATTAAAGTCTCAATTTTTTATGATATGAGTTGTTAAGCCATGACACTCGTAGAAAGTATGATTCATTGAAGCAAACATATATTCGAGGTATACTCTTATGGTGAATATTTCAAAGGGGTGACTATCGTGGCAACTGAATATTTAGAGCACAAACTTTCTTTGCTGCCTGACTTGCCAGGCTGTTACTTAATGAAAAATATTAATGGCATGATTATTTATGTCGGAAAAGCAAAAAATCTGAAAAATCGAGTTCGCTCTTATTTTAAGAGTAGCCATGAGGGCAAAACGGCTCGATTGGTTTCTGAAATTGCCGATTTTGAGACAATTATTACGTCAACTGATAAAGAAGCCTTTTTACTTGAAATTACGTTGATTCAAAAACATCGGCCATACTTTAACATTAAATTAAAACAGGGGAACAATGGGTATCCCTACATCAAAATTACAAATGAACGTGATCCACAGATTAAAATCGTCAATTCGCTGTTAAAAGATGGCGGCTATTATTTTGGTCCTTACCCAAATGTGTATGCGGCTGAAGAAACCGTCAACTTTTTACAAAAAGTGTATCCTCTGCGACGCTGTAACGGATTTCAAAACCGACCATGTTTGTATTACCATATGGGACAATGTTTGGGAGCTTGCTTTAAAGTAGTTCCAACGGAAGTTTATGATCGACAGATTAAACGAATCAAGTCGTTCTTGAATGGCAATGTTGGCCACGCAAAACAGTTATTGATGAAGCGGATGGAAGATGCCTCTGCCAGTATGGCTTATGAACGGGCAGCTGAAATTCGTGATCTCATTAAATATATTGAAATCACCGTCGAAAAGCAGAAAATTATTTCTCATGATAATACGCCGCGCGATATTTTCAATTATTATATGGATAAAGGATGGCTTTCCATTCAAATCTTCTTTATTCGTCAATCCCGATTAATGAAGCGGGAAAAACGGCTTTTCCCAATCATTACAGATCCTGAAGAAGAGATGGTCAGTTTCATTTCTCAGTTTTATAAGCAAAAGAATCAATTGCTCCCAAAGGAAATTCTCGTGCCAAATTCATTACCAACGGATGTTGTGAGCCGGGTTGTCGATGATGTGCCCGTTCGAACACCTCAACGTGGTCAAAAGCGGGACTTACTTGAAATGGCTGGTAAGAATGCCAAACTGGTCTTGGAAGAAAAGTTCCGACTGCTTGAGTTGGATGAGAGTAAAACGACGGGGGCTATGAAGGAATTAACTGATGCGATGGGGATTGCCCCTGGTCATAAAATTGAAGCTTTTGACCATTCACACATTCAGGGGGCCGATTTAGTTTCAGCCATGGTTGTTTTTGTGGATGGGCAGCCCAATAAAAATTTATACCGAAAATATAAATTAAAAACCGTTGATCATGCTGACGAAGCTGCCAGTACACGCGAAGTTATTCGACGAAGGTATACGAGATTATTAAAGGAACATGCGCCAATGCCGGATTTAATTTTAATGGATGGTGGGACAATCCAAATGAATGCCGTTAAAGATGTATTGGTTAACGAACTGGGGTTGAATATTCCGGTTGGTGGCATGGTGAAAAATGAACATCACCAAACTGCAGACTTGTTATTTGGTGATAACGACACACCACTGCAACTTGATCCAAAGAGTCAGGGATTTTACCTGCTTCAAAGGATCCAAGATGAAGTGCACCGGTTTGCAATTACCTTCCATCGTAAAGTTCATGCCAAGAATTCGTTGAGTTCACGACTTGATGCCATTAGCGGAGTCGGCCCTAAAACGCGAAACAAGCTGTTAAGAAAGTTTGGGTCCTTAAGAAAGATTTCTGCTGCTTCAGTTGATGAAATTCGGGCACTGGGTATTTCACAGACGGTCGCCCAGACAGTTAAGTTTTCGTTGAGTAAAATTGACAAGGAACGCAAAGTGGTTAACTATCAAGATAAAAAGTTGACTGAATAGCCGGATGATCGTAAATGTTAATAAAAGATTCTTTTTTTCGGATACCTTTGACCTTGCCGAGTAAACTCGGTATACTTCAAAGGTATTATGTTATGTAACGACTTTAGGATTAAATTGAAATGGTGATAAGATGTTTGTTGATCAAGTAAAAATCGATGTAAAAGCCGGAAATGGTGGCAACGGAATGGTTGCATTCCGGCGTGAAAAATATGTTCCAAACGGTGGACCTGCCGGTGGTGACGGTGGCCGTGGCGGTAATGTCATTTTTAAGGTGGATTCAGGGATGAATACATTAATGGATTTTCGTTATCACCGTAAGTTTAAAGCAAAGAATGGCGGCAATGGTGCGAATAAGAAAATGACTGGTCGAAGTGCTGACGATCTTGTCATCCCAGTTCCAGAGGGGACAACGGTTACTAATTCGGACACCGGCGAAGTGATTGGTGATTTAGTTAAGCCCGATCAGGAATTAATTGTCGCTAAAGCTGGTCGCGGTGGCCGTGGTAATGTTCATTTTGCCAGTCCAACCAACCCAGCACCGGAAATTGCTGAAAATGGTGAACCTGGTGAGGAAGTCATGCTTCAATTGGAGTTAAAAGTATTGGCCGACGTTGGTCTAGTCGGATTTCCATCCGCTGGAAAATCAACGTTACTGTCTGTTATTACAAGTGCCAAGCCCAAGATTGCCGGTTATCATTTTACAACCTTGGTGCCTAATCTAGGGATGGTTCGTTTGGATGACGGCCGTGATTTTGCAGTAGCCGATTTACCTGGTTTGGTTGAAGGGGCGTCTAAAGGAGTTGGCCTAGGATTCCAATTTCTTCGTCATGTTGAACGTACAAGAGTGATTCTTCATCTGGTGGATATGTCTGGAACCGAGGGTCGAGATCCATACGATGATTTTGTGGCGATTAATAAAGAATTATCGGATTATGATCCAAATATTTTAAAACGACCACAGATCGTTGTGGCAACTAAAATGGATCTTCCCGATGCAGCCGATCATTTGAAGACCTTTAAAACACAATTGGAGGCTGACTATGATACTGACGATTTACCGACAGTGCTGCCAATTTCATCGGTCACTCATACTGGGCTAACTGATTTAGTCCGAATGACAGCTGATCTTTTGGAGAAAACTGACATTTCGGATCTTCAGCAACCGGTCGAAACCGAAAAGCAATATGATTATCAATCTCAAGCACCAACTAATTTCCAAATTGGCTATGATAAAGAGATTGCTTCGTGGGTTATTTCCGGTGATAAGATTGAGCGGTTGTTTAAGATGACCGATACAGCTCATGATCAAAGTATGTTAAGATTTGCTCGCCAAATGCGGGGCATGGGAATTGATGACGCCCTAAGAAAAGCCGGTGCCAAGGATGGGGATACGGTCACAATTTTAGATTTCTCATTTACCTATGTAGAATAAGACAACGAAAAATAAGACAGGGAAGATTTCAATGCAACAAGTTCAAACAAAAACAAAGGGAAAGCGACTTAAACATAGTCGTTACATTACTGGATTTGATGGTGTCCGGGCACTTGCCGTTATTGGGGTTATTATTTATCATCTGTTGCCTTACAAACTTCAAGGTGGTTACTTGGGAGTGCCGACTTTCTTCGTTGTGTCTGGGTATCTCATTACCGATTTACTGTTGCAAGAGTGGGAACAGAATGGCAGAATTGATTTCTTGGGCTTTTATGCAAGAAGACTGAAACGGTTATATCCCGCGCTGGTGTTTATGCTGGTAGGAACCGGCACCTACATAACGTTATTTCAACGATCATTACTGACTAATTTACGTTCGATTATTTCTTCAAATCTTGTGTATTTATATAATTGGTGGGAAGTTGGTCACGGACAAAGCTATTTTGATCGTTTTAATGGTGAATCACCTTTTACGCATTTGTGGTCTTTGTCAATTGAAGGGCAATATTATCTCATTTGGCCGTTAATCTTAATTGCACTGGTCTTGATTATTCGTAAAAAGAAAACGATTGCCTATATTCTGTTGGCATTTGCGGTGATTTCGGCATTGTTAATGGGATTCATTTATACCGGGCCAAGCACATTAAACCGAGTTTATTACGGAACTGATACCCGGATGTTTTCGATTATTTTTGGTGCGGTTTTGGCGATTGTGTGGCCATCTGCCCATCTACGAAAGCATATTAATCGGCGCTCCAGATTAATTTTGGATGGTTTAGGAATTGGATCATTTTTGCTAATGGTTTATTTGTACTTTGAGCTGGCTGGTCAAAATACATTTACGTATCGTGGCGGAATGTTCATTATGGCGATTGCATCAATGGCACTGATTGCGACTTGTGCGCATCCTGGCGCTGACGTTAATCGCTGGTTGACCAATCCGGTTTTTTCTTGGATTGGAACCAGAAGTTACGGGATTTATTTATATCAATTTCCGGTAATGATTTTTTATGAAATGCGAGTTCCGGATATTGCTTCTCACCCCATCACTCATGCGGTAATTGAGATTCTTTTGATTATGGGAATTAGCGAATTATCGTATCGATTCATCGAACGGCCATTACGGCATTACAATTATCGCAAACTTGGAGAAACCATTTACGAGTTTGTCCAACCGAATTCTAAATATGGTTTGAAGCGGCTCTGGTTGGCGCCAGCAGTTATTTTAGTTGGGGTCTGCTTATACGGAAGTGCAATTGCGCCAACCAAGGCTGGCCGAAATGTGCTTCAGGAAAGTATTCTTAAAAATCAAAGCAGTGCCAATGTGCATAACAAGCAAGCGTTAGCCAAGCAAAGAAAAGCTCGCAAAATTGCTGCCAGCAAGAAGCGGATGAAACATCTCCTTAATAAAAAGTTGACGATTAAGCAATATAAGATTGCCAAGAAGTATCAATTAACGAAGCAGCAATATTTAACTGTTTCTCATCAACCGTTAACGGCCATTGGTGATTCAATTATGGCTGATAACAGTCACGATCTGCAGACCGTCTTTAAACAGGCATATGTATCAGCTAAGGTTGGCCGTCAAATTTGGCAGGCTGGGGATGTTTTAAAGGAGCTGAAGCGTAAAAATGAATTAGCGCCAAATGTGTTAATCAATTTGGGAACTAATGCGCCGATGACGCCTGCTCAAGTGAAATCAGTTGTCCAGACAGTTGGCAAAGGACACCGGATTTTCTGGGTGACTACCCACGTTCCAACCCGAAATTGGGAAACCGAAGTAAATAATACGATTCATCAGGCTTCAAAAACGTACAAACATTTCTATGTTATCGATTGGCATCGGTATAGTTTCAATCAAACGGATTGGTTCTGGGGCGACAATGTTCATCCTAATCCGAAGGGGAACATATACTATACGCATTTAATTGCCAGAGAAATAAGCAAGCATTTAATGATGAAGTAGTGTAACGTTGAAACTGATAGCTAATTAAAACCGATTTTGATAAGATGCCATTAAAATAGCCCGCACACTCCTTGAATTAAGGATGTGCGGGCTATTTAGTTGACTCATAAAAGAACCATATTTTAATTTGATGTCACATTCTTTTAGTTCAAATTAACTACGAGTGGTCTTTCAGGTGCATTGTCAATTTTTTGACCAGTTTTATCAAACGTTTGACCGAAATGAATCGTTAATGTTTTTGCTGGATCAACAGCAAAATGGTAAAGATAACCGGTCATCACAAATGAACGCGATTGATTAGCGGATATTTTACTGCCAGCTGACGAATCAGTTAGCTGATTTGTGGTTGCTAGTGTTTGACCTTGATCGGTTTTCACAAAATTAACGCCGTTGAGGCCAATCTCAAAGTGGTGATGATTAGTGATGGTGTAATTGACGACAAATGTATAATAAGTATCAGGAACATTCGGAAGGTTTAAAGCTTGCTCGACTGCTTGTTTTGCCGCTAATGTTTTGGCAGTGTTTTTTAAGATTCTAACCTTGTTGATTTGGTAGGCCATGCTGCCGGCTATGATTGTTTTGGGCTGGGTAGTTGATTGGGTTAGCCGCTGCTTAGTTCCAAAACGATCATAACTAAATTGATGCTGATTCGTTAAATTGCCGTTCTTGACGTAGTTCTTGCTGGCTTGTTCCTTTTTGGGGACTTGATACTGATATTTACCCAGATTTACTTTGGGTTGTGCTGGTTGCGACTGGCTAGAAGACGACTCGGAATTGTCGTTTTGCATTTTTGCACTTAAAGCAGATTTATTGGTTGATTGGTTGTTCTGACTGCTATGGCCGCAGCCAGCTAATGTCACAATCAAGATGGCACAAAGTGTTAAGATTAATCCATTTTTTTTCATAATTTTTCCCCTAATAAAAGACAATTGATCTATTAACAATTCTAAACCCAAAAAGCAATGCGTGGTTGTTTGACGTCCTCAAATTTGTAGCAAGCGGCAAATGACTGGTTCTTGTTAAAAATTGATCCAAGGTAATGGTAGCTGGCCCACCACTGAATTGATCCTTGGTATCTAACAATAACGAATCCTCAGCGATGGTTAGTTGCGTGATTGGGACAAAGTGTTTCCCCTTTGAAATGAGTAAGGTTAGTTTTGGATTTAGGGTACTGCTGGCACGATAAAATTCACTTAAATTAATAATTGCTCACTTCCTCTTCATGATTAATTCTATAAAAATATGATACAATTGAAAAGGTTATTTCAAGATGTTGATAAATTTGGACGATCACTGTTTGGTTTATCATTAGAAACATCTTGACTGATTCGATTTTAAAAATTAAGGAAACGGTATTCATGCAAATTGAATTTTTAGGAACTGGAGCTGGTTCTCCAGGAAAGTTTCGCAATGTTTCGAGCCTGGCATTACGGTTATTAGATGAAATAAACTCAGTATGGTTGTTCGATGTCGGCGAAGGTACCCAGCATCAAATTTTACGATCAACGATTCGGCCGCGAAAGATAGACAAGATTTTTATTAGTCATCTCCATGGCGACCATATTTTCGGCCTTCCAGGCTTATTGAGCAGCCGTTCGTTTCAGGGGGGCAATGGGCCTTTGGACATTTACGGTCCAAAAGGAATTAAGGAATATGTCAATGTGAGTTTAAAGGTCTCTGAAAGTCGACTGGCATATCGAATTATTTTTCATGAACTCCCAAATAGCACGGATGGTCTGATTTTTGAAGATCCCAAATTTTCAGTCTACGCAGCGCCACTTGACCATCGGATTACCAGTTTTGGTTATCGGGTTGTCGAACATGATCATCCCGGTGAGCTGATGGTTGACAGGTTGGCCAAGTTGCAGATTCCTTCCGGCCCAATTTATGGTCGTTTAAAACGCGGCGAAGTTGTTAAATTGGCTGATGGTCGCACGATTGATGGTAAGCAAATGATTGGCCCGGCACAGCCCGGCCGAATTGTAACAATTATTGGTGACACACGGAAAACCGAAAATGCGGCTAGACTTGCTGAACACGCCGATGTCTTGGTCCACGAAAGTACCTTTGGAAAGGGTGAAAATAAACTGGCTAAAAGCTATTTTCATTCAACCAATATGCAGGCGGCTGCAATCGCCAAACGGGCTGGTGTTAAGATGTTGCTGCTAAATCATATTTCAGCTCGTTACACTGGAAGGATGGCATACGATTTAGAGAAACAGGCCCAAACAATATTTCCAAATACCAAGGTTGTTAAAGACTTTGATGTAGTTGACGTACCGTTTAACAAATAATATGCCGATAGTGGTTTATGATAAATGGGGATAGGGTTGGTAGTGGTTATTCTATCTTCCGACCTCGTATTAAGTTTTATTTCAACTAAGCCATTGTCATTTGTCATGGGTTAGTCATCTTGAATATTTGGCTTATAATCAGTGACTATTCCTTTATTTGGAAGGTTTTCAAGTTTAAGGGGGAATTGCTGTGAAAAAACAAGTTGCCACGATTATCAGCATTGTTCTAATTATTTTAATTGCTGTTTTTGCGCTTATGAATCTGGAGCGGGTCTCGGTCAGTTTTGGTTTTACGTCTGTCCGCATGCCGTTAGTCTTGTTAATTTTAATTTGCCTGTTAATCGGTGCCTTGATTATTTTTCTGTTTTCATCGACTCAAAGTGTGAAAAAGAATCGTCGCTATCGTGCGTTAGAGAACCAAAGCCAACAAAAACAGGACGAATTACGGGATCAGATTGATCAGTTGACAACTCATCTTAAATCGTTAGAAACCCGATTAAAGAATTCATATGGTAAGCAGGAATTAGGAACGAAAGATCAACAAATTAGCGACTTAGAAGCAGAAATTACCAAGTTGACGGATAAATTATCATCTCAAAAGTAAGGTAGCGTGTTTTAATGATTGATGCAAAGTATGATTGGCACATTAATAAGGTTGATGACTCACAAAAAGTCACTCAACTTGCAAAACAACTAAATATTGAACCATTAATTGCTGAAATGTTGATTCAACGGGGAATTGAAACATCGCAAGCCGCTCAGAGCTTTATGACACCTTCGACTGATGATTTTCATGACCCTTATTTGATGCACGATATGAAAAAGGGAATTTTGAGAATTCAGCAGGCCATTGAAAACGGCGAACAAATAACGATTTATGGTGATTATGATGCGGATGGCATTACGAGTACCACAATTATGTATGAAGTTTTAAATGATCTTGGCGCCAACGTCAATTACTATATTCCAAACCGGTTTAAAGAAGGGTATGGGCCTAATGTCGATGCCTTTAAGCAAATCATTCAAAATGGTTCTTCGCTGATTATTACTGTTGATAATGGTGTAGCGGGATTTGACGCAATTTCTGCCGCTAACGAAAATCATTGTGATGTCGTCGTCACGGATCATCACTCACTACCAGAGACTCTACCGGATGCGCTTGCAATTATTCATCCCCGTGTAAAGGATGAGCAGGGTCGGGCGTACCCATTTGGTGATTTGTGTGGTGCAGGAGTGGCATTTAAAGTTGCCCAGGCTTTGTTGGATGAATTGCCCAGTGATCTCATTGACCTCGCCTCAATTGGGACGATTGCCGATGTGGTTTCTTTACGAGACGAAAATCGGGCCATTGTTAAATTTGGTATTGATGCCATTAAAAATAGTCAACGGCCAGGTCTCCTAGCTTTGATCAAAGCAGCTAAGATTGATCTGGCTCATTTTGATGAACAAGATATCGGTTTTGCCATTGCGCCTCGGCTCAACTCTCTTGGTAGAATTAAGGATGCGACTGTTGGTGTTGAACTATTATCGACTTTTGATGAGGATCAAGCTGCTAAACTGGCAAAATTTGCCAATGATCAAAATGATTTGCGTAAATCGCTAGTTGATCAGTTTTATCAGCAAGCTGTGACCATGGTTGAAAATTCGGACGACTTAACCAATCGAGCTACCCTCGTAGTGGTTGGTAAGGATTGGCATCAGGGCGTTTTGGGGATCGTTGCCAGTCGGTTGGTTGATAAATACGGGCGACCAACATTGGTATTGACGACATTAGCCGGCACTGATCAGATTAAAGGATCGGGTCGCAGTATTGATTCTTTCGATCTATTCGCGGCGATTGATCCAATTCGTGATCAAACAATTGGGTTTGGCGGCCATCATTCTGCGGTTGGCTTAACAATCAATGCGGATAAACTTGCGGTTTTAAAAGCACAGTTAGAACAGGCCGCAAAGGATCAGCAGCTTGATTTGACGACAAAGCCTAAACTTCCGATTACTGGGGATTTACCAGTTGCCAAGGTGACGCCGACATTTGTTGATAAGTTGAAAATATTGGCTCCCTTTGGGCAGGATAATCCGAAGCCGACATTTAAATTTGGCTTTAATCAAATTCTTGATATTAAAACAATGGGGAAAAATTCTGATCATCTAAAATTCACGCTCTGCCAAGGTGATCAACGATTAGTTGCAATTGCTTTTGGAAGAGGGTCAATTGCCGGTCAAGTTCAAAGTGGTTCAGATCAACTTCAAGTTGTCGGGCAAATTGGTGAGAATACTTGGAACAATCGGACAACGCTACAATTGATGGTTGATGATCTTAAACAAACCGTTCCGCCGGTTATTGACCGCCGAACCCAGATTCTACATCAACAGATGTTTACCACATCGGGGACATATGTTTTTTTTCATGAAAAAACATTGGTTAAATTAAAGCCGTATTTAGATGCTGAAGCCAAGGGTGTCATGTACGATCAGTTGGTTGACCAAAAGATCCCGGATAAACGTTTATTTGTCGTTGATTGTCCTGATGTGATTGATGACTTGACACAGGTTTTGCAAAGATGTCGGCCAAAGACTACGGTTCTTTATCTTTATAAGAAACAATTGGTATCAAATTTGGGGATGCCAGATCGGAATTCTTATGCTAAACTATTTAGGTTCGTAAAAGAGAATCCGAATATCAATATTGCATCGCAATTAGCACAACTATCTAAGCAATTAAACATTGCATCGCGAATGATTGTTTTTATGATTCAAGTTTTTTTGGAATTAGACTTTATCACAATCAAAAATCGGGTGATTAACATTAACCCACACTATGCAAGTCGTGATTTAAAGACGGCACCCAGCTATCATTTGAGACAAGAGCAGTTAAAAACTGAGAAACAATTACTGGTTTCTAATACTCATGAGTTAGTCAGCTTTGTCGAAAATTGTTTGGACAGCTGATGAAAGGAAGAAAGAATATGTCGATCGATTTTTCAAAATATATTGCATCATACCCAGATTTCCCCGAACCCGGAATACTTTTTCGAGACATTTCGCCACTTTTGGAGAATGGTGATGTATATCGTGCAGCCACCGATCAAATCGTTGAATTTGCCCGTAATCGGAATGTTGAAATGATTGTTGGCCCCGAAGCCCGTGGCTTTATCGTTGGCTGTCCCGTCGCTTATAAGTTAGGAGTTGGCTTTTCTCCTGCCCGCAAGAAAAATAAGCTGCCAGGTGAGACGATTGAGGCAAGCTATGGCTTGGAATACGGTAAATCGTCTCTGTATTTGCGTACAAACGCGGTTAAACCTGGTCAGAGGGTTTTGATAACCGATGATTTACTTGCCACGGGAGGTACAATAGACGCGACAATTCGATTAGTTGAAAAATTAGGTGGCATTGTTGTTGGAACGGCTTTTTTGATTGAACTTTCTGATCTTAAAGGTCGTGACAAGGTTAAGAATTATGATTTCTTTACATTACTTAGCTATTAGATTTTTTTAAAATAAATGAGGCGTCATGACTACCCAAATGTGGACTTGTCATGACGCCTTTTAGTTTGATTCAAAATGCTTGGGGTACGAGGTGATTTAAGAGATCTGATTTTTTATTGGATATGCTTGTTTCTATGAAATGTTGATCGAAGTCGGGTGTTTTTCGCTAAAGTTTAATACTGGAGTGAAGATAAAACTAACAGTAGGCGGGTTTATCCGATAAAGTTTTGAGAACTTGTCGTTTTGATTAACAAGTGTAGACTAATTGGTTTGTATCTTCTAATAAAAATTGATACTGTAGCTGATTTTATTAGCACTTCGTCTAAATTAAGGGTTAAGTATCTTGGGTTGAAAAATAGGAGCTAAAACAAATTCAATATTTGTTTTAGCTCCTATTAATGTTTCGGTGACTCAAAGTTAAGGTGAGTACAGGATTTGAACCTGCGCGCCGGTATTAGCCGGTTCGCCGGATTTCGAGTCCGGTGCATTACCACTCTGCCAACTCACCACAACAAAGACAATTATATCAATTGTCACCCTCGTTGTAAATTATAAATTGTTATCCTGTTTAGATGGCATAAATTTTGCTTTAATGAATCCAAAGATGGCAGGTAATAACGAGATTAAGACAATTCCGATGATAACCATGGAAAAGTTTTCTTTGACAATTGGAATGTTTCCAAAAAAGTATCCTGCACCACAACAGATAGCGACCCAGCTAACACAGGCGGGGATGTTATATTTTGCAAATCGCGCGTATGGAAAATTACTTGTTGCTGAAACAAAAGGAATCAGGGTCCGAATAATTGGCATAAATCTGCCAAGAAATATTGCCCAAGCGCCATATTTATCAAAGAAAAGTCGTGCCTTTTCGAGATCCTTTTCTTTGATGAATTTACCTAGTATTCGATGTCGTGGGATAAGATCACCAAATTTATCTCCAAAGAAGAAGTTCAGTGAGTCTCCGGCAATTGATGCCACTAAGAAGACAATAATGAACAACCCGATATTTAAGTCGTAATTGGCATTTGCGGCAAGAGCAGCCGCGGCAAATAATAGTGAGTCACCAGGTAAGAATGGGAAGATAACCGCCCCTGTTTCAATAAAAATAATTGCAAATAAAATTAGGTAGGTCGAGTTGCCAAATGTATTTACAATATTTACGAGGTGATCATCAATGTGCAGGATAAAATCGATCAAAGCACTCACAAAATCATTCCTTCCAGATATTTTAAATTGATTTTACCAAATTAAATCTGTATTTTATAATCATGGGCAAGAGCTTTACCAAAAAACAACTTTTTTCGAATGAACTTGATGGATTTTGTTCAAGCACTTTAAGGGAGGGATAATATGCGCTTAAAGATTGGAATGCGTGTTAAAGGAAAAGTTACTGGTGTTCAGCCTTATGGTGTTTTTGTTGATCTGGGTGATCATCAGCAGGGATTGATTCACATATCCGAGTGTCAGGCTGGATACGTATCAGATATTTACGAACTTTTTAAAATTGGTGACGCAGTTGAGCCGTTGATTATCGATATCGATCAGTTTTCAGGAAAAATTAGTTTGTCAGTTCGTTCGTTAATTGTTAATTTTGACGTTTTTCAGCAGTCAAAATATAATCGTCCACAACGAATTCACTATTGGACAAATTACCGTCAATCAATTGGTTTTTCAACTATTTCAAGGGCTCGCAATAAATGGCTGATTGAGGCAAAGAAACTTTTCTGATTGATCTTTCAAAAAGTACTTGACCCAGTTCGTATAAATTGGTAAACTATTTTTCGTTGTCAAATATCAGATTGCTTTGTTCGTCAGTTTCATTCATAAAAAAAACGCGAAAAAAGTTCTTGATTTTCAATTCAAAATCTGATAGTATTAAATAGTTGTCAAAAGCGAGAAGCAAGCGCTTCGATGACGATGGTAGACCTTTGAAAACTGAACAAAATTTTCGACAAACGAATGTGT
>NZ_AZEY01000059.1 GCF_001434255.1 Lentilactobacillus diolivorans DSM 14421
GGCAAATTACAAGTTTAATCCGAACAAGCCCGGAATCTTTCAATGGCAGTCTGTTGATGATGTATTTTTAATGGTCGTTGATTAATTAGTTCAAGTGCTGCTAGGATCTCATCAGTCGTTACTTGGCTAAAATTGGTCTTTTTCGGGAAGAACCAGCGTAACCGTCTATTAAAATATTCATTGGAACCTCGCTCCCATGGTGAATATGGATGGCAAAAATAAACTTTGATCTGATAATCCTGTTCTAAGGCCTGATAATTGGCAAACTCTTTACCATGATCAACAGTAATGGATTTTACTTGGGGACCGAAGGCCCCCATAAACTTGCCAAAGGCGGTGTTTAGAGCCTTAGCCGTTCTATTAGGGGCTTTGGTGGCCCATAGAAGTCGGGTCTTACGTTCTACGAATGTAACCAGACATGATCGTGACTCACTTCGACTAGAAAGCACCGTATCTACTTCCCAATGACCAAAAGCTAACCGTTGATTAACAGTTGTTGGCCGTTGTTCGATGGAAGTCCCACTTGTAAATTTCCCACGATTTTCGCTCACTCGGTGCTGGCGGACATTCCGATTGGGTAGATCAGTCAATTTGAAGGGGAGCCAGCCACGATTAAGCCAATTATAAATTGACGCAGTGCTCAAGTTATAAGCGGCCGCAATGGTTTCTGGTGACCAAATCGTAAGTGATTGGTAATTAAAGTCGCTAATGCTGCCGTCAGCATCGAACGACGACCGCAATTCCGCCTTTTGCGATCTGCATCTTGCTGAGCTAATTCTGGATCATAAGGTTTAACCCGGTCCAACTCATAGCTAATCGTAGCTTTGGCGACGCCTAAGGCGTCAGCCATTACTTGGTAAGATTTATTCCCCTCATTGACCAGTTGTGCTAGTGCGCCACGTTGAAAACGTGATAAAGTAGATGTACCCAAAGTAATCACTCCCTATATTGGTTGGAATTAGCTACTACCATTGTAAGTGATTGCTTTGGGCTTTTTAATTTCTGTTCGGATTAATTATAGAATTTGCC
>NZ_AZEY01000060.1 GCF_001434255.1 Lentilactobacillus diolivorans DSM 14421
AAGCCAGAACCTTATTTTGAACTAAATGCGGAAATTTTAACTAATCAGCAAAAATTTGTCGCAAAATTAGACCCCTATCAGCGGTTTAAAGACGAAGCAGGTCTAATGACATTCATGCAAGCTAAACGCGTTCAGAAAGGCTCACAGAGCGGTTTAATCAAGGACGTCCAAAAACAGGCTAAAAAGAGTGCTAGTCCACAGTTGTTTTCGCTATCCAGTCTGCAAAGTGCGATGAATAAACGGTATCATGCCAGTGCCAGCCAAACCTTAGCGGCTATTCAAAGTTTATATGAAGCCAAGTTGTTGAGTTATCCCCGAACGGATTGTGCTTATATCACTAATGAAGAATTTGAGTATTTAGTGGCTAATCTGACGAAGTATCTGGGGTTAGTCTCT
>NZ_AZEY01000061.1 GCF_001434255.1 Lentilactobacillus diolivorans DSM 14421
GCATTAATAACTTCCAGCCAACGTATGGCCGTTTGGTAAAGGTCAATAATTGTCGGGTCAATAAATCATCACGAATGTTCATTAAACGTTCGTTTAATTCACTACCCTTGAAAACTGTTTGTTCGCTATCGGTTTCCTTAATTAATTCTCGTCTTTCAGCTTGCGTGGTCTGTTCAAAATCAAGCTCTGGATAAAGCTTTTTCGTCGTGCGATCGACTACTTTATTTAAGAGTTCATCTGCTTTTTTGAGTGAGCTTTCTTGTTGGTTAATTGTCAATAATTGTTTAGTCACATCTTCACCAACCGCATGTTTAATTAAGGTGCTGTTTTCCCAATTAAATAGCATGCGCCGCTTATCATCTAAACTTTCCAAACTAATATAAGTTTTCAGTTCGTGGCTTAACTCTTTGACCACTTTTTTCTCGTTAAACGAGAAGTGTTTACTTAGGCTATCCAAGTGACCTCGATTAATTACTTTTTCTTGATTGTTTTTATAATTCGCTTTGGTCTTACGATATTTCTTAACTTGTTGGTTAAATTCTTTCCTTTTACTCCGCTTACTATTGATTCCCTCATGTTGAGTTGGAACTTCATCTATTCCTTGATTTTCAAAAGATTTTTCACTGATCCGATCCGGAATATTTTTTTGCTCTAAAACCTGATTGACACTAACTGCCCAATTATGACGCCATTCAATTATTTTTTCTTTCTTATCCCAATCGACCATCAGTATCTTTCTACTCTTAGGGTACTTGCTAGTTCCGGT